>JBFWUN010000051.1:0-1416 GCA_050247235.1 Gammaproteobacteria bacterium
CGGACGTCGGCGGCACCTGGTACTGGAACCGCTACCCGGGCTGCCGCGTGGACACCGAGGCCGCGATCTACTGCTATTCGTTCGACGAAGAACTGTTCCGCAGCTGGCGCTGGTCCGAGCGCTACCCGCGCCAGCCGGAAGTGCTGGCGTACCTGAACACCGTCGCCGATCGGCACGACCTGCGGCGCTCGATCCGCTTCTAGACGCGCATCGTGCGCGCGGAATGGGACGAGGCGGCGGCGCTGTGGCAGCTGACCACGTCACGCGGAGACAAGGTATCGGCACGTTACGTGTTCGAGGGAGTCGGCCTCCTGTCGTCGACAAACCTGCCGGCGTTCCCCGGCATGGCGGATTTCCGCGGCGAGATTCATCACGCGGCACGCTGGCCGGCGCGGGGCGTCGATCTCGCCGGCAAGCGGGTCGCCGTGATCGGGACCGGCTCCACCGGGATCCAGATCGTCACCGAGATTGCCCCCGTGGTGGCGCACCTGGTCGTACTGCAGCGGACGCCGCAGTACGTGGTGCCGCTCGGCTGCGGACCGTTCCCGGCGGCGACCCGCGCACGGATGGACGCCGATCCGCGCGGTTTCGTGGACTGGGCGCTGGATTCCGCGGCGGTGTTCGGCCTGGACGAGAGCACTACGCCCGCGTTGAGCGTCAGCGCGGAGGAACGTGCCCGCGTGTACGAACGCGCCTGGCGGAAAGGCGGCGGCTTCGGATTCATGCTGGAGACGTTCGGTGATCTGGTGGTGAGCCGGGAGGCGAACGACACCGCGACGGCCTTCATCCGCGCGAAAATCCGCGGCATCGTCCGCGATCCGAGCGTCGCGGAGACACTCTGCCCGCACGACCTCTACGCCAAGCGCCCGCTTGCCGTGGACGGCTACTACGAGACATTCAACCGCGACAACGTGACGCTCGTGGACGTGAAGGCGGATCCTGTCGTCGGCTTCACGGAGAAGGGCGTGCGTACCGTGGAGCGGGAGATCGACGTGGACGTCGTGATCCTCGCCACTGGCTTCGACGCCGTGACCGGCAACTACCTCAAGATCGAGACGATCGGCCGTGGGGGTCTCCGCCTGCAGGACAAGTGGGCCGACGGACCGGAGGGCTTCATCGGCATGACGATCGCCGGCTTTCCGAACCTCTTCATGATCTTCGGCCCGTTCGGGCCGTTCACGAGCCAGCCGCTGGTACATGAATGGCAGATCGACTGGATGAGCGATCTCGTGGCGCATGCGCGGCGGCAGGGGCATTGCCGTATCGATACCGATCCGCACGCCGAGGCGGCGTGGGTCAGGACGTGCCGCGACGGCATGGCCGCCACGCTGTTCCCGCAGGTGGACAGCTGGATCACCGGCGCCAACGTGCCGGGCAAGCCGCGGGCGGCGATGTTCTACATGGGTGGTATGAAGG
>JBFWUN010000051.1:1516-15487 GCA_050247235.1 Gammaproteobacteria bacterium
CCCCGGGGAACCATTCCGTGTGCTGGTCGCCCCCACGTCCCCAGTAGGTCACGCGCTGTCCGCGCAGAAAGGCCAGATAACCTTGCACACCCGCGTGCATCGCACGGCGCGTGAAATCACGGTAGTGCTGCCCGTGACGCTGACTGTCCAGGATGGCGGCGCGCAGACCGGCCGCATCGAAATCGGCAGCAACGGCGGGCAGGCCCTCGTACGTGATGGGCGTGGTCACGACATCGCCTCCCGCGCTGTAGAAGCACTTGCGCAAGGCGACGTAATCCACGTGGTAGTACTCCACGCCCGCTTCCAGCAGAAGTCTGACGACCTCCGGGAACGGCAGCGATCCATCCAGGGTTGCACGTGCGGCTGCAGTCACGATGCCTGCGTTCACGGGGTGTCCTCCAGGGTGTTTGCGATCACGCGATGACCTGTGGCGTCGTTGCGCGCGTTCTCGCGGGTGGCCATCATCGCGCACGTCAATCCTGACCGCGAGACAAACCAGGTGAGTCGTTCTCCGCTCGAGACCACCCGTTTCATCTTCGACGCGTTCGCACGGGGCGACATCGCGGCGCTCCTCGCGTGTCTCGCCGAGGACGTCGAGTGGGAGTATGGCACCTGTTCGCAGAACGTGCCGTGGTATCAGAACCGTCGCGGGCGCGAGAGTGTCAGCGCGTTCTTCCAGAGCCTGGCGGAGGTCGAGTTCCACCGGTTCGAGACGACTCGTTTCATCGGCGAGGGTGACACGGTCCTCGTGCTGCTCGACTCGGACTACACCGTCCGCAGCACCGGCGGGCGGGTGGTCTGCGAGGACGCGGTGTTCGTCGTGAAATTCGACGCGCACGGCATGGTTCGCCGGTTCGCCCACCGGGTGGACCTCCACCAGGCCTGGCTCGCGTACAACGGCGTCGAGGCCGCCTGATCGCGCGCCCGTGGCAGGGCGTGCCTGCGTGCGTCGGACGCGCGACACCCTCTGCCGCACGTTCCGGGGGGCGCCACCGTCCGTCGCGCCGTGGCGGCATGTGCCATCACATGCCGTCCTGCAAGGGCGATCAGCCGCCGTAAAGAACAGCGTCCCGGATCTCGTAGCGCTCGCCGCCGATGTGGATGATGCTGAGATCGGCGTCCTTCGTGGCCTGGAACTCTCCTGGATCGGCCGCGCTGCGGTCATAACCGATGGCGTGGCCCTTTTCGAAGAAGATCACCCGCTGCCCACCACCGGCCCTGGTGACGGTCACCATGCCACTGCCGTTGCCTTCACGCTTCACGCCGAAGTCACACGTTGTCGCGGGCTGTCCGTCGCCCGGCGTGCATGGGCAGATTCCCGTGGCGTGGAAGTCGGTGCCGGGCACCAGGGCATCATGACTCGGGGCGGGCGCTGCGGCGTGTGCCGCCCCTCCGATGCGCACTTCCAGACGGTACTTCGCGACCTCGTTCCGCCGCGCCGCCGATCGCATCATGTACACGCGCACCGTGTAATCACCGCTCGCCGGCAGAGCGCCTTCGTAACGGTTGTCGCCGTGCGACGCGTTGAACAGGGCGACCACGCTTTCCCCGGGCGCGAGGAGGTTGAAGTACGTGGCTCCGTGCCGGGTGTCCAACGTCACTGTCATAGTCTGGCCCGCGCGTGCGCCCAGCACGTAATCCACGGTCTCATAACCTTTGATGCTCGCCTCGATCACGGCGTCGCTGGCGCCCTTCTTGAACTGCACCCGTTCAACCCGGATGTCGTCGGCGGCGAAGACCGTCGGCGCGCTCAACCACAGCACGCATGGGATCAGCCAGCGGAACGGATTGCGAATAAACCGGAAACCCACGTGAACTCCTTCCTCGATGCCGCGAGTGTCGGGCGGCGCGCGGCGGTGCGTCAACCGGGCATGACCCCATGTCATCACGATTGAAGCGCAACCAGGCCCCGTGGCGCTTTGTCCTGGATCAGGATGGCCGTGCGGGAGCGGGCGAGTGCCGACGACACGACGCGGAGATTGAATGCGCGGCGCATGCGGGAATGTAAACTGTCCCAGGGCAGGACAGGGGAGACCGGCATGGCATGCGTACTCGTCACGGGCGCGGATCGCGGGATAGGCGCCGCGCTCGTGCGCGCTTACCACGCGCGCGGAGACCGCGCGGTCGGCGCCTGCCTGGGAGATGGCGCGGATCTCCGGGCGGACGGCCTGGAAGTCGCGCCGCGGGTCGACGTGACGTCGATGCCCTCGCTGCTCGCGCTGCGTGACCGGCTGCAGGATACGCGCATCGACATCCTGGTCAGCAATGCCGGCGCGTACCACCCGGATGCGTTCGGCGACTTCGATTTCGACGCGATGCTGCGGCTCTACGATGTGAACGCGCTGGGCCCGCTGCGCGTGGTCAGCGCACTGGTGCCGCGGATGGGGGAAGGCGGCCGGATTGGCGTCATTACCAGCCGGGTGGGCTCCATTGGGGACAATTCCTCCGGCGGGCTGTACGGTTACCGCATGTCCAAATGTGCGGCGAACCAGCTTGGTGTCAATCTCTACCACGAGCTCCGGCCGCGGGGGATCGCGGTGATGCTGCTGCATCCGGGCCAGGTGGCGACGGAGATGACGCGCGCGCTGCCCGAGCTGCGCGGTTTCATCACGCCGGAAGAGTCCGCCGCCGGCCTCGTGGCGCAGCTCGATCGGCTGAGCGCCACTACTCCGCCGGAATTCCGGCATGCCGACGGCACCTTGCTGCCATGGTAAACGCGCGGATGGAGGCACGATGATCAAGGTCTACGGTCTCGCGAAGACGTGGGACTTCCCGGATGCCAGCCCCTATGTCTGCAAGCTGGTGATGTGGCTCAGGCTGGCGAGACTGCCGTACGAACTGCACTACGTCCCGTGGCCGCAGATGATCGAACGCGCGCCTCGCCGCAGCGTGCCGTGGATCGAGGACACCGACGGCGAGGTCATCCACGATTCCCAGCGCATCATCGATCGCCTGACGGCCAAGCGCGGTGTGCGGCTGGACGCGCACCTGGACACCCGCGCACGCGCACAGATGCGGGCGTGGCAACGGCTGCTGGAGGATCACTACTACTGGGCGGGCCTCGTCCAGATGCGCTGGGTGGAGGATCACAACTGGACGATCTACAAGCAGGAACTCGCCGCCGAGCTGCCGCCGTCCGCGGAAGTGGACCAGTTCTTCCAGGAGATTCGCGATTACCTGGTGGGCGAGTTCCGCGGCCACGCCGTCGGCAAGATGACGGTGGACGAGGTGCGCGCGGTGGCATGCGAGGACCTGGACGCACTGGCCGACTGGCTGGGCGACAGCGCGTACTTCATGGGCGCGCGGCCGACGAGCATCGATGCGATGCTGTATGCGTGCCTGCTGCAGACCTACCTGACCCCGTGCACCTCGCCGGTGGTGACGTACGCGCGGTCCAAGCCGTCACTCGAGGCCTACTTCCGGCGGCTGCACGCGGAGCATTGGCCTGCATGACAGCGCACGTCAGGAGATCGCCACGATGATCACCTTGTATGGTCACGTCCCGGCGTGGGGCATCCCGGACCTGAGTCCGTTCGTGACGACCATCGATCTCTACCTGCGGATGACCGGGCAGCCCTACCGGCTGGTACTCGGTGATCTCGGCACTGCGCCGAAAGGCAAGCTGCCGTACATCGAGGTCGGTGCCGCGGTGATCGCCGATTCGAGCTTCATCCTGGAATACCTGCAGACGCGCGACGGCAATCCGCTGGACGGCCGGCTGAACGGCCGCGAGCAGGCGGTCAGGCTGATGATCTGGCGGATGATGGAGGAGAGCTTCTACTGGTACCTGGTGCAGGGCCGTTACCGGCGTGACCAGGATTTTGCTCTCTACGATCCGCTGTGGGGGCAGTTCTTCGGTCACCTGTCCGACGTGGACCGTCGCGCTGCCATCGAAGACGCACGACGCCGCCTGCTGCTGGAGTTTCACCAGTCCGGACGCGGCCGCTTGAGCTGGGACGAAGTGGAACACATGGGCCGCTGCGAGATAGATGCGATCGTCGCATGGCTCGGCGAAGGCCCGTACCTGTTCGGTGACCGTCCCACGTCCGCAGACTGCGCCGTGCACGCGTTCCTGCAAGGGCTGGTCTACGTGCCGTTCGAAAACGGCATCAAGGCACATGCGCTCGCCCAGCCCGCGCTGGTGGCGTACCTGCGCCGGATCTCGGAACGCTGTTACCCGGAGTTGCGCGACGCGCAGAAGGAATACGCAGATGCCTGAACCCATTCTGGCCGCACGGCCTGCACTCGTCACGGGCGGCGCGTCCGGCATCGGACAGGCCGCCGCCGTGCTGCTCGCGGCCCACGGCGCGGAGGTCATGATCGCGGACATCGACGTACCCGGCGGCGAGGCGGTGGTGGCTGCCATCGCGGCGGCCGGCGGGCGTGCGCATTTCCGCCGGACCGACGTCACGGACCGCGCGGACGTGCGCCGGATGGTGGCGGACGCGGAACAGGCCATGGGCGGGCTCGCGATCCTGGTGAACAACGCGATGTCCAACCCGCGCGACGACTACGGCGTGGACGAGCGGTGGGACACGATGCTCGAAAGCGGCCTGACCGCGTACTGGGCCGCCGCCACCGCCGCGGAAGCGATGCTCGCGCGCACCGGCCACGGCAGCATCGTGCAGATCGCGTCCATCGCCGGTGCACGCATGGGTATCGAGTTCGCCAGCGAAGCGTACTGCGCCGCCAAGGCAGGAATCGTCGGCCTGACGCGCAAGCTCGCCAAGCGGCTGGGTCCGCAGGGCGTACGCGTGAACTGCATCGCGCCCGGCGTGATCAGGACGCCGCGCCTGCGCTACTCCGGTTCCGACGAGCCCGAATTCGCGCGCCGCTCGCGCAAGGTCACCCCGCTGCAGCGCCTCGGGCGCGCCGAGGAAGTGGCGGAGCTGGTGCTCTTTCTCGCGTCCGACCGCGCGAGCTACATCACGGGCCAGGACATCGCGATCGACGGCGGGCTGTCGATCGCGGCGATGTTCGAGTCGGTAGACCTGCCCTGACGGAACAAGGGGACATCTCACATCTGCAAGAGTGTGAGATATCCCCTTTTCTCCTGGCGGTCATGCCGTGCTACCGTCGATCCATGCCCCGCACTGAAGGACGACCCGGTAGCCGTCGTGGTCCTGGAAGGTTCGACCATGTTGCGACCAGTAGGGATTCATTGATGCCACCTCGATGAAACCAGTGGCGAGCATGGCCGCGCACCTCGTGTCCCAGTCGCCCTGGTCGGGCACGTAGAACACCAGCAGGTCCTCCGGAGTGGGCGACGGCGTCACCGGATGCGTTCTGCAGCAGGTGAATTCGAAATGGAACTCACCGCCGGGAATCCCGAGCATCACGCCGTCGAATCCCGCGTGATCCCTGAACTGGCCGAGCCGGGCCAGCCCGAGTGCCCGCTGGTACATGCCTGCGGACGCCGCGAGATCGGAGACGGGGCGCGCGAGGCGGACATGCGGCTTCACGTCAGCGACTCCGTGGACAACATTTCCGCGATTGAAACCGGGTGCAGTGACGGGCGAGCCCGCGCATCTCTACGCGGCTGCCGCGGGCATCGGAGACCCGTCGGGATAATGCGTGGGCCGGCTCCGGATCACGCTGGGGCGCGCCTGCATCTGGTCGTACCAGCGCTGCACGTGCGGCGCGTTCGGCGGGATGGGCATCTGCAGGGCCAGGCCGAAATCGCACACCGTCACCGTCGTGATGTCGGCGATTGAGAACCGATCACCGGCGATGAATTCGTGATCGGCCAGTTGCCGGTTGAACTTCTCGTGAAAGCGCGCCACGCGCAGCTTGCCGCGTTCGATCAGCGCGGGGATCTGGGGAACGGGTTCGCGATGACCCGGGAGACCGCGATCGACGAAATTCGGATGCGAATTCCGGAAGATCTCCGCGTGGCCAATCAGGCCTTCGTCGTAGGCGCGCCGTTCCCACGCGCTGATCAGCGCTTTCTCGACCGGCGTCGTCCCCATCAGCGGCGGCTCCGGCTGTACGGACTCGAAGTAATGCCAGATCGCGAGCGCTTCACCGATCTGGGTGCCGTCATCGAGTTCGAGCATCGGCACCATGTAGTGTGCGTACCGCTCCGCGTACGCCGGGTTCAGCACGATTGCCGGGGTGATGCATTCGATCTTCTGGATGTCGATCCCTTTCTCCAGCAGGAAGATCCGGACACGCCGACAGTTCGGTGCGAAGTCCCATTCGTAGAGTTTCATGCTGCCGCTCCTCGTCGTTGTGGAGATTGACGTCACGTTGCGCCCGGTTCCTCGACCAGGCGCGCGAGCGCCGCACGCACGACTTCAGGCGCGGAACGCTGCGTGTAATCCTTCGCCTGGTCGAGCCACACCACGCGACCATCGCGCTCGACGAGCAGCGTGGTGGGAACCGGCAGACCCGGTCGCCCGGGAAACTTGAAATTATTGAAGTTCCGATTGCGGTAACCGAAACGATCAATCACCGCGAGGGCGGGATCCGCGAGCATCGTCGCCTCCAGTCCGTGCAGCGCGCGGCCCAGCCGGATTTCCGCCGGGGTATCCGTGGAGATGGTGACAATCCGGACCCCGGCCGCCGACAACGTCGGTCTCAGTTCCTCCCATCGCCGCAACTCGGCGACACAGTAGGGTCACCAGTGCCCGCGGAAGAACTTCAGAAGTACGCGCGAACCGGCCAGGCTCGCGCTGTCGAACGGGTTGCCGTCGGCATCGAGTGCCGCGAAGCGGGGCAGCACATCACCGACGCCGATGCGGTCCCCGGCGAGCTTCTGTCGGGCGGTGGCGGACAGGTAGAGCATCATCGTGGAAAGACCGATGGCCCACCATGCGGCGGCACCGGCTCCCGGGCGCGTCAGCGCGAGGAGACCGAGCCCCAGTCCCGTTCCCCACGCCAGCATGAACATGCGGGGGCTGGCCGGAATGTCCACGCGGAAGGCGCGCCAGAACCAGTACGACACGGTCCCGAGCGTCAGGACCAGGGCTGCGATGCCTGTCATCGGGCTACCCGGACACGAAGTTTGGTGACAGGGGGAGCCTAGCAGCGCGTGCAGGTCGGTGGCAATCGAGGCGGAAAATGGCACATCTCACATTTCGCAGGAGTGCCCGCCGTCAGGCCACGTCGCTGCAGCCGACCGGTTTGAGTACGCGCACGGCAGATGCCGGATTTCTCACCAGCTTCTCCGCGGGACGGCGTGGCCGGGTGACCAGTTCACCGTGGCAGTTCGGACATCGTCCAGCCAGCACGGTCTCGGCACAGTTCGCACAGAACGTGCACTCGAACGAACAGATCCGTGCCTCCGTGGAATGCGGGGGCAGATCCGTGTTGCAGCATTCACAGTTCGGACGCAGTTCCAGCATGCTGACCTCCCGGGTTCACCCGAATGTAGCGGGACGAATGTACGGGGACAGTTTACTCAACAGTCACGAATGCGCATCAGGTTCACTGTCCCCGCAGTCGTCAGTAGTAGTGCGCGGCTGCGCGACGGACGAGCCCGTCTTCGTCGAAGAAGAATACCTCGATCGCCGGACCGCGGACGCCTTCGTAATGGAGCGCGACGCTGTCGGCGCCGACGAACGTGTTCAACAGCCTGAAGTGCAATTCGGGCGCTTGTGCGAGGGCGTCCGCCCAGTAGCGGGCGATCGCCGCCTTGCCGCGCAGGATCCCGGATGGCTCCTGAGCGACGGTGACGATGCGCGGCGAGGACATCGTGAAATCGTCCCGGTAGTGCGCGAGGATGCGCTCAAGGTCATGGCTGTTCCAGGCCGCGATCCATTCGTGCGCGAAGCGCTCCGCCTGGTCACGTGTCAGGATACCTCGCTCACCCGCCTGCGGACCCTCCATGGATGTCTTCGGCAGGGTGCGCGCAGCGGACCGCGCGCCGGCAGCACGTTCGTAGTGGTGGACACTCGGGAACGGATCGTAGAAGTGATGCAGAAGACCGCGCCACTCCTGGTACTCGGGGGAACGCCTGAACCCCTGCTCGTGAGCCGCGACGGTCGCCCACCGGACCAGCAGCACGTAATGGCCCTCCTTCTCCAGGCAGCGCTGCAATTCGTGGCCGAGGTAGCCAGGCATCGATGCGATGAGCGTCTGTGCCTTCTGGAACGCCGATTCGAACGCCTCGGACTGGCCGGGGCGAACGTCGAGGTTGGCGATTTCGAGAATCATCGGAGCAGTCCGGGTGGTCCGAGCGTCACTTGACCACCATGCTCAGCATTGGCGTGCCGCAATTGATGCGAGCCAGGTGCTGCCCGAAGAGCGTCGTCTCCGCCCGGGCAGGATGTTCGATCTCTGCCAATCCAGGGCATCTCGGCTGTGGCCTCCTCGTTGTCGAACGGCAGCTGACTGTCATCGTAGACCACGTCCGCGTCCTCCATCACTGCATTCAGTTCCCGACACCTGTCGATCGACGATTGCCGGAGATGAACGGAGTTCCAACAGGGATTCCGGGTCCGGTCAGGTGGACGGTTCCAGAGAATTCGTAAGCCAAGACTGCGGCGTGCGCTTTGTCAATCGCATGTCCAAGTGCGAAGCGGCCTACGCACACCCAGAGATAGGCCTTGAGACACGAGTTGTCAGTGTCGTCCATGACAAGTCTCCCGTATTGATGTTCGAACCATGTGCGGTGAAGGCATTCCGGTCGCGTACCAGGCACGCATTGTCCTGAAACGACGGCCGGCACTTCTACCGGCGTGGGGAACGCCCAATCCGGAATTGCGAGATGTCCCCTTATCTTCCCCTCCTGGGGCCTGTGCTGATGGCGATTCATGGACGAGAATACGCAACGATGAAGCTGCTGATTGTCGATGACCACCAGGTGGTGCGCGAGGGCCTGTCGCGACTGCTGCTCTCCAGCGTACCGGACCTTGAGGTGCTGCTGGCGGCGGATGTGACGGAAGGCACGGCCCAGGCGGCGGCGCACCCGGAACTGGATGCGGTGTTCCTGGATCTCAACCTGCGCGGCACGAGCGGCGCCGCGGCCGTGCGCGAATTCGGCGCCCGCTGCCCGATGGTGCCGGTGATCGTGCTCTCCTCGTCGGAAAATCCGGGGGACGTGCGCAGCGCGCTCGCGGCTGGTGCGCTGGGCTATGTGCCCAAGTCCGCCGGCGTGCAGACGCTGGTGGCCGCACTGCAGCTCGTGCTCGCAGGCGAGATCTACGTGCCTCCGCTGCTGCTCGACGCGGCGCCGGCCGTTGCGCGCAACGAGCTGCCCGGGCTGACGGATCGGCAGCGGGACGTGTTGCGGCTGCTCGCCGAGGGTCAGTCCAACAAGGAGATCGCCCGCGCGCTCAACATCGCGGAGAAAACCGTAAAGGCACACGCGGGGGCGATTTTCCGCTTTCTCAACGTCACCAGTCGCACGCAGGCTGTAGCGGCCGCGCAGCGCCTACGCCTGCTCTGACGGCGGACGTGCCGACTCCTCGCTCATGAGATTTCCGATCGCGGCCCGCAACCGGCCATGGGCCACCGGCTTGTGGAGCAGCAGGTAGCCGCTCGCCTGCGCCTCGCGCAGGCGGTCCGGCGCGGTATCGCCGGTGACGAGCATCGCAGGAATCGGCGCGTCGAAATGGGCGCGCAACCGAGCGATCGCCTCCACCCCGTTTCCATGATCGCGCAGACGGTAATCGCTGATCACGAGATGCAGGGTGCGCGGGTCGGCGCCATGGAGCGCGATGACTTCCGCCGCATCGGCACCGCAGATTACGGTGTGCCCCCAGCTCTCAAGCAGCCGCTGCATCGCTACCCGGACGGCTACTTCGTCGTCGATCACCGCGATTAAGCCACGGCGCGCGGCCGGTGGTGCCGTGGCCGGCAGGTCGGCCGGGGGCGCCGTCCCTGCGGTGGCGGCGACGCACGGCACGCTCACCTTGAACACCGAGCCGCGCCCGGGTTGGGAGCGCAGCTCGAGACGACATCCGAGCAGCGCCGTCAGCCGCCGTACGATCGCGAGACCGAGGCCGAGTCCCTTGCCGCGATCGCGCTCCGGATTGTCGAGCTGGAAGAATTCCTGGAACACGTTCTCGTGCTGGTCAGGCGGGATGCCCCGCCCCGTGTCCCAGAACTCGATGCTCAGGGAAGCCCCGCGCGGTCGCGCGGCGAGCAGGATGCCGCCGCCGTCCGTGTAGCGCGCTGCGTTGGTCGCCAGGTTGCGCAGCACGCGTTCCAGCAGCACCGGATCGCTGCGGACAATTGCACGGCTGCCGCGGAGCATGAAGCGCAGGTTCTTCTTGCCGGCTTCCTCGCCGAGTTCGCGACTGATCCGCGCAAGCAGCGGTTCGATCGGGAATTCACTGATGTGCGCTTCGATCACGCCGGCATCGAGCCGCGAGACATCCAGCAGCGACGTGAACAGTTCATCCATCGCGGTCACCGAGCCTTCGATGTGCGACACGAGCTGCGTCGCTTCCACGCTCAGGGGCTCGCGCCGCAGGGCGCCCACGAACATGCCGAGCGCATGTACCGGCTGGCGGAGATCGTGACTGGCAGCGGCGAGGAAGCGGGACTTGTCGAGGTTGGCCTGTTCAGCGCGCTCCTTCTGGCGCCGGAGATCCGCCACCAGCGCGATGTTCTCGAATCGCAGCTGCAAGGACTCCAGCACGCCGCGGTTGTAGTTGAGTGCCATTACCGTGCCCACGGCCATGTAGATGACCATCAGGAGCGCGAGCGCGAAGTGGAAGGCATCGCCCTGGAACACCACCCACAGGGCGGGCGGCACCAGCAGCGTGTAGAAGCTCAGGAAGAACACCGGCAGGTAGCTGCCCCAGGCGACCACCACGCCAGAGGCGATGGCCGTGACCGTGATGATGTTCAGCAGTTCGAGATCCAGGCGACCCGGAATCATCAGGAAGCACACGCCCACGCCGATCGTCAGTCCTGCCACGCACACGCTGAGACCCAGTCGACGTGCCCAGGTTCGCCACGCGCGGGGAGGCGGGGCAGCCCGCAGATACAAGCGGGTCAGCAGCGACCGCAGCACCGCGTTCAGCAGCACCGCCGCGATGAACGCCATGCCCACGCGCGGCGGCAGTCCGCCGAGCTTCACCAGGACCCCAACGAGGATCACCAGCGCCACCAGCGTGGAGCCGATGCCTACCGGCCCGTTGCGATAGAGCGCGGCGATCTGCTCGGCGCGGATCAGTTCCGTGGTGGCGGGCGAATGGGCGCTCGGGCCAGGAGAAATCTGGAGGGACTCTTGCAGATGCATGGTACGAGTGTAGTCGCCAGGGACAGTTTACTTGATTCGCGTGAGCGCGAATTCGCTCAACTGTCCCGGACGTTTCGGGGCGCGTTGACAGAAATTCTCCATGAAGCAGGAAAACCTTCATCAAGTAACGCTGATCCTGCTCACTCTGCTTGTGGCAGCCTGTTCGGCAACAGGGCCGAGAGTTCAGCAAGTGTCAACGGTTCATGTTGCGAAGGCCACAGTACACCTGTATCGCCCTGGCAAGTTCATCGGCGGGGGCATTACTCCACTAGTCCACTTGAACTGCACGGAATTCTTCGGTTTGCCGAACGCCGGGAACGCACGCATGGAAAGCGGACCGGGTGAACATGTAACCGAAACAGGAAAGTCACGGAATATTCTTGTCGCGGATGTCGTGGGCAAGGCGACGCCGATTGCCTGTGGGAATTTCAGTGAGGCGCTCTCCTTTTCTCTAGTCCGGCACTGAGAACACCATCAACGCACTGCCTACCCCGCGCAGCGGCGGCTCCCCCACCAGCGCCACTGCCGCGCCGCCGGAGCCGCTGCCGATCGCCACGTACTGCCGGCCGCCCTGTTCCCACGTCACCGGCTGGCTGCGCATGCCGGCGCCCATCTGGAAGCGCCACAGCACCTTGCCGCCCGCGGCGTCCAGCGCGAGTGCGTAGCCCTGCTGGTTGCCGGTGAAGACGAGGCCGCCGGCGGTCGCGAGTGCGCCGCCCACCAGCGGGTAGGCATCACGGGTTTTCCAGCGGATCTCGCCGCTCACGGGATCGATGGCCACCAGCTGGCCGTAGGCTTCGCCCTTGTCGGCGTCGGTATCACCGAAGCTCCCGCCGATGGCGATCTCTCCCGGCGTGTCGCCGGCGTCTTCCTTCGTGATCGCGTGGCAGCTCTCGATCACGGGCACGTACATCGTCCGCGCACGTGGGCTATACGCGTACGTGAATGATCCGTTGTTGCCGCCCAGCGCACCGGGACACACGAAGTCCTGCAGTCCCTCGGCCGTCGGCACGTAGCGCGGATCCACTACCGGGCGTCCTGCGGCGGTGAGGCCGGTCGACCAGTTCAGCTTGTCCACGTAGCGCGCGCCGTGCAGGAAGGCGCCCGTCGCGGCGTCCAGCAGGTAGAGATAGCCGTTCCGGTTGGGCTGTGCGAGCACGCGCCGCGGTTGGCCCGCGATATCAGTGTCGAACAGCACGATCCCGTTCGTTGCGTCGTAGTCCCACACGTCGTGGGGCGTGGCCTGGAAATGCCAGCGGAGATCGCCGGTGTCCGGATCGAGCGCGAGGATGGAATTGGAATACAGGTTGTCGCCGCCGCGCGCATCGCCGTTGAAGAGCGGCGAGGGGTTCCCGGTGGACCAGTACAGCACGTGATTCTCCGCGTCGTACGTCCCCGTCAACCACGCGGGCGCGCCGCCGCGCTTCCAGGAGTCCCCGGCCCAGGTCTCGGCACCCGGTTCGCCCGCAGCCGGCACCGTGTAGCGTCGCCACCGGCGTCGGCCGGTCGCGGCATCGTAGGCGTCGATGAAGCCGCGCGACGAGAACTCGCCGCCGCCGCTGCCCACGATCACCAGGTCCTTCACGACGAGCGGTGCGGCGGTCGCGCTGTAGCCGCGCTGGTAGTCATCCATCGCGATGTTCCACAGCACGTTACCGCTCCTGCGATCGAACGCGAGCAGGCGCGCGTCCAACGTGGCCATGAACACGCGATCGCCGGCGATCGCCACGCCACGGTTGGCGGGCCCGCAGCAGAGCCGCAGGTCGGAGGGCATCGGGTGGGTGTAATGCCAGCGCTGTTCGCCCGTCTCGGCATCCAGCGCGTAGAGATGGTTGTAAGCGGCCGTGAAGTAAAGAGTGCCATCCGCGACGATCGGCGAGTTCGCCACCTGGCCTTCCACCCCGGTCTGCAGCACCCACGTCGGCGCGAGCCGCGCCACGTTCTCCGGCGTGATCCGCGCGAGCGGGGTGTAGCGCCAGTTCGCGTAGTTGCCGCCGTAAGTCAGCCAGTGCCCGGGATCGTCGGTCCCGTTCACCAGGCGTTCGGGCGTGACAGGCGGCAGCTCCGCGCCTGTGACGGCGGACGGCGCGTTCGCGAGCATCAGCACGAGCAGCGCGAGCGGGGGCATCGAGTCGGGCGGGATACACGGGGAGGCGCAGGGCATCGTCGGAGTTCTCCGAGTGAATTCAGGATCGGACATTCACGCGCGGCACAGCGGCATTCCTGCATCGCGACATCCGCGCGCACGTGGGCACGCCGGACGCGCGTCAGTATGATGGAACGCAGACCGCGCGCCAGCCCCATGGATACGCGGTGACCCCATTGCCAGCAGGAAGGAGAGTCGCGATGACCGCACGCATGTTCTCCCAGGCCGAACTCGCCGCCTTGTGCACTCCGCCGCGCGATCAGCTGCTCGCCGCGCTCGCCACCGGTGACAAGGCCGCGGCCAAGGCCACGTATGCCGCGCTGGAAGACGCCTTCCGCACGTTCCACGAGATCTACTACCGCTGGGTTGCGCTGGAGCAGGCGTTTCTCTACGAGCAGTACGGCCATGAAGGACTCTTCAAGGCCGTCTCCATCAATCCAATCGTGGTGCACGCGATGCAGCTCGGCATGACGTCCGAGGAGCTGCTGCACGGCGGGCGATCGGTGAAGGACGAGATGAACGCGCTGATCGATACTGCGTCCACGGACGCGGTGATGCGCCGGTACGACTCCCTCGAGCGCGGCTTCCGCAACCTGCACGATCTCTACCGCGAGTGGCTGTCCCTGCTGCT
>JBFWUN010000051.1:15587-23112 GCA_050247235.1 Gammaproteobacteria bacterium
CTGCTGCTTGGCAACTTCGCGAGCATCCGGATCGAGGAGGACGACGAGAAGTTCATTCTCCACCAGGATCCCTGCGGCTCGTGCGGCCGCCAGATCCGCCAGGGCTGCCATGCGCCGCCGGTGGATCTCGCCATCGTCAAGGAGAAGCATCCCATCACGTTCAACGCGGGCAATGTCACGGTCTACCAGGCGCATCTCGCGGTGATGCACACGATCATGCCGATCGAGCGTATCGGCGCCCCGTGGCCCGCGATCCGCTGTCCTGCCGGCGCCAGCGGGGGACCGTGCCAGATCGTGCTGTTCAAGAACCCGCGTACCGCCGCCGCGGAAGACTATGCCCGGGTGGGCATGTGCAAGCCGTGAACAACGCACCCGACGGGAGAACCATGCATTCGACAGTCGTGTTCGCGCTCGTGCTGGGCGCCTGGGGAATGGCCGTGACCGCGCCCGCGCGCGCCGCTGAGCACATCGCGGGCAGCGTGAAGAACGACGCCGCGAAGCCGGAGGCCGGCGTGTGGGTGATTGCAGAGACCGAGGACCTGCCGACGCCGTTCCGGAAGATCGTCGTCACGGACGGCTCCGGCCGCTTCGTGCTGCCGGAGCTGCCGGCGGCGAACTACCGCGTGTGGGTGCGCGGCTACGGACTCGCGGACTCCTCGCCAGTGAACGCGCAGCCCGGCGCGGAACTCGCGCTGCGCGCGACGGTGGCCGCGGATCCCGCGGAAGCGGCGCTCGTGTATCCCGCGAGCGCGTGGCTCAGCCTGTTCGAACCGCCGCCGCAGGAGGCGTTCGGCGGCGTGGGGGGCACCGGGGCCGGTGGACTCTTCACCGGCGAAGGCGACGCGCAGCAGCGCGATCCTTTCTCATCCTCTGCGGAATGGTTCGCGCAGTTCAAGCTGAACTGCGTGCTGTGTCACCAGGTGGGGGCCGCGGCGACGCGGCTGCCGGATGCGGCCGCATTCGATCACGGCTTTCCCAAGGCGGCCGGCATGAACTATTTCGCGGACACGCTCGGGCGGCCGCGGCTGCTCGCGGCACTGGGAGCCTGGGGCACGCGCCTCGCAGAAGGCGTGACGCCGGGCGCACCATCGCGCCCGCAGGGGCTGGAGCGCAACGTGGTGATCACGCAGTGGGCGTGGGGCGATACCTACACCTACGCGCACGACGAGGTGGCCACCGACAAGCGCGATCCCACGGTCAACGCCGGGGGCCCGGTGTACGGCGTGGATCTCGCCAACGATCGCCTGCTGATCGTCGATCCGCGCACGCACACCGCGAGCGAAGTGAAGGTGCCGACGCGTGACGGATTCGATACGCCGTGGGCGAAGCAGACCTGGAAGCCGCTCACAGGGGGAGACGAGAGCCCGTTCGGCTTCGGCTCGATGGGGGATCCCTGGCCGGGCGCCGAATCTGCACACGCCGGCCGTTACCGGAATCCCGCCAACCCCCACAACCCGATGATGGACGCGCAGGGACGCGTGTGGCTCACCACGCAGATCCGCCGCCAGTGGGCCGAGGATACGCCGGCGTGGTGCCGTGACGATCCCGTCATCGTGAACAATCGCCATCATCGCCAGCTCGGGTTCTACGATCCGGCCACGCGGGCCTGGCAGCTCGTCGACACCTGTTACGGCACGCATCACCTGCAGTTCGATGCGCAGGGTGTGCTGTGGACGAGCGGCGATGATTTCGTGATCGGCGGGTTCGACCCGGCGAAGTTCGACCCCGCGGATCCGGCCGCGCAGGGCAAGGCACACCGGCATTCCGAAGTGCGTATCGACACGGATGGCGACGGTACTGCGGATCGCGCGCTGGTCGGCTTTCATTACGGCGTGATCCCCAATCCGCGCGACGGCAGCGTGTGGAGCGCGATCCCACCCGGGATCTCGAGTCCGCCGGGCGGACCCGGCTGGCTGCTGCGCTATGACCCCGCGACCGATCGGCACGAGGCGTTCTCGCCGCCGCACCCTGGCATGGGACCGCGCGGCGTGGATGTCGATACGGAGGGGCGGATGTGGACCGCGCTCGCGGGCAGCGGCCAGCTCGCGCGCTTCGACCGTACGCGCTGCGCAAAGACCTCGGGTGACGGCACCCAGTGCCCGGAAGGCTGGACATTGTGGGACGTGCCGGGACCGCGCGTGCTGGGGTTCGCGGCGGGCGACCCGCGCGGCAGCGCGGACATGTTCTATTACCTGTGGGTGGACCAGTTCGACACCTTGGGCCTGGGACGCGATGTCGTCATTCTCAACGGCACCAACTCGGATGCGCTGATCGTGTTCAAGCCTGCCGACGAGAGTTTCCTGACGATCCGCGTACCGTACCCGCTCAACACCTACACGCGCGGGCTGGACGGACGGATCGACGATCCGAATACCGGCTGGAAAGGGCGCGGCCTCTGGTTCACCAACGGGCTCGATCCCGTGCTGCATTCGGAGCAGCCGCGTTCGTACGTCGCAAAGGTCCAGCTGCGGCCGGACCCGCTGGCGCACTGAGCGGCACGGGTCGAATGCGGTGGAGACGAGAGCGGATCAGGCCCGCTTGAGCCACGCAAGCGCAACTTCCCGATCGGTGAAGAAGCGGGTCAGGTGCGTGGTGCCGTTGGCGACGAGGGTAAAGAAATAGGTCAGGAAGTCCGGCTCGTAACCGACCAGGCAGAACGCGATGCGCAGTCCCTCGGGCTGCATCGCCGCGACCATCCGCCCATGCGCGAGTACCTGCAGCCGCCGCATCTCGCGCGTGGGCTGTTCGCCTTCCACGAGGATGCGGGTCAGCCCCGTGCGCTCGCACGCGGTGGACACGCGACACCACAGCAGGCTCATCGCGTCGAGCGACATCTCGAACCCGGGTTCGAGTTCGACGTGCAGGTGATCCTGACGCTCGGTGATGTCGAAGGCGGCTTTCAGCAGGCTGGTCATCGATAGGGCGATGTTTTCGCGCAGAACGCGCGTGTCACCGGATTAGCGGCAGGCGGGAAGAAATCCTTATCCCCGCGAACGCTGCCCTCGCGGAAACGGGGGCGGAAATTCACGAGGCTTTGCGCGCCGCGGGTCGGATCCCGGCGCGCTGCTCCGCGGCGTCCGGGATGACGAAGGATTGGCGGCCCGGGATGACGATGGTTGGGCCCGGGATGACGAAGTGGCCCGACCCCAGGTGAAGGGGCCGGGCCCGGGCCCGGGCGTTGCTCAGCCGAGCGTCAGTCCCTCCAGCCGATCCCGCTGCCGCCATTTCTCGAGCAGCGCGTAGAACTGTACCGGGCCTTCCCCGTAATGGCCTTCCAGGAACCCCTCACCCGATCCGGCCTTGCCTTCCGCGTTGTAGTAGCCGGGGGTGCAGGTCTTCAGGTACTCCGACATGAAGCCGGGCTGGCTGACCGTCCGGACCCACTCGGCTTCCGCTTCCGGGGTGCATTCCACCACCTGCGCGCCGCGCGACTTCGCGCGGGCGATCACGTACGCGAGATGGATGGACTGTTCGTTCAGCATGTACGTGAAGTTCGGCGCCAGCCCCGTCTGCGTGAGCCCCAGGTGGAAGCAGTTCGGGAAACCGTGGCTGAAGAAGCCGTGGTACGTGCGCATGCCCTTGCCCCAGTACTGGGAGAGCGTCTGACCGCCGCGCCCGTAGACTTCGAACTCCGAGCGCCGCGTGTACGCCGTGCCTACCTCGAAGCCCGTTGCGAAGATCAGGCAGTCCAGCGGGTATTCCACGCCGTCGACGACCACGCCGTGCTTCGTCATGCGTTCCACGCCGCGTCCGTGGGTGTCCACCAGGGTCACGTTGGAGCGGTTGAAGGTCGGCAGGAACTCGTCGTTGAAGGTAGGCCGCTTGCACCACTGCTTGTACCAGGGTTTCAGCTTCTCCGCCGTCGCGCGATCCTTGACGGTCTGCTCCACGCGCGCGCGGATGTCATTCATCTTCCTGAAGTCCGCGATCTCCGCCATCGCGGCCATGTCCTCGGCGTTCATGCCGGAAGCATCGGGTGAGGAGAGCAGTGCACTGAGCGCCTTGAAGAGATCGCTCCAGCGATCGTTGACCAGGTCGACCTGGGTCGGAATCGCGCTGATGATGCACGCGAAGTTGTGGTTGCGTTCCTTGTGCCAGCCGGGCTTCAGCGACTTGGCCCACTGCGGATCGGTGGGCTTGTTGCCGCGTATGTCGATGGCCGACGGCGTGCGCTGGAACACGCTCAGGTGCTGCGCGTAGCGGCCGAGGTACGGCACGCACTGGATGGCGGTGGCGCCGGTGCCGATGATGCCCACCCGCTTGTCCGCGAGCTTGTGCAGGTTGCCGGTGGAATCGCCGCCGGTGTACGCGTAGTCCCAGCGGCTGGTGTGGAACATGTGACCCTGGAATTCCTCCAGGCCCGGGATGCCGGGGAGCTTGGGCCGGTTCAGCGGACCGCTCGACATGATCACGTAGTTCGCCTGGAAGTGATCGCCGCGATCGGTGTGGACGTGCCAGAGCTTCTTCTCCTCGTCCCAGCGCACGTCGCGGATCTGCGTCTGGAAGCTGGTGCGCGGGTAGAGATTGAAATGACGGCCGATGCGCTTCGCGTGCTCCAGGATCTCGGGCGCGTACGCGTACTTTTCGCGCGGGATGTAGCCGGTTTCCTCGAGCAGCGGCAGGTAGATGTAGGCCTCGATATCGCACTGCGCGCCGGGATAGCGGTTCCAGTACCACGTGCCGCCGAAGTCCCCGGCTTTCTCGACGATGCGGAGGTTGTCGATCCCCGCCTGCTGCAGGCGGGCCGCGGCGATGAGTCCGCCGAAGCCGCCGCCGACGATCAGCACTTCCACGGATTCGACGATCGGCTCCCGGATCAGCCTGGATTCGATGTAGGGATCGTCGTTGTAATGTTTCAGGTCGCCGGCCACTTCGCGGTACTGGGCATTGCCTTCGTCACGCAGGCGCTTGTCGCGTTCCAGCAGGTAACGCTGGCGAAGTTCGTTCGGGTCGAAGCCGAGTTCGCGGGCGGTGGGCACGTGGAAGGCGGAAGGATTGGCGGCCATGCGGGTTCCTCTGATCGGGACGTTGAGCGCTGGAGCGTATTACGGGAGCGGGTCAGCGGAAAAGCCAGTCCGTTTCCCGCTGCACTGCGGAATTCAGCCGCCGATCGCGCCTTCGGCGCAGCGCGCGGCGAGCGCGACGTACGGCGGCACCACCGCGCGCCATGCCGCGAAGCGCGGATCCGGTGCGCGGCCCGTTGCGTACAGATGCACGCCGAGCGCGATGATGGCGGCCACTTTCGCGACCTGGATGGCCTCGTAGCGGTGGAGATCCACGACCTTGCGCCCGGTCATCCGTTCCCACTCGGCAATCGTCCGGGCGCGGGACCACCAGCCCGGCAGCTCGTAACCGGCGGACGCCAGCGCGGCCTCGCCCTGATCGTAAAATTGCATCACGTACCCGAGATCGAGCAGCGGATCGGCGATCCCGGCCATCTCCCAGTCGAGCAGCGCGAGCAGCCGGCCGCTGCGATCCCACAGGCAGTTGCCGTGCTTCGGATCGCCGTGGATCGGCGTTGGCGGGCCCGACGGGCGCGGCGGATTCGTCACCAGGTCTTCGAGCACCGAGACCAGCAGTGCCGGTGCCTCGGCGGCACGCGCGACGTCCAGCCAGTGCTGCGCTTCGTCACGCACGCTGCGTGCCGTGGCCGGCATCGCCGCCACCGGCAGGCGGTGCACCGCGGCCACTGCGCCAATCCATTGTGCGCACATCCGGTCCGGCATCTCCGGGGCGCCCGCTTTCAGCCAGTCGGGTGTGGTGTACTCGAACGCCTCGCCGCGCAGGTGCGCCATGAGAAAGAACGGGTCGCCGATCACCTCGGCATCGGTGCAGAGCTCGTAGACCTGCGGCACCGGCGGCCCGTCCGGTGCGTTGCCCATCGCGGCGAGGACCGCGTGCTGGGCCGCCATGTCGTACGGCGGCAGCAGGCCTTCCTTGGACGGCGGCATGCGCAGGATGCGATCGATGCCGTCCAGCCGGTAGGTCTCGTTGGAATGACCGGTGGACAGCGGCACGATGCCGGTCAGCGTGTCACCGCAACCAAGGTAGTCGCGCAGGCCGGACAGCATGCGCGCAAGATCCCGTGACATCGCTCAGCCTCGCGTGCGGCGCGAGGAGAGATTCATCTCAGGCCAGTCGCCGAGCACGATGGGCTCCAGCAGACCATAGCCGGTGGCGTCGCCGTCACGCACCTTGATGATGGTGTCGCGCACGGCGGTGGCGCAGCGCTTGCGGAGCTCGGGCGCCGTGATGTCCGGGATACGCTCGCCGTCCAGGTGCAGCTCGCCGCGCCAGTTGCCGTGCTTCCTGCCATCGAAGCCGAGGTACAGCGCGGTGGAGAGGTAGAAGCCGGATTCCCCCATGACTTCCACGTCGATCGTCCGCGTCTCGCCGTTCAGCATGTCGATGAACAGCTGCCCGCCGAGCAGGCGGCGCGTGTCGTCGTCGAACCGCAGCTGGTGACGCACGCGGGCGATGCGTTCCTGGCGGCCGTCCGCGTGGTTGCGGTAGCCGGAGAAATAGAACACCTCGTCGCCGCGGATCTGCAGGTAGAAGTGGTATTCGTAGCGCGATCCGTCCTTGTGCTGCAGCAGGAACGGGCTCCACAACAGCAGGAACTTGGAGTCCTCGAACTTGCGCTCGCCGAAATCGCGCGCCGGGCGCAGATCCGTGGGCGGCGCGCCCACGTCGAGCCGGATGCCCCACGAGTGATCGCGATAGGAGAACCAGTCGTCCGGCTTGATCTCCTCGCGTCTGCCTTCGATCTCCACCCAGCCGCTCGGCACGCCGGCCTGGTGGTAGCGCACCACGTTGGAGACCACGCGGAAGCCGCGCTCGTCGCGCTGGATGTGGCGATCCTCGAAGAACGCGGGGAACGCCGCGTCGAACGTCACGTCGAAGCGCAGCGGGATGATGTCGTTCTGCTCCAGCCGCCAGCGGATCTTCTTCAGCGGTTCGATGACTTCGTAATGAATGGGGCCGACATGGGTGCCGAGCGGATCGCTGGAGAGTTCCCGGCTCGCCCGCACCGTCCACTGCTCGCGCCCGCGCGAAATGCCGGCGAACGCGTCGATGACGTCGCGGTTCTGGTAACGCCCCAGGCCGACGTCGATCTGCAGGCTGCCGTCCTTGCGCGACGACGGGGTCCAGAGTTTCTCCGTCCACGCCAGGTCCGATTCCGCCACCGTCGCGAAGGTGTCGATGATCTGGTGCGTGAGCTGTTCGTCGGCCGGGAGCAGTTTGCCGATGGTCTGCATGGGATACCTCGATGATGGTGCGGAAGCCGGCGGCGGGGCGCCGCAGTCTGCCCCGCACGTTACGGGGGGCGCGGCGCGCGGGTCAAATCGCCCACCGGGGACCGCACCCGGGGCGTGGTCCCCGAAGCCGGACCTCGCATCGTGCAATGCAAAATCCGCGCGGCAGCGTGGACGTCCGTCCCGGAGTTCGCCTACGCTTGACCCACGCACCATGGAAACCGGGGCGACCCCGGCATCCGAAATCCGGGGACAAACTCCGATTTTCC
>JBFWUN010000051.1:23212-28700 GCA_050247235.1 Gammaproteobacteria bacterium
GCGGGCGTCTATTACCACTTCCGGCGCAAGGGTCAGCAGCGCGAAACAGCGGATCTCGCGCGCTACGCGACGCGTCAGCAGTTTTTCCCGGGCTCGCTGGTCGAAGTCATCGAGCGCGTGCGCGACGAACCGACAACCGGCACGCGTGAGCTCTCCACCGAACAGCTGTCCGCGGCGCGCTACGTGCTGGACCGTGCGCTGCAGCCCGTCGGTGAGTACGCGGGCTACACGATCATCGACCAGTTCCAGCCCGCCGCGCTGCGCTACCAGATCAACCACCTCGGCTTCGCGCTTGGCATGCTGCGCAGCCACTACGCACCGAATTTCGCCGGCTACCTCGACCAGGCACAGCGTAATCTCGTCGAGACATACCTCGTGAAGCGGGTGTGGGATTACTGGGTGCTGGAATCGATGTGGGGTCACTTCAACTTCAAGGATTTCGATCCGGCGAAGAAGGACAACATCATGCTGACCGGCTGGTACGGCATGCACGTGAACCAGTACATGCTGAGTTCCGGTGACCATCGGTACGGCGAACCAGGCAGCCTGACCTTCCGTCTGAACGAACGCACCGCGTATCCGCACAGCGCGCACACGCTCGCGCAGTCGGTGCTCGACAACTACAAGCGTTCCGACTTCTTCCTGTTCCCCTGCGAGCCCAACTGGGTGTACCCGGTGTGCAACATGTACGGGCTCGGGTCGCTCGCCGCGCACGACGCGGTGTTCGGCACGGATTACGCGCGGAGCGTACTCCCGCACTGGATGCGCATGCTCGAGACCGAGTTCATGGATCGCAAGGGTTCGCTGATCGGCCTGCGCTCGTACTGGACGGGTCTCGAGATCCCGTTCTACGCGGGCGAGGCAGGCTTCGCGTTCTTCGCCAACGTGTTCTCGCCGGGTCTCGCGCGGCGCCTGTGGGCGATTGGTCGCAAGGAACTCGGCTACTGCATCGCGCCGGACGCGGACGGCAATCCGCGTCTCAGCATTCCGCCCGAAGCGCTGACGTTCCTGGACACCATCGATCCCGGCAATTATCGCCGCGGCGCGCTGTTCGCGTACGCGGCGGTGGCGATGTGCGGCCGCGAGTTCGGCGATGATGACCTGGCAGACGCCGCGCTGCGCTCGATGGACCAGGACTGCGGGCGTGAAGTGACCGACGGTGTCACGGGTTATCGCGAGGCCTCCACGCTCGCCAACGTGTGGGCGGTCGAAGCCAAGCTGATGAAGACCGGTGACTTCCGCAATTCCTTCACGAAGGCGCCGCCGGAATCCGCGCGCAGCGGACCGCAGCTGGCGGAGGTGAATTACCCGGAGGTGCTGGTCGCCAAGGCCACCAGCACCGGCCGCGATCTCGATCTCGTGCTGCAGCCGGGCCGCGGCCTGGGCCGGCACACGCTCGGCCTCGCGCGCCTCGCACCCGGCGCGGCGTACACGGTGGCCGGCCGGCCGGATCTCGCGTTCAGCGCGGACGATGCCGGACGCGCCAAGCTCGAAGTGGAGATCAGCGGGCGAACGGCGCTGCTGATCCAGCCCGCAGGCTGAAGTGGAAGGGGCGGAAGAAGGGGACGGTCTACCTGATGCAGATAGGTAAACTGTCCCTGCTGCTCCTGATCGATCGCGTTAAGTAAACTGTCTCTCTCTGCCGCGAGGAGTCCCTGCGATGCTGACCGCGCCCGTTGACCATCCGCTCAACCTCACGATGCAGACCATCGTGACCGCCGCGAGCTGGGGTCTGACTGCACTGCTGCTCCTCGTTGCACTGCGTTACAGCCTGCGCGAGCGGACCCCGTTCTACGTGCTGCTGGTGCTCGCGGTGATCGTGGGTGCGTTCGTCGAGCCACTGTACGACACCGCGATGATGCTGTGGTTCTACGCCCCCGGCATGTGGTCGCATTTCTCGGCATTCGGGATCCCGCAGCCGGTGTGGACCCACAGCGGCTACGCCATTCTCTATGCGACCCCCGCGCTCTTCATCAACCGGCGCATTGCGAGCGGCACGTATCAGCCGAACGATCTCTACGTGTGGGCCGGGATCGAGTTCGCGATGTCGTGCACGTTCGAGATGACCGTCATCAACGCCGGTTGCTACGAGTACTGGGGGCCGCACGTGTTCCGGGTTTTCGAGTATCCGCTCGTGATCGGGATCCTGGAGACGGCGCAAGTGATGTGTTTCGCCGTGGCTGCCGCGGTGCTGCGCCGGCGTGTCTCCCGGCCGGTCTCCCTGCTGGCGCTCTTCGCGCTGTTTCCCGCGATTTTCATCATGGGCAACCTGGGGTTCGGCGGGCCGCTCGTCATTGCGTTGCATTTCGATGCGCCGTCGGCGGCCCTGGTCTACGCCGGCACCCTCCTGAGCATCGGCTTCGCGCTGCTTGCGATACGGCTCGCCGCCAACGTCTCCGAATTGCTGATCGACGAACCGCCGGAGATCGCCGTGCGCGCGGAGCTGATGACGACCTACGTGATGGGCACGGGCACGCGCTAGCCCGGCGTCACTGCCGAGGCGCTGTCCACGAATCGGAAATCGGGGACAGACCCCGTTTTCCCGGCTTCGCCAGTGAAAACGGGGTCTGTCCCCGATTTCGGACTTGTGGGCATCAGCGTCAACGCCGGCAGTTCGCCGTCGTCGGCGCGGACCTCGGTCCGCCTCACGACGACGAATGCGAACTCACGCCGGGACACCCGCGTCGCGCAGCGCCTGTTCGAATGCCGTTCGGGTCACCGGTTCGCCGAAGTTCGTCGGCCGTAGCGTCGTCATCGACAGCGCCGGCGCGCGTTCCCACAGCGCGGCGATCAGTCGTCTGGCCTCCGTGGCTCTGCCGGCGAGCTGGAACATGGCCGCCGCGACCAGCTCGTTACGCAGCAGCGCCGGGGCCTGGCGCAGCAGCTTCTCCATCGTCTGCGCCGCGCGCCCCGGATCGCCAGCAAGCCACTGGCCGAGCGCGAGTTCGCGCAGGTGCCGGAAGCGATGCGGATCCTCGGGAGCGGCATCGAGGCCGTTGCCGAGCAGCCGCAGGCCCTCCGCCACGTCTCCCTGGTGGACCCTGACGATGCCGACCATCGCCAGCGCGGTCGAAAACCCCGGGTTCAGCCGGAAGGCCATTTCCGCGTGCACTGCGGCCGCGTTCAGGTTGCCGAGCACGTCCTGCTGCACCAACGCGCTGACCAGGTGGCCGAAGAAGCCGTCCGGATCGAGCGCGAGCGCACGCTCGCTGTGCGCGACCATGTCGGCGCACGCATCTGCCGGAATCGCGAGCGGAGAAAGTTCGAACGCGCGGTGCCGGCAGAACGTCCACATCGCGTGCGCCATCGCGTTGTCCGGTGCATGCGCGAGCACCAGGCCGAGAATTTCCGCCACTTCATCGTTGTGGCCGACGGAATGCACGAAGTATCCGGCGGCCTTGGACAGCAGTTCCTGGTCCGTCAGCCGCGCATTGGGGGTGTCGCGGAGCTTCGCGAACGCATCCGCCTTGATGCGCAGGCGCACCGCGGAGGCGACCGCCCGTGCGATCTCGTCTTCGAGGTCGAAGATGTCGGTGAGCGGGCGGTCGTAGCGCTCGGTCCAGACTTCGCGTCGCGCGGCGATATCGGTCAGCGCGAACGACAGCCGCACCTTGTCGCCCGCGCCGCGCACGCTGCCCTGCAGTTCGAAGTCGGCAGCGACCGCCGGCGCGCCTGCCGCGGAGGCCGTGCCCGACACGTCCACGGCGGTCTGCCGCGCGAGTCCGTTGAGGATGTCTGCATGCAGGCCGGCGGCGAGCGATTCCGCATCCGCGCCGCCGCTGATGACACTCAGCGGCAGCACGCGCACCGTCGGCCGCAGCTTCACCGCGGTGGCCTGCGGACCGGCTTCCACGTGTTCGCCGGCGCCCACACCTTCCAGGCGGTACACCGTCAGGGCCTCCGCGATGTTCTTCAGCACGTGCTCGCCGAGCGCGGTGAACGGCGCGGCGATCTCATCGCGCACCGCCGCGTAGACCTGGCCGGACACGTTGATGCCGCCGGGCGACGCCATCGCCTGCAGCCGTGCGGCGACATTGACGCCATCGCCGTATACCGTGCCGTCCTGCTTCTCCAGCACGTCGTCCACGTGCACACCAATGCGGTACCACAGCCGCCGCGCCGCGGGCAGCGCGGCGTTGCGTGCCGCGAGTTCGTGCTGCACCGCCTGCGCCGCGCGGACCGCAGCGGCCGGGGCGTCGAACACCGCCAGCACCGAATCACCCGCCATGTCCACCAGTCGCCCGCCATGCCCGGCGATCGCATCGCGGAACACGCCGCGGTAGTCGTCCAGGATGGCGAGCGTCGCGCGCTCGTCATCGTGCATCAGCCGCGAGAAACCCACGGCATCCGCCGCGAACACGGCAGCACGACGTTCAATCGGATCGGCAGTGGCCATCAGGTCCCGGGTGGTTGCGGGGAGGAGAACCGGACGGACTCTAGCGAGCGGCGACCACCGCAGGCAATGACCCGGGTCACGCCGGGGAGTCGCCGGGACTGCGGTGTCCACCGGTGCGCGCGCCTCGCGCGAGCATCCGCACCTTGGCCGGGCTGATGCCGAGCGCCTGCGTGAACGCGACGGACATGTGACCCTGGTGCGCGTAGCCGAGATCACTGGCGATATCGGCGAGCGGCCGCGCGGTCCCGGTGACGAGTCGGCGTGCCGCGCGGAGACGCTCGCGCTGGATCACCTGGTACGGCGTCTCGCCGGTTGCGGCCGCGAAGCCGCGCGTGAAGTGGAAGCGGCTGAGGCCGAGCGCCTCGGCAACGGCGGTCGCCGTGAGTCCGGGACCGAGGTGCGCGGCGATGTACGCGCGGGCTGCATCCACCCGGGCCGGTGACAGCGGCGCTGTGCACGCGGCCGCGCGCGGCGGGCGCGGGAGCAGGTGTGCCCGCACGAGCGATTCAGCGAGCATGCGCGACCAGTCGTCGAGCGCGGCAGATTCCGCGGCGCTGCCGTCCGCGAGCCGCCGCGCGCACGCGTACAGCACGCGCACCACGTCCGGCGAGTCGATCGCCGGCCGTCGCGCGAGCGACAGCCTCTCGGGCGCTGTCACGCCGAGGTCGCGGGCGCAGTCGATCACCAAGGATGTCGACAGGTAGAACTGAAGCCAGCGCGCGGGCCCGCGTGAACGCCAGATCGATTCGACGTCCGCCGGCTGTACGGTCACGGTACCGGCCCCCATCTCGGCCTGGACGCCGCGTCCCGGATCGACGCAGGTCAGTGCGTCGCCGCCGAGCGCGAACGTCAGGGTATGGAAATCCGGGTAGGCGTGCTTGCGGACGTCCCGCACGGTGCCGGCGTACAGCGCGGCGATGCCGTGCGAGCCCGTGTGCCGTCCCGCCAGCGCGAGCGGCACAAAGCCCAGGCGATCCCGCTCATGCGCGAGCTGCGCGGGTTCGGCGGGGTCGGAAGCGGCGGGTGCCATGCCGGACGGTCCTCGCGGCGCACGGCCGCACGAATCTGCAAGACAGTATAGAGATCGGGCGC
>JBFWUN010000052.1:0-28231 GCA_050247235.1 Gammaproteobacteria bacterium
TGATCTTCGCGAAGAAGTCGGGAGATCGTCCCACGGCCTCCGCCCCAGGCCATGTGGAACCGGCCTGTCCGATGAAATCGGCGTGAGACAGGCGTAATCAGGTCCTGGGAGTGCCGTGGCGCGTCAGGAAGCGATCCAGCGCATCCGCGAATGCCTTGCGATCGCTTGCGGAGAGCGGTGGCGGCCCGCCGGTGCGGACTCCGCTGGAGCGCAACGTGTCCATGAAGTCCCGCAGGCTGAGCAGGCTGCGGATGTTGTCTGCCGTGAACAGTTCGCCGCGCGGGCTGAGCGCATGGCCACCCTGTTCGATCACAATGGCCGCCAGCGGGATGTCGGCGGTGACCACCAGGTCGCCCGTTGCGAGCTCCGCGCCGATACGCTGGTCGGCCACGTCGAAACCGCGCGGGACCTTCAGGAAGCGGATGTACGGCGATTCGGGCACCCGCAGGAACGCGTTCGCCACCAGCGTGACCTGGATCTCCGTGCGCTCTGCGGCGCGGAACAGGATTTCGCGGACCACCACCGGGCACGCATCGGCATCCACCCAGATCTTCATCCGCGCAGGGTCACATGCAGTGCGGGGCGGTGGCCCCGCGCGCCGAACGACGGCGAGGAATCGCGCGTACCGGTTCAATCACCCAGGAAATCCCCCACCAGCCGGTTGAACCGCTCGGCATGCTCCCACTGCGCCCAGTGGCCGCAGCGGTTGAAGACGTGCAGTTCGGCATTCGGGATCCCGGCAACGAGGCGCAGCCCGACGTCCAGCGGCACGAAGCGATCGTCGCGGCCCCACACGATCAGCGTGGGTGCCGAGATCTCGCCGAGCCGTGTGCCCACATCCGGATACTGGCGCGGGTTGGTGTCCGCGCTCTTCACGAAGTTCTCCAGGTGATCGCGCCGCGCCGTCATGTTGTCCAGGCGCGCCTGGTACATCGCCGATGTCAGGTTGCTCGTGTCGTAGACGAACGCGTTCATCATGCGTTCCAGGTTGTCGAGGGTCGGATCGCGATACAGCGCGGTCATCAGCTTGATCCCTTCGGTCGGCATCGGGGTCATCGAACTGATGCCTCCCGTGCCGCCGCCCATCAGCACGAGCTTGGATACGCGCGTGGGATTCATCAGCGCGAACATCACGCAGCTGTGGGCGCCCATCGAGTTGCCGACGAGATGCGCCCGCGCGATCCCGAGCGCGTCCAGCAGCCCCTTCAGCGCGCGCGCGTTGAGCTCCGAACGCGCGCCGGTACAGACGACCGGGTCACTCTTCGACCAGCCCGGGCAGTCCATCAGGATCACACGGTAGCCGGCGGCGACCAGCGGTTCGACATTGCGATTGAAATTGGCCCAGCCGCTGGTGCCGGGCCCGGAACCGTGGAGCATCACGACGGTCCGTTCGCCCGCGCCGAATTCGTTGTAATGCAGGCGGAGGGTCAGGTCGCCTTCCGAGATCGTCGCGAATCGGCTGCTCTCCGCTTCCGAGAGTGTGCTCATGGTTCGGCCTCCGGGGTGGTCACGGCATTATCGACGCCGTGTCCGGGGCCGTCACGCCCCTTGACGCCAACCGCGCCCTTCGCTCACGTCATCGTACGACGCAGTTCGCGGTGAACCGGAAAGTACGCAGGTTCACGCGGCCGCGCAGATCTCCTCCGCAATCGCGCGCAGGCGGGCCGTGTCCACGGGCTTGCGCAGCAGTGCGCGGCACCCCGAGGCGACCACCGCGTCTTCCGTCAGCGCATCACTGTAACCGGTGTAGATCATCACCGGGATCTCGGGGGCGGCCGCGAGCATGCCGCGCGCGAGTTCGAGGCCGGATTTCTCCGGCATGGTCTGGTCGAGCAGGACGAAACGGAAGGCCTGCGGGTTCTGGTGGAACAAGGCGGAGGCACGCAGTGCGTGCTGCACGAACGTGACCTTGAGTCCCCAGCGCGACAGCAGGTCGCGCATGAATTCACCCACTGCGGGATTGTCGTCCACCACCAGCACGTGCCCGCTGAGCGGGCGGCGGACGGCGCGGGGTTCCGGGGGTGCCGGCTCGCTTTCATCGGTGTGCGCGCGGATGCCTGGCGGCAGCAGCAGGCGGAACGTGGTGCCCGCGCCTGGCGTACTCTCCACCAGGACATGCCCGCCGTACTGGTGCACGATGCCGTGCGTGGTCGCGAGACCCATCCCGCTGCCCTTGCCCTGCGGCTTGGTGGAAAAGAACGGATCGAAGATCCGTTCGAGAAGCTCCGGGGTCATGCCTTCGCCGGTATCGCTCACGCCAATCTCGACGAACTCGCCGGCAATCACGTGCCTGCACGACGCGCAGCGCGCGCCCTGCACCTCGCGCTGACGCAGCTCCACCGTGAGCACGCCGCGGCCATGCATCGCATCGCGGGCATTGATGCAGAGATTCATCAGCGCCTGCGTCGCGTGCACCGGATCGAGCGACACCACCGGCAGCTCCTCCGACCCCTCCACTTCGATCTGCACGCTGGCGGGCAGGGTCGCCTCCAGCATGCTGAGCACTTCGCCAACCAGCCTCCGCACCTGCACCGGCCGCGCTTCGCCGCGCGATCCACGACTGTAGGTCAGCATCTGCTGCACCAGGTCCTGCGCGCGCTTCGCCGCGCGCCGGGCACGCTGCAGAAACCGTGCGACATCGACGATGCCGTCCTCGCCATCGCTTGCATCGGTCTCCCGGGCCAGGTCGATGTACCCGATGATGCTGGTCAGGATGTTGTTGAAGTCGTGGGCAATCCCGCCGGTGAGCTGGCCCACTGCTTCCATCTTCTGCGCCTGACGGAGCTGCTGTTCGAGTTCCGTGTGTGCACGCTCGCTGGCCCGGCGCTCCGAGAGATCGTGCAGATACGCGATGGCGATGGTCAGGTTGCGCGTGCGCGCGATGCCGAGTGCGAGTTCCATCGGGATCTCGCGGCCTGCGGCATCCAGGCACGCGATCTCGATCCTGCGACCGGCGCGTGGAGACGCCATCTCGGCCACCGCGCGCGACATCTCGTCGGCCACCCTTGCACGGTCGGCGGGCGCCACCAGCAGTTCGACGAAACTCTGCCCCGCCGCCGTCTCCGCCGGGCGGCCAAACAGACGCACCGCCGCCGGGTTGAAATCGATCACGCGCCCGCGCTCGTCCATCGCAACGATGCAATCCAGCGCAGCTTCGATCGTCGCACGCAGACGGCTCTCGCTGCGCATCAGCGCGCGCTGCTGGGCGCGCGCCTCGGTGATGTCGCGCATCACGATCAGCGCGTGCGGCTCGCCCTGGTAGTGCACGGGCACTCCGCGCGGCTCGAAGCGCAGCTCGTGCCCGTCCTTTGCGCGCGCCTTCTGCTCAGCCCGTGCGTAGCCCTTGTCGAAGACATCGCGCAGGAACGCCGCGCCTTCGGCGCGATGCTCCGGGGGCAGGAAGGTCACCGCGTTGCGTCCGACGAACTCGTCACGGTCGAAGCCGGTCATCGCCGCGAGCGCGTCGTTGACGTCCACCAGGGTGCCGTCCTGCCGGGCCAGCGCGAACCCGTCCATCGATGCATTGAAGATGGCGCGGTACATCGCCTCGCTCGCACGCAGCGCGTCCTCGGCGTGCTTGCGATCGGTGATCTCACGCGTGAACGCGAGGATGCGCGGTCGCCCGCCGATCGTCGCCGCCTTCAGGCGGACTTCGTCCCAGTGCAGGCTGCCGTCGCGGTTGCGGCGATGCCACTCGAATTCGGCGATTCCTTCGCGCTTGACGACGTCGATCCAGTACTCGGCATCGTCCGCGGTGAACGACGGCAGGCCGGAGCTGATGTCGGCCACCGTCACCCCCGCGAATTCCTCACGCGAGTAACCGTAGACGTCGCAGGCCTTGGCGTTCACATCGACGATGCGCATCGACGCCGGGTCGTGCACGAAGATCGGATCCTCGGCGGCGTCGAAGATCGCCCGGTAGCTCTCCTCGGCATCGCGCAGCGCGATCGACGCGGAGCGTCGTTCCACCTCCGATGTCACGCGCTCGGCGAACAGCCGGAGGATCGGTTCGATCCACGCCGCGTGCGCGAGGGTGCGCCGCGACATCGCGACGATCAGCCCCAGCGCCCGCCCGTCGGCGCCGATCAGCGGCAGGCCCGCGTAAGCCTGGATGCGGAGTTCGATGAGGTCGGAATCGGCGTAACCGCTGCAGACATCGGACGGGAAATATCGGAATTCGCGACCGACGACGTCCTCGCACGGTGTTCCCGCAAGGGGATAGGCGATGTTGTCGGCGGGCTGTCCGTCCATCCAGCAGGCGCAGGTCTCGATGAACGGTCCCTCGGGCCGTTCGGCCCGCAGGCCGACGAAGGCGATGTCGGCATCGAACAGGTTCGCGACGGCGCGCGCGACTTCATCGAACACCGCGTCCCCGGTGGCTGCCGTGACGCGGGTGGCGGCCTCCAGCAGGCCGGCGGTGAACACGTCGCCGACGTTCGGCGTGGCGCTCGGTTGGAGTTTCGGGAGGGGCTGATGCATGACGTTCTCCGCGGCAGTTGCCTTCGAGTCTAGTCAGCGGCGCGCGGGGCGACCCGGGTGGATACACGCCGCCTACAAATGAAACGCGCGCGTTACACGCGACGCGGCGGCACGAACATGTAGCCGATGCCGCGTACCGTTTTCAGGACTTCGGGATTCTCCGGATCGCGCTCGATCTTGCGGCGCAGCCGCGCGACGCAGATATCGATGCTGCGGTCGTACGGGTCCCATTCACGGTTGCGCATCAAGGTCATGATCTGGTCGCGGCTGAGCGGTCTCCGGGGACGCTCCACCAGCACCTTGAGCATGTCGTACTCGGACGCGGTGAGCGGGATCTCCTCGCCCCTGGTGTCGATCAGCATCCGCGCGTCGAGGTCGAACATGCCTCGGCCAAGCTCGATACGGCGCGGATCGGGAGTCGCCGTCACGCCCGGTGTTGCCGCCGCGCGATACCGGCGCAGGACATTCTTCACCCGCGCGCGCAGTTCCCGGATGTCGAACGGCTTGCTGAGGTAATCGTCGGAACCCACCTCGAGTCCGACGATGCGGTCGATCGGCTCGTTGGCGCCCGAGACGATGATGATCGCGATGTCGAGCTGCTCGCGCACATGGCGTGCGATTGCGAGTCCGTCATCGTCCGGCAGCCCGACATCCAGGATCACGAGCTGAGGGCGCTCGGCCAGCAGGCATTCGCGAGCCTGCGCCCCGGTGGCCGCCGTCTGCACGGCATAGCCCTGAGCACCCAGGTACTCGGCAATGAGCTGGCGGATGTCCTCATCGTCCTCGACGACGAGGATGCTGGCGGAAGTCGTCATAATCACTCCGGGACAGGCACGGGTGACCGGCGCAACGGCGGTCGTCGCATCCCTGCACGGGTCCGGGACCGCGGGGCGCACGTCGCCCCGTCCCTGAACGTGTTTGTTGTACCACATCATGTGCATATCGCGCAGGCGAAGGTTCCGCGCGCGGAGGCCCTGGCGACCGCCGCGCGGGAGCCTGGCCGATCACGCATCCGGCACCTGCCACGGACCGAAGCCGACCATGCCGATGCTGACGCGCACCGAGCCGGCCGGACCGGCGTACTGCGCGGGCACCGTCAGCGTCCGTGTCCAGGGCGCGAAGCCCCCCGTCACGGACACTGTCGCGTCGAACGCGTCCGCGCTCGGCGCCCGTCGATCCCCCGGGGTCGTCCAGGGAGCGAACCCGTGCGCCCGCGCATCCTGCTGGGCGAACGCACTCGCGATCAGTGCCACCGCGAAAAATGAAGTCTGTGCATTCATGTTGGATCTCCTCGTTCGTGGATTCGCTCCCCGGACATCGGGAAGCGATGGTGCAAGCCTGGACCTGCCACGTAACGGGACGATGGCGCAAAAGATCGCGGATTGTTGCAAACGTTTCGACCCGGGCTGCCGGGTGCGCCCGGCAAGGGCATTGAGGCGCGACGGCGGATCGAACCGCCGGCCTATTCCGTCCGCGGCTCGCCGATGCGCAGCGCCGGCATCCGCAACCCGAGAAAGATCGACGTGAAGCGCAGGCCCGCGATCGTGGCCATGCCGGCATAGCCGGCCGTCGCGCGCGGGATCCCGGCCGCCTGCAGCGTGAGGTACACGCCGATACCGAGGATCGCGGCGGTCGCGTAGACCTCACGATTGCGCAGCAGCAGCGGGATTTCGGCGAGCAGGATGTCGCGCCCCATGCCGCCCGCCACGCCGGTCATAGTGCCGAGCACCACGGCCACCATGCCGCCATGCCCCATGTTCTCCGCGATGCGCGCGCCACTGATGGCGAACAGCGCCAGTCCGAGTGCGTCGGCCACGAGCAGTGCGCGCAGCGGGATCGCGCGGTAGCGCACCACGATGATCGTGAACAGCGTGGCCGCGAAGATCGTCCACAGGTAGCGCGTGTCCTGGATCCAGAACACCGGGTGCCGGTCGATCAGCACGTCACGCAGGGTACCGCCGCCGATCGATGTGACCGTCGCGATCACGAGCACGCCGAACCAGTCCAGGTGTTTGCGGCCGGCCGCGAGTGCGCCGCTGACCGCGAACACCACAACGCCGAGGAAGTCGATGACCTGCAGCGGCGTCAGCGCGGCGGACACGGCGGTGCCGCTCAGCCCAGGGTGTTCAGCGCGGCTTCGAGGCTGGCGACGGTGCGCGCCGGATTCAGCAGCTTGTCGAGCCCGAACAGCCCGATCCGGAACGTGCGGAAATCGGCCGGCTCGTCGCACTGAAGCGGGACGCCGGCCGCGATCTGCAGTCCCGCGGCCGCGAACTTGCGGCCGTTGTGGATGTCCGGGTCGTCGGTATAGCAGACCACCACCCCCGGCGCTTCGAAGCCCGCCGCGGCAACGCTCGGGAAGCCGCGCGCGGTGAGCAGCGCGCGGACCCGGTCACCCAACGCCTGCTGCGCGTCGCGCAGCCGCGCGAAACCGGCCTGTTCGGCCTCCGCCATCATCGCGGACAGGCGCCGCAGCCCGTCCGTCGGCAAGGTTGCGTGGTAGGCGTGCGCACCGCCTTCGTAGGTTTCCATGATCTGCAGCCAGCGCTTGAGATCCGCGGCGAAGCTCGTGCTGGTGGTCGCATCGATGCGTGCGCGCGCGCGCTCGCCGAGCATCACCAGCCCGCAGCACGGCGCGCTGCTCCAGCCCTTCTGCGGGGCGGTGACCAGCACATCCACGCCGAGCGCGGCCATGTCCACCCATATCGCGCCGGACGCAACGCAGTCCAGCACGAACAGGCCGTCCACCGCGTGCACGGCGTCGGCCACCGCGCGCAGGTACGCGTCCGGCAGCATCATCCCGGCCGAGGTCTCGACGTGCGGCGCGAACACCACCTCGGGGCGCTCCCGGCGGATGGTTTCGACGACCGTCTCCACCGGGGCCGGTGCGAACGGCGCGCGCGTGCCGCCAGCGCCAACCTGCCGCGCCTTCAGCACCGTTGCCGCGGCAGGAATGCGCCCCATCTCGAGGATCTGCGTCCAGCGGTAGCTGAACCAGCCGTTGCGCACGACGAGGCAGCGGCGATCGGTTGCGAACTGCCGCGCAACCGCCTCCATGCCGAACGTGCCGGAGCCAGGCACGACGATCGCGGCGCGTGCGCCGTACACGGTCTTGAGTCCGCGGGAGACGTCCTTCATGACCTGCTGGAACGTGCGCGACATGTGGTTCAGCGCGCGGTCCGTGTAGACGACGGAATACTCCAGGAGGCCGTCGGGATCGATGTCAGGATAGAGCGCGGTCATGCGGAATCACCCGTGGTTCAGGAAAAGTCGGTGGTTTCGGAACGCGTCGGCAGGTAGCGCCCGATGAGTTCAGCCGCCTCCGGCTCCGGGAGCGCTGGCGGTCCGAGCGGAAACCAGTACACGGCCTGGCGAAAGATCTGCCGCGCGATCGCGGCGCCGTCCCAGTACCCTTCCGCATCGAGGCAGGCGTGCGGCCGACGCGTCGCAAGCGCGAGCGCCGCACCGAGAATGGTGGCGCGATCGTCGGCAAGTGCCGGGTCGTGCCCGCCGCGATCCGGCAGCGCCGCGGGCAGCACGCGGCCGATGAACTCGAGCAGCCGCGCCAACGCGTCCGGCAGGGCGAGCGCGTGGCGCCGCGCCCAGGTGTCCAGCTCGCGCGGCGCGATGGCGGGATCCGCCGCTTCGCCGCAGCCCAGGTCCTCGGCCAAGGACCGCCACAACGCGTCTGCCGCAGCGTTCGCGGCGGGCGCCATGCGCAGCGTGGCCCAACGCGCCGGTTCAACCCCGACGGCAAGTGCCAATGCTTCCGTGCGGGCATGCCACTGGTCACGCTTGAGCCAATGTTCGAAGAGCGGCGCAAGGGCCATGTCCGCAGGCGCGACACCGGCTTGCGCACGCAACGTCGCAAGCGCGGTTTGCGGCGTCATGGTCATGCGGGCGCGGGGTTTGCGAGGGCTGATCTCATTCCGCGCGATGATACAGCCGATAGACCCGGTCGGCGCCGTCATCGGCTATCAGGACCGAGCCGTCGGGCAGTTCCGCGAGGTCCGCAGGCCGACCCCATGCCGTCTCCCCTTCCAGCCAGCCGGTCACGAACGGCTCGTGCGCGACGACCTCGCTGCCCGATTCGTCGAGCACCACGCGTACCACCCGGTAGCCGCTCTTGCGCGAGCGGTTCCACGACCCGTGCTCGGCGATGAACAGGTTGCGGCGATAAGGCTCCGGCCACGCAGCGTGTCGGTGAAACAGCAGCCCGACCGGTGCCACATGGGCCCCCAGTTCGAGCGCGGGCGGCGTGAATGCCTGTCCGGCGGGCACCTGCCCGCCGTAGTCGGGATCGGGCACGGCGCGCCCGTGGCGGAACGGGAAGCCGAAGTGCAGGCCGGGCGCCGGTGCGCGGTTGAGTTCGCACGACGGCAGGTCGTCGCCGAGCCAGTCGCGGCCATTGTCCGTGAACCAGAGGTCACCCGTGTCCGGATGGAAGGCGAGTCCGACCGAGTTGCGCACGCCGGACGCGAAGACCCCGGGTTCACCGCCCCCCGGCGGGAAGCGGAGGATCGAGGCATAGGGCGCCGGTTCGAGACAGATGTTGCAGGGGGCGCCCACGGGTACGAACAGGCTGCCGTCGGGCGCAAAGGCGAGATACTTCCATCCATGGTGGGTGTCGTCAGGCAGGCGATCGTAGACCACCTCGGGCGTCGGTTGCTGCCGGTAGCGCGCGGCGATGTCCGGGAAGCGCAGCACGCGGTCGAGCGCCGCGACGTACAGTGCCCCGTCCCGGTACGCGACCCCGGACGGCATCTCGAGATCGCGCGCCACCACGATCACTTCCTCGGCGCGATGATCCCCGTCCGCATCCACCAGCGCGTACACGTTGCCGGCGCTGCGCGACCCCACGAACACCAGTCCCTCGGGGCCGACGGCGAGCTGCCGCGCATTCTCGACACCCTCGGCGTAGACGTGGATCGCGAACCCCTCCGGCACCCGCAGGCGGGTGACGTCCGCGTGCGGCGCGTCGCACGCGGCGAGCGCACCAAGCAGGAGACCGTTCACGAGCAGCCGGGACGGGGAGCAGGTCTTGGCGCGCATCATCGGAAACTCCTCGGGTGCGGGGCCGCCACCCGGGACTTGTCCGCGGAGATTCAGATCTCCTGCGACATCCGCTCGGTGGTGACCGACAGGCGATGAATGAGGGTGCGCAGAAATACCTTCAGAAAGCGCACCTGGCAGTTCAGCGACACCTGGTTGATCACGGTGGAGTTCAGCTTGAGCAACGAGGTATCCCCGCGCGCCACGATCGTCGCGGTGCGCTTGGTCTTGGCAAGATAGCCCATTTCGCCGAAGCAGTCGCCGGCAGTCAGGGTGCGGAGATCCTTGCTCGCCTTCCGCACGGACACCTCGCCGTGCACGATGATGTAGAAGGAATCGTCGAGCTCCCCTTCGAGGATGATCTCGGAGCCGTCGGTGTAGTCCTGCCACTGCCCGGCGCGCACGATCTCCCATACCTCGGCATCCGGAAAGCCCTGGAAGAACTCGAGCTGCTTGACGGCGAGGAACTTCTCCTGCTCGCTCAGGTTCTCGCGCGGATGTTCGAGCAGCCGATCGAACGCGCGGCTGAGATCGGCGGCGAGTTCACCGCCCATCTGGTAGCGCGCACTGCGATCCTTCGCGAGCGCCCGTGCGACGATTCTCACCAGGTCGGGACTCAGTCCCTGCCGCAGTTCGTCGAGCGGCGCGGGTTCGTCGTTGAGGATGCGTTGCACGAGTCGCGAGAAATTCTCGGCGGTGAACGGATGCCGCCCCGTCAGCAGCTCATACATGATGACGCCGAGCGAGAAGAGATCCGTCTGGTTGGTCAGGTAGTCCTCGGTGATCTGTTCCGGGGACATGTAGCGCGGAGAGCCGACGAGTCCCAGTGGCATGGTCTCGGTGGCATCCATCTTCGTCAGGTGCGCGATGCTGAAATCGCCGATCTTCACATCCATGTCCTGCGTGACGAGGATGTTGGTCGGCTTGATGTCACGGTGGATTACGCCCTGGCGGTGCGCGTAATCCAGCGCCTTGGCGCACTTGAACGAAATCTCCACCACTTTCTCGATCGGAAGGAGCTGTTCGGGTCGACAGTACGGTTTGAGCGTGGCGCCGCCTTCAACGTACTCCATGATGATGTAGCAGGTCTCGTCGTCGACCCCGGCGTCGTAGATGCTGATGATGTTCGGGTGGGTCAGCCGGCCCGCGGTATGGGCCTCGTTGAAGAACATCTTGCGGTAGCGCTCACCGGAATCCTCGTCCTTGAGCTGCTCGGCATGCGCCACCTTGATCGCGACGGGTCGATCCAGGTAGGGATCATGCCCGAGGTACACGGTACCCATGCTGCCGCGGTTGATCTCGCGGATCACCGCGTACTTGCCCAACCGCTCGGGGAAATCGGCGCTCATAACGGGTTCAGGATATCACGGTGATATAGTGGACTGCGGTCGGATCCGGCGTGCGCCCGGGTCCCCGCACGCGGCTTGTCGCCAGCGCCCGGTCACCGGCTCCCGCCGCCATCCCGCACAGGGTAGCGGCCGACGGGGTCGGGACTTGCGCGCGGGGCCCGCACACCGCCATCCGATTCCGTGCCACCCGGAGAACCCTGTGACCCAGACACGCGAGACCCTGCACGCCGAACTGACCCGACATGCGGATGCCTGGCGCACGCAGCGCGTGGATGAGGCATTCGCCGCCGATCCGCAACGGGCCGCCCGCTTCACCCGCGAGGCGGCAGGCCTGGTGCTCGACTTCAGCAAGAACCGTCTCGATGCGCCAACCCTCGGCGCGCTCTGCGCGCTCGCCGACGCGCACGCGGTGCGCGCGCGCATCGACGAACTCTTCGCGGGAATACCCCTCAACCGCACCGAGCAGCGCGCCGTGCTGCACGTGGCGCTGCGCGCGGCAAGAGGCACCGGCCCGGTGCTCGACGGCAGCGACGTCACGCAGGAGGTCCACGCCGTCCGGGACCGCATGCGCGCGCTGGTGGACGCCGTGCGCGACGGCAGCCTGCGCGGGCATTCCGGCGAATCGATCGCGGACGTCGTGAATATCGGCATCGGCGGCTCGCACCTCGGTCCCCTGCTGGCCTGCGAGGCGCTCGCCGAGCGCAGCGTGGCCGGACCGCGCTTGCACTTCGTGTCCAATGTCGACGGCGGCGACATCGACCGGCAGCTCGCGCCGCTCGAGCCGGCGCGCACCCTGTTCGTGATTGCATCCAAGTCGTTCACGACTCCGGAAACCATGCTGAACGCACGCACCGCGGAACGCTGGCTGCGCGACGCGGGCGTGCCGGCGACGGCGCTCGGCGCCCATTTCATCGCCATCACGTCCCGCCCCGATCGCGCCACGGCGCTCGGCATCGCGCCCGACCGCGTGCTGCCCATGTGGGACTGGGTCGGCGGGCGGTTCTCATTGTGGTCGGCGATCGGGCTGCCGATTGCCTGCGCCATCGGCATGGCCGGGTTCGAGGCGATGCTCGATGGCGCGGCGGCGATGGACGCGCATTTCCGCGCCGCGCCGTGGCCGGACAACCTGCCCGTGCTGCTCGCGCTGATCGGCGAGTGGAACACGAACTACCTCGGCGCGGAGACGCTCGCGGTGGTCCCCTACGAGGATCGCCTTCAGCAGCTTCCCGCGTATCTCCAGCAGCTCGAAATGGAAAGCAACGGCAAGCGGATCACGCTGGCGAACACGCCGGTCGAAGGCCACACCGCCCCGGTGCTGTGGGGCGGGGTCGGGACCAACGTGCAGCATGCGTTCTTCCAGCTGCTGCACCAGGGGACGCGACTCATCCCGGTGGACTTCATCCTGCCGCTGACAAATCCGCGCTCGCCGCCCGGCCACCACGACATGCTGGTCGCCAACTGTCTCGCCCAGGCCGAAGCGCTGATGGACGGTCGCACGGCGGCGGAAGTGGCGGCGTCCTCGCCCGCAATTGCCGGGATCGACCTGCCGCGCCATCGCGCGACACCGGGCAACCAGCCAAGCAACCTGCTGATGTTCGACGCACTGACACCGGCGTCGCTCGGCGCGCTGCTCGCGCTCTACGAGCACAAGACCTTCGTGCAGGGAGTGCTGTGGGGGATCAATTCGTTCGACCAGTGGGGCGTGGAACTCGGCAAGGAACTGGCCCAGGCGCTGCTCGACGAAATGGCGCAGGGCCAGCCGGCGCCTCACCACGACTCTTCCACGCGCGCGGCCCTGGCGCGCTACCTGGCGCGCCGCCCGCCGGCACAGCGCGGGACGGCGAAGGCGCCGTAACCCGGCTTTCTGCCCGGTGCTTCGGGTTCACGTGGGGCGCGTGCTCGCAGCGGTGCGTACCGCGAACTCGGTGGTGCGTGCGAGGCGCTCGCACAGCGCGCGCAGGAACACCCGGCTGAAACGCAGCTGGCAGTCCACCGACACCTGTTCGATGAGCGTCGCGTTGACCTTCATGAGTGACACGTGGCCGACCGCGGTCACGGTGGCGGACCGGCGCGTGCGGCTCAGGAACCCCATCTCGCCGAAACAGTCTCCGCTGCCGAGACGGCCGAGCGACTGGCCCTGCTTGTCGACCTCGACAGTGCCGTCGACGATCACGAAAAACGCATCGTCGATGTCGCCTTCACGAATGATCGCTTCACCCGGCACGGCGTCCTGCCAGACACTGGCACGGACGATCTCCCAGATCTCCGAGTCCGGAAAGCCGCGGAAGAAATCGAGCGGCTTGACCCGCTCGAACTTCTCCCGCGCCGGAATGTCCTCCTGCGGGCGCTCGAGATGCGTGAACGCCATGCTGAGATCCGACGCGAGATCGAGCCCCATGCGATAGCGACGTTCAGGCAGCTTCTCCAGGCACTTGAGCACGATCCGGCTCAGGATCGGCGGCAGGTCCGGCCGGTAGGTTTCCAGCGGCACCGGATCTTCGTGGATCACCCGGTGAATCAGGTTGGCGAAGCTTTCGCCGCCGAACGGGTGACGCCCGCTGAGCATTTCGTAGAACACCACCCCGAGTGAGAACAGGTCCGTCTGGTAGGTGATCAGATCTTCCTGGACCTGTTCCGGCGACATGTAGCGCGGGGATCCGACGAAGCCCATCGGCATGGTCTGGGACATGTCGGTGCGGTTGATGTGCGCGATGCTGAAGTCCGCGATTTTCACGTCCATCTCGAGTGTGAGAAGGATATTGGACGGCTTGACGTCGCGGTGGATGACGCCCTGGCGATGCGCGTAGTCGAGCGCCTTGGCGCAGCGGAAGATGATCTCGGCGACCTGGTTGACCGGGAGCAGGTTGTCGCTGCGGCAGTAGCTGCGCAGCGTATCTCCGTTCTCGATCAGCTCCATCACGATGTAGCATTTGTCTTCGTCCACCCCGGCGTCGAAGATGTCCAGGATGTTCGGGTGGCGCAGCATGCCGGCCGTGTGGGCCTCGTTGAAGAACATCTTGCGGAAGCGTTCGCCGGATTCCCGGTCCTTCAGCGCATCGGCCATCGCCACCTTCAGCGCGACCTGGCGATCGATGTAAGGATCGTAGGCCTCGTAAACGACACCCATGCTGCCGCGGCCAATCTCGCGAACCACCTCGTACTTGCCGAGCTTGGTGACCATTGCGTTGCGTGTCCCTGATGGCGTCGTCGGCAGGTCATGACGCTGCCGGAACCGTGCACGGTCGATAGTGTACCCGACCGGCTCCGGATGGACCTCCGCTATACTCGCGCCATGGAGCAGAGTCCGCCGCCGATCCCCCGTTTCCTGCTGTTCGTCGCCCTCGCGCTGGTCGCGCTGATCGCGTTCAGCGCCGGCGTCTATCTCGCGCGTTCCGATCGCACGGGTGGCCCAGGGCCGGACGTCCCCGGGCTGTTGTGGCCCGACCCGGTCGTGCTCGGTGACTTCGCGCTGGACGATGCACGGGGCGGCCGCTTCGACACCCGCCGTCTGCGCGACCGGTGGACCCTGATGTTCTTCGGCTTCACGCACTGCCCCGACGTGTGCCCGACGACGCTCGCGACGCTCGCGTCGGTGCGCACCCGGCTGGCCGACCTGCCCGCGTTCGCGCAACGCGGGCAGGTGGTGTTCGTGTCGGTCGATGCGGCGCGCGACACCCCGGAAGCGCTGCGCGCATACGTGGACTACTTCGATCCGACAATCGAAGCGGCCACGGCTGAACCGGAGCGGCTCGACCTGCTCACCCGGCAGCTCGGGATCCTGTACGCCAGGATGGACACCGGGGACGCGGCAGAGTACTCGTTCGATCACACGGCGTCGGTGCTGCTGATCGGACCGCGACAGGAGTTTCTCGGCGTGTTCGCCCCCCCGCACGCGCCCGGGGAACTCGCGAGCCGGGTGCGCGCGATCATCAATTTCATGGAGACACGATGAAGATTCGCCATGCCGCCTGGCCGCTCGCCCTCGTGTTCACGGGCGCATCCGCATGCGAAGGGCTCGTGGCGAGCGCAACCTGGATCCGCGCGGCTCCCCCGGGATCGAAGATGCTCGCGGGCTATGGCACCCTCCGGAACGACGGCCCCGCACCCCTCGCGATTACCGCGGTCGAGGGCGCTGGGTTCGGCCACGTGATGCTGCATGAGACGGTGCTGCGCGATGGCCAGGCGCGGATGATCGCGCACGATGTCCTGGAGATCGGGCCCGGTGGCACGGCGACCCTGGCACCCGGCGGGCTGCACCTCATGCTGATGCATCCCGCCGCGGCGCTGGGAGAGCAGGACCGCGTGGTCCTCGAGTTCCGCTGCGGTGACGCGCACACGCCGGTGACGTTCGTCGTGCGGCGGGATCCGCCGTGAGGGGATGCCGGCAATGAAGCACGCGTGGGAATCCCTGCACGTGCTCGCCCAGCGCGTTGCACCCCAGCACGGTCTGTCCCGGCTGATGCATCGCCTGGCGCGCAGCGAGCGCCCGTGGCTCGCCCGCAGGCTGATAGACACGCTGCTCGCACGCTACCCGCTTAATCTCGCCGAGGCCGCGGAATCCGATCCCGCCGGTTACACGTCACTCAACGCGCTGTTCACGCGTGCGCTGCGGCCGGGTGTCCGCCCGCTGCCGGAGGACCCGCACGCGATCGCGTCCCCCGCCGACGGCGTGCTGAGCATGTGCGGCCGCCTGGAAGGCGATCAGCTGCTGCAGGCCAAGGGCCGCTGGTACTCGGTGAACCGGCTTCTCGCGCTGGACGACCCGGGCGAATTCCGCGACGGGCACTACGCGACGATCTACCTCGCGCCTCACGACTACCATCGCGTCCACGCACCGTGCGACGCGCGCATCGACGAGGTGGTCCACATTCCTGGCGCGCTGTTCTCCGTGAACACGCTGACCGCCACGCGGGTCCCGGACCTCTTCGCACGCAACGAGCGCGTGGTGCTGCGCTGTGCATCGGAGCGCGGAGCGTTCGCGGTAGTGCTGGTGGGGGCCATGCTCGTGGGCAGCATGACGGTGTCGTGCTGCGATCTCGCCGGCGGGGGGGCGGTGCGCGGGATCCGGCGCTTTCCGCTCGGACCGGGGGTGCCCGTTCGCCAGGGTGACGAGCTCGGGCGCTTCAACATGGGATCGACCGTCGTCATCGTGTACGCCCGGGATACCGTGGAATGGGCGGACATCGCCCTGAGGTCGGCGGTGCGGATGGGACAGGCGATTGGCCGCTGGCGCGCCTGATGTCCTGCGCGCCCGCTCAGGGCGAGTACGGAATGGCCGCCGCGAGGCACACGGACATCAGCACACCCGGCAACAGTCCCAGCACGAGCACGGCGAGGCCGTTCACTGACAGGATCAGCCGCAAGTCCGGCGAACTCGTGACCGGGTATGGCGACTCGGGTTCGTCGAAGTACATGATCTTGACGATCCGCAGGTAGTAGAACGCGCCGATGATCGAGAACGTCACGGCGAGTACCGCAAGCCACACGAAGTCGGCGTCCACCACTTCTTTCAGCACCGACCACTTCGCCCAGAAACCGCCGAACGGCGGAACGCCTGCCATCGAGAACATCAGGATCAGCAGGATGAACGCAAACCACGGACTGCGCCTGGCGAGTCCGGAGAGATCGCTCAGCTGGTCGGACTCGGAGCGCGCCGAGCACAGCAGGATGATCGTACCGAACGCGCCCATGCTCATCAGCGCGTAGAGCGTCGCGTAGAACATCGATGCCGCGTAACCGTTCGCACTCGTCGCGATGAGGCCGAGCAGCATGAAGCCCATGTGGGCGATCGTGGAGTACGCGAGCATGCGCTTGAAATTGCGCTGCGCGATGGCGAGCAGGTTACCGAGCCCCATCGACAGGATGGCAAGCAGGATCAGCATCTGCTGCCACTGCTCGGCGAGCCCCTCCAGGCCATCCACCAGCAGGCGCATCGCCATGCCGAAGGCCGCGAGCTTGGGTGCGGTCCCGATGAACTGGGTGACGGGCGTCGCCGCGCCCTGGTAGACATCCGGAACCCACATGTGGAACGGCACCACGCCGAGCTTGAACGCGATGCCGACGACCAGGAACACCAGCCCGAAAGTCAGCAGCAGGCGTTGGGATTCAAGATTGCCGATCTTGACCAGCAACTCGGTGAGATCGAGCGTGCCGGCAACTCCGTACAGCATCGACATCCCGTACAGCAGCAGCCCCGACGCGAGCGCGCCGAGCACGAAGTATTTCATCGCCGCCTCGGACGCGGTCACCGAATCACGCTGGATCGCCACCATCGAATACATCGACAGCGACAGCAGCTCGAGCCCCAGGTACACGGTCAGCAGGCTGCTCGCAGACACCAGGATCATCATGCCGAGCGTTGCGAACAGCGCCAGCGGGTAGTACTCGCCGCGCATCCCCTCCCGCCGCTTGTTGAAATACTCGCGTGCGTAGAAGAACGACAGCAGCACCAGCACCAGCATGAATGTCTTCAGCACCGCGCCCAGCACGTCCAGGCGGATGGTGCCGGAGAACCCGAACATGGCGGCCTCGGGCACGAAACTCGCCACCTGTGCGAGCGTCACCACGCAGGCGAGGATGGCCGACCAGAATGTCGCTTCCGGGTTGCGTCGGCCGACGAAGGCGTCAACCAGCAGCACCGCGCAGGCGAGTCCCAGCAGCGTGGCTTCCGGCAGAATCAGCGTGATCTCGTTCATAGGCGCTCAGCTTCCGGGGTCAATGGCCGGCGATGGAGGTTTTTGACTGTGCAACCTGCTGGAGCAGGTGATCGACGCTGACGTGCATCACGTCGAGCAGCGGCGCGGGCCACAGGCCGAGCGCGAGCACCGCCACGGCGAGCGTGCCGAGGATCAGCGCTTCCCGTGCGTTGATATCGGTCAGTTCCTGGACGTGCGCGTTGCGCACCTCACCGAACGCGACCCGCTTGTACATCCACAGCGTGTAGGCCGCGCCGAGGATCAGGGTGGTGGCCGCAAGGAACGCGTACCAGACGTTCGCCTTGAAGCTCGCGAGGATCACCATGAATTCGCCGACGAAACCGGAAGTAGCCGGCAGTCCCGCGTTGGCCATGGAGAACAGCAGCATGAATGCTGCGAATTTCGGCATTACATTCACCACCCCGCCGTAGTCCGCAATCATGCGGCTGTGCATCCGGTCGTACAGCACGCCCACGCACAGGAACATGGCGCCCGAGATGAAGCCATGCGAAATCATCTGCACCATCGCGCCTTCGACGCCCATCGCGGCATCGTGCCAGTTCCCGGTGTTCGCGTAGATGTCGAACACCATGAAGAAACCGAGCGTCACGAATCCCATGTGCGAGATCGACGAGTACGCGATCAGTTTCTTCATGTCCTGCTGGACGAGCGCAACGAACCCGATGTACACGACCGCGATGAGGGAAAGCGCAATCATCAGGCCGTCCAGCGCGGCGGATGCGTCCGGCGCAATCGGCAGGCTGAAACGCAGGAAACCGTAACCGCCCATCTTCAACATGATCGCGGCGAGCACCACCGAACCGCCGGTGGGCGCTTCCACGTGCGCGTCCGGCAGCCAGGTATGCACCGGCCACATCGGGACCTTGACCGCGAACGCCAGCAGGAACGCAATGAAGATCCACTGCTGTTCCTCGAGTGTCAGGACCACGTCGTAGAAATCGGCCAGCGCGAAACTGTCCGCCTGCGCGTAGAGATACAGCAGCGAGACGAGCATGAACACGGATCCGAGGAACGTGTACAGGAAAAACTTGATCGTCGCGTACACGCGGCGCGGCCCGCCCCAGATCCCGATGATCAGGAACATCGGGATCAGCATGGCTTCCCAGAACACGTAGAAGAGGACGGCGTCGAGCGCGCTGAACACGCCGACCATCAGCCCTTCAAGAATCAGGAACGCCCCCATGTACTGGTTCGTCCGATCCTCGATCACCGTCCAGCCGGCAAGAATTACCAGCACGGTCGTGAAGGTTGTCAGCAGTACAAGCGGGAGCGCGATCCCATCGATGCCGAGGTGGTATCGGATCTTGAACGCCGGGATCCAGTCATGGCGCTCGGTGAACTGCATTACCGCGGTGGTCGGATCAAAATACCGGTACAGCAGCAGCGAGAGGGCCAAGGTCAGCAGCGAGATGAACAGGGCATCCTGCTTGACCGCGCGGTCGATGACACGACTGCCGGCGAAGATCACCCACAGCCCGCCGATGATCGGCAACCAGATGCAGAGGCTCAGGAGCGGGAGATCAGTGTGCATAGTGAATCGCCGATGCGCGGGTTGCGGAATGAGACCGGGTCATACGAACAGGTGATGCACGAAGACGCCGAGCAGCGCGAGCAGCCCGATGATCATCGCGAACGCATAGTGGTACAGGAACCCTGATTGGACCTGCCGCATCACCCCGGAAAACCACCCGACAAGCCGCGCCGATCCGTTCACCAGCACGCCGTCGATCACGGCGACGTCGCCCCACCGCCACAGTGCGCCGCCGGTGCCGCGCGCGCCGCCCGCGAAGAACCACTCGTTGAACCGGTCAAAGCCGTACTTGTCCTGCATAACGTTGTACAGCGGCCGGAACGCGTCGGCGATCTTCGCCGGCAATCCCGGCTGTGCCATGTACAGGAACCACGCGGTCGCCACGCCGCCCATCGCGAGCCAGAACGGCGGCTGCATCATGCCGTGGAGGATGAACGGCCCCACGCCGTGAAAGTGCTCGGCCATGTGGCCGAGCACGTCGTGCCCGGATGCGACACGGATCGAATCTCCGAAGTAGTCGCCAAACAGCATCGGGGCGATGCCGACGAGTCCCGCAACCAGCGAGGGCACGGCGAGCGCGACCAGCGGTACCCACACGACGGCGGGCGATTCGTGCAGATGCTCCAGCGTGTGATGGTCCATCCGCTCCTTGCCGTGGAACACCATGAATACGAGCCGGAAGGAATACAGCGCGGTCACGAACACGCCGATGAGGCAGGCCCAATACGCGATCTGCGCGCCCGGTGTGTGCGACAGCTTGACCGCTTCGAGGATGGCATCCTTGGAGAAGAAACCGGCGGTGCCAGGGAATCCGATCAGCGCGAGCGAACCGATCAGCGACGTGATCCACGTGATGGGCATGTGCTTGCGGAGCCCGCCCATCCTGCGCATGTCCTGCTCGTGGTGCATGCCGATGATCACCGAGCCGGCGGCAAGGAACAGCAGCGCCTTGAAGAACGCGTGTGTGAAGAGATGGAAAATCGCCGCGGCGTACGCCGACGCCCCGAGGGCGACCGTCATGTAACCGAGCTGGGACAGGGTGGAATACGCCACGACCCGCTTGATGTCGTTCTGTACGAGGCCCAGCAGGCCCATGAAGAACGCCGTGGTCGCGCCGATCAGCAGTACCACGGACAGCGCAGTGGTCGACAGCTCAAACAGCGGGGACATGCGCGACACCATGAATATGCCGGCGGTGACCATGGTCGCCGCATGGATGAGCGCCGAGATGGGCGTGGGACCTTCCATCGAATCCGGCAGCCATACGTGGAGCGGAACCTGGGCGGATTTGCCCATCGCCCCCACGAACAGGCACAGGCAGGTGAACGTCAGCAGCGACCAGCTCTGGCCCGGAAGTACGCTGATGTGGGTGCCGACGAGTTCCGGTGCCTTGGCGAACACCTGCGCGTAATCGAGGCTGCCGCAGTACATCAGGACGGCAGCGATGCCGAGCAGGAATCCGAAATCACCGACGCGGTTCACCAGGAACGCTTTCAGGTTCGCGTAGATGGCCGTCTCCCGCTTGAACCAGAACCCGATCAGAAGGTAAGACACCAGCCCCACTGCTTCCCAGCCGAAGAAGAGCTGCAGAAAGTTGTTGGACATCACCAGCATCAGCATGCTGAACGTGAAGAGCGAGATATACGCGAAGAAGCGCTGGTAGCCCGGATCGTCGTGCATGTAGCCGATCGTGTAGATGTGCACCATCCACGACACGAAGGTCACGACCACCATCATCGTGACGGTCAGCGGATCGATGAGGAATCCGACCTGGAAATCCACGCCGCCGCTGGACATCCACGTGTACACCGGGATGTTCTGCGGCGCGACGCCGCCGAGGATGATGTCCCGGAAGACAATGCAGGACAGCACGAACGACAGCCCGACACCCAGGATGGTGATCCAGTGCGCGCCGCCGCGGCCGATCGCGCGACCGAACAGACCCGCCGCGATGGCGCCGACCAGCGGCGCGATGACGATCGCCAGACACAGTTCTTTCACGGGGTACTCTCGCTCCTGGTCTTGCCGTTGCGTTGCGCGGGCCTCACCCGTGCATCGCGCTGATGTCCTCGACGTTGATCGAACTCCGGTTGCGGAACAGCACCACGAGGATTGCGAGCCCGATGGCCGACTCCGCCGCCGCAACGGTCAGGATGAAGAACACGAACACCTGTCCGCTGACATCCTGGTTGAAATGCGAGAACGCGACGAAATTCAGGTTCACCGCGAGCAGCATCAGTTCGATGCACATCAGCAGCAGGATCACGTTCTTGCGGTTGATGAAGATCCCCGCCACGCTCAGGCAGAAGAGGATTGCCCCCACCACCAGGAAATCCGCCAGCGCCATCATCGGCAATCCCTCCCGTTCCCGTGCATGCTCCCCGCCCCTCCCCGGCCGCTCACTGCGGCGCATCCGTCGTCGCGGGTTCGGGCGCCGGGCGCTCCGCCGCCATCTTCACGATCCGGAGTCGCTCTTCGCGCATCACCCTGACCTGCCGCTCGGGCCGCGGCGCCTTGGTCTGCCGCGTGGTGCGGAGCGTCAGCGCAATCGCGGCGATGATGGCCACCAGCAGGACCACCGAGGCCACCTCGAACGGCAGCACGTAGCGGGTGTAGAGCACGCGGCCCAGTGCTGCGGTGTTCTCGTAATCCACCGGCGCCGCCGGTGGACTGGGGACCTCGGCCACGCCGAAGTGCTGATGGCCCACCACGAGTCCGATCGCGGCCAGCATCAGGAACGCGACGATCCCCGCGATGGGCAGGTACGACGCAAAACCCTCGCGCAATACCGCGATGTTGATGTCGAGCATCATGACGACGAACAGGAACAGCACCATCACCGCGCCGACGTACACGAGCACGAGCGCAATGGCGAGGAATTCCGCCTCGAGAAGCATCCACAGGCCGGCACTTGCGAAGAAGCACACCACCAGGAACAGCGCCGCGTGCACCGGGTTGCGCACGGTGATCACCATCGCGGCGGCGAACAGGAGCCCGGCGGCGAACGTGTAGAAGACGAATTGCTCGAACATGGTGTGCTGGGCTTCCCGTGCGTGGGCGAAGTGCTATCGATAGGCCGCTTCGGCGGCACGATCCGCGGCGATCTGCGCCTCGAAGCGGTCGCCGTTCGCGAGCAGCTTCTGCTTGGTCATCAGCAGGTCTCCGCGCTGTTCGCCGTGGTACTCGAAGTGCCGGGTCTCGACGATCGAGTCGACCGGACAGGACTCCTCGCAGAATCCGCAAAAGATGCACTTGGTGAGATCGATGTCGTAGCGGGTAGTACGCCGCGTGCCGTCCTCGCGCTGCTGCGACTCGATCGTGATGGCGAGCGCCGGGCATACCGCTTCGCACAGCTTGCACGCGATGCAGCGTTCCTCCCCGTTGGGATAGCGGCGCAGCGCGTGCAGGCCCCGGAAGCGGGGCGACAGCGGCGTCTTGTCTTCCGGGTACTGCACGGTGATCTTGCGATCGAGCAGGTACCTGCCCGTCAGGCGCATACCCTTGACAAGCTCGAACAACGTGAGGCTCTTGAAGTAACTGACGACAGCGTTCATGTCAGGCTCCCGTACCGGCGGCACTGAACCAGGGTGGGATTTTCAGCACCACCATCCCGGCGACGACGACGATCCAGACGATCGTGATGGGCAGGAAGACCTTCCAGCCGAGCCGCATGATCTGGTCGTAGCGGTAACGCGGGAAAGTGGCGCGGAACCACAGGAACAGGAACAGGAACAGGCTCACCTTGAAGACGAACCAGTGGATCCCGTCCCCGAGCAAGGTGCCGATCACCGGCACGTCGGTGGCAATCGCGGGCAGCGGCGACATCCATCCTCCGAAAAAGAAGATGGTGGTGAGCCCCGAGATCAGCATCATGTTGGCGTACTCGGCCAGGAAGAACAGCGCAAAGCCCATCCCGGCGTACTCGACATGGAAACCGGCGACGATCTCGGACTCGCCCTCGCTGACATCGAACGGTGCGCGATTGGTTTCCGCGACCCCGGAGATGAAGTAGATCAGCAGCAGCGGAAACAGCGGCAGCCAGAACCAGGTCAGGAGATTGCCGCGCTGCGCCTCGACAATCTGCCCGAGGTTCAGGCTGCCCGCGGCGACGAGCACGCCGACCAGCGCGAAGCCCATCGCGATCTCGTAGCTCACGATCTGCGCCGCCGAACGCATCGCTCCGAGGAACGCGTACTTCGAATTCGAGGCCCAGCCCGCGATGATGATCCCGTAGACCCCGAGAGAAGTCAGCGCAAGGATGTACAGGAGCCCGGCGTTGATGTCCGCCAGCACGAGTTCCGATCCGAACGGCACCACCGCCCACGCGGCGAGCGCGGGCGCAAGCGCCACGATGGGCGCCGCGAGAAACAGGAACTTGCTGGCGCCGACCGGGATGATCAGCTCCTTCATCAGCAGCTTGAAGGCGTCGGCGATTGGCTGGCCGAGACCGCCCAGTTGCTCGATGCCGAAAAACGTCACGCGGTTTGGCCCGAGGCGGACCTGCATGTAACCGATGACCTTGCGCTCCAGCAGCGTGAGATAGGCCACGCCGGCCATGATCGGGACCAGGATGATGACGATCTTGAGCAGGATGATGGCGACGGTCGCGAGCGCGTCCGGCATGAACATCGCGAGTTGGCTGTGCAGCAGTTCGACCACGGCCTTAACCTCCTGCCTGCAAGGTCAGCGTCGCACTGGCCGGCAGTTGCGCGGCGAGTGCCGTGGTGGCGTACAACGCGCAGCAGCCGTCGGGGACGGCCGCGTCCGCCGCGACCCGGGCGCTCGCGCGGATGGCGCCCGCGAGCAACGTCACCATCGCACCGTCGGCGCAGCCAAGCGATGCGAGCGTCGCCGGCGAGACCCGTACGCGCTCGTCCCCGGCCTGCGGCATCTGCTGGAGCGCGCCTGCCCGACGGACCAGCGCGTCCGCGCGATACATCGGAACTTGCGTGATCCGCTGCAGGCCCTCGCGCGCGACGGGCGTGGCGATCGCCTGGTAGGCGGGCATCGCGGCGGGCACCGCCGCGCAGGCCTCGCGCAATTCCCGGGTCACGTCGGTGACTGCCACCGCGTCGAAGCCGGTGAGCCCGCACTGTTCGCCGAGCGCGCGCAGGATCTTCCAGCCGGCGCGCGCGACCCCGGGCGGCCTGACCGCCGCCGCGAAGGACTGCCATTCGCCGGCCGCGTTGACGTAGGTGCCTTCGTTCTCGGCGAAGGACGCCAGCGGCAGGAGCAATGTCGCTGCGGACTCCAGCGCGCCCGTGACGAACGGGGTGAAGACCGCCACGGTCGTGGCACCGGACAGCGCGGCCCGCATGGCCACCGGGTCGGCGCAGTCGGCATCGGGCTCCACGCCGAAAAGAAGCCACGTGGACAGCCCCGCCGCGGGCATCGCCGCCGCGGTTGCACCCATGCGCGCTTCCGCGCGACCCGCGGGTCCCCGATGCGGCACCGCGCCCGCGAGCCATGCCCCGGCCGCATTGGCGCCGTCCGTGAGCAGGCCGAGGCGGGCACGGGTGGCCGCCACCAGCGCCGACGCGGCGCCCAGGATCGCTGCGCGGTCCGGCGCGGCCTGTACGGCGTTGCCGGCGAGCACCACCCCGCGGGTGCGGTCGGCCAGCAGCGCGGCCAGCTGCATCGATAACGCGTCGCCACCCTGCCCGCCGCACGCGCGCGCCATGCCGGCCACGGCGGCCGCCAGCGCGCCCGGCGCCACCGTCACGTGCGCGGCGGGTTCGAAGTTGTACGGCAACGCCAGCGTATCCAGCACGATCACCGGCACGCCTCGCAGCGCCGCCTTGCGGATGCGGTGATTCAGGATGGGCTGGTCGTGGCGGGGATAACCGCCGATGACGACGATCGCATCGGCGTTCTCGAGCTCGGCCAGACTGAACCCCAGCCCCGGAGCCACGGGTTCGTAAGCATCCGCGCTGAAGTCCACCTGGCGCAGGCGATGATCGACATGCGCACTGCCGAGCCCGCGCACGAGCCGCTGCAGCAGGAACAGTTCTTCGGTGGTCGCCGATGGCGACGCGAGTGCCCCGAGCGCACCGTTCGCGCCCTTGAGCGCGCGGGCAAGCATCGCGAACGCGGTATCCCAGTCACAATCGCGCCACTGCCCGTGCTCCCGGATGCGCGGCGTCAGCAGCCGCTCGGGGCTCGTCAGCCCCTGGTAGCCGAAGCGATCGCGATCCGAGATCCAGGTTTCGTTGACGGATTCCTTCTCGCGCGGCACCACGCGCTTCACCACCTGCCCTTTCGCATGCACGTGGAGTGCGGATCCCACGCAATCATGCGGTGCGACGGTGTCGAACTGCCGCAGCTCCCAGGCCCGCGCGGAATAACGGTAGGGCTTGGACGTCAGCGCGCCCACCGGGCAGAGATCGATCACGTTGCCCGACAGCTCGGACGTCATCGCCTGGGCGACATACGTGCCGATTTCCATGTGCTCGCCGCGACCGGTGGCGCCGAGTTCGCGCAGGCCCGCGATCTCCTCACCGAACCGCACGCACCGCGTGCAATGGATGCAGCGGGTCATGTCGGTCTGTACCAGCGGGCCGATATTCTTGTCACGCACGACGCGCTTGCGCTCCGTGTACTGCGACACGTCGGTGCCGTAACCCATCGCGAGATCCTGCAGCTCGCACTCGCCACCCTGATCGCAGATCGGGCAGTCGAGCGGATGGTTGATGAGCAGGAACTCCATCGTGGCCTGCTGCCCCGAGATCGCCTTCGGCGATTTCGTGAAAACCTTCATGCCGTCCATCACGGGCGTCGCGCAGGCCGGCTGCGGTTTCGGCGCGCGTTCAACTTCGACCAGGCACATGCGGCAATTCGCGGCGACGCTGAGCTTTTTGTGGTAGCAGAAGCGCGGAATGTAGATGCCCGCCGCGTCGGTCACGTCGATCAGCATCGCGCCTTTGCGGGCGGTCAGCGCAGTGCCGTCGACCTCGATGGTGACGGTGTCTTCGACCTTGGGGGCTTCTGTCGACGTCGCGCTCATGGGATCAGGTCGCCTCGGCTGCCGTATTCGGTTGAAACGTGGTGAACTCAGGCCGCCGACGCGCGCGGTGCTTCCAGCACGCTGCGGCCATGTTCGACGTAATGTTCGAACTCCGGCCGGAAGTGCCTGATGAAGCTGCGCACCGGCATCGCCGCCGCGTCGCCCAGCGCGCAGATCGTGCGCCCCTCGATCTTGGACGCGACGTTGTCGAGCTTGTCCAGATCCTCCGGCCGGCCTTCCCCGTCGACGATGCGGCAGAGCATCCGGTAGAGCCAGCCGGTGCCTTCCCGGCAGGGCGTGCACTGTCCGCACGATTCCGCGTAATAGAAGCGCGAAATCCGCCGCAGCACCTTCACCATGTCGGTGGTGTCGTCCATCACGATGACGGCGCCGGATCCCAGCATCGAACCGGCCTTGCCGATCGAGTCGTAGTCCATGTCGAGTTCCATCATCACGTGGCCGGGCAGCACCGGTACCGAGGAGCCACCCGGGATGACCGCTTTCAGCGTACGCCCGCCACGCATCCCGCCGGCAAGATCCAGCAACGTGCGGAACGGCGTGCCGAGGGGGATCTCGAAGTTCCCCGGTGTCGCCACGTGGCCGCTGACCGAGAAGATCTTGGTGCCGAGGTTGTTCGGCTTGCCGTAGCTCGCGAACCATTCCGCACCGTTGCGCAGGATGGATGGCACGGATGCGTAGGATTCGGTGTTGTTGATGGTGGTCGGCTTGCCATACAGGCCGTAGGTCGCGGGAAACGGCGGCTTGAAACGCGGCTGTCCCTTCTTGCCCTCGAGCGACTCGAGCAGCGCGGTTTCCTCGCCGCAGATATACGCTCCGGCGCCAAGGTGATCGTGGAGGTCGAAATCGACGCCCGAGCCCAGGATGTTGCGGCCGAGCAGGCCAGCGGCATAGGCTTCCTTCAGCGCGGTCACGAAGCGCTGGTAAGGCTCGTCCATGAATTCGCCGCGCATGTAGTTGTAGCCCACGGTCGCACCCATCGCGTAGCCGGCGATCGCCATGCCCTCAACCAGCGCATGCGGATTGAAACGCAGGATGTCCCGATCCTTGCACGTTCCCGGTTCGCTCTCGTCCGAGTTGCACACCACGTACTTCTGCAGTCCTGGCGTCTTCGGCATGAACGTCCATTTCACCCCCGTGGGGAAACCGGCGCCGCCGCGGCCGCGCAGGCCGGCGGCCTTGACGGTTTCGATCACGTCAGCCGGCGAAATCTGCTCGCGGAGAATCCGTTCCCAGGCGCTGTAACCGCCGATCTGGCGGTAGGTCGCCATCGACCATGGTTCGGCGTGGCCGAGCGTGGCGTAGCAGGTCAGGTTGAGAGGGACGTTGCTCATGTCAGTCGTGCCAGGATTTCGTCGACCTTCTCGGGTGTCAGGTTCTCGTGGTACACGTGGTCCACCATCATCATCGGGGCGCCACAGCAGGCCGCCAGGCACTCCTCTTCGGGCTTCAGGTAGACCTTGCCGTCCGGGGTGGACTCTCCGGCCCTGATACCGAGTTTCCGCTCCACGTGCGCGAGGATGTCCTCACCGCCCCGGAGCATGCAGGAGATGTTGGTGCACACCGAGATGCTGTGATGCCCGACCTTCTTCGTTTCGAACATCGAGTAGAAGCTCGCCACCTCGTACACCGCGATGCGGGGCAGTTCTAGATACGTGGCCACGGCGTCCATCAGTTCGGTGGTCAGGTAGCCGTGGTTCTCGTGCTGCACTTCGCGCAGCGCTGCCAGCACCGCCGACTGCTTGCGCTCAGGCGGATACTTCGCGACCCATTCGTCGATCACCGCGCGGGCGTGGGCCGAGAGATCGTGGGAGTCTTCGTTCTGCATGGACATGCGTTCTCGCTACCGATCGATTTCGCCGAACACGACGTCCATCGTGCCGATGACGGCCACGACGTCGGCGAGCATGTGGCCCTGGACCATTTCGTTCATCGCCGACAGGTGCGCGAAGCCGGGGGCCCTCGCCTTCAGGCGGTACGGCTTGTTCGCGCCGTCGGACACGAGAAAAATACCGAATTCACCCTTCGGATGCTCGACCGCCGCGTAGACCTCGCCGGCCGGCACGCAGTAGCCCTCGGTGAA
>JBFWUN010000053.1:0-28014 GCA_050247235.1 Gammaproteobacteria bacterium
TTTCGGAACTCATTCGCCGTTTCCCCGACAGCCGTTACGTGACGGACTCTCAGCTGAGGATGCGTCACCTGCGCAACATCCTCGCGCAGCACGAAGTGAACGTCGCCAACTTCTACATGCGGCGCGGTGCGTTCATCGCGGCGGCCAACCGTGCCCGCTACGTGGTGGAGAATTTCCAGCAGACGCCCGCGATGCCCGAAGCTCTGGTGCTGCTCGCCAAGGCCTACCGCGTGCTCGAACTCGAGGATCTCTCCGATGACGCGTTGCGCGTACTGGAGCTGAACTACCCGAATCACCCGGGTATCGAGGAAGTGAAACGCACCCGCGTGCATTGAGCCAAGCGGATTTTCCGGGCGCAGTCGCGTGGTGCGGGACGTGCGGACGAATCACCCTCAGGCGGGCGGCGGCTCCACGTGTTCGGAGTAGCGCGACGTGATGGGAAACCGCCGATCGCGACCGAACGCACGCTGCGTGATTCGCACCCCGGGAGCGGCCTGGCGTCGCTTGTACTCGTTGCGATCCACCAGGTCTGCGACACGCTTGACGGTAGCGGCGTCGAATCCACGCGCCGTGATTTCGGACGGCGTCATATCCTGCTCGATGTAGAACTCCAGGATCGGGTCCAGGATGTTGTACGGCGGCAGGCTGTCCGAATCCTTCTGGTCAGGCCGCAATTCCGCGCTCGGTTCGCGGGTCAGCACCCGGCGGGGGATCACCTCGCCGTTCCGGTTGCGCCATTCCGCCAGCCGGTAGACGAGCGTTTTCGGACAGTCCTTGAGGGGGGCGAAACCGCCGGCCATGTCTCCGTACAAGGTCGCGTAACCGACTGCCATTTCGCTCTTGTTGCCAGTGGTCAGCACGATCCTGCCGGTCTTGTTCGAGATCGCCATCAGGATGACGCCGCGGCAGCGCGCCTGGATGTTTTCTTCGGTGACGTCCGGTCCGCGCGCGCCGAATACCGGTGCGAGCACCTGGCCGAAGGCCGAGAACGGTTCTTCGATTGACACCACGTGACACTCGCAGCCCATGGTGCGCGCCTGTGCCAGCGCATCGTCGATACTCATCTGCGACGTGTAGCGCGACGGCATCGAGACCACCGCGACGTTCTCTGCACCGAGAGCGTCCACCGCGAGCGTCAGGGTGAGCGCGGAATCGATGCCACCCGACAGGCCGATTACCGCGCCTTTGAACCGGTTCTTGTGCACGTAGTCACGTACGCCGAGCACCAGCGTGCGATAGACGTTCTCTTCGTCGCGCGTCGCGGCGCAGGCTGGGCCGTCGAACGACAACCCGTGTCCGGCGCGGCTCACGTCGATGGGGATCAGCGCTTCTTCGAACTCGGGCCCGCTCGCCGAGAGCATGCCGTTCGGCCCGAGCACCAGGGAACCGCCGTCGAAGACGAGTTCGTCCTGGCCGCCAACGAGGTTGAGATAGACAATCGGCAGTTCGCTCGCGCGTTGCGCCGCGGCGAGCGCGAGCAGCCGTTCCTCCCGCTTGCGCAGGCTGTAAGGTGACGCGTTCAGGTTCAGGATGAAGTCGGCGCCTGCGCGCCGGTTGGCGATTGCCGTGACGGGATCCCAGATGTCCTCGCAGATGCTGAGCCCGATCTCGAAATCCCCGAGTTCGAGCGTGCACGGGGTGTCGCCGGCCGCGAAGTACCGCTTCTCGTCGAATACCGCGTAGTTGGGCAGGCGCTGCTTCCGGTAGGTGGCGAGCCGCCCGCCGTCCGCGAACACGCTGGCGCTGTTATAAAGCGCCGAGGGCGCCTGCTCCGGATGCCCGACCACCACCACGATGCCGTGGCTGGCCGCGGCGAGGCGCGCGAGCGCGTGGGCGACCTGCCGGTGCAGCCCGGGCCGGAACAGCAGGTCCTCCGGCGGATACCCCGTGACCGCGAGTTCCGGGAACGCCACCACCTGCGCTCCGAGTTCGTCGCGCGCGCGCGCGACGGCCGCAAGCATCCGGTCGGTATTGCCGCCGATGTCCCCCACGCACAGGTTCAACTGGGCGAGCACCAGGCGCAGGGAGGTGGACACGCGCGTCCCTCGGGGTGTCCGGCCGCGCGCTCAGCGACCCATCACCCGCTGCATCGTGACCCCGAGTTCAGCCGGGGAGCGCACGGTATGCACACCCGCCTTTTCGAGCGCGGCGTACTTGTCGGCCGCGGTGCCCTTGCCCCCCGCGATGATGGCGCCCGCGTGGCCCATGCGCTTGCCGGGGGGGGCCGTCACCCCGGCGATGTAACCCACCACCGGCTTCCTGACATGCTGCGCGATGAACGCCGCGGCATCTTCTTCCGCCGAGCCCCCGATCTCACCCACCATGATGATGCCCTCGGTCTGCGGGTCGGCCTCGAACAGGCGCAGGCAATCGATGAAGTTCATGCCCTGGATGGGATCTCCTCCGATTCCCACGCAAGTGCTCTGGCCGAGCCCCGCGCGCGACGTCTGGTGGACGGCCTCGTAGGTCAGGGTGCCGGAGCGCGACACGATGCCGATTCGTCCGGGCGTGTGGATGGCGGCCGGCATGATGCCCATCTTGCACTCGCCGGGGGTGATCAGCCCCGGGCAGTTGGGGCCGATCAGCGACACCGACGGGTGGTTGGCGAGCATCGCCTTGACCTTCAGCATGTCCAGCACCGGAATGCCCTCGGTGATGCACGCGATGATCCGGATGCCGCCGTCGACGGCCTCCGCGATGGCATCGGCGGCGAACGGTGGTGGAACGAAGATCATGCTCGCGTCCGCACCGGTCGCCTTTACCGCATCGTGCACGGTATCGAACACCGGGCGATCGAGGTGCTTCGAGCCACCGCGGCCAGGGGTGACGCCGCCGACCAGCTGCGTCCCGTAGGCGATCGCCTGTTCCGCGTGAAAGGTTCCCTGCTTGCCGGTGAATCCCTGGACGATGACCCGGGTATTCTTGTTGATCAGGATCGACATTACTTGGCTCCTCCCACGGCCGCCACGGCCTTGCGCGCCGCGTCGCCCAAGTCCTCTGCGCTGGTGATCGCGAGTCCGCTCTCGGCAAGCATGCGCTTGCCCTCCGTGACGTTGGTGCCCTCCAGACGGACCACCACCGGCACGTTCACCCCGACTTCCTTGACCGCCTGGATGATCCCGGTGGCAATCAGGTCGCAGCGCACGATGCCGCCGAAGATGTTGACCAGGATTGCCTTCACGTTGGGATCAGAACAGATGATCTTGAAGGCCTCGGCAACGCGCTGCGCGGTCGTGCCGCCGCCCACGTCCAAGAAGTTGGCGGGTTCGCCGCCGGACAGCTTCACGATGTCCATCGTCGCCATCGCCAGCCCCGCGCCGTTGACCATGCACGCGATGTTGCCGTCGAGCGTGACGTAGTTGAGGTCGAATTCCTTCGCGCGCCGCTCCTTTTCGTCCTCCTGGCTGGCGTCGCGCCACTCTGCGATTGTCTGGCGGTACAGCGCGTTGTCGTCCAGGTTGATCTTGCCGTCGAGCGCCGCGAGGCTGCCGTCGGCCAGGATGGCGAGCGGATTGATCTCGACGAGGCTGAGATCCTTGTCGATGAACAGGCGATAGAGTCCTTTCAGGATCCTGGCGAGCTGCTTGCGCTGGGTGTCGTCGAGCTCCAGCGCGAATCCGAGACGTCGCGCCTGGTAATCCTGCAGGCCAAGCACCGGGTCCACCTGGGCAGTGAAGATCTTCTCCGGTGTTGCGGCGGCCACTTCCTCGATATCCATTCCGCCGGCCCGTGATGCCATGAACGTGACCCGCCTTGATCCGCGGTCGACGACGGCGCCGAGGTAGAGCTCGTGCGCGATCTGCGCGGCGCTGTCCACGAGCACGCAGTTGATCGGCTGCCCCGCGGGGCCAGACTGCTTGGTCACCAGGCGCGTGCCGAGCAGTGCCTGGGCGGCGCTCCGCACGTCGTCGAGGCTGCGCGCGAACTTCACGCCGCCGGCCTTGCCGCGGCCGCCGGCATGGACCTGTGCCTTGACCAGCCAGGCCTCGCCGCCCAGCGCCTGTGCATGGACAACTGCTTCTTCGGCGGTCGTCGCGGGTTGCCCCGGCAGCACCGGCACCCCGTATTCCGCGAACAGGCGTTTCGCCTGGTATTCGTGCAAGTTCATTCAGGTCACTCCCTCGGCAAAGTCATCACGTTCTGCCTGCATACCCCATCGCGCGGCGGCCGCGTGGTGGCGCCGCGACTTGTCCGGACGTCGAAGACTGGCGAATATAACGTGCCGACGAACGCGCAGGCGCTGGCGACGGACGGGGTGGATTCCGGTTGCGTGACGCGGATACACGGAAGCCGCGGGCACTATATCGGATAGCGGGCGCGGATTGAACGACGGGGAGCGCGGGAGCGGACATGGGAATCGGGCGTGTGCTGGTCGTCGTGGTGCTCGTGTGGCTCGCGTTCCGCCTGTACCGCGCATGGCGCGCGCCGCGCGCCGGAAAGCACGCGCCGGGTCACGCAAAGCTGGTGCGCTGCGCCCGCTGCGGGGTGTACCTCCCGCTCGCGGAAACCCGGCGCAACCAGGACGATGCCCCGGTCTGCGCGCATCACGGGGTAGATGACTGACACCTTCGCCCAACGCTTGACGCCTTCGCGCCCGCCCACCGCCGCGGGCCGCTCCCGCCACACCCGCGGCGCGGTCGTTCCGCTCAACCTCTGGACCCCGCTCAGGTTCTTCAATCTCTACCGGCTTGTCATCGCGGGGCTGTTCGCGCTGCTCGGTGCAATCCAGCAGCTGCCACCGATGTTCACGCAGGTCGACCGCGTCCTGCTGACCTGGGCTGCGAGCCTGTACCTGGTGGCCGCGATCGTGCTGCAACTTGTCATCGACCGGCGGTTGCTGCCGTTCTACGTCGTGCGCAACCTCCTGATGCTGGTGGACGTCGCGGCGCTGATGGTGTTCATGCACGCGAGCGGGGGGGCCGCCGGCGGCTTCGGAATCCTGCTCGTCGTCGCGGTGGCAGGGGCATGTCTGGTGGCCGCGTGGCGCGCGGCAATCGCGTTCGCGGCGCTGGCGACTCTCGCAGTGCTGGCGGAGACGATCCTCGGGAGTCTATATCTCGGTTACTCGGCCGCGAATTACACGCAGGCAGGATTGCTCGGTGCGGGCCTGTTCGCGACGGCGGTGCTCGCGTCGATGCTCTCGGAACAGGCCCGGTACAGCGAGGCGCTGGCGGCCGAACGGGAGGTCGCGCTGGCCCAGCTCTCGCGGCTCAACGAACATATCGTGCAGCGGATGCGATCCGGCATCATCGTGCTGGATGCCGACCGGGACGTGGTGCTCGCCAACGAAGCCGCGCGCGCGCTGCTGCGCCCGGCGGGTGGTACAACAGCCTTTCCGGCGCTCGACGAGCCGCTGCTGCGCGCCCACCAGGAATGGCGCCAGCGCGGTGAGAATCGCAAGACGCCGCTCAAGCTCGCGAACAACGCCGAGGTGATCGTCTCCTTCACGCCGGTCGGCGAGGGCGCCGGCGGCGATACCCTGGTGTTCCTGGAGGACGCCGCGGAAACCCAGCAGCGCGCGCAACAGATCAAGCTGGCGTCGCTGGGGCGGCTGACGGCGAGCATCGCGCACGAGATCCGCAATCCGCTGGGGGCGATCAGCCATGCGGGGCAGCTGCTGTCGGAGTCTCCGGAACTCCAGCGGGGGGACCTGCGCCTCGCGCAGATCATCGTGGAGCACGCGGCGCGCGTGAATGAAATCATCAAGAACGTCATGATGATTGGCCGCCGGGAGCTGGCCGTCGCCGAGTCGTTCGCGCTGCGCGGGTGGCTCGAGACTTTCATCCATGAACTGCGCGAGCGGCACGCGCTGGCACCGGCTGCGCTGGTGTGCCAGTGGCTGCGCACGGACCTGACCGTGCGCATGGATCGCAGCCAGCTCCAGCAGATACTCTGGAACCTGTGCGAGAATGGATTGCGCTATAGTCGGCACGACCCGCAGCTCACGTTCGTGTGCGGTGTTCAGGCGGAGAGCGCGCGACCTTTCATCGACATCATCGATACCGGACCAGGGATGACGGACGACGTGGCGGAACAGGTATTCGAGCCGTTCTTCACCGGCGAGGCGGCGGGTACCGGGTTGGGGCTCTATATCGCGCGGGAGTTGTGCGAGGCGAACCAGGCCACGCTCAGCCTGCAGGAGCACGGCGCCCGGGGCTGCCGCTTTCGGATCCTGTTTGCGCACCCGGACCGGCAGCAGCTCGGCGCTTGAGGAGGATATGACGCATCAGGCCCTCATCGTCGACGACGAACCCGCGATTCGCGAACTGCTGGCGATTACCCTCGGCCGCATGGACATCGATTGCGCGTCGGCCGCGACGCTCGCCGAGGCGCGGGAGGCACTCAAGCGCGGCCCGTTCGATATCTGTCTCACCGACATGCGTCTTCCGGACGGCAACGGCCTGGACCTGGTGACGCACATCCAGCAGCAGTACCCGACACTGCCAGTCGCGATGATCACGGCGCACGGCAACATGGAGTCCGCCATCCAGGCGCTGAAGGCCGGGGCGTTCGATTTCGTGAACAAGCCGGTGGACATCAACGATCTGCGGCGGCTGGTCGCACAGGCGCTGAAACTCGGCGAACCCCGCCAGGCCGCGCCGGCATCCGCGCGCCAGCTCGTCGGGCGTTCAGCGGCCATCATGCGCCTGCACGAGACCATCTCGAAGGTCGCCCGCAGCCAGGCACCGGTCTACATCAGCGGTGAATCGGGGACGGGCAAGGAACTGGTGGCGCGGCTCATCCACGAACAGGGGCCGCGCGCCGCGCAGCCATTCATCCCGGTCAATTGTGGGGCAATTCCGCACGAACTCATCGAAAGCGAACTGTTCGGTCACCTCAAGGGAAGCTTCACGGGCGCGGTGGCCGACAAGCCGGGCCTGTTCCAGGCCGCGCACGGCGGCACACTTTTTCTCGATGAAGTCGCCGACCTGCCGCTGCAGATGCAGGTGAAGCTGCTGCGCGCCATCCAGGAGAAGCGGGTGCGGCGGGTGGGCGCACAGACCGAGGAACCGATCGACTGCCGAATCCTGTCCGCCACCCATCGTTCGCTCGCCGAAGGCGTGGAGGCCGGCACGTTTCGCCAGGATCTCTATTACCGGATCAACGTGATCGAATTGAAGGTTCCGCCGCTGCGGGCCCGCGGCGATGACATCGTGCTGCTCGCCGGACACCTGCTCGAACGCCTCGCCGAGGGAGGGCGTCGCTTCAAATTGACCGACAGCGCGCGCGACGCGCTGCTGCACTACCGGTTTCCCGGCAACGTTCGCGAACTCGAGAATATTCTCGAACGCGCTGTGACCCTGTGCGAAGGCGAGGTCATCGACTGGTCGGACCTCCGACTGCCCGACGAGTCCGTGGAATCCACGACCGATGAGAATCCGCGTCTCTCGGACACCGGGGAACTGCAGGTCTACCTCGACGATGTCGAACGCAAACGCATTCTCGATGCGCTCGAGAAAACCCGCTGGAACAAGACCCAGGCGGCCAAGCTGCTGGGCATCAGCTTTCGCGCGCTGCGCTACCGCCTGGAGAAGCTCGATATCGACTGATCGGGGCGGGATGTGACGCGACACGTCACATTCTGCCTTTGCATCCCGAGGAGTGGGTCGCCCCGGGGGCGTCTACCCGCCGTGAATTCCCGCTATCTGGGGGTTGGCCGTGACCGGGAACACAGTTCGGTACCTCCCGAGACAAAAATTAAAGTTGGCATGCTTGATGCTCGCTATAGGGGCAACGCGCTGCCGGACTCATTCCGACGGTGTCGGGTAAGTCAGGTATGGGAAGCGGTCCGAGACTGCAAGGTCCCGGGTGCCGGAAACAACAGTCATTCAGAGTCGTTCTCAGGAGAGTCAGACATGCAAAAAGTCCAGAAGGGTTTCACACTCATCGAACTCATGATCGTGGTCGCGATCATCGGCATCTTGGCGGCGGTCGCCATTCCGGCGTACCAGGACTACACCATCCGCGCGAAGGTGACGGAAGGCTTGAGCTTGGCCTCGGCGGCAAAGACGTCGGTATCCGAGTTCTTCGGTTCCGAAGGCGGCCTGCCGACGAACAACCAGTCAGCTGGTCTTTCATCGCCGCAGAGCATCTCCGGACCGAACGTTCGTAGCGTGACGGTCACGAATGGGGTGATCGATATCGCCTACTCGTCGACTGCGGATCAGCTGATCGGGGGCATGGTCCTGCAGCTTTCGCCAGTCACCAGTGCGGGTCAGGTTTCGTGGTTCTGCGGTACCAACGCGAGCACGACTCTCGAAGCGAAGTATCGCCCGTCGTCCTGCCGATAATCGGAGTGTTGCCCAGAGAATCAATGGGCGATATTTCCGAAGATGCCCCGGGGAATCCTCTCCTCGGGGCATCCGCAGTTTCGATATCGCCGTTTTGATGCTCGAGGCCGATCGCCGTTCCGTACGAACCAGCCAGCTCGCATTTCGTCCTTCTTCGACTGACTGTTTCATCAGATGACGCGTGCTCGCATCGCAACGCCGAATCTGATCTTGTTGATTTCACTGCTCGCCGTCGTATTCGCCTACTGGCCCGGGTTGAATGGGCCATTCATTTTCGACGACGGCGGCAACATACTTGCCAACGAAGCGATTCACCTCGAATCGTTGAGCTTTGCGAATCTCCAGGAGGCCATGGTTTCCGGGGGCGCCGGACCGATACTGCGACCCCTGGCCATGCTCTCCTTCGCGCTGAACCATTACTGGACCGGGCTTGACCCATACTTCTTCAAGCTGACGAATCTCTGTATTCACCTGTTCAATGGTGTTCTGGTGTTCGCGGTCTGTCGACGACTGGTCGCGCTGACGAACCGACTCCAACCCGCACGATCTGTGCATCCTTCCTGGATCGCATGTGGTGTTGCAGGCCTGTGGCTCGCGCACCCCGCGCAGCTGACGAGCGTACTCTATGTGGTGCAGCGGATGACCAGCCTGAGTGGGAGCTTCGTCCTGCTGGGGGTATGGGTATACCTCAAGGCACGCGACGCGATGTGGGACGCGCGATATCCGTGGTTGATGCTCTGGGTAGGCGTCCCGGTTTGTGCGCTTCTCGCTACGCTCGTGAAAGAAAATGGCGTCCTGCTGATCCCGCTGCTTTTCGTGCTCGAGTTCACTCTCCTGCGTTTCAAGGTCGCACGCGCGCAACGCATCGGTTCGCTCGATCAGTTCTATGGGCTTTTCCTGCTGGTTCCCGCGATTGCCACCGCGGTGTTTCTGTCGACGCATCATGGTTGGCTCACGGCACCTGAATCCGGGCGTGGATTCACGGTATTGGAGCGACTTCTCACCGAATCCCGCGTGCTGCTGCTGTATCTGAAGATCCTTGTTCTGCCGACAATCGGTGACCTGGCACTGTATTACGATGATTACGCGGTCTCGAAGGGGTTGCTCGACCCCCTGTCCACATTGTTCTGCCTGATTGTCCTGGGCGGGGCGACATCGCTTGCCGTTTTGCGGCGCGAAATCCACCCCTGGTTTGCATTCGCAGTGCTTTGGTTTCTGACAGCGCATGCACTGGAGTCGAGTTTCATCCTTCTCGAACTCGTACACGTTCACCGTAATTACGTTGCGTACCTCGGGCCCATGCTTGCAGGGGGCGTATGGTTCTCGAGATTCCTCGACAGACGCGAATCGCGCGTACCCGTACTGATTTGCGTTGTCCCCGTGCTGCTTTGTCTGATCGTCACATGGCAGCGCGCCGGACAATGGAGCAACCCCATCGATCTCATCGGGTATGAAGTCCGCCACCGGCCGCAGTCAGCACGCGCGCACTACGACCTGGGGAGGCTGTATTACGCCGCCGAGCGTAGCCTGCAGGACAAGAAATACAGGACTCTGGCTGAGCGACATTTCTGGCGTTCCGTTGAACTCAATCCACGCGGATTCGGTGGGCTTGCCGCGCTTGTGCAGATTGGTTCAAAACCGGGATCAACCCTGGAACCGGACACTCTCAATGCGCTGTACATGCGCCTCAGACGCTATCCGGTAGTTGCCGGGGACTTGAGCGCACTACGCCAGCTTGTGAACTGCAACGCGGATGGAGAATGCCAGCTCTCTCCTGCGGAGATGCTTGAGATGTTCGGAGCGGCGTTGTCCAACCGGCACCTCACTGCGAGAAACAAGGCGGAAATTCTCGTCACCATGGCGCCTTATTACGCCGAGAGACTGGGAGACATGACGGTCGCGCTGGATCTGCTACAGGAAGCAGTGGAACTCGTACCCGATAGCGCAAGCTATCGCCTCGTCCTGGCGGGGGCGCTCGCCGCAAACAAGGATACTCATCGCGCCCGAGAGCAGCTGCGGATCGTGGAATCGAAGAATCTGCTCGGAAGATACAATCGGGAGCTTCGAGCCGTAAAGGAACGCTTGAACGCCCTGGGTAATCACGATGCCGGTTGAAATCCAGAGTCGCCACAGCTCCGTCGTTCTCCTGGTGGTGATGGCGGCAGTTGCTGCGCTCTACTGGCCCGGACTCAATGGACCTGCAATGCTGGATGATCGAGGAGCGCTGGCTGCGTTCATGGCAGCAGACGGGGTTCCTTCGGATTGGAAGGCGTACGTAGTCAGTAACTCCGGGCCGTTGGGCCGCCCAATCTCCATGCTCAGTTTCCTGGCGAACATGGCCCTGGGTGGCAACAGTCTGTGGTCCTGGAAGGCAACCAACCTGGCGTTCCATCTCGCGCTCGGCTGGGCGTTGGTACTTACGTGCAATACCTTGACGCGAACTGCCGGGCTTCGCCCGCCAGTGGGGACGGTCCTCTCGCTGGTTGTCGCTTCCATATGGCTCGTCCATCCGGTGCATGTCAGTACCGTGCTATACACCGTTCAGCGAATGACTCAACTCGCCGCGTTGTTCACGCTCCTTGGGATCATCGTGTATCTCGCCGCACGGGTCGACGTGAAGTTCCCACGTCGCGCGCGGCTTGGGCTGTTGAGTGTTTATCTGATATTCCTGCCGCTGGCCTCGCTGAGCAAGGAAACCGGGCTCCTGTTGCCCGCGTACATACTCGTTCTCGAGTTCACCGTGCTGAGGAACGAGCGTTACGATCAGAACCGGGTGATCGCACACTGCCTGCTGGTCATCTTCCTCGTCGTACCGGTCCTGGTCGGCCTGGCCATTCTTGTCTCGAACTTCGAAAGCGGGATCTGGCAGGCGCATCTACGACGAGGGATAACCTTATGGGAGCGTCTGCTTACCGAAACCAGGGTGGTAGTCCGGTACATCGTTCAAGTCATCGCACCGACCCGCGAAGGACTGGGTTTCTTTCACGACGACTTGGTCGTTTCCAAAGGGTTATTCGCGCCTCTGTCGACCGCGATGTCGCTGCTGGTCCTGGCCGGACTGGCGGGTTGGTCAGTCCGGAACGCGCGACGCTTCCCACTGATATGCTGCGGCATACTCTGGTTCCTTGTGGGTCACTCGCTCGAAGGAACCATCATCCCGCTCGAGTTGATGTTCGAGCATAGAAACTATCTGCCTACTGCAGGTCTCTTGATCGCGCTAGGAGGGATTCTCGTTCAAGTGAACGCACGTCTGAGAATTGGCCTGACGACGGTACTGCTCGGCACACTGATTGCGTCACTCTCCGTGGTGACACGTACGATAGTGAATGACTGGAGCAGCGAAGCGAGTTTGGTTGTCGCTGCCTACCGGGCACACCCGCGTTCTGAACGAGCAACCTCGTTGTTCGCATCGATGCTAGCCAATCACGGCCAGTTCGATGAGGCCAGGGCCGTACTCGGCGGGTTGCGCGGGGCCGGAGCGGAAATTCAACGATGGCATATTCAGTGCCAGCAGCGAGGTGAATTGCCGGACCAGATGCTGTCCGTCGCAGCAATCACTCGCGAACCGATGTTGTCGTCCTACGCCTTCTTCGGATTGACGGAACTAGCCAAACTTGGTCTCGACGGCAAATGCCGCTTTTCCGACGTACGATTCCGCGAGGTACTCGCGAGCTCAGTCGCGCATCCTATGGGCGTGGTTCCGGATCGCCAGAAGCTCTGGGTGTACGCGGCACATTATGCTTGGAGGCTCGACGACAGGACTTCGGCGTTTGCACTCCTGGAGCGGGCTCTGGAGCTCCAGCCGGAAGACCCCATCCCGGCATTCCTGCTCGGTGAGTGGAGCATTGAGACAGGAGACCGGCAACGTGCGGTAGCAGCATTCGAGCGCGGGAAACGAATCGCGGAAACGTCCGGCCGGGACTATTCGGCAACTATCGCGAGTATGCGCGCGCTGATTGGTTACGATAGCGAAGGTTTGTGAATTGGAATCCGCTACCGTTGCGCCACCGTTCGTCGCGCGCGCGCCGTTATCAGATTTCGACAGGGCGCGTCGGAATCTCTCCTTCGTTCTTGATTTACGATGTCCGATCCTCTCGCTGCACCAGCCGGCGCTCGAAGTCCGCTTCCTTGTAATGCAGGGACGACACGAGCTCGGCCAGGATGCCGATCAGGAACGTGAGCATCGCGGTCATGTAGAGCAACGCGCTCATGTTCGTGAAGCGGTGCATCGTCGCGAACGTGTAGCCATAGAGCAGGCTCGCCGAAATGAACAGGAACGCGCTCAGTGGCAGGAAGAACCGCATCGGCGAAAACAGCGTGCCAACCTTGAGGATGATCATCAGGAAGCGCAAGCCGTCGTGCAGAAGCCGGATGTGGCTCTTTCCGGTACGTGCCCCGGCACGAATCGGCACGTATGCGACGGGCAGACCGGACCGGAAAAACGCCATGGTCGATGTTGCCGGATACGAAAAGCCGTTCGGCAGGAGGTACAGAAAGCGCTTGAAGTGGCGTGCGCGCGCGGCCCGGAAGCCGGAAGTCAGATCGTCTATTCGCTTGCCCGTCATGTAGCTCGCGAAGCCATTGTAGATGCGATTCGCGATGCGACGTCCGAGCGACGCATGCGTGTCCCATTCGCGGGCGCCGACCACCATCTCGAAGCCCTCTTCGAATTGTGCGAGCAGGCGACCAATGTCCCCCGGATCGTGCTGACCGTCAGCGTCCATGAACACGATCACGTCACCCGACGCCCGACGCGCGCCGGACTTGACGGCGGCGCCGTTGCCCATGGAGTACGGATGCCGCAGCCGCACCACGCCATGCCGGGCGCAGATCTCGTGCGTCGCGTCGGTGCTGCCGTCGTCGACGACGATGATTTCGGCCCCCGCGTAGGCTTCACGCAGACGGGGGAGCAGGCTTTCCAGGCCGACAGCCTCGTTCTTCGCGGGCAACACGATGGTCAGCCGCTCGGCGGACGCCGTTGTCTGTCGATCCTGCGCGTTCATCAGGCACCACTCCGGGTTGACCAGGGCGAGGACACTATATCAAGCCGAGAGGTTTCCCGAGCAACCGACTCGCGGGCCGCGTGCCCAACATGAGACGGCGCCGCCTCCTGGTCATCACGCGCAATCTCCCGCCGCTCACGGGCGGCATGGAGAGATTGCTGGCACGCGCGATCGGCGAGCTTGCGCAGCGGTTCGACGTGTGCGTCATCGGTCCCGCGGGCAGTCGGAGTCTTTTGCCCGCGAGCGTCAGGGTGCACACCACACCGGGGAGTGGTCTGCTTGGGTACCTGGTGAGCTCAATGCCGCTCGCGCTCTGGTGTGCCTGGCGATTCAGGCCGGATGGCGTTCTCGCGGGCAGCGGTGTCACGGCACCCGTTGCACGGGTGGCCGCGGCGATCTGCGGTGTCCCTTACGCGGTGTTCGCGCACGGCCTGGATGTCATTGCCCGGAGTGCCATCTACCAGCGATGGTTCGTGCCCTGTCTCCGTGCGGCGGATCTGGTCGTTGCCAACAGCAAGAACACCCGCCGGCTCTGCGCCGAGGCTGGTGTGCCCCAAGCGCGCCTCGCCGTGCTGCCACCGGGCGTCGAGTATCCGCCCGCAGCGGTCACAATTCGATTCCGAGCATCATTCGGCATCGGCGGCCGACCGTTGCTGTTGTCGGTCGGTCGGATCGTTCCGCGCAAGGGGCTCGCGCGTTTCATCGAGCGGACGTTGCCCGCCATCGTGTCCGCGTGTCCCGATGTCTGCCTCGCGATCGTGGGTGAGGAGGGTGCGCAGGCATTGGCGGGCGCCGGCTCGGAGACCGCCGCGATTGAACGCGCGATCGGGACAACCGGTCTTGCGAACGCGGTCGTGCGCTGCGGTCGCGTGGCGGACGAGTTGCTGACCGCTGCCTACCAGGAAGCCGACCTGTTCGTCTTCCCCGTGCTCGATCTGCCGGGAGACGTCGAAGGGTTCGGCATGGTCGCGATCGAAGCCGCCGCGGCCGGTCTGGCGACGGTGGGTTTCCGCGCGGGCGGCCTCGAGGATGCGGTCATCGACGGCAGCACCGGTCGATTGGCGCCACCCGAGCGTTACGATACCCTCGCCTCGATGATCATCGACGAACTTCGCTCCGGCAGGGAGCTCCATCGCGCAGCGTGCCGCGAGCACGCTGCGCGACACTCCTGGGGACCCTACGGAGCTGCCCTGACGGCACATCTGGAACGAATGCTCGAAGGTGTCGCGGCGGACTTGCAGGCGGAAAGATGAGCGAACAGCGCGGGTATCAGCACGGCTACTCGGCGATGCATCCCGAGGTCACGGATTCCAGGTCGCGCCTGCGCAAGGCGCGTACGGCGCAGATCGTGATTGAAGAGTCTCTCACGCGACCGCTGGACGGACTGCGCGTGCTCGACGTCGGGGGATCGAGCGGCGTCATGGCGGAGCATTTCGCGGCGTGCGGGTGCAGCGTTGTCGCAATCGACATCGACGAAGACGCGATCGCCGCCGCACGCAATCGTGCGTCAACGACCCACGTCGACTACCGGGTCGGTGACGCGATGGCGCTCGATTTTGCCGACGCGAGCTTCGATCTCGTGCTCTGCTGTCATGTTTACGAGCATGTACCGGATGCGACGCGAATGATGGCGGAGATCGAGCGCGTGCTCCGACCGGGTGGAATCTGTTATTTCGCGGGCGGCAACCGGCTCGCCTGGCGCGAACCGCATTACGGTCTTCCGCTGTTGTCGGTGGTGCCGCGAGTGCTCGCGCACTGGTACCTGCGTGCCGCAGGGCGCGGAACCCACTACCACGAGAAGCATCTGGGGTTCTGGGGCCTGAAGCGGCTGGTGCGTCGCCTGGAATATCGCGATGCGACCGCGGCCATGATCGATGACCCGGTACGCTATGGCATCGACTACCAGCTCGTGCCGGGCAGCCTCGCGCATCGACTCGCGCGCGTCGTCATCCATGCGTTCCCCTGGGCGTGCCCGGGATACATCTGGATGTTGCGCAAACCGCTCACCCGATGAAGTCCCCCGAGTCGAGCCCCGCGCCACAGGTCTGCCGCGACCCCGTGCGTCTGCCCGAATCACCGCGCGTCAGCGTGCTGATGACGACATACAACCACGCGCCATACCTTGCGCAGGCGATCGAGGGTGTGCTCTCGCAGCAGACGGATTTCCCCTTCGAACTGATCATCGGCGAGGACGCGTCTACCGACGAGACCCGCAAGATCGCCCGCGAATACCAGGCGCAATTTCCCGATCGGATCGTGGTGGTCACGGCCGATGGCAATGTCGGAACGTACGCGAACATTCGGCGAATATTCGCCGAGTCGCGGGGTCGGTACATCGCGTTCTGCGAGGGAGATGATTTCTGGTGCGCTGCCGACAAGCTCGCGCGGCAGGTCGCTTGTTTCGAGCGGGATCCGCGGGTCGGTGGGGTGCACAGCGACTGGGCGCGCATGCACCATCGCGACGGCGAATGGATCGTGAACTGGCGGCGTCCGGTACATCGCCATGTTCCCCGGGCGCTGCTCGAAGGTGACGTGTTTCAGACTTTCTATTTCCCGAAGATCCTGCGGACGTGCACCGTGATGTACCGACGCGATGTTCTGGACGAGTACTACGCATCGCCGCTCGGCCGGACCAAGTATCGGTTCGGCGATGCCGCCATGGCCGCCTTCGTGTCTTCGCGCTGGCGTATCGGGTACGTACCGGATGTGACCGCGGTCTACCGGTTGTCACCGCGCTCGGCGCTGCGGTCCGGACGTCGTGCGCGACTCCTGCACATGCAGTCCTCGCTGCAGTTCGACGACGATGCCCGCGCGTTCTTCGAGCCGCTCGGGCTGTGCTACCCGACGGGTTTCCGATGGGAAATCTGCGTCGGCATGTTTCTGTGGGCGGTGGTCGTGTCCGACGCGCGTGCGATGGGACGGGCCGCCCGGGCGATCACCCGGCATCACGGCTTCCGCGATTTCCTGCGTGACGGCTGGAAGTCGCTCGCGATGCGGATCCCCGCGCTGCTCCGCAAGCCGTGAGTGCCGAGACGGGACCGATCCCAGCGTGAAGCTGCGCGCCGGAAGATTCGCCCGTGGTTCACTCGTTTCCGCCAGCGGACTGGTGGCACGCGCGGCGCTGCAGGCGACGTACCTCGTGGCGGTGTCCCGGTGGCTTGGTGTGGAGGGTTACGGGGTATTCGGCACCGCGGTCGCCACGGCAGTGCTGCTGGCGCCGCTCTCCAGCTGGGGCGCCGGCTACGTCTACATGGAGGAAGCAGCGCGTCGTTCGGCATTGCGAAGCAGTCTCTGGCGGATCATCTCGCTCCAGACGATTGCGACCGGGTGCATGCTCGCGGCCATCGCCTTCATCGCGGCGCAGGGACCCGTCGACCTGCAGCTCGCGACCGCGGCGCTGGTCGCGATTCTCGTTGGCGAAGTCATCGCGTTGCCGCTCGCGCAGATGCTCACCACGGTCCTGGTCACGGCGCAGCGCCCTTGGCTCGCAGCGACGAGCGTCTGCGCGGTTCCCTTCGCCCGCGTGCTGGGTGTGCTTGCGTTGGTGGTTTGGTCGGTCGAGCCGTCGATTACCGCCATGGCCATCAGTCACGGCGGCACTTCGGCGCTGGCCGGGCTGTTCGTCATGCTCGTTGCCTGGCACGGTGTCGACCGCACGGCGCCAGGCCGGTCATCAGTTCCGGTGCCCGGACTCAAGCGGAGATTGCTGGACGGCGCGCCGTACGCGCTGGGCGCGCTGGTCGGGCTAGGCTACCTGGAAGTCGACAAGCTGCTCATCCTGCAGCTGGCCGGTCCGACCTCCGCGGGGACGTACACCGCCGCGTTCCGGGTCGCGATGGTGCTGTTCATCCCGGTCACGGCGTTGCTCGCCAATGCGCTCCCCCGACTCATGGCGGCGCGGCAGGCGGGGGCGACGACGGTATTGCTTCCGCGTGTCGTGATTGTCGCGCTCACCTACGCGGCCCTGGCCGCGCTGCTCGCGTGGTCGGCGGCACCGCTGATGCCGCGTGTGTTCGGCGTTGAGTTCACCGCCGCCTCGGGGTTGCTCGTGCTGCTCGCGGGATGGCTGCCGCTCGCCACGCTGCATCAGTGCGGTGCCAGCGCACTGCTCGCGCAGGGTCACAAGACGCTCCGGCTGCTCGTGGAGACGGTCGGGGTGGGGGTGGTCGTCGGCGCGAATCTCGTGCTGCTGCCCGCGTGGGGCGCCGAGGGTGCCGTCGGCGCGCTGGTCTGTGCCGAGACACAGATGTCGATCGCCTGCTGGTGGCTGTACCACCACTACAGGCGGCGGGAAGGTCGCGGCTCGGCGGTCGCGTAGAACACCGATTCCCACGTAATCGGCGTATGGTGGCCGAAGGCCAGCTTGTAGGTCGGGTTCGCGGCGAGCACGGCCTGGGGAATTTCCCACAGGTGTTCCGGCTTGTGGTAAGCGGAAATCGCCAGCCGCGGGCGCAGCTCGGCAAGTACTCCGTGGGCCGCCGTCAGCGCCGCCACCTCGGCACCCTCGATGTCCATCTTGATGAAATCCACCGGTCGATCCTGCCGGGATGCATAGTCGTCCAGCGTCGTGCAGGCGAACTGCTCGGTACTGACGGCCCCGGGCTCTATCTTGGTCGATTCGACCGCAGTGGCCGGCGCTTCGTGGATACGGTCTCCGACGGCACAGGTGTTGATGTGCAGGCTGGCGTCGATACCGGCGTTCGCGCGAGCCTGCATCGCGCAGAAGCGCGTGTGCAACGGCATAGGATCGAACAGGTGCACTTCGCCCGCCGGCGCAACGAGGCCTGCGAACAGAATCGAAATCTCGCCGATGCATGCGCCGCAGTCGTAGACCACGTCGCCTGGCTGCGGCGCGACATGCTGCCGATCGCGCCGCACGAGGTACTGGCGATAACTGTTGACGAGTTGAAGCTGGATCCGTCGCGTGACTACCTCGAGCATCGCCGAATCCTGCCGATCGCACAGCTTCACCTTGAAACGGCGGAGCGGCACGCCGAGGTACTCGCGGGGAAATCCCTCGGCATCGAACGGCGACTCGTCGACGATCTCGAGCAGGTCATCAAAGTCGATGCGCGGAAAATAGAACTGCCGATGATCCGTCATTCGCACCGTCAGCGCGGCATCGAACAGCAGCCTGCTGAGATCGTCGGTCAGGAGGCATCTCGTTGACCAGAGTTCCTCCGCGTGCGAACGCAGCCATGCGATCGTCATGAGCGGGGTGCGATGAGGATTCAGCTGGTGAAGCAGTCGCTTGGCGATGCGGCCGAGCACCGGGAACCTGCGCGCAGGCGCACGCTCATACGCCGTCCATTCGAACTCCGGGTCCAGGCGCCGCGTGTACCGTCCGCGTGCATAGAATTCCACCTGCCACGACAGGCTGTCCACCCACGCCTGACGCGCCCCGCTGTTCATTGACCATCTCCCGTCGTTCGTTCGAAAGCCGCAAGTATCGTCGAAATCTCGGCGCGCCGTGCCGCCTCCACCGTGCGCGGGGGTGTGAACCGGGCTGGTCCGCTGTACGGCATGGTCGGAAGGCGGAGTTTGTCCATGAGCGAATGGAAGACCGTCGCGGGCGCCGCGCAGAACTTCTCGTAGTCCACGACGAGCCGACGATGTTCCGGCAGTTTCCGGATGCCGGCGCGAAGTGCCTGTCGCGTGAAGTGGATCTGTCCCGCGGCCTGGGTGAGCGGGTCGAGCCCCTGCAGCGCCGGGTACTCCGGGATCTTGAACGAGTACCATGTCGACTCGTCGCCGAACTGGCGTTGCCGGGCCTCCAGCACGGAGACGACGTTCGCGACGGGGTCACGTCGTATTTCCACGAACAGCGCCCGCTCGAACACCGCGTCCAGAAAGCCGACGTTGTAATTGAGGATCATGCCCTTGAGCGCAAACGGGCGGTCGAGGACGCGTGTAAGAGCGCGCAGTTCGGCCGTCAGCGTGGTGCGATCGACCCGCGCCATGAGCTCTTCGTCGGGCAGCCAGTCGAGTTCGCCAAAGGGCAGGAACCGTCGCCAGAAATACCAGAACTCGTTCGGCGCCAGCGCCCCGCGCGTCTTGCCGTTCTCGGAGACGAAATCGACAGGCCGGTTGAAATCGAGGATCTCGTTGCGGAAGTTGTACTGCGGATCGGTCAGCAGCTGCTGAAGCCTGGCGCCGACCACCGGCGCGGCATAGAACCTCGACATCAGGTTGGTCGGGTATGCGAACAGCCCGGAGCCCGCCAACCATTGCATGAACAGCGTAGTGCCGCTGCGCAGCGGACCCATCACGAACACGATCGGATGCGCGGCGGAGCCCGTATCGTACGCGGAGACCAGCTGCGACTCGGCACCCTGGAGGACGGTGTTGAGTTCATTCAGCAGGTGTTCGAGCGGTTCATTGCGACGGAATGCCGGTGCGCGGTTTGCGGACGAATCTGCGGGCGTCATGCCGGTTCGCCCACCACGAGGTCATATTGCGCCATGCGTTCATACACGCCGGCGAGCCCGAGCCCCATCAGGGCGTCGATCACCGACAGGGCGGGCACGAACGCCGGAACACGCAGCTGGGGATAGGGTTCGGGTCGCATCGATACGAACTCCAGCCGAACCCCAAGGGTGTGGAAGCTCGCGGCATCGTACAGCGACTGCCCCCCCGGCAGGTTCCGGTAAGTGGTGGCGCCCAAGTGGCCGCAGAGTGCGAGGATCCGGTCCTGGCCTTTCAGGTCGCCCTTGGGAAGGATTTCGCCCGCACACGCGAAGCGGGTCTCCGGGGCGAGGTGACCTGCCAATGTGCGCAGCTGGTGGGACAGGTAGTCGGCGAGACGTTCGGCGGGATGTCGCAGCAATCCCTCCACGAGCGGAAACACCTCCGTGAAGTGGGGTGCCTTGCGATAAGCCATCTCGATGGAACGCACCAGCCGATCCCGCCACGCCGTCGAAGGATCCAGCAGCACTTCGTCGATGGTCCGGTTCTGCGAGGCGTTCTGCAGGGGAATGGTGACGTAGCGCGCTTCGCCGTTGATCAGGATCCGGTTGCGATTGACCCAGCCCCGCACGATGTAGTTCACATCATCCAGGATGATGAACGTGTCCACCGCGCGCACGAGCTGCCAGTAGCCCAGGTACGGAAAGAAATACGGCTGCATGACGGCGAGAATCATGCAGGTGTCACCCCCGCGAGACCGACCACGACGCCTGCTGCAGAATCAGATGTCACCGTCGCCGTTCCGGATCAGCGCACATATCTGCTCCAGTTCGTACCGTTCGATGCCAGGATAGATGGGCAGACAGATCACGGATTCGGAAACCCGGTGCGCCTGCGGAAGATTCTCGCGCGCTGCCGAGGGTGCGCCGCGATACATCGGCATGTCGCTGATCAGCGGATAGAAGTAGCGCCGGCCGTAGAAGCCGTTGTCCCGCAGCTTCTGATACAGCGCATCGCGGCTCAGCGAGTACTCCGCGCCGACGAAAACGGGGAAATAGGGGTAGTTGTGGCGCTTCGCGCGTGGCAACGGTGCGCAGCGGATTCCAGGGATGTCCTGCAGCAGCCGGCGGTACTGGTCATCCACCTCGGCGCGCGCGTGGAGCGCGGCATCGATATGCTTGAGCTGCGCGAGTCCAATCGCGGCCTGCAGCTCGTTCATTTTGCCGTTGATGCCCGGGGCGACCACGGTGACCTCATTGGCGAATCCGAAATTCTTCAGGTAATCGATGCGCTTCTTGGTCTTCGCGTCGGGACACACGATCGCGCCGCCTTCGAAGGTCGTGAAGACCTTCGTTGCGTGGAAGCTGAGAATCGAGAGGTCGCCATGCCGCAGGACAGATCCGTCGTCATCCTGGACACCGAACGCGTGCGCAGCGTCATAGATGACACGCAGACCGTAGGTGTCCGCAATCGATTGGATACCTGCCGTGTCGCATGGCGTGCCATACACGTGGACCGGCAGGATCGCGGTCGTGCGCGGGGTGATCGCGGCCTCGATGCGCGCAGGGTCGAGATTGCAGGTTGCAGGATCGATGTCGACGAACACCGGGTTGATGCCGTTCCAGAGCAGCGAATGCGCGGTGGCGACGAAGCTGTACGGGGTGGTGATCACTTCGCCCGAGATGCGCAGGGCCTGGAGCGCGGTCACCAGGGCAAGCGTGCCGTTCGCGAACAGCGACAGGTGCTCGACGCCGAGGTATTCGCAGAGGGCACCCTCGAGCTGCTGATGGAACGGACCGCCGTTGGTGAGCTGATGGCTGGTCCAGATCTGCTCCAGGTACGGAATGATGTCCTGCAGCGGCGGCAGGTACGGTCGCGTGACAAAGATCGGGGGCTTCGGAGGCATGGGATCCTTCTCTTCCGATGACCAGTCGCCCGCATGCCGGCCGGCGAACGCGGCGTTCGTCGCGCATGTTAGCGGAGAACCCGGGGAGCCGCCTGCGCGCGGACCACGTCCCACCCTACGTTAGCGGCTGTCCCGCCAGGATCATGCGCATCTCGTCGAATATCTTCGGCGTCGCCGCCAGGACGTGCCCCTTCGCCAGCAGGTCCTGCGCCGGGTCGATAGGTCCCACCATCCCTCCGGATTCCTGTACCAGCAGCGCCCCCGCCGCGATGTCCCAGGCCTGCAGGCCGTACTCCCAGTAGCCGTCCAGCCGGCCCGCCGCGACATAGGCCAGGTCGAGGCTCGCCGCGCCGGCGCGGCGCACGCCGTCCGTACGGTGGAGGAAGGTGCCGAAGGACTTCAGGAAGGGGTCGATCAGCTGCTCGTCCCGGATGGGGAAGCCGGTCGCCAGCAGCGCACTATCCAGTGTCCTGCAGCGGCTTACCCGCAGACGGCGACCGTTCATCTGCGCGCCGGCACCGCGGGTCGCGGTGAACAGTTCATCCCGCAGCGGATCGTAGACCACCGCCTGCTCCACCTGGCCTTTCACCGCCAGCGCGATCGACACCCCAACGTGCGGAAACGTGTGCAGGTAGTTCGTGGTGCCGTCCAGCGGATCGATGATCCACACGAAGTCGCTGTGTCCGCCCTGGCCGGATTCCTCGGCCAGCACCTGGTGGTCCGGATACGCTTTCAGCAAGGTCTCGATGATCGCAGCTTCCGCTTCGCGATCGGTGGTGGTCACGTAGTCCCGGCGCCCCTTGAGATCCACCTTCACGGTGTCCATTCGCGCCTGGCTGCGCAGGATGATGGTGCCGGCGCGGCGGGCGGCGCGAACCGCGATGTTGAGCATCGGATGCATGGGGGGGCTTCGTGACTACAATACGGGCAATCTTACCGGAGTTGGGATTCGAAGCGATGGAGAACCCGTCCGCCGCGCCTGGTCTGCTGTCGCGCGTGCGCATCGTGCTCGTCGAGCCTTCGCACCCAGGCAACATCGGGGCGACGGCGCGGGCGATGAAGACGATGGGGCTCCATCGTCTCGCGCTCGTCGCGCCTCGCGAGTTCCCGTCGGCGGCCGCCACCGCGCGGGCGTCGGGCGCGGACGACATCCTGATGCGAGCGACGGTGCACGCGTCGCTCGCGGAAGCGCTCGCCGACTGCGGCATGGTGGTCGGCACCACGGCTCGACCACGCCACCTGGAATGGCCGGTCGGCAACCCGCGCGCGCTCGCTGCGGAGCTGACCGCGCTGCCGGCGGGCACCGAGTGTGCGATCGTCTTCGGGCGCGAACAGTCCGGGTTGTCGAACACCGAGCTCGCCCGCTGTCAGCGCGTGATCCGGATCCCGACAGCAGAGGACTTCAGTTCACTGAATCTCGCGCAGGCAGTGCAGATCTGTGCCTATGAACTGCGCACCGCGGCGGCGGGCACTGCGCCGCCGACGATCCACGATGACGAACCCTTGGCCACGGCCACGGAACTGGCGCAGGCAACCGCGCATCTCCTCAGGGTGATGACGGCGGTGGACTTCCATGACCCGGCGCGACCCAAGCTGCTGCCGGTACGTCTGCAGCGTCTGGTCAACCGGGCGGATCTGAAGCGGAGCGAGGCGCGCATCCTGCGGGGGTTTCTGACCGCGATCGAGGAACGCCTGACCAGGGAGTGACCCGCACCCGTGCAACCGCGGGGCCCGGATCGTCGGAACGTGGAATCAGCCGAGCGCGCCGGTGTAGCGTACGCGCTCGGAGTCGTTCCCGGTCTCGATGTGGCCGATCGTGTACACCGTCTCGCCGTGCGCGCGCAGGGTCCCGGCAATCGCGTCGGTGGCGGCGGCGGGCACCACGAGCAGCATGCCCACACCGCAGTTGAACGTGCGCAGCATCTCGGCCTCGGTGACCGGTCCCGCGGCGCGCAGCCAGCGAAACACCGGGGGCAGCCGCCACGCGGCGAGATCGATCACGGCCACCGTGCCGGCCGGCAGCACCCGTGGCAGGTTGTCCGTGATGCCGCCGCCCGTGATGTGCGCGAGCGCGTGCACGGGATGTTGCGCGAACACCGCGCGGAGCGGCTTCACGTAGATGCGCGTGGGGGCCAGCAGCGCGTCGCCGAGCGCGCGCGGATCGCCGCCGTCGGGAACCAGTGACGTCAGCCGTGCGTCGAGCGCCGCACCACTCTGCGCGAGGATGCGTCGCACGAGCGAGTAGCCATTGGAGTGCACGCCGCTCGAGGCGAGCGCGAGGATCCGGTCACCCGCCGCGACGGCGCGGCCGTCGATGACGCGGTCGCGCTCCACCGCACCCACCACGAACCCCGCGAGGTCGTAGTGATCCCGGGCGTACATGTCCGGCATCTCGGCGGTCTCGCCGCCCAGCAGTGCGCAATCGGCCTCGCGGCAGCCGGCGGCGATGCCTTCGATCACCGTGGCCGCCGTGCCGACATCCAGCGTGCCGGTGGCGAAGTAGTCGAGGAAGAACAAGGGCTCCGCGCCCTGCACCACCACGTCGTTGACACACATCGCGACGAGATCGATGCCGATGGTGTCATGCCGATGCATCTCGATCGCGAGCTTCAGCTTGGTGCCCACCCCGTCAGTCGACGATACGAGAATCGGATCGCGGTAACCGGCTGCCGCCAGGTTGAACAGGCCCCCGAAGCCACCCAGGCCGCCCATCACGCCCGCGCGAGTGGTGGCTTGCGCCGCTGGCTTGATTCGCTCGACGAGCGCCGCCCCGGCATCGATGTCGACACCGGCGTCGCGATAACTCACGGGATTGCGGTCGGACGGCGGGGACGCGCTGGTCATGCGCGCATGGTAAAGGTGGGCCTCCGCAGCGTAAACCCGCCGCACGCGGCATTCTTGACTTGCCGCGAGCGCATCACATAGCGTGCCCGCCATGTTCAGGGACGCCCTTCTCCGCGCGGTTCCGGTCATGCGTACCGCGCGTGGCCCGCGTGGTGCATGCGCGCTGCTCTGCCTGCTGTCCATTACGCTCTCCGCACCGGCCGCCACCGTCCGTGACCTGCACAGCGCGACGGTCCCCGTCGCCGACAACTCCGAGGCCGAACTTGCCCGCGGCCTGGAAGCGGCGTTCGAGGTGATCGTCACCCGGCTGACTGGAGACAGCACGATCGCGCGGCAGTCCGCGGTTGCGCGGCTGCGCAGCCGGGCGCGGCAGTACAACACGCTGTTCGGCTACGCGCGTGCGGCGGACGGCAGCCTGCTGCTGCGTGCGGATTTTGACCTGCCGGCCGTGAGTGGCGCGCTGCGCGAGCGCGGCTACGCGGTGTGGGGGCGCGAGCGGCCGGAGATCTCCACGTGGCTGGTGGTGCGCGATGCGACCGGTGCGTGGGCTGCGGCCACCGAGCCGACCGCCGAGATCTTCGATGCGTTCACGCGCCACGCCGAGCGCCGCGCCATTCCGCTGCGCAGGCGCGTGCCCGACGCCTCCCTCCGGTCCCTGCTGACGACGGTCACGCGCGACGACGAACTGCTCACCGCGCTGGATACGCTTGCCGCGGGAGACGGGACGACTCCGCGGCTCGTGATGCTGCTCACGCAGGACGCGATGGCGGCCACGTGGCACGTCCGCTGGCAGTTCGCGGTGGACGCGGAACGCGCGAACGGCGAGGGACAGGGCAGCCTGCCGGTGCCCGTGCTGACCGAACACCTCGACCGGGCGCTCGATACCTTGGCACGTCATTACCTCGCGGGCATACCGGCGGGTGGCGGCGTGGAGGACGTCGACATCGTCGTGGACGACGTCCGGACTCCGGACGCCTACGGCCGCACGCTCGCGTACCTGGATAGCCTGGACGGCGTACGGGCGGTTGAGGTCGTGCGCCTGGAAGGCACCTCGGTATTCCTGCGCGTCAACGCGTATGGCGGCCTGCCCGCGCTGGCGCAGACGATCGGGTTCGGCCGGGTGCTTGGCGTGGTGCCCGAGGTGCCGGGCCACTTCCGTGTCGTGGGCCCCTGAGCCGATGCGACACCTCACCGACTCGCAGAAATGGCTGGTGCTGGCCGTCACGGTGGCCGTCGGCGGACTGCTCTACCTGCTCGCCCCGGCGCTGACCCCGTTCCTGTTCAGCGCACTTCTCGCCTACCTCGGTGATCCGCTCGTTGATCGCCTCGAAAGACTGGGGATGTCACGCACCGGCGGCGTCGTGATCGTGTTCGCGGTGATGCTGATCGCCGGCATCGGGGCACTGTTCGTGATGATCCCGGCGCTCGAACGCCAGATCTCGGTCATCATCGCGAAAACCCCTCAGGCCATCGACTGGCTGCAGCACTGGCTGTTGCCGCGCCTGTCCGAGCGATTCGGCGTCGCACTCGCGATTGACACCGAGATGCTGAAGAAGACGCTGGTCTCGCACTGGCAGGAACTCGGCACCGTGGTGCAGCAGCTCGTCATGCACGTCGGACGATCGGGACAGCTGCTGCTCGGCTGGGTGAGCTTCCTGCTGCTGGTGCCGGTGGTGACGTTCTACCTGCTGCGCGACTGGGATGCGCTCGTGCGCACCGTCAACACGCTGCTGCCCCGGCCCGTCGAACCGACGGTCACCGCGCTCGCGCGCGATATCGACGCGGTGCTCGCCGAGTTCCTGCGCGGGCAGCTTACCGTGATGGCGGCGCTTGCCGTCATCTACGTGACGGGTCTGTGGCTGGTCGGCCTTGACCTCGCGTTCGCGATCGGGCTCCTGGCCGGGGTCGTCAGCTTCGTGCCGTATCTCGGGGTGATCGTCGGGGTGCTGCTCGCCGGGATCGCAGCGTTGCTGCAGTTCGGCGATCTCTGGCACCTGATCGGCGTGGTCGCCGTGTTCGGCGTGGGGCAGCTGCTGGAAGGCATGGTGCTGTCGCCGTGGCTCGTCGGCGATCGCATCGGCTTGCATCCTGTGGCGGTGATCTTTGCGGTGATGGCGGGTGGTCAGCTGTTCGGTTTCTTCGGCGTGCTGCTCGCGTTGCCCGTCGCCGCTGCGATCGTGGTGCTGCTGCGGTACTGGCATGGCGAGTACCTGAAGAGCGGCCTGTACGACGTGCCACCGCCCGCATGAGCGGGTCGACCCAGTTGACGCTCGGCCTGTTCAGTGCCCCGCGCGCGACGTTCACGGACTACCGCGGCACGAGCAACCTCATCGCGAAGCGCGCGCTCGCGGCCTGGGCGGTCGCCTCGGGTCCGTGGTGCGTCGGCCTGTGGGGCTCGCGCGGAACCGGTCGCTCGCACCTGCTGCAGGCCGCGATCCGCGTGGCCCACGAGGCGGGCCGGCGTGCGATGTACCTGCCGCTCGCGGAGCTTCGCAGTCACGGCGCTGGCATCCTCGACGGGCTCGCGCAGATGCACGCGCTGGCGCTCGATGACCTGGACCTGGTGGCCGGTGATGGCGCCTGGGAAAAGGCGCTGTTCACGCTCTACAACGACTGCCACGCCGCGGGTGCCTCGTTGGCGTTCGCGGTCCGGGCGGCGCCGGCCAACGCGGGGTTCGCCCTGCCGGACCTGACGTCGCGGCTGACCTCCGCGCTGGTGTTCCAGCTCGTTGACCCGCTGGACGGGGAGAAACAGCAGGTGTTGCAGGAAGTGGCCGATGCGCGCGGCATGGAGTTGCCGGAAGCCGTGGCCGGCTTTCTGATCCGGCGGCTGCCCCGCGATATGCACGCGCTGATGGCGGCGCTTGACGTGCTCGACCGGGAATCCCTGCGGGCCAGCCGTGCCCTCACGATCCCGTTCGTACGCGACACGCTGCGGCTCGCGCCGTGAGCGACCGCGGTGCGCGGTGCCCATGGCCGCGCCGCGGGATGTGCCGTCCGCTCATGCGACGCCGCGCGCGAGCGCGAGCACGGTTGTCGCCAGCCGTCGGCCGAGCGCCAGGCACAGTGCGCGTTCCTCCGCGCTGATCGGGCGCTCGTTGTGCGCGCCCGCGACGTGGCTCGCGCCGTACGGGGTGCCGCCGGTCGTCGTGGTCATCAGCGCGCCTTCGCTGTACGGCAGTCCCAGCACCAGCATCCCGTGATGCAGTAGCGGCAGCATCATCGACAGCAAGGTCGTTTCCTGCCCGCCGTGCAGGCTGCCCGTCGCCGTGAACACCGCGGCCGGCTTGCCGATGAGCACCCCCGAGAGCCACGCGTCCGAGGTGCCGTCCAGCCACGCCTTGAGCGGTGCTGCCATGTTCCCGAACCGCGTTGGGGAGCCGAGCGCGAGTCCCGCGCATTCGCGCAGGTCCTCGCGCGTGACGAACGCGTCACCCTCGGTGGCGAGCGTGTCCCGGTCGGCGTGCAGCGGCGGTACGGTGCGCAGCCGGGCGCCGCACCCCGCGACGCCGACGATGCCGCGGGCAATGAGCGTTGCCATCTCGCGCACGTGGCCGTGACGGCT
>JBFWUN010000054.1:0-26609 GCA_050247235.1 Gammaproteobacteria bacterium
TACTGTTTCATCGGCGCGCGCTCGGAGATCGTCGAAGGCGTGATTGTCGGCGAGGGCGCGGTGATCTCGATGGGGGTCTACATCGGACAGAGCACCAAGATATTCGATCGCACGACTGGTCAGGTGACCTACGGTCACGTGCCTCCTGGATCCGTCGTGGTGTCGGGCAACCTGCCCGCACCGGATGGCTCGCACAGCCTCTACTGCGCGGTCATCGTCAAGAAGGTTGATGCGAAGACCCGCGAAAAAGTGGGGATCAACGAGCTGCTGCGGAATATCTGAGTCGCGGGAAGCACGCGCGCAGGCCGGGACTGCCACCGCGGGGATCAGCGGCCCCGGGCGTCGACCACGCGTTCAGCGACTCAGGCGGCGCACGACTGGGACGAGCCGGGGCCGACCGCCTCGCGCACGGCGCGGGCGATCGCTTGCGCAACCTCGTTGACCAGTTGTGCGTCGTTGCCTTCGGCCATCACGCGCACAACGGGTTCGGTGCCGGACGGGCGGAGCAGGATGCGTCCGCGATCCCCCAGCCGCTGTTCAGCGTCGTGCACCGCCTGCTTTACCAGCGGAGTCTTCAGCACGTCCTGCTTGGTCGGCATGCGAACATTCACCAGCACCTGCGGCAGCTTGGACATCCCGCGTTTCAGCACCGCGAGCGACTGACCGGAGCGTACGATCGCCTCGAGCACCTGCAACGCCGAGATAATGCCGTCCCCGGTGGTCGTCAGGTCGAGACAGATGATATGTCCGGAGGACTCACCGCCGACGGTCCAGCCGTGGGCGTTCAGGAGTTCCATGATGTAACGGTCACCAACGTTCGCCCGCTTCAGTTCGAGACCAAGCGTACGCAATGCCTGTTCGAGTCCCAGGTTGCTCATATGGGTCCCGACCACGGCACCCCGCAGTCGACCGAGCTGCTGGCGGTGGCGCGCGATGATGAACGTCAGTTCGTCGCCGTCGACGACTTCGCCATCGGCATCCACCATGATGAGGCGATCGCCATCTCCGTCCAGCGCGATCCCGACATCCGCTTTCTCCGCGAGCACGCGTTGCTGCAGTGACTGCGGTGCGGTTGCCCCGACTTCGGCGTTGATGTTGAAGCCATCGGGCTTGTTGCCCATGACCACGACTTCGGCTCCCAGCTCATCCAGCACGGCAGGTGCCACGTGGTAGGTCGCCCCGTGTGCGCAATCCACGACGATCTTCAAGCCACGCAGGTCGGCGCTCGCGTTGAATGTGCTCTTGCAGAATTCGATATAGCGTCCCGCTGCGTCGGTCACGCGATGGGCCTTGCCGAGTTCGCGCGATGTGACAGTTTCGAACGGTTTGTCGAGTTCGGTTTCAATCATGGCTTCCACGTCGTCCGGCAGTTTCTGGCCCGCCGCGGAGAAGAACTTGATGCCGTTGTCGTCGAACGGATTGTGCGAGGCGCTGATTACGATGCCGGCCTGGGCATGGAAAGTGCGCGTGAGATACGCAATCCCCGGGGTCGGCATCGGTCCCAGCAGGTGAATGTCGACCCCGGCGGCGGACAGTCCCGCCTCCAGCGCGGATTCGAACATGTAACCCGAGACGCGCGTGTCCTTGCCGATCAGCACTTTCGGACGCGCGCTCGCGCCCTGGGCCAGCACCCTGCCGGCGGCCCATCCGAGCTTCATGACGAAATCCGGGGTTATCGGTGCCTCGCCCACGCGGCCCCTGATCCCGTCCGTTCCAAAGTACTTGCGGCTGGTCTTACCCATGATGTCGATGTGGTCCTTGCTGGGGCCGTGAAGGCGCGTTGACGCGAAGCATACGCTCAACCCGCGGCGCGGAATCGTGCGCGGGTTGGCACCACGGGTCAATTGTAGGCCGTTGGGAAGGATCTATCGGCGGACGCCCCCGCCGCCTTGACCGACGGCAGGGTTGTCTGCGGGCGTGGTCCTCAGCCCTGGCTGGGCGCGGGTCCCCCGATGGCGGTGTCGGTCGCAGCCGCCTTGGGCGTACTGGACGACTTCGGCTCGCCGCCACGATCTTCATCGTCCCAGTCCTGGGGCGCGCGCGGTTCGCGTCCTGCCATGATGTCGTCGATCTGTTCGCTGTCCAGCGTTTCGTACCGAATCAGTGCGGACGCCATCGTATGCAGCTTGTCGAGATTGCCGACGAGGATGTCGCGGGCCCGCGCGTAGTTGCGATCGACGATCTTCCTGACTTCTTCATCGATCACGTGCGCGGTGCTGTCCGACACCATCTTGTGCTGGGTTATCGAATGACCGAGGAAGACCTCGCCCTCGTCGTCACTGTAGGTCATCGGACCGAGTCGATCCGACAGCCCCCAGCGGGTGACCATGTTGCGGGCAATGTCCGTGACCCGTTCGATGTCGTTGGAAGCACCGGTGGTTACCATGTCCTTGCCGAAAACTATCTCCTCGGCCAGCCGGCCTCCGAAGAGGCTCGCGATCGAACTCTCCAGCCGCTCCTTGCTGTAACTCAGCCGATCTTCCTCCGGCAGGAACATGGTGACGCCGAGCGCCCGTCCACGCGGGATGATGGTGACCTTGTAGACCGGATCGTGCGACGGCACGCTGCGGCCGACAATTGCGTGTCCGGCTTCGTGGTAGGCAGTGAGCTTCTTCTCGGACTCGCTCATGACCATCGAGCGCCGTTCCGCACCCATCATGATCTTGTCCTTCGCCTTCTCGAACTCATCCATGCCGACCAGTCGCCGGTTCGCGCGCGCCGCGAACAGCGCGGCTTCGTTGACGAGGTTCGCGAGGTCCGCCCCGGAGAAGCCCGGCGTTCCGCGGGCCAGGATGCCCGGCTTCACGTCGTCGGCGATCGGGACCTTGCGCATGTGAACCTTGAGGATCTGCTCGCGGCCGCGCACGTCCGGCAGCGGCACGACGACCTGGCGATCGAAACGCCCCGGGCGGAGCAGCGCAGGGTCCAGCACGTCGGGCCGGTTGGTCGCCGCGATCACGATGATCCCCTCGTTGCCCTCGAACCCGTCCATCTCCACGAGCAGCTGGTTGAGCGTCTGTTCGCGCTCGTCGTGCCCACCACCGAGTCCGGCGCCACGATGTCGGCCGACGGCATCGATTTCGTCGATGAAGATGATGCAGGGCGCATGTTTCTTTGCCTGCTCGAACATGTCGCGCACGCGTGAGGCGCCCACACCGACGAACATCTCGACGAAATCTGAGCCGGAAATCGTGAAGAACGGCACTTTCGCCTCCCCCGCTATCGCCTTCGCGAGCAGGGTCTTGCCGGTTCCCGGGGGCCCGACCATCAGGACGCCGCGCGGGATCTTGCCGCCGAGCTTCTGGAACTTGCCCGGATCGCGCAGGAAGTCGACCAGTTCCTTCACTTCCTCCTTGGCCTCATCCACGCCCGCAACATCGTTGAACGTGATCCGGACCTGATCCTCGCTCAGCATGCGCGCGCGGCTCTTGCCGAACGAGAGGGCACCGCGCCCGTTGCCGCCGCCCTGCATCTGCCGCATGAGGTAGAACCACACCGCGATGAGCAGCAGGAACGGGAACCAGGAGATGAATATCTGCATCAGGATGCCCTGGCGGTCGGGCGGGTTGGCCTGGATGCGGACGTTGTTGTCGAGCAGGAGTCCGATCAGCGCACCGTTGTCCGTCTCGGGGCTGTAGGTGAACAGCTTGGAGCCGTCAGACAGCTCGAATTCGATGGTGGGACCGTCAAGCGTTGCGCGCGCCACCTGTCCGCTCTTCACGGAAGATATGAAATCGGAATAGTCGAGCGGCCGCGCCACCCCGTGGCGGGGCGCGAAATTCTGGAATACCAGCATCAGGACCAGGGCGATTACCGCCCACAAGGCGAGATTTCTTGCCATCGTCTCCGCTTCCTTCAGTTGGCGGGCACGCCGTTCGCGCGACCGCGGCTCGCTCACCCTATCTGTCAGAACTATAGCTGAAATCCACCCGCCACCAGGTAGAACTCGCGCGACTGGCTGCGCGACGCCGCGGGTTTGCGGCGATTGACCTGCCTGAACTCGGTGCGGATCCGCCGGATGAGCGCTTCCGTATCGTTGTGCTGGAACAGCTTCATCAACATAGTCCCCCCGGTCGTCAAAAAGTTCTGCGCGAACTCGAGTACCTGCTCGGCGAGCCCGACGGACCGGGCCTCGTCGACTGACCGTATTCCGGTCAGATTGGGGGACATGTCCGACAAAACAAGGTCGACGGCACGACCGCCCAGCGCGATGCGGATCTCGTCCAGCACCGCGTCATCGGTCGCATCGCCCTGCACGAACGTCACGCCGGGCAGCGGATCCATCGGCAGGATATCGACCGCCACGACCAATCCCTCAGCGCCGACCCGGGGCGCCACCACCTGGCTCCAGCCGCCCGGTGCCGACCCGAAATCGAGCACCACCTGGCCAGGTCGGCACAGCCGTTCGCGAGTCAGCAGTTCCTCGAGTTTGAACGCCGCCCGTGACCGCAAACCGGCCTGCTCACGCCGCTTGACGAAGGGGTCCGTGGACTGGGTGCGGTACCAGCGATGACTGGATGCGCGGCGGGACATCAGCGTTCACGCCCGCCGAGGCGCGGGACTGTTGACACGAACCTAGAGGTATTTCACGGCCAGGATTTCGAACCTGACCATGCCGCTCGGCACTTTGACCGACACCTCGTCGCCCTCCTGCTTGCCGATAATTCCGCGCGCGACGGGCGAATTGATCGAGACGAGCCCGGCCTTGATATCCGCTTCGTCCTCGCCGACGATGCGGTAGGTGACCTCCTCTTCCGTGTCGAGGTTCAGCAGTTCCACGGTGGCCCCGAACACCACGCGTCCCTGGGCGTTCACCTTCGTGACATCGATGATTTCGGCGTTCGCGAGCTTGGTCTCGATTTCCGCGATACGTCCCTCCGCGAAACTCTGCTGTTCGCGCGCGGCGTGATATTCGGCGTTCTCCTTGAGATCACCGAGTGCCCGTGCTTCCGCGATGGCATTGGTGATTCGCGGGCGCTCGACGGTCTTCAGGCGGTGCAACTCCTCGCGAAGGCGTTGCGCACCCAGTTCCGTCATCGGCGACTTGCTCATTTCGACAATTCCTCGTGCAGCTGCTGCAGTCGGCGCACCTGTTCTTCCTTGGGGGCGGACAGCGCCATCACGGCCGCGGTTGCCCCGGCCATCGTCGTAGTGTAGGCAATCTTCTGCTGAAGGGCACTGCGACGGATGCTGAACGAATCGACGATCGCGAGTTCTCCTTCCGTCGTATTGATGATGAAATCCACCTCGCCGTTCTTGATCATGTCCACGATGTGCGGCTGCCCCTCCAGCACCTTGTTCACGGGTTGGCACGCAATCCCCGCCTCGGTGAGCGCCTTGGCGGTCCCGCGTGTCGCAATCATCCGGAAACCAGCCCGCACGAGCGCCGCGGCAAGGCGTGTCGCTTCCGGCTTGTCGCGTTCGCGCACGCTGATGAACGCAGTACCGCTCACCGGCAACGTCATCCCGGCACCTTGCTGCGACTTGGCGAATGCCTCGCCGAATGTCGCGCCGATGCCCATCACTTCCCCTGTCGATTTCATCTCCGGTCCGAGCAACGGGTCCACCCCGGGGAACTTCACGAACGGAAACACCGCTTCCTTCACGGAGAAGTAATGCGGCACGCGCGGCGTCGGGTTGCCGAGTTCGGTGAGCGGCATGCCGACCATGCACAGCGCGGCGAGCCGCGCCAACGGAAGACCGATCGCCTTCGACACGAAGGGCACGGTCCGCGATGCGCGCGGATTGACCTCCAGTACGAAGATGCTGTCACCCTGGATTGCGAACTGGGTGTTCATCAGCCCGACGACGCCGAGTCCACGGGCCATCACTTCAACCTGGCGACTGAGTTCGGCCTGGAGTTCCAGTGACAACGTATGCGGCGGCAGCGCACAGGCCGAATCGCCCGAATGAATGCCGGCCTGCTCGATGTGCTCCATCACCCCACCGATCAGCACCTGCCGTCCGTCCGAAAGAGCGTCGACGTCCACTTCGATGGCGTGATCGAGGAAGTGATCCAGGAGTACCGGCGAATCGTTGGAGACTGCCACGGCCTGGCGCATGTACTGCGCGAGCTGCTGCTGGTTGTAGACGATCTCCATTGCACGACCGCCGAGGACGTACGACGGGCGGACCACCAGCGGATAGCCGATCTCGGCGGCCGCATGCAGCGCTTCCTCGGAGGAGCGGGCGGTACGGTTCGGGGGCTGACGCAGCCCTACCTCCGTCAGGAACTTCTGAAATCGTTCCCGGTCCTCGGCAAGGTCGATGGAATCCGGCGATGTGCCGATGATCGGCACCCCGGCGGCGGCAAGCGCCTTCGCCAGCCTTAGCGGTGTCTGACCACCGAACTGCACGATGACCCCGTATGGTTTCTCGACGTCCACGATCTCGAGCACGTCTTCCAGGGTCAACGGCTCGAAATACAGCCGATCGGACGTATCGTAGTCAGTGGATACGGTTTCCGGGTTGCAGTTGATCATGATCGACTCGAAACCCGCATCGCGGATCGCAAACGCTGCCTGCACGCAGCAGTAGTCGAATTCGATGCCCTGCCCGATGCGATTCGGTCCGCCGCCGAGCACGATCACCTTACGGCGATCGGTCGGGCGCGCTTCGCATTCCTCTTCGTACGTCGAGTACATGTAGGCCGTGGTCGCATCGAACTCGGCTGCGCAGGAATCCACGCGCTTGTAGACGGGCCGCACGCCGAGTCGGTGTCGCAGTGCGCGGATATCGCCTTCGGGAACATCCACGAGCCGGGCGAGCCGGGCGTCGGCGAATCCCTTGCGCTTCAGGCGATGGAGCGTGAGCGCATCGAGCGCTACGACCCCCCCCGCACGCAGCTTGCGCTCTTCATCCACGAGATCGGCAATCTGCACGAGGAACCAGCGATCGATTTTTGTCAGCTCGTGGAGTTCCTCCACGCTCATCCCGCAGCGGAATGCGTCCGCGACGTACCAGATTCGTTCCGCGCCGGCCTGGGTGAGTTCGCGGATGAGCCTCCCATTGTCGCGGGTACAGTTGCCCTGGAACTGCTCGTCGAGGCCGCTGACACCGGTTTCGAGACCGCGGAGCGCTTTCTGGAAGGACTCCTGGAACGTGCGCCCAATCGCCATTACCTCGCCGACGGACTTCATCTGCGTGGTCAGCCGATCCTGCGCCTGCGGAAACTTCTCGAACGTGAAGCGCGGGATCTTGGTGACGACATAGTCCAATGTCGGTTCGAAGGAAGCCGGGGTGGCTCCGCCGGTGATCTCGTTGGCGAGTTCGTCCAGGGTGTAGCCGATCGCGAGCTTGGCGGCCACTTTTGCGATTGGGAAACCGGTTGCCTTGGACGCCAGCGCGGAGGAGCGTGACACCCGCGGATTCATCTCGATCACGACCAGCCGGCCGTCCACCGGGTTGATCGCAAACTGCACGTTCGACCCGCCCGTCTCGACACCGATCTCGCGCAGGACCGCGAGCGACGCGTCACGCATGATCTGGTATTCCTTGTCGGTCAGCGTCTGCGCCGGCGCGACGGTGATGGAGTCGCCCGTGTGGATCCCCATCGGATCGAGGTTTTCGATCGCACAGATGATGATGCAGTTGTCCTTGCGATCGCGGACGACTTCCATCTCAAACTCTTTCCAGCCGAGGACCGACTCTTCCACGAGCACTTCGTGGACCGGCGACGCGTCGAGTCCGCGAGTGACGATCTCGGCGAACTCCTCGCGGTTGTACGCAATGCCGCCGCCGGTCCCACCGAGCGTGAAGGACGGCCGGATAATCACCGGGAATCCGAGCGCGGCCTGCGCGCGTTCGGCCTCTTCGAGCGTGTGCACGACGGCCGCCGCCGGCGTCGCCAGTCCGATGCGGTTCATCGCCTGGCGGAACTTCTCGCGATCCTCGGCCATTTCGATGGCGCGCACCTGCGCGCCGATCAGCTGTACGCCGTAGGCCTCGAGCACGCCTTCACGCGCGAGATCGAGCGCGCAGTTCAACGCGGTCTGACCGCCCATCGTGGGCAGGATTGCATCCGGGCGCTCCGCCTCGATGATCCTGGCCACCGTCTGCCAGCGTACGGGTTCTATGTAGGTCGCATCCGCCGTACCGGGATCGGTCATGATCGTGGCCGGGTTGGAATTCACGAGCACGATGCGGTAGCCCTCGGCCCGCAATGCCCGGCACGCCTGCGTGCCCGAATAGTCGAACTCGCAGGCCTGCCCGATCACGATCGGTCCGGCGCCGAGGATGAGGATGCTCTGGATGTCATTGCGTTTTGGCATGGCGAGGCTCGCGCTCAGGCGTGACGATGCCGACGCATCAGGTCGACGAAGTGATCGAACAGCGGCTGTACGTCCCGGGGACCGGGGCTTGCCTCGGGGTGCCCTTGGAAGCTGAATGCGGGGGCCCGGGTGTGCGCGATTCCCTGCAGCGTGCGGTCGAACAACGAGCGGTGCGTCGCCACCAGCACATCGGGCAGGCTCGCCTCGTCAACCGCAAAGCCATGATTCTGGCTCGTGATCAGCACCTGGCCGGTACGCAGATCCTGCACCGGATGATTGGCGCCGTGGTGCCCGAACTTCATCTTGACGGTTCGCGCACCGCACGCGAGTCCGAGCAACTGGTGCCCCAGGCAGATCCCGAAGACCGGGATTCCTGTCTGCAGGATCTCGCGGATTGCCGCAATGGCGTAGTCGCAGGGCTCCGGATCGCCAGGGCCGTTCGACAGGAACACGCCGTCGGGCCGCGTCGCGAGCAGTTCGCGCGCCGGGGTCGTCGCCGGGAAGACCTGTACCTCGCAACCGCGATCTGCCAGCAGGCGCAGGATGTTGCGCTTGACTCCGTAGTCGTAGGCGGCCACCCGCCACTGGGCATCGCCGGCGTAGGTCCGATGAGAATCTCCGGTGAGCTGCCAGCTGCCTTCCCGCCACGCGTAGGTTTCGCGGACGGTCACTTCCTTCGCAAGGTCGGCGCCCTTGAGCCCGGGAAACGCGCGCGCGCGTGCCACGGCGTCCCGTTCGTCCGGCGCATTCCCGGCGAGTATGCAGCCGTTCTGGGCACCCTTGTCGCGCAGCAACCGGGTCAACCGGCGCGTATCGACATCCGCGATGGCCACCACGCGATTCGCTCGCAGGTACACCTCCAGCGAGGCATTCGCACGCCAGTTGCTGACCGCCGCAGAGCTGTCACGGACGACGAGTCCTGCGGCGAATACCTGTCGGGATTCGGCGTCGCCGTCGTTCACGCCGACATTGCCGATATGGGGATAGGTCAACGTGACGAGCTGCTGGCAGTATGACGGGTCGGTCAGGATTTCCTGGTACCCGGTCATCGCCGTGTTGAAGACCACTTCGCCCACCGCCGCGCCCTGCGCGCCAATGGCCAAGCCGCGAAAGACCGTCCCGTCGGCGAGCGCTAGGATTGCTGGTGTCATGGCGTTGAATTGCTGGTAAGGAAGCGGGGGAGCCGACGCAAAATTGCGTGCGGAGCACCCGAAGCATTGTACTTGACCCCCTGCAGGCACGAAAGTGCACCGCACACTGGCGGGGCAGTTTTTTTCGAAGCACCGGACGGGAAATCACGCGCGCAATTGCCCGCTCACCAGCACATATCACGTACGGCGGGGCGCTGGAATCTTGGACGCGCGATTGCGCCGGAAGCGCCCGGGTACGACGGCGCCGTGCCTAGCCCGCGGTCGCGCCCTGGGCCCGCCGCTGCCGATCGCGGATCTGACTGCTGATCGCCACCGCGACTTCGAGTGCGCGTTTGCCGTCCTCGCCGGTGACGGTGGGCGCGCTCCCTTCCCGCACCGCCGCCACGAACGACGCGATCTCGTCCATCAGGACATCGGTCCGGGTGAGCGCTTCTTCCTCGAAACTGATCTCCACGGGAGGTGCATCACCGGCATCGGAACCCTGCCGGCCAACCAGCAGCGAGTGGTTCAGGAAATCGACCGAGAGGTACGAGTCCTTCTGGTAGATGTTCATCGCGCGGACAGGTTCGCGGTTCACGCGGCTCGCCGTGAGGTCCGCCACGCATCCGTTCGCGAAATGCAGCGTGGCATGGGCGACGTCGAGATCGCCGGATACGACCGTCGACCCCGTGGCATGCATACTTTCCACGGGGCTGTCGATCATCGACAGCACGATATCGATGTCGTGGATCATCAGGTCGAGCACGACATCGACCTCGGTGCCTCGCTTCTGATATTTCGACAGCCGGCGTGATTCGATGCGGTGCGGATCGCGCAGACGCCGCCGCACGGCGAGCACCGCGGGGTTGAACCTTTCCAGGTGTCCGACCTGGAACACGCAACCGTGGCGCCTGGCGAGATCGATCAGCGCCTGCGCCTCCAGAACCGTCTCCGTGACGGGCTTCTCCACGAGCACGTGAATGCCGTGACCGAGACAGTCGCGCGCGGCGGCGAAATGATGGCGCGGTGGGGTCACGATCGATACCAGGTCGATGTGGTTCAGCAGCGGATCCGGTGTCGGGTGGACCGGAAAACCGTATTTCGCGGAGATTTCCGCCGCGCGCGCCGGGTGGGTCTCGACCGCACCCACGACGTCGACCTCCGGCAGGCTGAGGTACTTCTGCACGTGGAAGTTCCCCAGGTACCCCACTCCGATCACCGCCGCACGAAGTCTCTTCATGGTTCGCCGCGCCATGTCATGCCGTTTACCCCGCCGCCAGGGACCGTACGGGCGGGCGCAGCCATGCGCGTCGCCCGACGCGCGTCACCTTAACAACGGGGATTCCGCTTGTACATTGCGCGCGTTCCCGCGCTGCGGCGTCACCAGTCGGCGACGTTGCTCACCCGTCGGTTGGTGGCGGGTTCGGCGAACAGCACGCGCCGGGAATAGCGCAGCTTGCGCAGCGCGTCGAGGACTTCGCCCGGGCTCATCTGGCGTGCGAACGCGAGCGTGTAGACGCCTTGCGGCGTGGGCCCTTCCACCACGACCGCCCCTACCGCGAGCACCAGTGAACGGAGTTCGCGTTCGGTGATGTCATCGTAGAAGACGAGGTTGACATGAGGGCCCAGGGGTTCTGCGGGCAGGTCGCCCGCCGGGTCCACCACCATGCTGAAGCCCGCGTTGCGCAACCATGCCGTGCTGCTTTCGGCATTCTCCGCCGTCCACGCCAGCAGGGTTATGCACAGGGTCACCATCGCCGCCGCGGCCCACGGCACCTGGCGCGGACGGGCCGTGGGCGCGCGATCGAGGCGCAGGGACAGGCGATACAACGCCGCTTCGCACTCGTCCGACGCGCGAGGGGTCACGGTGTGACTCGCGAGCACCTGCAGGCGCTCGAGTTCGCGACGGCATACGAGGCATCCGCGCAGGTGTTGGGCAATCTGCGCGTGCTCCTCGCGCTCGAGCGTCCCGTTGCAGTACCACGGCAGCAGCGACCAGGCCTCCTGGTGCGCGGCGTCGAAGGGCAGAAGATTTTGTTCGCTCATGATGGTCTCTACTTGCCGACCAGCGCGCCGAGCAGGCGGCGGAGGTGGGCGCGGGCATGAAACATTCTGGTTTTGACCGTATTGACCGGGCAGCCGACGATGTCCGCGATCTCCTCGTACGAACAGTCCATCAGGTAGGTGAGTTCGACCACGCTGCGATGTGCGGGGGACAGTTTCGCCAGGGCCCGGTCGAGCGCACCGCGCAGCCGCGCGACGTCGGTCTCGCCGACGAGATCCGTTTCGGTTGCGAATTCGGCCGTCTCGTCCAGCGATTCGGCCTGCTGGCGACGGTCACGACTCAGGCGCTTGAGCGCCTTCTTGTACGCAATGCCGAAGATCCACGTGGACACCTTGGAACGCCCGGCGAACGACGAGCCCGCCGTCCATACGGTGTACATGGTGTCGTTGACGACCTCTTCCGCGAGTTCCCGCTGGGAGACGACTCTCCCCAGGAAATCCATGAGCCGCGGGTAGTAGCGCCGGTAGAGCTCGTTGAACTCGGCGCGATCGCCCTCCTGGATCCGCGCGAGCGATCGGAGATCGGCGTCGTCACCAGGCGCGGCCTGGGGGATCAGCGGGATGTCGTTCGTCGATTCCATGGCCTGCACTCCTGGTCCGGCCCCACGGTCGGGTATCGCGCATCCTACCGGCTGAGTGCCCCGCGAGGCGCTCCCGGTTCAAGACATGGACCAGCGCGACCCGGTTTCAGTTCCGCAGACCGAGCACGTCCTGCATGTCGTACAGGCCGGCCGGCCGGCCGGCCAGCCAGGCCGCGGCGCGCAACGCCCCGGTCGCGAACGTGGCGCGATTCTCCGCGCGATGGGTGATCTCGACGCGTTCGCCGGTGCCGGCGAAAAGCACGGTGTGGTCCCCCACGATCTCACCGGCCCGGATCGTCGCGAAACCGATCGTGCGACGGTCGCGGGGACCCGTCTGGCCCTCGCGGCCGTAGAGTGCGCAGTCGGACAGCTCGCGTCCGAGCGTCCGGGCGACGATTTCACCCATGCGCAGCGCGGTCCCGGACGGCGCGTCCACCTTGTGACGGTGATGCGCTTCGACAATCTCGATATCGACATCGTCCCCGAGCACGCGGGCCGCTATCTCGAGCAGCCGGAAGCAGAGATTGACGCCGACGCTCATGTTCGGCGCCCAGACGATGGGCACCCCGGACGCCGCATCCTCGACGAGGGAGCGATCGATGCCGGTGCCGGTGGTGCCAATCACGACCGCGCGCCCAAGATCGCGGCATCGCCGCACGTTTTCCATCGTGGCCTGCGGCGTGGTGAAGTCGATCAGCACGTCGAATCCGGTCTCGGCCATGCGGTCCGTGGCAAGCAGCGGGACATTCAAGGGACCGGCACCCGCGACCAGGCCGGCGTCCTGCCCGAGCAGCGGCGTATCGGCGCGTTCGAACGCGGCGCCGAGCGTGAGCCTGGGGTCCTTCGCCGCGAGTTCGACGAGCATCCGCCCCATCCGTCCGGCCGCGCCGGCAATACCCACTCTGGTCGGCGTGGTCATCGCGTCGCTCAACCGAACTTCATGTCTTCGAAGAATTTCTTGACGCCGTCCAGCCACGAGCTCGCGCGCGGACTGTGCCGCTCGCTCCCGTCGGCGAGAGACTCGCCGAAGGCGCGCAGCAGGTCCTTCTGGTGTTTGGTCAGATTCACCGGCGTCTCGAGCGTTGCGCGACAGATCAGGTCACCTACCGCGCCTCCGCGGACCGAGCGCACCCCCTTGCCGCGCAGCCGGAACATCTTGCCGCTCTGGGTTTCGGGCGGAATTTTCAGTACCACGCGGCCTTCGAGCGTGGGAACTTCGATGTCCCCGCCGAGGGTCGCCGTCACGAAGTCAATCGGGACTTCGGAGTAGAGGTCGTTGCCCTCGCGGGTGAAGATCGGATGCTCGCGCACCACGACGTTCACGTAGAGATCGCCGGCCGGTCCCCCGTTCTGCCCGGACTCACCCTCGCCCCCGAGCCGGATCCGATCCCCGGTGTCGACCCCGCCCGGCACCTTCACCGCGATGGTCTTGTGCCCGCGTCCCTTGCCGGTACCGGCGCAAGCGCCGCACGGGTCACGCACCGTGCGACCCTTCCCGCGACAGCTCGGGCAGGTCTGCTGCACGGAGAAAAACCCCTGCTGCATGCGGACCTGGCCGACCCCGTTGCAGGTGGTGCAGGTCTCGGGGGCCGCCTTCGAGCGGCTGCCGGAACCTTCGCAGGATTCGCACGTGATGATCGTTGGAACGCGGATCTTGACCTCGGTGCCGCGCACCGCGTCTTCGAGAGAGAGTTCGAGGTCGTAGCGCAGGTCCGCGCCGCGGTAGGCGCGTGTTCCCTGGCGTCCGCCGCCGCCGCCGAAGATATCGCCGAAGACGGAATCGAAGATGTCACTGAACCCGGCGCCGGCGCCGAAACCGCCCGCCCCCGCCGCGGACGGGTCCACGCCGGCATGGCCGAACTGGTCATAAGCCGACCGCTTGCGCGCATCGCTGAGAACCTCGAAGGCTTCCTTGACCTCCTTGAAGTGTTCTTCGGCGGCCTGGTCGCCGCCGTTGCGATCCGGGTGGTACTTCATGGCCAGGCGGCGATAGGCCTTCTTGAGATCGGCCTCCGACACGTTCCGTGCGACGCCCAGGACTTCGTAATAATCTCGCTTGGCCATCCGTTCGCTGTCCGCTGTTGAATGCACGCAGGCCCGCGACGAATCGGGCGATTCGTCCGGGCCCGCGGAAGATCACGTCGCCGTGAGTCGCTACTTGTCCTTCACTTCCTCGAAGTCCGCGTCGACCACGTTGCCCTGATCTGCGCCGGCTGGCTGTTCGCCGCCGCCGCCGGGGCCTCCGGCTGGCTGTTCGGCCTGGTACGCCCGCTGCGCGAGTTTACCCGATAGCTCGCCGAGCCGATGGGATTTCGCCTCGATCTCTCCCTTGTCGTCGGACTGGAGCGCGGCACGGAGTTCTTCCATCGCGGACTCGATGTCCTTGCGCTCCTGCGCCTCGACCTTGTCACCGAGTTCGTCAAGCGACTTCCTGCTCGCGTGCAGCAGCCCGTCCGCCTGGTTGCGTGCGTTGACGAGGTCGTGAAACTTGCGGTCTTCTTCCGCGTGCGCTTCGGCGTCCCGGATCATGCGCTTGATCTCGTCGTCCGACAGGCCGCTCGATGCCTTGATCACAATCGACTGCTGTTTGCCCGTTGCCTTGTCCTTGGCGGACACGTTCAGGATCCCGTTCGCGTCGATGTCGAAGGTCACCTCGATCTGCGGCACCCCGCGCGGCGAGGGCGGGATGTCGCTGAGGTCGAACCGTCCGAGCGACTTGTTGGCCGACGCCTGCTCGCGTTCACCCTGCAGCACGTGCACCGTCACCGCCGTCTGGTTGTCGTCCGCGGTGGAGAACACCTGGTGCGCCTTGGTCGGTATCGTGGTGTTCTTCTCGATGAGCTTGGTCATCACGCCACCCAGGGTCTCGATGCCGAGGGACAGCGGCGTCACGTCGAGCAGCAGCACGTCCTTGACGTCGCCGCCGAGCACCCCGGCCTGGATCGCCGCGCCGACCGCGACCGCTTCGTCCGGGTTGACGTCCTTGCGCGGTTCGCGTCCGAAGAACTCCTTGACGATCTCCTGCACCTTCGGCATGCGTGTCTGACCGCCCACCAGGATCACGTCGCTGATGTCCGACGCCTTCAGCCCGGCATCCTTCAGCGCGACCCGACAGGGTTCGACGGTGCGCTTGATCAGATCCTCCACCAGCGATTCGAGCTTGCTGCGGGTGATCTTCATGTTCAGGTGCTTCGGTCCGGTCGCGTCTGCCGTGATGTAGGGCAGGTTGACGTCGGTCTGCTGGCTCGAGGACAGTTCGATCTTGGCCTTCTCAGCCGCTTCCTTCAGACGCTGCAGGGCCAGCGGATCGTTGTGGAGATCGATCCCCTGCTCTTTCTTGAACTCCGCCGCAAGAAACTCGATCAGCCGCAGGTCGAAATCCTCGCCGCCGAGGAAGGTGTCGCCATTGGTCGACAGCACCTCGAACTGGTGTTCGCCGTCCACCTCGGCAATCTCGATGATCGAGATGTCGAACGTGCCGCCGCCCAGGTCGTACACGGCGATTTTCGCGTCACCTTCTCGCTTGTCCATGCCGAAGGCGAGTGCGGCAGCCGTCGGCTCGTTGATGATGCGCTTGACTTCCAGACCCGCGATGCGTCCCGCGTCCTTGGTGGCCTGGCGCTGCGAATCGTTGAAGTATGCCGGTACGGTGATGACGGCCTCCTTGACCTCTTCACCGAGGTAGTCCTCGGCCGTCTTCTTCATCTTCATCAGCACCCGCGCGGAGATCTCGGGCGGGGCAATCTTCTTGCCGCGAACTTCCACCCAGGCGTCACCATTGTCGGCGCCGACGATCTTGTACGGCACCATGCCCTTGTCGCGCTGTACGACGTCGTCGCTGAACTTGCGTCCGATCAGCCGCTTGACCGCGAAAAGCGTGTGGTGAGGATTGGTGACCGCCTGGCGCTTGGCGGATTGGCCGACGAGGACCTCGTCGTCGTTGGTGAATGCGACGATCGACGGCGTGGTGCGCGCGCCTTCGCTGTTTTCGATGACCTTGGCCTGGCCACTCTCGAGGACCGCGACGCAGGAATTGGTGGTGCCGAGGTCGATGCCGATGATTCTTGCCATGATTGGAGCCTTTCTTGCGTACGTCGACGGCGGTTCAGCCGTCGCAAGCCTGGGATGTTGGAGCTGGATATGGGGGCGTTCGCGACGTTCTCAAGCCCCCGTCCCGGGCGCTTTGGCGACGACCACCATGGCCGGTCGCAGCAGGCGCTCGTGGAGGCAGTAGCCGCGCTGGAGCACTTTGAGCACGGTGCCCGGGGCGGCTTCCGGGTCGGCTTCCATCATCATGGCCTGGTGCCGTTCGGGGTCGAACCGTTCGCCCACGGGGTCGACGACGGTCACGCCCAGCTTGTCCAGTGCGGTCTGGAACATCTGCTGGGTCAGCACCATCCCTTCCTGGAGGCTCCGGAGGTCGGTGGCGGACCGCGCCGCGTCGCAGCCCAGGTCCAGGCTGTCCTTGACCGGCAGCAGCGCCTCCACCAGCTTCTCGGTACCGAACTTGTGCGCGGCTTCGACGTCGCGCTGCGCCCGCTTGCGCGCGTTGTCGATCTCGGCACGCGCACGCAATGCTTCGTCACGGTAGCGGTCCACTTCGGCGCGCATCGCCTCCAGGGCGTCGCGCAGCTGTGTCGGGTCGTCGGCGGTATCCGTCGGCGGGGCGACGGCGGCATCCGGGGCATCCCCGGGAGCGGCAGAGACTGGGTCGTTCACGAGCGGTAACCTTTCCTTCGGGTGACGGCGCGCGCCCGGGGGCCACCGGGGCGTTCGCATGGTTACCGCAGATGGGGGTTCAGGACGGGGAATTCAAGGCCGAGGTCAGCATCTTGGCAGTCAGGTCCACGATGGGAATGACCCGCTCGTAGGGCATCCGGGTGGGTCCGATCACGCCAAGGACGCCGAGCACTTCGCCGTCCTCACCGTACGTCGACGTCACGATGCTGCAGTCGTCGAACGCCTGGTACCCGGATTCCTCGCCGATGAAGATCTGCACGCCCGTGGCGGACAGCGCATGTTCCAGCAGGTGCAGGATGTCCCGCTTGCGGTTGAACGCGTCGAACAGGTTGCGGAGCTTGTCGAGATCGGACAGCTCGTTGATCTCCATGAGATTGGTCTGACCGGCGAGCACGTAATCCTGGCCCGAATCATCCTCGGCGAAAACCTGCTGCGCCATGTCGATGACGGTCGCCATCATGCGGTTCATCTCGTCCCGCGTTGCGTTCATGTCCGCGAGAAGGTCGCGCTTGACCTGCCGGATATCCTTGCCGGCGAACGCCGAGTTCAGGTAGTTGGCCGCTTCCGTCAGCTCGCTCGCGGAATACCGGCGGGCGGTCCGGATGATGCGGTTCTGCACTTCGCGATCGTTGACGACGACGATCACCAGTACGCGGTTCTCGTTCAGCGGCAGGAATTCCACCTGCCGGAGCGCCTTGTGCTCGGTCTTGGGCAGCATGACGAGGCCGGCGAAGCGCGTGATTTCCGACAGCAGGCTGGAGGTCCGCTCGAGCAGGCGCCGGGTGTCGAGGTCCTGACGCACCGCGTCGGCCAGCCGCTGGAGTTCGGTGGCCGGCGGCTGACGATAGGTCAGCATGCAATCCACGAACAGCCGGTAGCCGCGGACGGTCGGAATTCTTCCCGCCGAGGTATGCGGGGCACGAATGAGCCCCATGTCCTCCAGGTCGGCCATCACATTGCGGATAGTGGCCGGGCTCAATTCCAGCCGGGTGTCGCGCGCGAGGGTCCGTGATCCCACCGGCTGACCGTCCGCGATGTAGCGTTCAACCAGCGTCTTGAACAGATATTGCGCGCGCTCGTTGAGTTCAATACCGTGAACGGGTTGGTCAGTCATGCGCCCTGTCGACGATTCCTGAAGTTCCGGTGAATCTAGCACCGCGAAAAAGCGGTTGCAAAAGCGGGACGGGGTGCCGGATCGGGTCGCGGTGTCCATGCTCCGGCCGCGGCGAAAGGCCGCCCCTCTCACGCAAAGGCGCAGACGTGTTCAGACGCATCGGCATCGTAACCAAGGGCGAGGACGCGACTGTCCTGCAGGCCGTCGACGCAGTGCTGGCGGTGTTGCGGCGACATGGTGCCGAAGTGCTGGTGGAAGGGCTGGGTCCCGCAAGCTGCGCGGCGCGCGGCGCGGCGCGCGCGGAAGGCGCTGCGGCCGTCGAGGGCCGCGACCTCGTGATCGCGGTCGGCGGCGACGGGACCTTGCTGCGGGCGGCCCAGCTCGCGTTTCCGCGCAACGTGCCGCTGCTCGGCGTCAACCTCGGGCGGCTGGGATTCCTCGCCGACCTGTCGCTGCAGGAAGTGTCCACCGGGCTGTCCGCGATCCTCGATGGCGCATTCGCCACCGAGGAGCGCTTCGTGCTTCGCTGCGAGCTCCGCCGCGGCGCGCACACCGTCGTCACCGCCCAAGCGCTGAACGATGTAGTCATCCAGCGCTGGATGACCACCCGACTCATCACGCTCCATACGTACGTGGACGGTCGCTTCGTCCATTCGCAACGCGCCGACGGCATGATCGTCTCCACGCCCACCGGGTCGACCGCCTACGCGTTGTCCGGAGGCGGGCCCATCCTGTCACCGTCGCTGCCGGCGGTCGTCCTCGTGCCGCTGTGTCCGCACACGCTGACGAACCGGCCGATCGTGCTCCCGAACTCCGCCCTCGTCGAAATCGAGATCGCGAACGATCATCCGCACGAGGATCAGACGCGGGTGACCTGCGACGGCAACGCGCTGCCGAGCGTCAGCGCCGGTGATCGCGTCTGCGTCAGCCGGCACGACCAGGCCGTACGGCTCATCCACCCGGCCGGTCACGACCATTTCGCGATTCTTCGCGCCAAGCTCCAGTGGGGCCAGGGACCGTGCTGAGGTCGCTGACCATCCAGGACCTGGCCATCGTGCGGCACCTCGACCTGGAGCTTCACGACGGGCTCACCGTCATCACCGGCGAGACGGGCGCCGGCAAATCGATCGTCGTGGACGCCCTGGGGCTGCTGCTCGGCGACCGCGGCGAGGCGTCACTCGTGCGGCCAGGTGCCGAGCGGGCGGTGCTCAGTGCCCAGTTCGACATCCGCGGTCTCCACGCATTGCAGGCACTGCTCGCGGAACACGCGCTTGGCGACACCGATGACTGCCTGCTGCGGCGGGTGATCAGCCGGGACGGCCGCTCCCGCGCGTTCTGCAACGAGACTCCCATCACGTTGCAGGTGCTGCGTGAAATCGGTGCGCTGCTCATCGACATCCATGGTCAGCACGAGCATCACTCGCTGCTGCAGCGCGCAGTGCAGCGTGCGCTGGTGGACGCGTTCGGCAAGCTCGGACCGCTGGTCGCGCCGGTCGGCGCGGCGTACGCCGAGTGGCACGCGCTTGCGCGCGAGCTCGATGCGCTGCGTTCCGCGGGTGATCCCGGCACGCGCGCCGATTACCTCCGCTTCCAGCTCGAGGAACTCGACGCCGCCCGGATCGAGCCTGCCGAGCTCGCCCGGCTGGAAGCCGACCACCGTCGCGCCGCGCACCAGCAGCGGCTCGTGGGCGGTTGCGACGAACTCCTGGCCCGCCTCTTCCACGGCGAACGCGCGGCCGCCCGCGCCGTGTCCGCCGCCGTCCACCAGCTCCAGGATCTCGTGACGATCGATCCGCAACTCGCGAACGCCCAGGAACTGGTCGCCCAGGCATCGATCAACCTCGGTGAAGCCGAACGGGAGATCGACCACTACCGCGACGGGGTGCTGGGCGCGGACGTGCAGGACCTCGAACGCCTCGAACGTCGTCTGCACACCCTGCACGACCTCTGCCGCAAGCACCGTTGCGAGCTGGAGGCGCTGCCCGGCGTTGCCGGACGTCTCGCGGAGGAACTCGGCGCGCTCGAAGGACGGGACGCGCGCTGTGCCGCACTCGAACAACGGATCGCCGCCGCGCGGGAGCGTTACACGGTGGCCGCCGGGGCGCTGACCCGTGCGCGCCGTGAGAATGCCGATCGCATGTCCGTGGACATCACGCACATCATGCGGCAACTGGGGATGCCGCATGCGAGTTTCAGCGTTGCGCTCCAGCCGCTCGCGGAACCCGGCGCGGCGGGTGCGGACGAGATTGAATTCATGATGACGACCAACCCGGACGTGCCCGCGCGCGCGTTGCGCAAGGTCGCTTCCGGGGGAGAACTGTCACGCACCAGCCTGGCGATCCAGGTGGCAACCGCAAGTGACGCGCGGGTCCCCACCCTGGTCTACGACGAGATCGATACCGGCATCGGCGGGCGGGTCGCGGCGGTCGTGGCGCAGCATCTGCAGACGATCGCGCAGGGGCGCCAGGTGTTGTGCGTCACCCACCTCGCGCAGGTGGCTTCCGCGGGAACTCATCACCTTGTGATCACGAAGGAAACCACCGAGGGCGCAACCGCGACGCGCGCGGAATACCTCGACGCGCGGGCCCGGGTGGACGAGGTGGCGAGAATGCTCGGGGGTGTCGGCACCGCGCGGGCGCGGGCCCATGCGCGCGAACTGCTGTCCGGCTGACGGCACCCGGCGGAGTGCAATTCAGTCGGGCTTTTTCTTCTTCACGTACAGGATGAGGCTGTGATCGTGCAGCTCATAGCCGTGTGCGGCGGCGACAGCGCGTTGCCGGTGCTCGATTTCCTCGTCGAAGAACTCGATGACCTCCCCGGTGTCCACACACACCATGTGATCGTGGTGCGGCCCGCGCGCCATCTCGAACACCGCGTGGGTGCCATCGAAGTTGTGACGTTCGACGATGCCGGCCGATTCGAACTGCGTGAGCACCCGGTACACGGTGGCCAGGCCGACATCCTCCCCGTTGTCCAGGAGCGCGCGATAGACGTCTTCCGCGCTCAGGTGGCGATCACCGCTGCTCTCCATGATCTCGAGGATCCGGAGCCGCGGCAACGTGGCCTTCAACCCAGCCTTCTTGAGCGCGTATGTGTCCACCGGAACTGCCTCGCGGGATGGGCTTGACCCGAATCATGGCCCCGCCGAAATCGCATGGGCTATACTGCCGACGGCGCGGCAACCTGCCGGATGCAGCACTGCCGCCCGACGGCAGGCAGTGTAACACCATCCCGACGACGTAAGCCGATCCCCGCCGAACCCGCACAGCAGGGCCCTACGATGAAACCTCGCTCAGTCCTTTTCACCCTTATATGCGGGGTTTTTCTGCAAGGTTGCGCCAACACCGAACTGCCGCGCCCACCTGACCTGTCGAACCTCAGCATGCCGTTCGTGCACAAGATCGACATCCAGCAGGGCAACGTGGTCACGCAGGACATGATCGCGCAGCTGCAATACGGGATGGACAAGAAGAAGGTCAATTTCATCATGGGGTCTCCCATGATCCTGGACACGTTCCACGACGACCGCTGGGACTACCTCTACACGATCAGCCGCGGTGGGGAGCGCGCGAAGCGGCGACGCGTGACCTTGTACTTCGAGGACGATCTGCTGGTGCGCGCGGAAGGTGACATCAAACCCGCCGCCGGCCGGCTGGTGGTCGACACCCGGCAGGACATGACGGTCGAAGTGCCGAAGGCCAAGCCCCGGGGTCTGGTCACCAAGCTCGCGCATGCCATTCCTTTCGTGGGTGAGGAGGAAGTGCGCAAGAAGCCCGGGGACACGGGCCGCGTGGTCGACGAAGAAGAAGCGCTGCCGAACGCGCGTGCGCAGTCCGACAAGCCGGTCCTGACGCCGGTGCAGCGCGCGGCCCTCGAGGAAAAGGGCGGCCCGGGCGTGATGGATAAGATCAAGCAGGCCCTGCCGTTCAGCGGAGACGAGGAGCCCACCGCGACCGCCGCCCGCGAGACGACCCGACCGCAGGCGGAAGAATCCGCCGAATCGGTCGCCGACGGCGACGCGTCGCCCGGACTGCTGGCCAAGCTCAAGGGCGCGATGCCGTTCACCGGCGAGGCGACCGACGCGGAGGACGACGAAGACGAGGCCGCCCTCGACGAAGAGGAAGTCCTGGAGGAGGCGGAAACCGCCGAAGACGGAGAGGCCTACGACAAGGAGTCTCCGGAGGAACGTCCGTTCGCGTCCGACGACGATTCGTCGCCCGCTGCGCGTGTGCGCGACGATGACGACGAGGCGGTCGCATTCGTCCCTCCGCCCATCGCGCCGACCAACATGCCGCTCGACAATCAGCTCGTGTCCGAACCCGGGCGCCGGGCGCAGGAAGACGCCGAGGGAGTCACGGTCCCGCGCGACGCGGGGCCCAGGAAGCGCGGGTTCTTCGCCCGCCTGTTCGGCCGTGACCGCGACGAGGACGAGGACGCACCGGACGCGCGGGAGCGTCGCCGCTACCGCGACCCGTCGGATCCCGACGCCGATTGAGCCCCGCGCGTCGCCCGCCGGCGACGCGCGGCCTTGGGATCACAACGCAGCGGCCGGTAGATCTCCACGCGATCTCCCGCCTGCACCGGGCTGTCCGGCGCGCGCAACGTCCCGTGGACACCCACCCGCCAGTGCTCGAGATCGATCTCCGGACAGCGCTCGGACAGGCGCGAGCGTTCGATTGCCCCCCGGATCGTCGTGCCGTACGGCACCTGCAGTGGCATGCACACCTGCGCGCTCCCGACGTATGCCACTTCGACGTCGATCAGCTCAACGCCGCCCATAAAGCGCCTCCGCCCGCTGTTTGAAGGAGCCCACCAGGGACCCCGTGACTGCCTTGAACAGCGGGGAGAGCGTCGCCCCGAGCAGGCGGCTCGCAAACTCGAACTCGAGATCCAGGCTCACCCGGCAACCGAGCGGCGTATCGTCGAACCGCCAGGTCCCGCGCAGGCGGCGGAACGGTCCGTCCACGAGGTTCAGCTCCAGGCGATGGGGGGGATCCAGCGTATTGTCGGTGGTGAACGTGTAGCGCAGGCGGCCTTTCGAAACCGTCAGGCGGGCGCGCATCGTTGACGGGGACGCCGCCAGGCACTCGGCCTTCTCGCACCACGGCAGGTACGACGGATATGCCAGGACATCGTTCACGAGCGTGAACATCTGTTCCGAGCTGAACGCGACCAGCGCGGATTGGTGGATTTCGGACATCGTCATTTCAATCGCGCAAGCGGCGCGCGGGCGGATCTGACCGCCCATGCGCCCGGTCGTCAAGGGGACACACCCACACTGCACCTTGGGCTCAAGTCGACTCGCGCGGACGCCGCTACCGAAAAAATCAGCGCACAGGGTATCAATGGCAGTGACGGCGGCACCGCTTCCCGTTTCCCGGCTCCCGGACGCCATCGGGCGCTTTCGGCCGCGCCGGGTGCTGGGCCGCGGTGGCCAGGGAGTCGTGTTCCTCGCGCACGATCCGAAACTGGATCGCGATGTCGCCCTCAAGACACTGCCACGTGGTCAACGCGCCTCGGAGCGCTTCATCAGCGAAGCCCGCAATGTCGCCAAGCTCGATCACCCGGGCATCGTGCCGCTCTACGAGTTCGAATTCGCGGGCACTTCCCCGTACCTGGTCTACCAGTTCGCCGAGGGGCAACCGCTCGCGGCGCGCATCGGCACCGAACCGCTGCCCATCCACGAGACACTCACGCTCGTCTGCGCGGTGCTGGACGCGATTGGTTACGCCCACGCACGCGGCATCCTGCACCGGGATCTGAGCCCGGCCAATATCCTGGTCGATCCGCAGGGGCGCCCGCGCATCCTCGACTTCGGCGTCTCCACTGTACTCACCACGGACACGCAAGGGGGCGACCTGGTCGGCACCGTGAACTACCTGCCGCCGGAGTGCATCGCCAAGGGAACGCTGGGGCCATTCTCCGACCTCTACTCGCTTGGCGTGATCCTCCATGAGCTGCTCACCGGCCGCCGGCTGTTCACCGCCGACACGTCAATGGCGGTGATCTACAAGATCGTGCACGAGCATGTCCTGCCGCCCTCGGCATTCAACCGCGCCATCGATCCCGCGCTGGACGCAATCGTCATGCAGGCCATCGCGCGCGACACGGCGCAACGCTTCGCCACGGCTGAAGCGATGAAAGACGCACTCCAGGCCTACCTGAACCCGGTGTCGGCCGATGCACCGAAAGGTGGGGGACAGTCAGGCGCGATCGACTTCCTGATGCGGCGGATGGCGCGGAAACCCGACTTCCCCGCGGTGTCCGCGCTGGTCGCCGAGATCAACACCAAGTCCGGCCGTCCCGAGAGCGACGACGTGAACGAGCTGGCGAACGTGATCCTGAAGGACTACGCGCTGACCACCAAGCTGCTCAAACTCGTGAACTCCGCGGTCTACGGCCAGTATGGCGGGACCATCACCACGGTGAGCCGCGCGGTGCTGATCCTGGGGTTCGACGCCATCCGGACTGCCGCACTGAGCATCGCGATCTTCGAACACCTGAAGAGCGGTTCGCAGGCGGACGCCCTGAAGGATGCCGCGTGCGGGGCATTCCTCAGTGGCATGATCGCGAAGGAACTGGGCCGGACGACAATCGGAGTGGACGCCGAGGAAGCGTTCATCGGCGCGATGTTTCACCGCCTGGGACGGCACCTCGCGATCTACTACTTTCCGGAGGAGTTCGGCGAGATCACGACACTCGTCGGTCAACGCGGGATCACCGAGACCGCCGCCGCGCGCGAGGTGCTCGGGACAACTTTCGCGGATTTCGGCCTCGCGGTCGCCCGGCAGTGGAATTTTCCGGACAAGCTGCTGCTTGCGATGACGCCGCAGCGCGAGGGGCGCATCGCGGCGCCCACCTCGCCCGGCCAGAAGAACGCGCAGGTCGCCGCGTTCGCGAACGAGATCGCGGAAACCGTCGCGGGTGCGCGCGACGACGCCGAGCTCAATCAGCGCCTGAAGCGGCTCGGGGAGCGCTACGAGCCGTGCCTCAAGACTGAAGTCGGGCAGCTGCGCGAGACCGTGCTCAAATCCGTGGACGCGACACGCAACTATGCCAACCTGCTGACGGTGGACGCGCGCAGCAGCGGCTTCTTCAAGAAAGTCGTGCGGCGCCTGACGGGCGATCCGGCAGCCGACAAGACCCTGCCCGCCACCGCGGCCTCGGCGCTCGCGGGGACCGTGACCCGAGGTCCCGTCGACGACGGCGCGGACGACGAAGATCGGCGCAGCGTGCTCGTGAATGCCGTTACCGAGATCACGAATGCGCTCCTCGAGCAGACCCCGGTCAACCAGATCTTCGGCATGGTTCTCGAAGCGTTCTACCGGGGCGTCGACTTCACGCGCGTGCTGCTGCTCCTCCGGGATCCCAAGCGGCATGCGATGCAGGCCCGCCTGGGGCTCGGCGCGGACGCCCAGGACGTGATTCCCGGGTTCGGCTTCAAGTGCGACGATACCACCGACATCTTCAACGAGGCGGTGCGCAAGTGCCGGGAGAGCATCGTGCTGGACGCAAACGCACCCCAGTACCAGGGCAGGATCCCGGGATGGTGCCGCACGCTGACAGACCCGCACTCGGTCCTGCTGTTCCCGCTGGTCGCGAACAAGCAGTGCATCGGTCTCATCTACGCGGATAAGGTGGGCGAGCAGGTGTCCTTCAGCGTGCAGGAACTGAAACTCCTGAACACGCTCATCAAGCAGGCGAGTCTCGCCTTCAGCCAGCGCCGCTGAGCGGCGCCACGACTCGGCAGCCTGCCGGCGGCGGATGGGCCCGGCTATACTCCGGCCGATGAACGGACCCAAGAAAAAGTCGGGCGGCGACAGCTCGATCACCCAGAACAAGAAAGCCTTCCACGACTACTTCATTGAACAGCGGTTCGAAGCCGGGCTCGCGCTCGAAGGCTGGGAAGTCAAGAGCCTGCGCGCCGGCAGGGTCCAGCTGCGGGATGCCTACGTGCTGCTGAAGGATGGCGAGGCCTTCCTGCTCGGTTCGCTGATCACCCCACTGGCCTCGGCGTCCACGCACGTCGACGCGGATCCCACCCGCACCCGCAAATTGCTGCTCCACCGCCTGGAGATCTCGCGCCTCATCGGGGCCGTCGAGCGCAAGGGCTACACGGCGGTCGCGCTCGCGCTCTACTGGAAGAAGGGTCGTGCCAAGTGCGAGATCGGACTTGCCAAAGGCAAGAAGCAGCACGACAAGCGGGAATCGGAGAAGGAGCGCGACTGGCAGCGTGACCGCCAGCGCATGCTGAAAGGCCGTTGAGCGGCTGCCCCTTGAACTCGGCGCCCGGGACCCTATCTAATGGGCGTGCGGGTCCGAGGCAGTCGTACAAGCTTCCAGACCTGTCCGGGGGCGACCTGGTTTCGACGTGGGTCGCGAAACCGAAGGGGCATGTCGAGGCGCAGGTTCCTCGTAAATCCACTTGCAAACTTTTAGTTGCCAACGACGACAACTACGCACTCGCTGCTTAATACCCAGTAGGGTGCCGTCCGACTGAAGCCGTGCTGGTGCGTTCAGGTTCCGGGCGTCATATCTCACCGGATCGCGATGCGGCGTGCCCGGCGCCAAGTCGTTAAACCCTACGGGCTCGCTGGCCGTCTTCCCTGCCTGTCGGGTAGCGTCCAGTTAAAACAATAGACCGGCTACACATGTAGAACCGACGGCAGAGGGCTTGCGGACGCGGGTTCGATTCCCGCCGCCTCCACCA
>JBFWUN010000055.1:0-25943 GCA_050247235.1 Gammaproteobacteria bacterium
CGCGCTTCCGAGCAGCGCAATCAGCAGGACGAACAGTCTGGACATGGCGTTATCGTACGCGGGTTCGTACCGGTGGTGGCGTTCGGCCGACACGTCAATGATTGACGAAATGGTGTTGCAGTACGCCGATGCCGGAAAGCATCGACACCATGCGGTCGGCGTGTGCCACGTCGCGTACGGGCCCGACCTGGACCTTGTACAGCCGTGGCGAGTCGGGTGGCTCCGCCTGGATTCGCACATCATCACCAAAGGTCACCCCGAGCCGTTCCCGCAGGCGCTCGGCATTCGCGCGGTCACCGAACGCTCCGACCTGCAGGTAGGTGCGCGCGCGGACTGCTTCCGGGTCGACGGCGGCTTCGGAGGTCACGCTCGGCGTCTCCGCTGAACCAGCGCCGGGCGACGTGATCGCACGGACTTCCACCATCGCGGTCCCCGGCCGGACCACGTCGAGCGCGAGCGCCGCTGCGTAGGAAAGATCGATGATGCGGTTGTCCTTGAACGGCCCGCGATCATTCACGCGCAGGGTGACTTTGCGACCGTTCTGGAGATTGGTGACTTCCACCCACGTAGGCAGCGGCAGGAGCTTGTGCGCGCCGGTCATCTGGTACATGTCGTACGGTTCGCGCGTGGACGTGAGCCCCCCGTGGAAATCGGGCCCGTACCACGAGGCGATGCCGCGCTCACGGTAGCCGTGCGCGGACTTCATGGGCACGTACCGTTTGCCCATCACCTCGTAGAACTCCGGGTTGCCGTAGCGACTCAACGGCTCGACGGACCCTGGCGCGGATGCCGCAGGAGACGGCCCTGCCGGCGGCGCGACGATGGGCGGCGCGGGCTTGTGATCGAAGTAACCGCAGCTTGCGAGCAGCAGCGAGAAGAAGACGACCAGCGCAACTCGCGCGCCGCGCAGGTAACCACCGGTTGGCTGAGCAGGCGTTGTCATGGCGGCGAGGACGCGACGCGCAACCGGATTTCTTCCGCGAGCTGGTGAACCGCGAGGGCGTATTTCGGACTGCGGTTGTAGCGCGTGATCACGTAGAAGTTCTTCAGACCCAGCCAGTACTCGTTCGCGCGCGGTCCCTCGTAGGCGAGCAGCGCGGCCATCGCATCACCGGGTGCCGCGCCATCGGGGCGGATCCCGGCAGCGGCGAACTGCGTCAGCGTGCGTTCGAGTTCGACTGACTTGCTGACGGGTACAGCGCGCCCGTCCGGAACGATCGCGCGGAACGCGACCGGCCGCGCATTCTCCCAGCCGTGGCGTTGCAGGTAATTGGCCACGCTGCCGATCGCGTCCGCCGGCGTCTGCCAGATATCGCGGCGTCCGTTGCCGTCGAAATCCACCGCGTACGCGCGGAAACTGCTCGGCATGAACTGCGGGATCCCCATTGCACCTGCGTACGATCCCTTGAGGGTCGCCGGATCCACGCCTTCCTCGCGCGCGAGCAGCAGGAAGTTGGAGAGTTCACTGCGGAAGAACGGCGCGCGAGGAGGATAATGGAATGCCAGTGTGCCCAAGGCGTCGAGCACGGGATAACTGCCGGCATTCTTTCCGTACGCGGTCTCCACGCCGATGATCGCGACGATGATCGCCTCCGGAACGCCGGAACGACGGGCGGCGTCAACGAGGGCCCCGGCGTGTCGTCGCCAGAATTCAACGCCGCCGCTGATCCGGCTTTCGGTGATGAAGATCGGGCGGTACTGGTGCCAGGGCTTGTACTCGGCGGGCCGCGAGATCGCGGCGAGCACGCTGTCCAGGCGGTGGGCGCGCCCGAACAGCCGACGCAGCGCCTCCGGATCGAACGCGTGCGCCTGCTGCATCTCTGTCACGAATCCGTCGATCGCCGCGGCGTCCAGCGGCGCCGCCTTTCCGGTGGACATGTGCAGTCCGGCTGCCAGGCATATCGCCCACGGAAGTCGTCTGATCGGCAAGGCGTACCCTCGTCGCTGTTGTGTCACCTGTCCGCCCGCGTGGAACCGGCGTCACGGGCGGCCGGACCACCGCGATACGAACTTTATCAGGATTCTACAATAAAGCGCCGATGTGTTTGAATCGACATAAGTATGCCGAATCCCGTCATCAAGGTGACGATGGACGTTCCCCCGTAGCTGACGAGTGGCAGCGGGACCCCCACCACGGGCAGCTGGCCGATGACCATCCCCATGTTGACGAACATGTAGATGAAGAGGGTGACGGTGAGGCTGGCCGCCATCAGCCGCCCGAACGCGTCCTGGGCCGCAAGCGATATCTGCACGCCGCGCAACAGCACCAGTGAATAGGCCGTCAGCATGACCAGCACGCCGAGCAGGCCGAACTCTTCGCAATAGACCGCGAATATGAAGTCGGTCGCGCGCTCGGGCAGGAACTGGAGATGGGATTGCGTGCCGTTCAACCACCCCTTGCCCGACACCCCGCCCGAACCCACGGCGATCGTCGACTGAATGATGTGGTATCCGGTACCGAGGGGGTCCTGGGTCGGGTCGAGCAAGGTGATGATTCGCTGCCGCTGATAGCCATGCATCGCGTACCAGCCGATGGGCGCGCAGACCACTGCGAATGCGGCCGCGATCCCGATCCATCGCCATTGAATGCCGGCGAAGAAGATCACGAGAAGACCCGCGGTCATGATCAGGATGGCGGTGCCGAGATCAGGCTGCTCGATCACGAACGCCCCCGGGATCAGCACCAGGACGAGCACGATGGCCAGCGTCGCCGTACGTGGAGGCAGCACCTTGTCGTTGAGGAACCAGGCAACCGTCAATGGCACCGCGAGCTTCATGATCTCCGATGGCTGAAATCGTACGAACCCGAGTTCGAGCCAGCGATGCGCGCCGCGTCCGGTGCCGAACAGGAACACCGCGATCAGCAGCAGCGTGCCCCCCAGGTAGAATACGGGTGCCCAGCGGGCGATTCGCCACGGGCTGAGCTGTGCGATGGCAATCATCATCACGAAGCCGAGCGCCATGCGCATCGACTGACGCATGACGACATCCATGGACTGGCCAGACGCGCTGTACAGGACCACCAGGCCCAGCGCGCAGATGAGCAGCACGCCACCGAGCAGGGGCCCATCCACATGGAAGCGCGCGAGCAGGTCGCGTTCGCTAGCCGTTTGCATCACGCTCGGTCCGCATCACGTTGAAGTAGAAATCGAACAGCCGGCGTGCGATTGGTGCCGCGGTATGACTGCCTGACTCCCCGTTCTCGACGATGATGCCGAGTGCAATCTCGGGGTTGTCGAGCGGCGCGAAGGCAATGAACAACGCGTGGTCGCGCAGATGCTTCGCGACGTCCTCGTTCCTGATCGTACGATTCTGCGCGATCTTGAACAGCTGCGCGGTTCCGGTCTTGCCGGCGTACTGGTAAGGGGCATCGCGACCCGTCGCGCGCGCGGTGCCGCGTGCTCCTTGGACGACTTCGTGCATGCCGTGGATTGCCGCATCCCAGTGTTCGGGATGAGGAATTGCCACGGGCTCACGCCGGTACGGCGCGATCGGCTCCACCTCGTGGGTGATCGGATCTGCGAGATTGGCGACCACGTGCGGGGCGAGGACCTCGCCGCGATTCGCGAGGATCGCGGCCATGTGCGCTAGCTGCAGCGGCGTGGTCAGCATGAAGCCCTGTCCGATTCCGTTGATCAGCGTCTCTCCCGGATACCATGGCAGCTTACGCGCGCGCTTCTTCCACTCCCGGGAGGGCAGCAATCCGCCGAGTTCTCCCGGCAGATCGACCCCCGTCACCTGCCCGAGCCCGAAGTGCCCGAGCATCTCGTGCATGCGATCGATACCGAGATCCTTCGCGAGCGAGTAGTAATAGACGTCACAGGATTCCGCGATGGAGCGCGTCATGTCCACGCGACCGTGCCCGCTCTTCTGCCAGCAGCGGTACTTGTGTGCCTGTCCGGGCAATCGCAGCCAGCCGGGGCACCATGTGCTGTCGGTGGGAGTCCGCATGCCGTAATGCAGACCCACCGCCGCCATCGCCGGCTTGACGGTGGACCCTGGGGGATAGAGTCCCTGCAGCGCACGATTGAACAAGGGCCGATCCGGCGAATCGCGCCATTCCGAGTAGAGTTTCGTGCTGATGCCATTCACGAACTCGTTCGGATCGAACGCGGGATTGCTGACGAACGCGAGCACCGCGCCGGTCGCCGGCTCGAGCGCGACGATCGCGCCGCGCTCACCCGCGAGTGCAGAAATCGCCGCAGACTGCAGTTCGGTGTCGATCGTGAGGTGAACATCCTTGCCCGGCACCGGCGCGACCCGCTCCACGACCCGCAGGATCCGCCCCTGTGCATTGACCTCCACGTGCTGATAGCCAGCCCTGCCGTGCAGGATGTCTTCGCGTGCCTTCTCCACGCCTTCCTTCCCGATGTGGGTGGTGCCGCTGTAATCACCGGGGTCGATCCGCTTGAGTTCCTCGACGTTGATGCGCCCCACGTACCCCACCAGGTGGGCAAACTGCGACCCCAGCGGGTAGTAGCGCGTGAGCCGCGCCGCGATGTCGAAGCCGGGAAACCGATGCCGATTCACGGCGAAGACTGCCACTTCCTCTTCCGTGAGATTGTTCTTCAATGTCACGGAATCGAAGCGTCGTTTCTGCGTACGCTCCGTCTCGAAGCGCGCGATCTCATCCTCGTCGAGCGGAATGAACCGGCCGATCTCCCCCAGCGCCCGCGAGAGATCTCCGGCCTGCTCGGGAACCACTTCAAGCGCGAAGGATGGTCGGTTGTCGGCGAGCAGCACACCGTTGCGGCTGTACACGAGTCCGCGCGTGGGCGGTATCGGCAATACCCTGAGCCGGTTCTCCGTGGACAGCGTTGTGTAGTGCGCATGGTGCACAATCTGCAGGTACGCGAGCCTGGCCAGCAGCCCAGCCGTCAGCACGGCCATCCCAGCGATGGCGATCCAGAGCCGCCGCTGGAACGCGGCCAGATCCCGCGCCTGTGCCTTGAGGGATGGGGGTTCCCGGGTGAGCGCGGCGAAGCGGCGGGACTTGAACAGGGACATGGTTCGCTCAGGTGGTAACGCGGCGCCGCACGTCGCGCAGGAGCACGAACACCCACGGCCACAGCAACGCGCTCGTACATGACGCGAGCAGGAACGTCATCGGGTAGGGCCGTGATCCCATCGCGTTGTAGATCGTGATCATCCACGCCTGGTACAGGAACACAATCGATCCGACGACGATCGCCTGCTGCACCATCGGAAACACGCGTATCCGCTGGTGGTACAGCACTGTCACGAACGCGACGAAGGCGAGCCCGAGCGCGTGCTGTCCGAGCAGCGCGCCGTGCATGACGTCCAGCAGGATGCCGATCAGCCAGGCGCTGAGCACGCCGATGCGCTCCGGCATCGCCAGGCACCAGTACAGCAGCGTAATGACGACCCACGCCGGACGCCAGGGATTGATCGCCTCGGGCAGCGGGATGCTGGCGAGCATGAAGGACACGAGCAGGCTGACCAAGACCGCCCCGAACCAGCGCAGATCGAATGGGTTCATCGGTGCGCCTCGCCGCAGGTGCGCCGCGTAACGGCTTCAGTCTGACGCACCATCATCCTCCGGTTCGGGAGACGCGTCGGGCATCTTTTCCGGCAGCGCGCGGGGCCACACCAGGAGGACCTCGCGCGCGCGACCGACATGCGCCGACGGCCGGATGCGGATCTGTGCGAATGGTTCGCTCGCGATGTTCTGGACATCGGTCACTTCTCCGACCGGGTATCCGGCCGGGAAGCGATGATCGAGACCGGAACTGACCACCAGGTCACCCACCACCACGTCGGCGTTGTTGGGCACGAAGCTCAGTGCCAGTTCCTCGTTGGTATCTCCACCGCTCGCGATGGCGCGCAGGCCGTTGCGGTTTATCTGTACCGGGATCGCGTGCCGCGCGTCGGTAATCAGGATCGCGGTGCTCGAGAAGCGACCGACTTCCACGACCTGCCCCAGGATGCCGTGCGCATCGGCGATCGGCTGCCCGACGTAAACGTGCTGAAGACTTCCCTTGTTGATCACGATCTGGCGTTTCGCGGCAGTAGTCTCGATGGCAAGCACGTCGGCAACGACGACTTCCTCGCCGAGTTCCGCGGTGGAATCAAGCAACGCGCGAAGCCGCCTGTTCTCGCTTTCCAGCGCGGCGAACTTCTGAGCGCGACTGCGCAACAGCAGGTTCTCCTTGCGCAGGACGTCATTCTCGCCAAGCAGGCGTGTGCGCGTGGAAAGATTCTCCGCGATCGCATCGACCGCCTGAACCGGCAGGTTCACCGCATATTGCACCGGGTAGGTCACGACCGACAGCGCGGCGCGAAGCGCGGCCAGGTGCTGCTGTCGATGATCGACCGAGATCAGCAGGAACGAAAGCACCACGCACGTGATGAAGCGCGTGGTCGGGGACGGCTCGTCGAGAAATAGCGTTTTGATGGGAGAGGCCTCCGCGCCGCCGTACTACTCGAGTGCGAGCACCTCCGGTCCGTATTCCTCGATCATCTCGAGTACTCGGCCACCTCCGCGCGCGACACAGGTCAGCGGATCGTCAGCGACGATGACGGGCAGGCCGGTCTCCTCCATCAGCAGCCGGTCGAGGTCGCGCAACAGCGCGCCTCCGCCGGTCAGCACCATGCCACGTTCGGCGACATCGGAGCCGAGTTCCGGCGGGGTCTTCTCGAGCGCCGTCTTGACTGCCTGCACTATCCCGGCCAGCGGCTCCTGGAGGGCTTCGAGTATTTCGTTGCTGTTCAACGTGAAGCTGCGCGGGAGGCCCTCGGCGAGATTACGTCCCTTGATTTCGATCTCACGCATTTCATTGCTTGGATAAGCACAGCCTATCTCGTGCTTGATCCGCTCGGCCGTCGCGTCACCGATGAGACTGCCGTAGTTGCGTCGCACGTAGTTGACGATCGCGTCATCGAACCGGTCACCCCCAATCCGGACCGAATCCGAGTACACGATCCCGTTGAGGGAGATGATGGCAACTTCCGTGGTACCGCCGCCGATGTCGAGCACCATTGAACCGCGCGCGTCGCTGACCGGCATCCCCGCGCCGATCGCTGCCGACATCGGTTCCTCGATCAGGTGGACTTCGCGTGCACCGGCTCCCTCCGCCGATTCCTTGATCGCGCGCCGCTCCACCTGGGTCGACCCGCAGGGCACGCAGATCAGCACCCGCGGACTCGGCTTGAAGATGGAATTGCCATGCACCTTGCGGATGAAATGCTGGAGCATCTTCTCGGTGACGGTGAAGTTCGCGATCACGCCATCCTTGAGTGGTCGGATGGCCTCGATATGACCGGGCGTGCGGCCGAGCATGCGCTTGGCCTCGATGCCCACGGCGGCGATCTGCTGCGAGCCGCTGTCCTTGCCACGCCGGATCGCGACGACCGACGGCTCGTTCAGCACGATACCCTTGCCGCGTACGAAAATGAGCGTGTTCGCGGTGCCCAGGTCGATCGAAAGATCGTTCGAGAACACGCCCCTCAACAACTTGAACATTATCCAGTCCTCTGCCCTGCAACACCGCGGCTCGCCCGTTCGCGGCGGTCGTGAGAATGGCGACCCGCCGATCGGAGTTGATCGTGATAGACTTTCGACGGTCTGGACGCGGCGGGAACTGCCGGGAAGCATCCGCTGCGGTCGATACGGATGCCATCGGATTCGCGCGGTAATGTAACAGTGGCTCCTGCTTTCGGCAAGCCGCGCCCTCGACCCAAAATCCTTTCCCAATCAACGGATAAGAAGACCGTTTCCCATGCTCGAAGTCGACGAGGTACAGGCCGTGGCGAGACTCGCGAGGCTCGCACTGGACCCCGCGGAAGTTCCCGCGATGGCGGCGCAGCTCTCGCGGATCCTGACGCTGGTGGACGCGATGAACCAGGTCGACACGGATGGGATCGAACCGCTCGCACATCCGATCGAACCGGCTGCGCGACGCCGGGCTGACGCCGTTACGGAAGTCGACCATCGGGCCGACTTCCAGGCAGTGGCGCCGGCTACGGAGAACGGCTACTACCTCGTACCGCGCGTCGTCGAGTAGAGACGATGGATTTCCCCGTCACCGTTGCCGCGCAGAGCGCCGGACTTTCGCGCGGCGACTTCTCGAGCCGGGAACTCACCCAGGCGTGTCTCGCGCGAATCGCCGCACACGACGGGCGTCTCAACAGTTTCATCACAGTCCTTGGTGAGCAGGCTATGGCGGACGCGGAGGCTGCGGACGCGCGTCGCCGCGCGGGGCAGGCAGGGCCGCTGACCGGGGTGCCCTACGCGAACAAGGACATCTTCTGCACCGCCGGCGTACGCACGAGCTGCGCGTCACGGATGCTGGACAGTTTCGTGGCACCCTACGACGCAACCGTCGTACGCCGACTCCGCGACGCGGGGATGGTCATGGTCGGGAAGACCAACATGGACGAGTTCGCAATGGGCTCGTCCAATGAAACGAGCTGGTACGGGCCGTGCCGCAATCCCTGGGATACGGAGCGCGTGCCAGGCGGGTCATCCGGCGGGTCGGCAAGCGCGGTGGCGGCACGACTGACCGCGTTCACGACAGGAACTGATACCGGCGGATCCATTCGTCTGCCGGCGGCCTACTGCGGCGTCAGCGGGATCAAGCCGACTTACGGACGCGTGTCACGCTACGGCATGATTGCCTTCGCCTCCAGTCTCGACCAGGCGGGCCCGATGGCACTGTCCGCCGAGGATCTCGCACTCACGCTGGGCGCAATGGCGGGTTTCGATCCACTGGATTCGACGTCCGCCGACGTGCCCGTAGAGGACTTCACGCGCGACCTGGATCGACCGTTGGAGGGGCTCCGCATCGGCCTGCCGCGCGAATTCTTCGACGTGCGGCTCGATGCGACGATCGGAAGCCGGCTCCGGGACGCGCTATCGGAGTTCGAACGGCTGGGCGCCAGACTCGTCGATGTGTCGCTGCCGTCGACTGCGCATGCCGTCCCGGCCTATTACATCGTGTCGTCCGCCGAATGCTCGTCCAATCTCTCGCGATATGACGGGGTGCGCTTCGGTTACCGCTGCGAGGCGCCGCGCGATCTCCAGGACCTGTACTGTCGCACCCGCGCGGAGGGATTTGGCGCGGAAGTGAAGCGCCGGATCCTCGTCGGCACCTACGCTTTGTCCACCGGCTACTACGACGCCTACTACGCGAAGGCGCAGCGGCTCCGAAGACTCATCAAGGAGGACTTCCAGCGGACGTTCCGCGAGGTGGACGTGATCGCGGGTCCCACGGCGCCCGGCATTGCGTTCCGGCTCGGACAGAAATCGGCGGATCCGGTGGAAATGTACCTGTCGGACATCTACACCACGGCGGTCAATCTCGCCGGGTTGCCGGGCTTGTCGATCCCCGCGGGATTCGTCGACAACATGCCCGTCGGTCTGCAGCTGATCGGCGACTACTTCGCCGAATCCCGGCTGCTCAATGTCGCGCATCGGTACCAGCTCGAAACCGACTGGCACCTGCGCGCGCCGTGCCAGGAAGGATGACGGCAATGCGCGACTGGCAACCCGTGATTGGACTTGAGATTCACGTGCAGCTCGCCACCGTGAGCAAGATCTTCTCCGGGGCTTCCACCGCCTATGGTGCCGCACCCAACTCGCAGGCGAGCGCAGTCGATCTCGGGCTGCCCGGCGTGCTGCCGGTCCTGAACGCCCGCGCAGTCGACATGGCGGTTCTGTTCGGCCTGGCCATCGACGCGACGATCGCGCCACGTTCCGTGTTCGCACGGAAGAACTACTTCTATCCGGACCTGCCAAAGGGTTACCAGATAAGCCAGTACGAATCGCCCATCGTGAGCCACGGCCAGCTATGGCTCACGCGCCCCGACGGTGGGCGCAAGCGCATCCGAATCTTGCGCGCGCACCTGGAAGAGGATGCCGGAAAGTCCGTGCATGACCTGTTCCCAGGCTGTTCCGCCATCGACCTGAACCGCGCTGGGACTCCCCTGCTGGAGGTGGTCAGCGAACCGGATCTTGCATCCGCCGCGGAAGCCGTGCAGTACATGCGCACATTGCATACGCTGGTGCGGTTCATCGGCATCTGCGACGGCAACATGCAGGAAGGCTCGTTCCGTTGCGACGCCAATGTCTCCGTGATGCCTGCGGGCAGCGCAGTGCTCGGGACCCGTACCGAGATCAAGAACCTGAATTCCTTTCGCTTCGTTGAGCGCGCCATCAACCACGAGATCGAACGCCAGGTCGACGTGCTCGAAGCGGGCGGCCGGATCGTGCAGGAAACCCGCCTCTACGATGCCGAGCGTGACGAGACGCGCGCGATGCGCAGCAAGGAGGACGCGCACGACTATCGCTACTTCCCCGATCCCGATCTGCTGCCAATCGTGATTTCAGAGGAAGAGATCTCGCGGGCGCGGGCGACGTTGCCCGAACTCCCGCAGCAGCGGGAGTTGCGCTATATCGAGACGCTTGGCCTTGGTCGCGACGACGCGGAAGCGCTTTCCTCGGATCGCGCGGTTGCGGAATATTTCGAGGCGCTCGCCAAGACCTGCGGTGATCCCCGGCAAGCCGCGAACTGGGTAACGGGAGAACTGTTCGCGGCGGTCAATCGTGCGCAAATCCCGTTCGCGGAAGTTGCCGTGGCACCCGATGCACTCGCGGCGCTGCTTCGGCGCATCCAGGATCGCACTGTTTCCAATTCGATCGCCAAGCAGGTTTTCGAGGCCATGTGGCTCGGCGAGGGCGACGCCGACTCGATCATTGACGCGCGTGGTCTACGGCAGGTATCCGACAGCGGGGAAATCGGCGCGCTCGTCGATACGGTCATCGCGGAAAGCCCCGAGCAGGTTGGGCAGTATCGCGCAGGCAAGGACAAGGTCTTCGGCTATTTTGTCGGCCAGGTCATGAAGCGTTCCAAGGGGAAGGCGGATCCTCAGCAGGTGAACGAACTGCTGCTGGAACGGCTTCGAACCGACAAGGGTCCCTGAGCGATTCCGGGTGCCCGGCGCGCCGGGCTCACCCGTGATCCGGCGTGGGTGAATGTTACGGTGATTCACCGCGACCACTTCTCAAAAGAAAACGCCTCCCGAAGGAGGCGTTTCACCGGAACGTCGGGAGCCGCGCGGCTCAGGATGCGTCCACCGCTGCTGCGTCCGTCGGACGGTCCATCAACTCGACGATCGCCATCGGCGCGTTGTCGCCGGGGCGGAATCCGCACTTGAGAATCCGCAGGTACCCGCCGGGACGCTTCTGGTAGCGCGGTCCCAGCTGCGTGAAGAGCTTGGTGACGACTTCGCGATCGCGGAGGCGCGAGAACGCCACGCGACGATTCGCCACCGAGTCCGACTTCGCCAGCGTGATGAGCGGCTCCGCCTCGCGCCGAAGTTCCTTCGCCTTGGGCAACGTGGTGCGAATGACCTCGTGGCGAAACAGCGATGCCGCCATATTGCGGAACATCGCTTTGCGATGCGAACTGGTCCGTCCCAGGTGACGGCCGGCGTTTTGGTGTCTCATAAGTCTGTTCCTTCCGCGTCGTGCGGTTCAATCAGCCGACCGCACGATCGTGATCGTACAGCCCCTTCGGTGGCCAGTTCTCGAGCCGCATGCCGAGCGACAGCCCGCGTGCCGCGAGCACGTCCTTGATCTCCGTGAGCGACTTCTTGCCGAGATTGGGAGTCTTCAGCAGTTCAACCTCGGTGCGCTGGATGAGATCTCCGATGTAATAGATGCTCTCCGCCTTCAGGCAGTTCGCGGAGCGCACCGTCAACTCCAGGTCATCGATCGAGCGCAGGAGAATCGGATCGATCTCCGCATCTTCACGGCGTGACGGTTCGGCGGCGGTCTCGCCGCTGAGATCCACGAACACCGCAAGTTGACTGCGCAGAATGCCGGCCGCCTCGCGTACCGCGAACTCCGGGTCGATCGTGCCGTTGGTCTCGATAGTGATGATGAGCTTGTCGAGGTCAGTCTGCTGTTCGACTCGCGCGCTCTGCACTTCGTAGGCAACACGCCGCACGGGGCTGAACGACGCATCGAGTTTGAGCCGACCGATTGCGTGGTCGCTCACTTCGTCGGACGGTGCTTCGCGACCGGCCGACGGGCGGTAGCCACGCCCGCGCGCAACCTTGATCGTCATGTTCAGTTCGCCATTCGCAGCGAGGTTCGCGATGTGGTAGGACGAATCCACCACCTCCACGTCGTGATCGAGCACGATGTCTCCCGCATTTGCCGCACCCGGTCCCTTCTTGTTCAGGGTCAGCGTGGCTTCATCGCGGGCATGCATGCGGATCGCGAGCCCCTTCAGGTTCAGGAGAATGTCGGTCACATCTTCCTGAACACCCTCGATCGTCGTGTACTCGTGCAGAACGTTCTCGATTTCCGCTTCCACCACCGCCGCGCCGGTCATCGACGACAACAGCACGCGACGAAGCGCGTTTCCGAGAGTATGTCCGAATCCCCGATTGAGTGGCTCGATCGTGATGCGCGCGGAGTTGTGCCCGACCGCCTGTACGTCAACGATCTTGGGCTTCAACATTTCACTCATAGCTGCCGCCATACACCTTTCTCCTTTACCTAGTCTTACTTCGAGTACAACTCAACGACCAGGGATTCATTGATATCTGCGGGCAACTCGCTGCGTTCCGGGGCAGCCTTGAAAATGCCTTCCATCTTCTTGACGTTCACATCCAGCCACTCAGGAAAACCGATCTGCTCGGCGATCGTGAGCGAGTCCTGGATCCGGGTCTGGTTCTTCGCGCGCTCGCGAATACCAACCACGTCCTTTGCGCTGACCTGGTAGGAAGGGATGTTCACCACGGCACCGTTGACCGTAATCGCCTTGTGGGAGACCAGCTGGCGCGCCTCGGCGCGCGTCACACCGAATCCCATGCGGTAGACCACGTTGTCCAGCCGGGACTCCAGGAGCTTGAGCAGGTTCTCGCCAGTCGCGCCTTTGCGCCGCGCGGCTTCCTTGTAGTAGTTGCCGAACTGGCGTTCGAGTATCCCGTAGATGTAACGCAGCTTCTGCTTCTCCCGCAGCTGCGTGGCGTAGTTCGACAGCCGACGGTTCCGGTTGTCACCATGCTGCCCCGGCGGCTTTTCGAGCTGGCACTTGGACTCAATGCCACGCGCGCGGCTCTTCAGCGACAGGTCGGTGCCCTGCCGGCGGCTCAACTTACACTTCGGTCCGAGATATCTGGCCATGCACTGTCCTCGATCGTTAAACGCGGCGCTTCTTCGGCGGCCGGCAGCCGTTGTGCGGAATGGGAGTGACGTCGGTAATGTTCGTGATCTTGAAACCGGCAGCGTTGAGCGCCCGCACCGCCGATTCGCGACCAGGCCCGGGGCCCTTGACGAAAACGTCCAGGTTCTGCGTGCCGTAGTCGTCGATGACGTGTGACAGCTTCTCCGCGGCCACCTGCGCCGCGAACGGCGTGCTTTTGCGTGATCCGCGGAAGCCGCTGCCGCCGGCCGTTGCCCACGCAAGGGTATTTCCCTGGCGATCGGTGATCGTAATGATCGTGTTGTTGAACGATGCGTGGATGTGGGCGATCCCGTCCACGACTGTCTTCTTGACGCGCTTGCGCGCCTTCGCCGGTTGTTGTGCGGTTGCCATACCTTCTACCCGTTACTTCTTGACGACGCGACGCGGACCCTTCCGCGTGCGGGCATTCGTGCGTGTCCGTTGACCGCGCACGGGGAGGCCTCTGCGATGGCGCACGCCGCGATAGCAGCCAAGATCCATCAGGCGCTTGATGCTCATCGACACCTCGCGGCGCAGGTCGCCCTCCACGGTGAACTTGCCGACCTCGGTACGCAATGTCTCGAGTTGCTCCTCCGTCAAGTCCTTGATCTTCGCGTTCGGCGGGAGGTTCGCGGAGACGCAGATCTTGCGTGCGCGACTCGGGCCAATGCCGTAGATGTGAGTGAGGGCGATGACCGCATGCTTACGGTCGGGAATATTTACGCCAGCAACACGGGCCATAAATCAGTGCCTCGTTTAATCGTTAACCTTGACGCTGCTTGTGACGGGGATCCTTGCAGATCACCCGTACAGTGCCTTTACGCCGGATGATCCGGCAGTTGCGGCAGATCTGTTTGATCGATGCGCGTACTTTCATGACGTCTTCCTGCTTAAGCTCGGGGTCGGCGGCCATACCCCTTGAGGTTGGCCTTCTTCAACAAACCTTCGTACTGGTGGGACATCAGGTGCGCCTGAACCTGCGCCATGAAGTCCATGATCACGACCACCGTGATCAGCAAGGAGGTGCCGCCGAAGTAGAACGGGACGTTGAACTCGACGATCAGGAACTCCGGCAGCAGGCACACGAGCGTGATGTACACGGCGCCCGCGGCGGTCAGCCGGGTCATAACTCCGTCGATGTAGCGCGCAGTGTGGTCACCTGGCCGGAACCCGGGGATCAGCGCGCCGGATTTCTTCAGGTTGTCCGCCGTTTCCTTCGGATTGAACACGAGTGCCGTGTAGAAGAAGCAGAAGAAAACAATGGCGATGGCGTACAGGCCCACGTAGATCGGCTGACCCGGAGAGAGCGCGGTGGCAAGGTCACGCAGCCAACCCAGGCCCTGCGCGTTGCCGAACCACCCTGCGACCGTACTCGGGAACAGGATGATGCTGGACGCGAAAATTGGCGGGATCACGCCAGCCATGTTGAGCTTGAGCGGCAGGTGGCTGGATGGCGCGGTGAACATCTGCTGTCCGCGCTGCTGCTTGGCGTAGTTTACCGTGATTCGTCTCTGCCCACGTTCGACGAACACCACCAGCGCAGTCACCAGCAGGATCAGCACGAGCAGTGACAGCACGAGGAATATGTGCAGTTCACCGGTGCGCGCGAGTTCCAGCGTGCCGCTGATGGCGCGCGGGAATCCGGCCACGATACCGGCGAAAATTATCATCGAGATGCCGTTGCCGATTCCCCGTTCGGTGACCTGTTCACCGAGCCACATCAGGAACAGCGTGCCGGACACGAGTGTCGTGACGCAGATGACCTTGAACGCGATGCCCGGAAACATGACCAGCGCCATCCCGGCACTGGTCTGCTGCTCGAGCATGACCGCGATTCCGGTAGCCTGGAAAGTCGCCAGTACGACCGTCGCGTATCGCGTGTACTGGTTGATCTTACGGCGCCCCGTCTCACCTTCCTTCTTCAGTTGCTCAAGCTTGGGATGTACGAGTGTAAGCAGCTGAAGGATGATGGACGCGGAGATGTACGGCATGATTCCCAGCGCAACGACGGAGAATCGCTCCAACGCACCGCCGGAGAACATGTTGAACATGCCAAGAATGGTGCCGCTCTGTGAGTTGAACAGTTCCGCGAGGGCGTGCGGGTTGATGCCCGGCACCGGGATGTGCGTGCAGATGCGAAACACCACGATCGCGCCCAGCAGGAACAGCATCCGCTGACGGAGTTCCGTCAGCTTGCCGATCCCGGCGAGCCCGCCTGGCAGATTCTTCGTCGCAGTGGCCATCTTCAGGCTTCGACCTTGCCCCCGACGGCCTCGATAGCCGCGCGCGCACCTGCCGTCACCCGCAGACCGCGTACCGTGACCGCGCGCGACAGTTTGCCGCTGGCGATGATCTTCACGTCGGTGACGTCACCGCGCACGACACCAGCCGCCTTGAGCGCGAGCAGGTCGACAACCTCCGAGGTGACGTATGCAAGTTCGTTGAGACGCACTTCGTCGCGCGTCAGCGACTTCTGGGTCTTGAATCCGAATTTGGGCAGCCGGCGCTGGATCGGCATCTGTCCGCCTTCGAAACCCACCTTGTGGTAGCCGCCGGCCCGCGCCTTCTGTCCCTTGTGGCCGCGGCCGCCCGTCTTGCCCAGACCCGACCCGATGCCTCGGCCAAGGCGCTTCTTCGGCTTCTTGGAGCCGGGCGCCGGCTGGATGGTGTTCAGGTACATCTTCAAACCTCCTTGACCGAGAGAAGGTAGGACACCTTGTTGATCATGCCGCGGTTCTCCGGTGTATCCGCGACTTCCACCGCGTGCTGGACGTGTCTTAGCCCAAGCCCGCGCACGCATGCCTGGTGGGCCTTGAGGCGGCCGGATACGCTCTTGACGAGCTTGATCTCGAGCTTTCTCGGCGTCGTCACGTGTTACCCCCTGATCTCGTCGACCGACTTGCCACGCTTGCTCGCGACGTAATCGGGCGCGTTCATATTGCGCAGTCCGTTGATCGTGGCGCGCACGACGTTGATCGGATTCGACGTTCCGATGCACTTTGCCAGCACGTTGTGCACACCGAGCGCTTCGAACACCGCTCGCATCGGACCACCCGCGATGATGCCGGTACCCTGCGAGGCAGGGGCCATGAACACCTTGGCCGCACCGTGTTCCCCGACGATCGGGTACTGCAGGGTGTCGCCTTTGAGTGCGACCGCTGTCATGTTGCGACGTGCGTTTTCCAGCGACTTCTGGATCGCGGCCGGAACCTCGCGCGCCTTGCCACGTCCCATTCCCACGCGGCCGTTGCCGTCACCGACCACCGTCAACGCCGCGAAGCCGAAGATTCGGCCACCTTTGACCACCTTCGCCACGCGGTTCACCGCGACGAGTTTCTCAAGGTAGCCTTCTGTGCTTTCCGATACGCCTTCGCTCACGCTCATGGCTGCAACTTTCTCCTGGGAAATAGGGGCCTAGAACTTCAGGCCGTTTTCGCGCGCGGCATCCGCCAGTGCCTTGATCCGCCCGTGGTACTTGAACCCGGCGCGATCGAACGCGACATTCTCGACGCCCGCCGCGACCGCGCGCTCAGCCACCAGCCGGCCTACCGCCACTGCCGCGGCGGTATTGCCACCGTTTCCGAGTGCGTCACGCAGGCTTTTCTCGACCGTCGACGCGGCAGCGAGTACGCGTCCGCCGTCTTCCGAAAGCACCTGCGCGTAGATGTGGCGGGGTGTGCGGTGGATGCACAGACGAAGCGCACCGAGCTCGCGGATATGCTTGCGTGTTTCCTTCGCGCGCCGCGCGCGTGCCTGTTTCTTGTTCATGGTCTGTCGTCCACTCAAAATTCTGTTCAGTCAGTCCGAGTCCTGGAGCGCCCGGCGGGCGGGGGGCCACCCATCCGCCGACATACCGCCCTAGTGCGATGCGAGGGTTCGATCGGAACCCTCGTCGTCAGGTCTTCTTCGCTTCCTTGCGTCGGATCATCTCGTCGCGATAGCGCACGCCTTTGCCCTTGTACGGTTCCGGAGGTCGATACGCACGGATATTCGCCGCGACCTGGCCGACCTTCTGCTTGTCGATGCCCTTGATCACGATCTCGGTCTGCGTGGGCGTTTCCACCGTGATGCCGGCGGGCACCGCGAATTCCACCGGGTGCGAAAAGCCGAGGGACAGGCTCACGACCTGGCCCTTCGCCTGCGCGCGGTAGCCGACGCCGTTGATGTCCAGCCGACGTTCGAACCCGTTGGACACCCCGGTCACCATGTTCGCGAGCAATGCGCGCGCCGTACCGGACTGCGCGTTCCCGTCCTGGGTCTCGTCGCGGGGTGAGATCTGCAATTCACCGTCAGCCTGAACGACCTGCACGCGGTGATTCAGGATGCAGTCCAACGCACCCTTCGGTCCCTTGACCGCGATCGCCTGTCCGTTGATCTGGACTTCGACGCCCTTGGGCACGGGAATGGGTTTCTTACCTACTCGAGACATGACGTAATTCCTAGTAGACCGAACAGATCACTTCGCCGCCGATGCCCAGTGCGCGCGCGGCGCGGTCCGTCATCAGACCTCGCGACGTCGACACGATCGCAACCCCCAGCCCACCGACAATGCGCGGCAGTTCATCCTGCGAGCGGTAGACGCGCAGGCCCGGTCTGCTGACCCGCTCGATCTTTTCGATAACGGGGCGCCCGTTGAAATAACGCAACTCGACGACCATCTCGGGGTGAACGGTTCCTTCCGCGAGTCGGTAATCGTTGATGTATCCCTCGTTCTTCAGTACTTCGGCAATCGCCATCTTGCGCTTCGAAGCCGGGATCCTGACTTCACGTTTCGCCCGCGCCTGCGCGTTGCGAATGCGGGTCAACATGTCGGCGATCGGGTCTTGCATGCTCATAGGTGTCTATCCAGCCTTGTTTACCAACTGGCCTTCACGAGGCCGGGTACATGCCCCTCCATCGCCAGGCGCCGCAACTCGCTGCGGCCCAGACCGAACTTGCGATATACGCCATGCGCGCGCCCCGTCAGCCTGCAGCGACTGCGCCCGCGGATCGGGCTTGAATCGCGGGGGAGCTGCTGCAGTTGCTGGCTCGCCTTCTCCCGCTCGTCGAACGAGAGCTTGGGGTCCTTGATCGACTTCTTGAGCGCCGCCCGCTTGGCAGCGAACTTCTTCGCCAGTTTGGCGCGCTTCGCCTCGCGCATCACCATGGAGGTCTTTGCCATGCCTTATCCTCGCAGCGGAAAGCTGAATGCCTGGAGCAGCGCGCGACCTTCCTCATCGGTGCGTGCCGTCGTCGAAATGCAGATGTCCATGCCCCGGAGTGCGTCGATCTTGTCGTACTCGATTTCGGGGAAGATGATCTGCTCCTTCACGCCCAGCGTGTAATTGCCCATCCCGTCGAACGCGCGTCCGTTGACGCCGCGGAAGTCGCGGATTCGCGGAATCGCGACGCTGATCAGGCGATCGAGAAATTCATACATGCGGTCCCGCCGCAGGGTCACCTTGCAGCCAATCGCCCAGCCCTCGCGGAGCTTGAAATTCGCGATCGACTTGCGTGCCTTCGTGACCACGGGCTTCTGGCCGGTGATCATCGTCATGTCGGCAAGCGCGTTCTCGAGCACCTTCTTGTCACCTACCGCCTTGCCCAGCCCCATGTTCACGGTGATTTTCGTGATCTTGGGGACCTGCATCACCGACGAATAGTTGAACCGCTCCATCAACTGCTTGACGACGGTATCGCGATAGTAAGTATCTAGTCTCGCCATGCTTGCGGCACTCGCTCGTTGCTGACGACCGCTCAAAGGTCGATCACTTCTTTGTTTGACTTGAAAATCCGCACCTTGCGCCCATCCTCCAGCACCTTGAAACCGACGCGGTCGGCCTTCGAGGTCACCGGATTGAAGATGGCGACGTTGGAAACGTGCAACGGGGCTTCCTTTTCCACGATGCCGCCGGCGGTGCCGAGCGTTGGGTTTCCGCGCGTATGGCGCTTGACGACGTTCACGCCTTCGACCACGACTCGCTCATCGTCCCGCACGCGCGTGACCACACCGCGCTTTCCCTTGTCTTTGCCCGTGATCACGATGACCTGATCGCCTTTGCGTAGTTTGTTCATGTCGGTAACTCTTCGCCTACAGGACTTCGGGCGCGAGCGACACGATGCGCATGAAGCGCTCGCCGCGCAGTTCGCGGGTGACCGGTCCGAAAATGCGGGTGCCAATCGGCTGCAGCTGCTTGTCGAGCAGCACCGCCGCATTGCCGTCGAAGCGAATCAGGGATCCATCCGGGCGACGTACGCCCTTGCGGGTACGCACGACCACGGCATTGAACACTTCACCCTTCTTCACCTTGCCGCGCGGGATCGCATCCTTGATGCTGACCTTGATCACGTCGCCGATCTTGGCGTACCGACGATGGGAACCGCCCAGCACCTTGATGCACATCAGTCGGCGTGCGCCGCTGTTGTCTGCCGCATCGAGCATCGATTGCATCTGAATCATGATTCGTTCTCCAGCCCTCGTGCCCGGTTAGAGTTGGACCGCTTTCTCGATAACCCGCTGCAGACGCCAGGCCTTGTTCTTCGAGATCGGCCTGCACTCTTCGATGGCGACCTTGTCGCCCGCGGCGCACTCGTTGTTCTCGTCGTGAACCAGGAGCTTGGTGAATCGGCGCATGTACTTCTTGTAGACCGGATGCTCCACGCGGCGCTCGATGCGCACGGAAATGGTCTTATCCATCTTGTTGCTCACCACTTCACCCACGAGGGTTCGCTTGACTGGTTTCTCGTCGGCCATCACGCACCACCTGTTCGCTTCTGCACCAGGATCGTTTTGATCCTGGCGATGTCTCGCCGCGCTTCGCGCACCTGGCTCGCGCGTGTCTGCTGACCCGAGCCACGCTGCATCCGTAGATTGAACTGTTCCTTGCGCTTCTCGAGCAGCAGGGCTTTAAGGTCGTCGACCGACTTCACACGCAGTTCGCTCGCTTTCATCACATCACCTTCCGCTCTGCGAATGTGGTCAGGATCGGGAGCTTGGCGCCAGCGAGCTTGAAAGCCTCGCGAGCGACCGATTCTTCGACACCCTCCATCTCGTAGAGCACCATGCCCGGCTTGACCTGCGCGACCCAGTACTCGACGCTGCCTTTGCCGCTGCCCATGCGCACTTCGAGCGGTTTCTTCGAAATCGGCTTGTCCGGGAAGACCCGGATCCATACGCGTGCACCGCGCTTCACCGCACGGGTGATGCACCGGCGCGCCGCCTCAATCTGACGCGCGGTCAGGCGTCCCCGACTGACGGCTTTCAGACCATACTCGCCGAAACTGACGTCGCTGCCTCGGTGCGCGAGACCCGTGTTGCGACCCTTGTGCTGCTTTCGGTACTTGGTGTTCTTCGGTTGTAACACGCTCGTCTACTCCTAGGTCGCGGCGGCAGCTGGCTCGGTACCCGGCTCGACGGCAATCTCATCGACCCGATTCATCACCTCGCCCTTGAAGATCCAGACCTTGACGCCGATTACGCCGTAGGTGGTCTTCGCTTCGGCGAATCCGTAATCGATATCCGCGCGCAATGTGTGGAGTGGGACACGACCTTCCCGGTACCACTCCGTGCGCGCGATTTCCGCTCCATTGAGCCGGCCAGCGACGTTGATCTTGATACCCTGGGCGCCGAGGCGCAGCGCATTCGACACCGCGCGCTTCATGGCGCGCCGGAACATGATGCGGCGTTCGAGCTGCTGGGCCACCGATTCCGCTACGAGATACGCGTCGAGTTCGGGTTTGCGAATTTCCTCGACGCTGAGATGCGCGGGAATCCCCATCAGCTGCGCGACCTGTTTGCGGAGCGATTCGATGTCTTCGCCCTTCTTGCCGATCACGATGCCGGGTCGCGCGGTGTGGATCACGATCCTGGCGTTGTGCGCAGGGCGCTCGATCTGGATGCGGCTGACCGACGCGTGCGCCAGCTTCTTGCGCAGGAAATTGCGCACCGCGATATCGGTGTTCAGGTAGTCCGCGTAGCGGCGGCGGTCCGCATACCACGTGGAGGTCCAGTCTTTGATGACGCCGAGGCGGATGCCGTACGGATGTACTTTTTGACCCATGTTTCTCGCTCTTGAGCTTGGCTCGTTGTGTGCCCGTTCAGGCCTTGCCTTCTTCCACTTCCACCGTCACGTGGCTGGTACGCTTGAAGATCTGGTTTGCACGGCCGCGAGCGCGCGGCATCCAGCGCTTCATGATCGGCCCTTCGTCGACCATGATGGTCTTGACGCGCAGCTCATCGACGTCCGCGCCGTCATTGTGCTCGGCGTTCGCGATTGCCGATTCGAGGACCTTCTTGATCATCCTCGCGGCCTTCTTGTTGCTGAAAGCCAGGATGTTCAATGCGCGATCGACGGACAGCCCGCGCACCTGGTCGGCGACGAGGCGGGCCTTCTGTGGCGTGATGTGCGCCTGGCGGAGCTTTGCAATCGTACCCATCTCAATTCCTCGTCCGCGTTTACTTGGTCTTCTTGTCCGCGACGTGACCCTTGAAGGTCCGTGTCTGTGCGAATTCGCCAAGCTTGTGTCCGATCATGTTCTCGGTGACGAACACCGGCATGTGCTGGCGACCGTTGTGGACCGCAATCGTGAGGCCGATCATGTCGGGCACCACCAGCGATCTGCGCGACCAGGTCTTGATCGGTCGCTTGTCGTTGTTCGCCCGCGCCGTCTCCACCTTCTTCGCGAGGTGATGGTCGATAAACGGGCCCTTCTTGATGGAACGTGGCATGAGAACAGCCTCTTAGCGCTTGTCGCGACGGCGCACGATCATATTGTCCGTGCGTTTGTTGGTTCGGGTCTTATAGCCCTTGGTAGGTTGACCCCAGGGGCTCACCGGGTGGCGGCCACCGGACGTGCGTCCTTCGCCGCCACCATGCGGGTGATCAACCGGGTTCATCGCGACACCACGGACCGTCGGCCGCACCCCTCGCCAGCGCTTCGCACCGGCCTTGCCGAGCTGGCGGAGCGAATGTTCCGTGTTGCCGACTTCACCGATCGTCGCGCGGCACTCGATGGGCACCTGCCGCATTTCGCCAGAGCGCAGCCGCAGGGTTGCGTTCGCGCCTTCCCGTGCCACGTACTGGATCCCGGCACCAGCGCTGCGCCCAATCTGCGCGCCCTTGCCCGGTTTGAGCTCAACGCAGTGCACGGTGGCGCCGACCGGTATGTTGCGCAACGGCAGGCAGTTCCCGACCTGGATCGGCGCATCGGCGCCCGAGCGCAGGGTCTGTCCGGCTTCGAGCCCCTTGGGGGCGATGATGTAGCGGCGTTCACCATCCGCGTACAGCAGCAGGGCGATGTGCGCCGAACGGTTCGGGTCGTACTCCAGCCGTTCGACTTTGGCCGCGATGCCATCCTTGCGCCGCTTGAAATCGATTATCCGGTAGTGATGCTTGTGACCGCCTCCACGATGGCGAACGGTCACGCGGCCTGCGTTGTTGCGTCCCGAATTCTGAACCTGCCGCTCCACCAGCGGCGCGTGCGGCGCTCCCTTGTGAAGCTCCGGGGTCACGACCTTCACGACGCCGCGACGTCCGGGAGAAGTTGGTTTGGTTTTGATCAGCGCCATTGACTGCGTCCTGGTTGCTCGGGTGCGTTACGCCGCGCCCAAGAAGTCGATGCTGAAGCCTTCCTTCAGCGTGATATAGGCTTTCTTCCAGCCCTGCCGGACACTGAGCCGGCCGCGGAACTGCTTCGCACGCGCCGCGACGTTCAGGACCCGCACCGACTCCACCTGCACGCTGAACAGCTGCTCCACCGCGGCCTTGATCTCCGGCTTGGTCGCGTCATTAAGCACTTTGAACAGGTACTGGTTGTTCTTCTCCGCAATGCGATTGCCCTTTTCCGTCATACGGGGTTCCACCAGGACCTGGAGTAGGCGTTCCTGATTCATGACAACTGCTCCTGCAGGCGATTCAGCGCTGCCTGGCTGACAACGACTTTTGCGTACGAGATGAGAAGCGCAGGGTCAATCGTTTCCACGTCTGCAAGACCGACCCAGTGCAGGTTGCGCGCAGACAGGTACAGTGCATCCGATACGTCGTCGGCAATCAGCAGCACGTCGCTGAGTCCGAACTTGCCGAGCGCCGCCACCAGTGCGCGGGTCTTCTTCTCCTGGACTTCGAGCTGGTCCACCACGAGAAGTCTGTCCTGACGGATCAGTTCCGAGAGAATCGAGCGCAGTGCGCCGCGATACATCTTGCGGTTGACCTTCTGGTCGTACGAACGCGGGCGCGCAGCGAAGGCACGACCACCCGTACGCCACAGGGGCCCGCGGGTGGTACCCGCGCGGGCGCGTCCCATGCCTTTCTGCTTCCACGGCTTGGCGCCGCCGCCACTGACTTCCGCCCGGGTCTTCTGCGCCTTGGTTCCCTGTCGCGCGGCTGCGAAATAGGCTGTCACGATCTGGTGGACCAGTGCTTCCTTGTAGGGCTGACCGAACACCGCGTCCGCCACCGACATGGAGCCTGCGCTCGCGCCGTTCGCGAATGAATGTATGGGAAGTTCCATGCGCTTCAGCCCTGCTCGATCTTACGGTTCTTCACCGTCGGTTTGATGAAAACATCGCCCCCCTTCGCACCGGGGACCGCACCTTTGATAAGGAGCAGATTGCGTTCCGTATCGACACGTACGATCTGCAGACGCTGCGTCGTACGCTGCGCGTTACCCATGTGGCCGGACATCTTCTTGCCCTTGATTACGCGGCCTGGCGTCTGTCGCTGACCAATCGATCCCGGGGCACGGTGCGACAGGGAGTTGCCGTGCGTGGCATCGCCCATGCTGAAGTTGTGCCGCTTGATAGTGCCTGCGAAGCCTTTGCCAATGGTGGTTCCAGTGACATCGACGTACTGCCCCTGGGCGAAGACGTCGACTTTCAACTCGGCGCCTGTCGTCAGGTCTCCGCCCTCACCTTCGGCGAGCCGAAACTCCCAAAGCCCGCGCCCCGCGGTGGTCGATGCCTTCGCGAATACGCCCGCGTCTGGCTTGTTGATGCGATTTCGGTGCTTGCTGCCGGTGGTGACCTGCACCGCGGCGTAGCCGTCCGTCGCGGACGACTTGATACGGGTCACGCGGTTGGGATCGACCTCGATCACCGTCACCGGAACGGCCTGACCGTCCGCCTCGTAGACGCGGGTCATCCCGCGCTTAATTCCGATCAATCCTAGTGCCATGATGTCCTGCCTCGAGCGCCTCAGCTCAGTTTGATCTGCACGTCGACGCCAGCCGCCAGGTCGAGCTTCATCAGCGCATCGACGGTTTTGTCGGTCGGATTCACGATGTCGAGCAGCCGCTTGTGGGTACGAATCTCGTACTGGTCGCGTGCGTCCTTGTTGGCGTGCGGTGAGGTCAGCACGGTGAAGCGTTCATGCTTGGACGGCAACGGGATAGGGCCGCGGATCTGCGCTCCCGTCCGCTTGGCGGTTTCCACGATCTCACGCGTCGATTGATCGATCAGTCGATGATCGAACGCCTTGAGCCGTATCCTGATGACCTGTTGATTCATTTCTCTTGCCCTTGAATTACCCTGGCCCCGCCGTGAGCCCTATGGACGCGCGTGCCTGTCAGTCGAAGCGTCTACTTGTCCAGGATCTTCGAAACGACGCCCGCACCCACCGTCCGGCCACCTTCGCGAATCGCAAAGCGCAGCCCTTCTTCCATCGCAATCGGGTTGATCAGCTTCACCTGGATCTTCACGTTGTCTCCAGGCATCACCATCTCCACTCCGCTCGGCAGCTCTACCGCCCCAGTCACGTCCGTCGTCCGAAAATAAAACTGCGGCCGGTAGTTGTTGAAAAACGGCGTGTGCCGACCCCCTTCTTCCTTCGACAACACGTACACCTCCGCCTCAAAGTGCGAATGCGGCTTCACGCTCCCAGGCTTGCACAGCACCTGTCCTCGCTCCACTTCCTCCCGCTTCGTCCCTCTCAGCAGTATCCCTACGTTGTCTCCAGCTCGACCCTCGTCCAGCAGCTTCCGGAACATCTCTACACCCGTGCACGTCGTCTTCTGCGTCGCTCGGATCCCCACGATCTCCACTTCCTCCGATACCTTGATGATCCCCCGCTCCACGCGGCCAGTCACCACCGTCCCTCGCCCCGATATCGAAAATACGTCCTCAATCGGCATCAGAAACGGCATGTCCACCGGGCGCTCCGGCACCGGAATGTACGTGTCCATCGCCTCAATCAGCTTCCAGATCGACGGAATCCCGATGTCGCTCGTGTCACCTTCCAGCGCCTTCAGCGCGCTCCCAATCACCACCGGCGTGTCGTCCCCGGGGAACTTGTACAGCGACAGCAGCTCCCGGACCTCCATCTCCACCAGTTCCAGCAGCTCCGCGTCGTCAACCATGTCCGCCTTGTTCATGTAAACCACGATGTACGGCACCCCCACCTGACGCGCCAGCAGTATGTGCTCCCGCGTCTGCGGCATCGGGCCGTCCGCCGCAGAAACCACCAATATCGCCCCGTCCATCTGCGCCGCACCCGTGATCATGTTCTTCACGTAGTCCGCATGCCCCGGGCAATCCACGTGCGCGTAATGTCGGTGGTCACTCTGGTATTCCACGTGTGACGTCGCAATCGTGATCCCTCGCTCCCGCTCTTCCGGCGCGTTGTCAATCTGATCGTACGCCTTCGCTTCCCCGCCGTACTTCTGCGATGTCACCACCGTCAACGCCGCCGTCAGCGTCGTCTTCCCATGATCCACGTGGCCTATCGTCCCCACGTTCACATGCGGCTTCGTTCGTTCAAATTTTTCCTTGGACAT
>JBFWUN010000056.1:0-15083 GCA_050247235.1 Gammaproteobacteria bacterium
GAAGGCCTGCCCGGCTGGGACAGCCCCTGGAGTTACGGCAGGCCCGGATGGCACATCGAATGCTCCGCGATGAGCGAGCAGCACCTCGGGCGCACGATCGATATCCACGGTGGCGGCAACGATCTCAAGTTCCCTCACCACGAAAACGAGATCGCGCAGAGCACCTGCGCACATGGCGGCGAGACCTTCAGTCGCTACTGGGTGCACAACGGGTTCGTCGAAATCGACAACGAGAAGATGTCGAAGTCGCTGGGCAACGTGCTGCTGGTCCAGAACCTGCTGCAAAGGTTCCCCGGCGAAGCGTTGCGGCTCGCACTGATCAAAGGGCGTTACCGCGAGCCGATCAGCTGGAGCGACGACCTGGTGAACCAGTCGAAATCACAGCTCGATCGACTGTACGGTGCATTGCAGCGACTGGAGGATATACCGCACGTGCCCGGCTCTCCTCCCGACGACTTCCTGTCCGCGATGGACGATGATCTGAACACGCCGCTCGCGATCGCGGCGCTGATGGCGCTCGCCACCCGCGCCAATACGGCGCAGGTCGCGGATGACAAGCAACGCTGCAAGACGGCGCTGCTGGCCTGCGGCCGGGAACTCGGCATCCTGGGACAGACGCCCGCGGCATGGTTTTCCACCACCCGAGACGGCACGCTGGATGTTGCCCGGATCGAGGCATTGATTGCCGCGCGCGCGGCTGCGCGCGCCCGCAAGGACTGGGCGAGCGCCGATCGCGTGCGCGATGAAATCGCCGCGCTGGGCGTGTCCATCCAGGACGGCCCTGACGGCACCCAGTGGCGCGTGGAATGAGGCAGACCGGACGATGTCCCAGGAAACTTCGAAGCTGAGCCCCGCGGCCGAACTCGTGGCCGCGCAGGACGAGATCGTGGAGACGTTCCAGTTCCTCGAAGACTGGACGGATCGTTACCAGTACATCATCGATCTTGGCCGCCAGGCAGCGCCGTTTCCGGAGGAATGGAAGACCGAGCAGTACCGTCTCAAGGGATGCCAGTCCCAGGTGTGGATCGTGACCGAGATGCGGGACGGGCGCATGCAAATCCACGCGACCAGCGATTCCGCCATCGTGGCCGGCCTCATTGCGATGCTCGTGAAGGTCTACTCGAATCGTCGTCCCGCGGACATCCTGTCCACGCCGCCGGAATTCATCCGGAAGATCCAGCTCGAGGACCATCTGTCTCCCACGCGCAGCAACGGCCTGTCGGCGATGGTGCAGCAGATCCGGCAGATGGCGGTGGAGGCGCTGGCAGGGCAGCATCGCGCGAAGCCGGCGTAAGTCGCACGCTTGCGCGCGAACGCGCGCCGCGGGGTTCAGTCGTGCAACCGATCCCAAATCCGCGCGAACTCCGCGTGATGATTCGTGAAGAGTTCGATCAGCGCCGGGTCGAAATGGGCGCGCGGATCGATGCGGGCGTCACCCTGGGTGATGATCGACACGGTCTTCTCATGACTGAACGCCGGCTTGTACGGGCGTTCCGAGCGTAGCGCATCGTACACGTCGGCGAGCTGCACGATGCGCGCGGACAACGGGATCTCCTCCGCGCGCAGCCCGTTCGGATAGCCGCCGCCGTCCCATTTCTCGTGATGGGCGAGCGCGATTTCGGCACCCATGCCGAGACGGGGAGAGGCGGCGAGGATCCGGTGACCGTACACGGTATGCCGGTTCATCTCCTCCCGCTCCTCGGCGTCCAGCGCACCCTTCTTCTTCAGCACCGCGGAATCGACGCTCATCTTGCCCACGTCATGCAGCTGCGCGCTGTAGCGGATCTCGTTGCACCAGTCCCCGGGCATTCCCAAGGTGCAGGCTACGAAGTAGCTGTACTCGTTCACGCGCACGATGTGGTTGCCGGTTTCCTCGTCATGGATCTCAGCCGCGCGCGCCAGCAGCCGGATCGAGAGCTGGAACGCGTCTTCGGTTTCACTCTGGAGCGTGGCGATGCGCTGTCGCTGTTCGTCGAGCAGTCGATTGCGCTCGCGCAGCTTGGTGTTCTTGGCCTTGATCTCGTCGAGCATCGCGGCGCGCTCGATCGAGTGGCCGATCACCTGCGAGACGGGGGTCACGAGCGCCGCAACAGCGGGATCGAACGGGCCGGGCTTCGCGCGGGCGGTGCGGCGACAGTTGATGAGCTGCGCCACGCCAACCACCTCGTCCTGGAAGTTCTTCAACGGGAAGCAGAACATCGAATGCGTGGTGTAGCCCCGGTGTTCGCGGGACGGGTCGAACTTGAAGGGCGAGCGGGGCGGGATGCGGTACACGTCCTCGATCAGCAGGGTCTTGCCGGTGTGCGCAACGTAACCGGCAATCGTGCCGGGGCCGATGGGCACCACGAAATCGGCGCGCTTGACCCGGATGGCGTCGTTCTGCACCGAGGCGGGCTCGAGCCAGCGATCCTTGCCGCGGCGGCGGGCGATGAAGATCGTGCCGGCCTCGGCCCGGGTCATCAGCCGGCTCTTGCGCAGGACCTTGTCCAGCAACTGCTGAACGGACTGGTCCTTCTGATCCTCGATAAAGGACAGGAATTCGATCACGGGACTGGCAGGCATCGTCACCGTTCCTCTTCGGCTTCCCTCATGCGAACGGGTGGAAGTGGCTCGTGCACGCAACTGCGGGGAGGCAGGGTGCGGCGGGCACGATAGCACAAAGCGGGCTGGGCGCAGCTGCCCCGTGCGCGATCCGCAGCGCCGGGGATCAGTCCCTTACGTTATACTCCGCGTCTTTCCGTACCCCTCGAATCCGTGATGTCGAAGTCCTTTCCGGAAGTCAAGAATCTGACCCTGCCCACGCTCGAACAGGAGACGCTCGCGTTCTGGGAGAACGAGCGAATCTTCGAGCGCTGTCTCGAGCACCGGCGGGCGGGACCGACGTTCACGTTCTACGAGGGGCCGCCCACGGCCAACGGCAGGCCCGGGATCCACCACGTGCTCAGCCGCACGATCAAGGATCTGTTCTGCCGGTACAAGACGCTGAAGGGCTACCGCGTGGACCGCAAGGCGGGATGGGACACGCATGGACTTCCGGTCGAGATCGAGGTGGAGAAGGAACTCGGTCTCGATGGCCGGGAACAGGTGGAGCAGTACGGCATCGCCGAGTTCAACGCGGCCTGCCGGCGAAGCGTCAACCGTTACACCGCGGAATGGAACACGCTGACGCGCCAGATGGGGTACTGGGTCGATCTCGACGATCCGTACGTGACGTACCACACGCCCTACATCGAATCCGTGTGGTGGCTCATCAAGCGCATCTACGAGCGCGGACTCCTGTACAAGGGTTACAAGATTGCCTGGTACAGCCCCGGTACCGGCACCGTACTGTCTTCGCATGAGGTCAGTCTGGGCTACAAGGAGGTCACGGATCCGAGCGCTTACGTGCGTTTCCGGGTCGAGGGTGAACCCGGCACCTGCCTGCTCGCGTGGACAACAACGCCCTGGACGCTGATATCGAACGTGGCGCTCGCGGTCGGGCCGCGTATCCCGTACGTGAAGGTGTCCGTGACCCACGATGGCGTGACGGAGCAACTGATCCTGGCCGAGGCGCGACTCGATGCGCTACGCGCGGAGTACACGGTGCTCGCACGAATGAGCGGTGAGGAACTCGCGGGCCTGCGCTACGAACCGCTGTTCGAAGTGCCAGGGACCCCGCGCGACGGCCAGCCGTGGCGCGTCGTGACGGCGGACTACGTCGCCGTGGAGGACGGTACCGGGATCGTGCACATCGCACCGGCGTTCGGCGCGGAGGATTACGACGTCGGCCAGCGTGAAGGTCTGCCGCTCGTCAATCCGATCGGCCCCGACGGCCGCTTCTCGGAGGCCGTGCCGCTGGTGGCCGGCCTGTGGTTCAAGGACGCGAACCGGGTCGTGAATCGCGATCTGACCGCGCGCGGACTGCTTTATCGGCAGGACTCCTATCTCCACAACTACCCCCATGACTGGCGCAAGGGCACGCCGCTGATGAGCTACCCGGTGGAGAGCTGGTTCATCCGCACCACCGCCGTGAAGGATCGGCTCGTCGCGCTGAACCGCACGATCAACTGGCAACCCCCTGCAATCCGTGACGGCCGCTTCGGAAACTGGCTGGAGAACAACGTCGACTGGGCGCTGAGCCGCAAGCGCTACTGGGGCACGCCGTTGCCGATCTGGGTGTCGGACAGGCCAGGCTCCGAGCATTTCGAGGTCATCGGGTCGATCGCGGAACTGCGGCAGAAGGTTGGCGCCTTACCGCCCGATGCGGAACTCGACCTCCACCGGCCGTTCGTCGACGATCTCACCTGGCCAGCGCCGGATGGCGGTACCATGCGCCGGGTGCCCGACGTGCTGGATGTGTGGTTCGATTCGGGTGCAATGCCGTTCGCACAGTGGCATTACCCGTTCGAGAATCGCGAGACCTTCGAACGCAATTTCCCGGCCGACTTCATCTGCGAAGGGGTGGACCAGACGCGCGGATGGTTTTACACGCTGCACGCCATCGCGACGCTCGCGATGGACAGCGTGGCGTTCCGCAACGTGGTCGTGAACGGACTGATTCTCGATGAGAAGGGCGAGAAGATGTCCAAGTCCAAGGGCAACACCATCGACCCGTTCAAGACCGTCGCGGAGCACGGCGCCGATGTCGTGCGCTGGTACCTGATGGCAAATTCCCCGCCGTGGGACAACATGAAATTCTCGCTGCGTGGCCTCACGGAAACCCGCAACAAGTTCTTCAGCACCCTCGAGAATTCCTATCGCTTCTTCGCAAGCTACGCGAACATCGACGGATTCCGGCACGATGAACCCCCGGCGCCGATCGGCGCGCGGCCCGAGCTCGATCGCTGGATCCTGAGCAGGCTCCATTCGACGATCCGGGTCGCGGATACCGCGTACGGCGAATACGACGCGACGCGGGCTGCGCGTGCGCTGGAGGATTTCCTGGACGAACTCTCCAACTGGTACATCCGCCGCTCACGGCCACGTTTCTGGGCTGCCAAGCGGCCGGATGCAGGGGCGGACACGGACGCCCACGACAAGCTCTGCGCGTACCAGACCACGTACGAGTGCCTGGACGCGATCGCGCGGATGATGAGTCCGCTCGCGCCGTTCTTCGGAGACTGGCTGTTCCGCGCGCTGGATGCCGGGACGGGACGCGCCGCGGTGCCGTCGGTTCACATGGCCGACTTTCCCGCGTGCGACCCGGCCGCGATCGACGCGGATCTCGAGGCGCGCATGGGGCTCGCGCGCACCGTGGTGTCGCTGGTATTGCTGCTCCGGAACAAGGCACAGATCAATGTTCGCCAGCCGCTCGCACGGATCATGCTGGTTGAAGGGGTCAGCGGCGTACGTCGTGAACTCGTCGAGGCCGTGCGCGACATCATCCTCGACGAAGTCAACGTCAAGGACATCGAGTACGTCAAGGACGCCACGAGCATCGTGTCGCGAACCGCGAAGGCGAACTTCAAGACTCTCGGCCCGAAGCTCGGCAAGCGCATGAAGGCGGCCGCGGCGCGCATCGCAACGCTCGACGCGGTGGCGCTCAACGGATTCCTCGAGACGGGTGCGCTCGTGCTCGACCTGGAAGGCGAAGCGGTGACGCTCGGCGCCGCGGACCTGGAGATCGTCAGCGAAGAAGTGGGCGGCTGGTCGGTCGCGCAAGAGGGGCGCGTCACCGTGGCGCTGGACGTGCAGGTGACGCCGGCGCTGCGCCGCCAGGGACATGCGCGGGAACTCGTGAACCGGATTCAGCAGATGCGCAAGGCGCTGGATCTGGCGCTGATCGACCGGGTGTCCGTGGTCGTCGCGGCGGATCCGGACTTCCAGGCCGCCATCGAAGAACATCGACAGTACGTGATGTCCGAAGTGCTCGCGCGGGAGCTTCGTTTCGACGCGATGCCCCGTGGTGACCGGGTGGAGAACTCCGAAATCGGCGAACGCATCGTGACCGTCGCCGTGTCCCGGGTGGTGAGCGCGTGAAACCGACAGGAGCATTCCCCATGCAGGCGATGAACAGCTGGCGTTCGTGGATCCTCGTGACGTGCCTGTGGCTTGGCATGGGGTCCGTGCTGGCGCAGACGGGGCCGACCGCCACGGTGAGCCGGACGATCGACAGCATCATCGACATCCTGCGCGCCCAGAAAGGGGTTCCGCGGGAACAGGTGTGGGCGCAGATCGGTCAGATCATCGATGCCCGCTTCGACTTCCGCAGCATGTCGCAGAGTGTGCTGGCGACGAACTGGCAGGCGGCGTCGAAAGCCGAGAAGCAACAGTTCGTGGAATTCTTCTCCCAGTACCTCGAGGATATCTACCGGACGAAGATCGAGGCGTATACGAACCAGCGGGTCGAGTACGGAAAGGAAACGGTCAAAGGTACGCGGGCGACCGTGGAGACCTTCATCGTCACGGATGCGACCCGCATACCGGTGAACTACAAGCTCAAGAACAACGATGGCGAATGGTACGCGTATGACGTGGTAATCGAGGGTTCGAGCCTCGTGAACAACTACCGCAACACCTTCGACGCAATCGTGAAATCCCAGGGCATGGAAGGGTTGCTGAAAGACCTGGAGGGGCGGATCTCGCGTTACCGGGTGGAGCACCCGGAAGGTACGAATGTCCCTGCAGGCCGCTAGCGGACCAGTTCGGGGACTTCCAGACAACCCGCGCAGGTCATGCCTGGGCGGACCCGTGAGGGTATCGCGGGGCCGGACCCGGCCAGCCTGTCGCTTCAAGTCCCCCGAGGGCAACGCGTATTAGCAGGCGACGGACCGTAGTGGTTCGAGATTCGCATCACGGCGCGCTGACGTCGCGCTGCACGCCGCTATCGAAGATGTACTTGCCGAGCAGTTCCTCGAGGCTGATCGCGGGCTCGGTTTCCGTGAGCTCGCCCCCGTCGGGCAGGATCTCGACGTCGCCTCCCGGTGACAGCTTCACGAAGCGATCGCCTATCAGTCCCGCGGTACGGATGGACGCGATAGTGTCGGCCTGCAGCCGAACGTCCGGATCGACCCTTAGCTCAACCACCGCCTCGTAGGTCACGGGATCGAAGGTCACCCGCGAAACGACACCTTTGCGGACCCCGGCAATCTCCACGTGGGCACCTTCACGAAGCCCGGACGCGGAAGCGAACCGCGCGCTGTACTGCGGTCGCGAATCGCCCCGCAATCGGAGGTCGCCAAGTTGCAGGGCGAGCCACGCGAGGCTCGCCGCTCCAAGCAGCACGAAGGCTCCGACGCTGAATTCCAGGGAGTTGCGCGGCATATCAGAGCAGAAGCGCGGTGAGGGCGTAGTCCATGAACAGTACGGCGAGCGATGCTATCACCACCGCATCCGTGGTGGTACGACTGATGCCTTCTACGCCGTCCAGGCCACTGCTCAGGAATCCGCGCGCAAGGCAGAGCCAACCGATCAGCATCCCGAACACCATCGACTTGACGAGGCTCATCCGGAGATCGGGCCACAGGACCCCGTCCGACATGTTCGCGAGGTAGGCCGCTGCATGATCCGCGTAACCCGATCCGGCTACCAATGCGCCGCCTACGATCCCGAACACTTCGAATATCGCGGTCAGCAGCGGCAGCACGCACAGGAATGCCAGCAATCGCGGTGCGAGCAGGTAGGCGTGCGGGTCGATCGCCATGCACTCGAGCGCATCGATCTGCTGGTCGCTGCGCATGATGGCGACTTCCGCGCACGTCGCCGATCCGGCACGCCCGATCGTGATGAGCGCGGTCAGTACGGGGGCGAGTTCGCGAAGCAGGCTGATGCCGACCGCCGTGCCGAGCAGGCCGCGCGAGCCAAACCGGGCGAGCGTCTCCGAAAACTGCACTGCGAGAACCATACCAGTGAAGAGTCCGGCGACCGCCACGACTGGCAGCGAACGTGCGCCGACCCGCTCCACCTGCTCGAGCAGCGTTCGCGCCTGCCCGGGAGACCGAAACAGCGCCGACAGGGTGCGCTGGAACAATATTGCGTACCGGCCTGTCTCCGCCGCTAGCTGGGTGAGTCGGACAGACACCGTCAGTCGTCTCCCGCCGTGAGGCGATCGAGATAGGCCTCGGGCGAATTGTCGATGCGGCGCGCTGCGCGACCCAGCAGCGCCTGGACGGAAGGTGACGGGTGACCCTGGATCTGGGCGGGGGATCCAAGCGCGACCGCCCGCCCTTCCTGAAGTACGAGCACGCGATCCGCGATCGCCAGTGCGGACTCAACGGCATGGGTGACAAACACGATCGTCGTGTGCAACGCATCACGCAACTTGACGAGCAGCGCGTCAAGTTCATTCGCATTGATTGGGTCCAGTCCGGCGGTGGGCTCGTCCAGGAAAATCAGTGGCGGATCCATCACCACGGCGCGCGCAATGCTGACCCGCTTCAGCATCCCGCCAGAAAGTTCTGCCGGACGCAGGTGGTCGATTCCGGACAGGTTCAGGAGCTCGAGTTTCAGGTGGACCATGATGCGCCGCGTGGCGGCATCGAGTCGTGCGTGGTGCCGGAGGGGAAGTTCCACGTTGTCCCGCACGGACAATGCGTTCAACAGGGCGCCGCCCTGGAATGCCACGCCGAGGTGCCGCCGTACCTCTGTTCGCTCGGCCTGGGAGGCGCGTGCAAGGTCCGAACCGAGCACTTCACAGGTGCCCGCCAGCGGGCAATCGAGTCCGAGCAGGTACCGGAGCAATTGCGACTTGCCCGCGCCACTGCGACCGAGAATGGCAAAGATCTCTCCCGTCCGAACCTCGAAGGAAAGTCCTGTGAAGAGCGGGTGTCCACCGACCTCCGCGTGGAGGTCACGGACCGACACGATCACTGATGGGTTCGAAGGGGGTAGGGCCACGACGGATCCGTCTTCTCAGCACACGTCGACTATACGAGTGCGTTCCCGCCGGTGCGAGCCGCATTCAGACGGAAAGGCGCGGCCACAAACAAAAACGCCGGGGGAAACCCCGGCGTTCTGCAAACGAAATGGACTTCCGACAGTTACGCGGCGAGTCTGCGGCGTCCTACCGTCACCAGGCCCACGAGCGCAGAGCCGAGCATCCACGCCGCCGGCGGCAGCGGGATGGGCTGCGTCACCACGAGCAGCTGGGCAGTTGTCTTCGTAATCGTCGCGCTGTTTTCCAGACCCGGGAGCGCAAAGGCCGAGAGGATGTTGGTCAGCGTGACGTTCGCCGACGTCAATCCCGCGGACGCCGAGAAATCAAACAGTTGACCGCCCGCTCCGTTGTCAAAATCGAAAGTCGTATTGCCGGTCACACCGACGAACCCGAAGGCGTTGCCGGCCGTCTTGGAGACGCCGTTGACGGTGATCTCGCCGACCGCCGTGTAGAAGCCTCCCCCAACGATATTGACTTCACCCGCCTCGCGAAAGATGACTTCCTTGATGACTTCCCCAGGGCCCACTTGGATCGTGAACGACAGGGTGTCGTTGGCAACATTGTTGCTCGCAGTGAAGTTGACCAACGGCAGGTCGAAGAAGAACCCTCCGGGGACAACCGTGCCGTCACCGATGAGGTCCCCTCCCGGAATCGCGAAGCGGTCCGGCTGCGATGAAGAGAAGTTCGTGAGCGTGACGGATGCCGCTGACGCCGCGAGCGACGCGCCAAGCAGCGAAACCCCAACCAGCGATTTCAGTGTGTTCATGCGCCTGATCCTTTCCGTGTCCATATTTAAGAGTGTTTTGCCTCTACCACGCCTTGCCTCGCGGAGAGGGGAGTTCTGGTTGCCGGCGGCTAGTCCTTGGACGCCGGTCACAAGCCTCCATGTGGCTTGTGGCGAATTGTGACGGACGTCACCGGCCCGGGGAACCCCCGGGCGCCGAATTGGTGGACTATTACCGCAAATTTGCCGGTGGAGCCTCACCGGCCGATCTTCCCGAATTATCCGGCCAGTGTTGAGCCTGCCCCCGCTTCATGACGTGGGGATGACAGAGATACGCACCGGCGCGGGTGACCTGAGAGGCGCCCATGCTCCCCTGTCGACGGATTCGGACCTTGCCATATGGTGCCGCGTGCGGTGGGGCCACGGCGTGTCGGTCAGGGGCGATTTCGGCCAGCGCACCCCAGAGGAGCCATAGTCCAGCTCCCATCGCGAACAGACAGTCCAGACCCTGCCACCCCCCCAGGGTGATCAGTGCGGCGGCGACTGCGGTGGACAGGCAGAGCAGAACATCGCCCTGGTTGTGAAGGCAGGCGAGTCGGACGGCCGGGTCGTCCCGCCCGGCGCGTGCGAGCGCGCAGGCGACGCATCCGTTCCCCAGTGCGCCGCCGAGTGCGGCCACGAGAATCAAGGGACCCGCGACCGGAGGGGGTGCCACCAGGCGCAGCAGCGCCGCGCCCACGATGATTAACGCGATCAGCGCAATCCCCGCGGTACTCAATGCGGTCGCGATTGCTCGACGGCGTCGGTGCGGCGTGGGCGACAACGCGGCCGCCAGCAGGCAGGCAAGTGCCAGTTCGTCCCCCGCGTTGTGTACGGCGTCCACCAGCAATGCGAGGCTGTTCGCGTGCCAGCCGGCGTACACTTCCGTGACGCAGACAAGTGTGTTCGCCAGCAGGGCCACCGCTAGCATTCCGCGGTGGGCAGAGAAACCGGTCTGGAGGGACATGCCCGGGAACCCGAAGTGATGTTCGCGCACCGTCGCACGACGGGATGACCGACGCGTGACAGCCCATCCTATGGCTGCCGTTCAGTACCGCCAGTCGAAGGTCACACGGATGTCGCGCCCGGGCGCCACCGTGCCGGGACCACCGGCGAAGCCGGGCAGTTCGTAGGACTTGTTGGTGAGATTCTCGGCGCTCAGTCGCAACGTGGCGTTGGGCGTGATCGACCAGCGTGCGAACGCTCCATGCAGGACATATCCCGCCTGCTTCCCGGTCAGGGTGCATGCCGGTAGCACGAAGAACCCGGCCGGGCAGCCGTCCTTGAATCCCACCGTCACGCGGCGGGCTGCAATCGCGGTCAGCCGATAACCGAACTCCAGCCGATCGCCCCATGCACGGTGGCCCGCCGTCAGGTTCAGCCGGTTGCCGGGCACGTCCCGCAGGTCCTGGCGTCCGCGGTCGGCCGACGTCGTGAAGTCGGCCACCAGCGGGTTCACGTTGTCGTCGAAGTAGCGCAGATCAGAATGACCGCCGAGGGTGCTGAGCGAAAACTGCCAGAACCACCGTGGAGCGGAGTAGTCGATCGCCAGCTCGATCCCGCGCCGGATCTCGCGCCCCGGCTGCGTGATCGCACCGGTGACTCCGTGCTCGAAGATGGACTCCAGCACGCCCTCCACCCGCGTCTCGAAGTACGCCAGCCGGGTCGCCAGCAGGTCGCTCGGCAGCAGCAGTTCCCGCGGAGTCCAGCTCAGTCCTGCCTCGTGCGTGTGGGCGACCTCGGGTTCGTAATCATCCCCGCACAGGGCGTTCGGTTGAGCGTCCGGATTGGTCGGATATGTCTCCACGGCCACGAGAAACGCGTCCAGGTCCGCAAAGTAGCGCTTGAGGGCAAGATTGAACGCATCCAGTGCGCGCAGATAAGCATCCAGGGCGGCCAGGAAGGACGTCAGGTCGGGGAATGCGCCGAATGCGGGCGGCCCGGCGGGTGCGATCGGGAGAAGGGGTGCCGTCGGTGGCGGCGCAAAGCGACTGAAGGACTGGCAGCGGCTCAGTGCACCGATGGTGAAGTATTCGTCGACCAGCGGGGGGCGGAACGCTTCGAAATACCCGTAGAAGACCTCCAACTCAGGGAGCGGTGTCGCATAGGTCAGCGTGACGGCGGGTGACACCCGCGAGAACGTGATCTCGTGGGCCCGGCCCTGGGCTTTCAGCAGTTCGGCAGAGGTCGAGCGCGCAGTCACGCGCACGCGGTCGATACGGGCGGCGAGGTCGAGCGTGATATCCCCGACGCGCAAGGTTGGCGCGAAGAACGCGCCCCAGCTTTCCTTGCGACCCGGCGGCTGAGTCTGGTTGTCGATTGTCCCGAAGCGGTTGGTGCGACGCGCCTGGCGGGTCTCGCGCGTACCCTGCACCCCGAACTCGGCCCGCAGGGATCCGCGGGCGAAGACCATGCGCGAGGTGTTGCGAAGGTCGAAGGTCCAGACCGAGTACGCGAAGGTGTCCGTGCCGAGGGCTGCGCCGCCCGCGAGCTGACTGTCGAGGTCGCGGACCTCCTTGTCGTTGTGCGCAAGGGTCCAGCGGGCATCCAGCCATCGCGACCCCGGTGAGAGTGCGCCGCGCAGTGCGAGCGACTCGTCGATGATGGCGCGTCGCACGGTGCCACCGATGCCGGCCGCGCCACCCGTAGCGTCAAAGGGCTCCAGGCGTTCGTCGTCGCTGTGGCGATAAGTGATACCGAGATCGCCCCATTCGCGCATGAGCACCGCCTTGAGCAGCCCGCTGAGCTGCCCCTGCGCGGAATCGGCCAGCCGGGTGCCGTCGGGCAGCTCGAAATCCCGCGTGTCTCGCGACACCACGCTGCCCAGGAGATCGAGGTGCGCCGCCGGGCGACCGAACAGTGCGAGGCTGCGTTGCTGGCCATCGTCGTTGCTCGTGAAGCCCAGTCGCGCAGAGGCGCCGAATCGTCTTTCGTCGTCGAGCAGGTCCTGCGCGTTGACGGTTTCCACCAGCACCACCCCGCCGAGCGCCCCTGCGCCTTGCGTCAACGTTCGCGCACCGCGCAGCACGTCCACCTGCCGGACCAGGGTGGGGTCGATGTCGAGCCCGCTGCCGTAACGATACTTCTCGAAATTCTGACCGGCGCCGTCGATGCGGATCAGAACGTCCTCGGTGTCCGAGAAGCCGCGGATGCTGAGCGTCTTGCCGCTCGCCCGCGGCCCGCCGTCGATCGCGACACCCGGTACCGTGGAAAGCACGTCGTACAGGTCGCGCGGAGCGCGGCGCGAGATGTCCTCCGCCTCGACGCGCGTGACTGTCGGTGCAAACGGTGACGTGCGATCGCGCGTCCCGATCACTTCCACGGACTCCTCGGCAGGGTCACCCGCGGCGACGGCGCACGGGATCGCGTTCGCAATCGCGAGGCATGCGGGCAGCAGGAGATACGCGATTCGCACGGGGTTCAGTGGCACGCCGCACAAGAAGGGACGCACCCGCGGGGGGAGGGACCTCGCGGGTGCGTCGAGTGGGGAAAGCGGTCAGTCCGGACGGCGGCGCGCGCGCAGTGCGCCAAGTCCGCCGAGCATCAACCATGCTGCGCCGGGCAACGGCACCGGCGCCGGTGGCGCTGCCAGGGCCGGGCCGATGTCGACGAACAGCGCATCGAGACTGTTGCTGGAACCGAGTGCAGTCAGGTCGAACGCGAACGGCTGAGCGGCGATCGCGCGCGAAACGTTGCGCCACAGGTACAGGTACTCGTTGTCGACCCCTGTGCCGGTGCCACCGGAACCGCCCGGAGCGCCGGCGGTGCCCGTGGCGAGGACACGGCGTTCCGACCACGCTTGTCCGTTGAGGCGGATCTTCGCGGGATCGATGTCCGTACCCAGCACCGAGATCTGCAATGCCACGGTGACCGGCCCAAGGGGCAGGCTCGCCAGCGGCTGCAGCAGCACGTCGACGTCCATGATGTCGGCGAAGCTGTAGAGGCTCCCGCCGGTACCCCCTCCCGTGATGAAGGCGCCACTGTTGTTCGGGATCACCACGGCCTGCTGCAGACCTGATTTCCCGACATCCGGGGTGTTGTCCGGCAGCGCCGCCGGGAAGCCGACGGGGATGAAGGCATCGAAATTCTCCCAGCCGGCGAACGCGGTGTCCGCGGCGCCGCGGGTCCAGCCACCCCAGTCGGCGGCGGCCGGGTTCTGGAACGCGGTGGCGACCGCGTGCACAGGGCTTGCCACGGCCAGCAGGAGTGTGCCGCACAGTGAGATTCGGGCGCTCATGAGAAACAGCCTCCATGCCGCACGCGGCGCGCCAGCGGCACAAGCGCGCAGCCGAGCAGCCACGCCGCCGCCGGCAGCGGCACGGGCGCCACGTCGACAGTCAGCGCGTCGAACGACACGCTCGACTCGGCCGCCATGACGTCGAAGGCGAGCGACGAAACGCCGGCCGCGAGCGTCCACACGAACAAGGTGTCGACCTGGTCGCCGCCGAACCCGCCGAGCGTGATGCGTTCGAGTTCGGTGATCGCATCCGCCGCGACCCCGTTGACCCGTACCCCGGCGTAATCCAGTTCGCTGCCAAGCGTGCGGGTCTGCAGCGCCACGCGCACCGGGCCGACCAGCGCGTTGGTCAGGTTCAACGTGATATCGAAGTCGGTCGCCACGGACGGGCTGTAGATGTTGCCGCCGCCAGTGACGAACGCGCCCCCGGTAGTCTCCGTGACCTGGGCAGCCGAAAAGCCGATGCTCGCCAGAGGTGGACCACTGCCGGCGCCACCGCCCAGTAGCGTGTTCGCGGACAGGTCCGGCGTGGAATCGGTGATCACGCCTCCCGGTGCAGTTTCGTCGGCGAAGAAGTTCCACCCGGCGTAGGCGGCGCCCGCATCACTGCGGGACCAGCCGCCCCAGGAGGACGACTGCGGATCCACGAACGCCGCCTCGGCGGACAGCGTGTTCAAGGCGGCGAGTGCCGCGCAGACGGCGCCGATGGCGCGGCGCCGCGTGTGATTCGATTCAGACATTTCCATGCTCCTTGGTCCTTCTCAGGACTCCCGTACTGGATGAATGCCCGAAACACCTCTCCCTCGGAGGCTGCACCGGAGCGTGTGGTGTGACGGTGCTGCGCCAGCAACGCGTCGTTCTCTCTCAACTGTACGCAGGCGCGACACCGTGTCGCGCTGCAATCAGGTTTCCCGGAAATCCACCACGAAGCGGTATTGCTTGCCGCAGTGGATCACCACTTCCTTCTGTCCGCGCTTGAGGATCCGGATCTCAACCTTGAGATCGCCGAAGCCGTCGTGTTCGAACAGCTCGTCGTAAAGACGGGTCAAGGTCGCCTTTACCGTGTCGTTCGAGGAAGACATCATCATTGCAGTTGATAATGAGATCAATTCTCGTTTAGATTAAACGAACAACGGAACAGGATGCAAGGGGAGGCCGAGGCACACGATGAAGCGCACCAGGTTCGGGTGGATGGGAGTATGGCTGGCGGTCGGCGCGGTACACGCCGA
>JBFWUN010000056.1:15183-25882 GCA_050247235.1 Gammaproteobacteria bacterium
GGATATCGCGCTCTGTCGCCCGAAATCCTGGTCGACGCGGCGCCCGATTTCATCCTCGTGACTGCCCGCAGCGTCGCGGCGAGTGGAGGCGTGCCGGCGCTGCTGGAGACGCCCGCGATGCGGGCCTCGGGGCTCACGACGACGAAACTGATTGTGATCGACGACGCCGCGGCGCTCGGTTTCGGGCCGCGGCTGCCGGCCGCGCTGACAGCCGTAGCCGAGCGCTTTCGTCAGGGCGGGATCCAGGCCGCCACCGCCCGGTGAACGCCGCCTCCCCGACACCGGGCGCGTGCGCGCCCGCAGCCCGCGGTCCGGCGCTCGGAGCACTGACGGCACTGCTGCTCGTAATCACCGTGTCGGCAGTGTTGCAGGGCGCACTTCCGATCGACGGGACAACCTTGTGGGATGAACTGCTCACGTTCCGGACGTCGCACGACCAGGTGTCCTATGTGCTCTGGCAATTGCGCCTGCCGAGAGTCGCGCTCGCCGCATTGATCGGCGCCGGGCTCGCGGTCGCAGGTGCCGCGCTGCAGACGCTGTTCCGCAATCCGCTGGCCGATCCGGGACTCGTCGGCGTGTCCAGTGGCGCGGCGCTTGGTGCGGTGTTGTGCCTGAACTTCCGCGGATCGATCGCCGCTGCTGTTCCGGCCGTCGCCGGCGTACTCGCGGTGCCGGTGATGGCATTCGCCGGCGGACTCGCCGCGACCGCCGGCATGTTCGCGCTCGTGCGTGAGCGTGACACTGCGGCCACTGCGCAGCTCCTGCTGTTCGGGGTCGCCATGAACGCGCTATGCGGCGCGCTGATCGGCTGCGTGCTGTTCACGGCGACGGACCAGACGGTGCGTGACTTCACGTTCTGGAACCTCGGCAGCCTCTCGGGTGCGAGCTGGGTGCTGGCCGGGCCGGTGGCCGCCGCAACGCTCTTCGGTGGCCTGCTGCTGCTCGGCGAAGCGCGGCGCCTCGATGCCTGGGCGCTTGGCGAGCAGGCCGCGGAGCACCTGGGCGTGAACACGCGCCGCACGCGACGACGGGTGATCCTGGCGGCCTCGCTGATCGTCGGCGCGGCCGTGGCGGCCGCGGGTATCATCGGGTTCATCGGGCTCGTCGTGCCACACCTCGCGCGTGGTGTGGTCGGAGCCTCGCATCGTTCGGCATTGCCTGCGTCCGCGCTGCTCGGCGCGGCCCTGGTCGTGGCGGCGGACCTGGCCAGCCGCACGCTCGTCCTGCCGGCCGAGCTGCCCATCGGGATCGTGACCGCGCTCGCAGGGACGCCGTTCCTGGTCTGGCTCGTCCGGCGTGGGCGCGCGCTGCGGGGTTCCGCGTGATCGCGAGCGCGGGCGTGGGACTGTGGCGGGGTGCCCGAGCCGTACTGTGCGACGTGAGTCTGGATGTCTCGCGCGGCGAACTGTTCGCAGTCCTTGGCTGCAACGGCGCCGGCAAGAGCACGTTGCTGCAGGTATTGGCGGGGGATCTCCGGCCGGAGCAGGGCGAGGTACGCTTCGACGGTCGACCCCTTGCGCATTGGGAACGCGGCACGCTGGCCCGCGCCCGTGCAGTACTGCAGCAGTCGACCACCGTCCACCTGCCTTTCACGGTACGGGAAGTCGTCGAACTCGGCCTCTTGCCGTTCGGACCCCGGGCCCTTTCGCGGCACCGCGACGCAATCGACGCCGCGCTCGCCTGCATGGGAATCGACGCAGCCGGCGATCGTCCGTATCACCACCTCTCCGGCGGCGAACAGCAGCGCGTGCAGTTCGCACGTTGCCTCGTGCAGGTGGAAGGCGCCGGTCGCGAACGGGGGGTGCTGATGCTCGACGAACCGGTCGCCCATCTCGATCCCAGCTACCAGCACGTGCTGCTCGCGACTGCCCGGGACTTCACGCGCCGCGGCGGCACGGTGATCGTCGTGCTGCACGACTTGAATCTCGCACTCGCCTACGCCGATCGTGCGCTGCTGCTTCATGGCGGCAGGGTTGCGGCGTGTGGCACTCCGCGCGAGATCCTGACCTCCGCACTCGTCTCGAAGGTATTCGGACTGCCGGTGATCAGGATCGATCCGCCGGCGCTCCCGCATCCACTACTCGCCTTCACGGCGCAATTTCCGCAAGACATCATGATGAGGAGTACTCCATGACACGCTATCAGCAAGCCTGCGAAGACGCCCGCCATCTGCTCGGCCGGTGTTACGACGGGGTATTGTCGACACTGTCGACCGATCTGCCGGGTTATCCGTTCGGATCGGTGATGCCGTTCTGCCCGGACCGGGCCGGTCAGCCGGTGATCCTGATCGCGAACATCGCGCAGCACACCCGCAATGTCCGGCACGACCCGCGGGTCTCGCTGATCGTGTTCGATCGTGCGCAGGAAGATCTGCAGACGCACGGACGCCTGACATTCATGTGCGATGCCGAACACCTGTCCGCCGAGCACGAGCAGGATCCTGCCAACCGATACTTCCGCTTCTTTCCCGAATCCCGCGATTTCCGGCAGACGCACGATTTCGAATTCTGGACCCTGGTGCCCCGGCGCATCCGTTACATCGGCGGATTCGGCGACATCCACTGGCTGCAGCCGTCCGATCTCATCGAACCGAATCCGTTCGACGAGCCGACCGAGCGGCACATCGTGGAACACATGAACACCGACCATTCCGATGCGCTCCGTCGTTACCTCGGGCGGCCGGACCAACCGAACACGGATACGCCGGCAATGGTCGGTATCGATGCGCGGGGGATCCATGTGCGCGCTGGCGCGCGCATCGACCGCTGCGTATTCCAGGCGCCGGTACGCTCGGCCGAGGAAGCGCGCCAGGCGCTCGTGCGTATGGCGCGCGCGCAGTCGCCGGCGGCGCTGTAATCGACAATCCGCGCGCACCCAGGAGCACCCTCATGCAAAGTTCTTCCCATCCCGACGCGGGTACGTTGCTGAGCGCACTCGTCTACCTGCAAATCCAGTTCGCACAGCAGCGCCGCCTCGCGGTCGCCGAGGCTATCGACGCGCATCTCGCGCTGCTGGAAGCCCACCCGGAGGGCCTGCCGCTGGCCCTGGTCCGTTCCCTGCCGCAGCTGCGCGCGCAGTGGCAGGCGTACCTGCTGTTCCATCGGGAGGACCGGGCGTGTACTCGGCGTGAGTGCGCCGAGGTTGCCCCCGTGCGCCGGGTGACGCATTGATTGGACGGGAAGATTGCCGGCGACCGTGTGTGACGGCCGGCGGGGCGGGCAGCGGGCGCCGCAACGGCGCGCTCAGGCGACCTGGCGCTCCATCCGCTCCATCAGCTCGTTGATCGCGCGCTCGAACAGCGGATCCGGCTGACCTGCGAAGCGCAGGGCCTTGCCCGCGCGGAATCGCTCGCACAGCGCCGCGAGCGTCAGGTCGAAGGCTTTCCGTCCCTGCCGATCGGTGAAGAGGTAGCGTCCGGTCGCCGGGCTGATCCAGGTAAACCGTGCACGCACAGAAGATTCGTCGTCGAGCGTGAACTCCACCCAGTCACCGAGATCGAGTTCCATCACCTTCTCGAGAAATTCATCCTCCGGAACCTCTTCTTCGGGTTCCGGTTCCGCCGCGGCCTCCGTCTCGAGCTGCGAGAAGTCGATGTCGAGCGCGGCAGGTTCGATCGATTTCCGCGCGAACAGGCGGTCCAGCGCCTGGCGGACGAATGCCTCTTCGGCGGGACCCTCGTGGGTGACGGACTGCGGCTTCCCCGTGTCGTCCGGGCGCGTGAGGCGCCGCTCGGCAAGCGACGCCTCCTCCACGTTCTTGACCGACACCACGTGCACGCTCGCAAGCATCGTCAGGAACTTGGAGCAGTCGGCGGGGACCATGCCCAGCTCCTTCATGCCTGCCTTGAGCGCCTTCAGCAGCTTCGGCAGGCGCGTGGTGAGTTCCCGCTTCTCGTCGGGAGTCGTTTTCGGCGACACCGACCAGACCAGGTCGTCGATCACGCCGAGCTGTTCGATCCAGGCGTCGCTCCCGGGGCCTTGTTCGACGTAGGTGACGATCAGCTGCTGTCGCCAGTAATCGCGGACGAACTGGACGACGAATTCGCGCGTTTCGCTGCCGTCCAGGCGTCCCTTCACGGCCTCGTCGACCGCGAGCTTGGCGAGCACGATGCGTTCCTTGGTGCGGAGCGAATTGGCCGCGCGCTCCGCGCGCTCGGTCGCTTCGCGCTCGTCGGTGGCGAGAAACGCGTTGAGTTCGGACAGCAGCTCCGAGAAAAGCCCCATCTCGCGATCGAACTCCTCGACCACGCGGTACACGATGTACTCGATCTTCTCGAGCAGCGCGTCGCTCTGCGCGTTGTCAGCACTCCAGCCGACGGCCGCGCCCGCCAAGGCGTCCAGCAGCTGGCGGGCGGGATGCGTCTTCTTCGAGAACAGTTCCTTGTCGAGCAGCGCGACCTTGAGCAACGGGATCTGCAATCGTCCGATCAGCGCCTTGATGCGATCCGGAATGCTCGGGTCGTCCAGGATGTAATCGAACAGTAGCGTGACGATATCGAGCGTGAGGTGATCGGTCTGGTTCAGTTCGCCGACCGCGCCGCTCTCGCGCAGTGCGCGCAGGACGTTCACGGTGCCTGCATGCAGCATGCCCGGGTCGAGCCACGCGTGCGCCTGGCCGGGCTGTCCCTGCTGGAGCGCCGTCAGGTTGCTCAGCAGTTCGCCGGTGGCCAGCGGCCCCGCCTGCAGCGCCGGAAAGCCATCCGGCGTAAGCGCACCGCCCGCCGTGATTCCGCCGCCGCCCGCGCTGTCGCCACCGGCTCCCGGCGACAGCATGGCCGCGCCGGGTCCGCCCATGGCGCCCGCGACGCCGGGCATCCCGTGGCCGCCGGGCGACCCAGCTGCCCCGAGTCCGTTCGGCAGGCCCACGCCACCAGGGCCGCCGAGACCCGGCAAGCCCCCGCTGCCCGTGCCCAGCCCAAGACCTGGCACACCCGGGCGCATCAGCTGTTCGAGCGTCGAGAAGACGTCGACCCCGCGGGCCTCCGCCACGCCGTCCTCGGTTTCGATCGTCACGCGCGTGCGGCCGCTGCCGAGCGACCGCGGGGCGCTCGTGGTCATCCGCGGCAGCACATCCTCGCGGACCAGGAATTCGTTGAGGTTGCGGTACAGTTCGCCGAGCCCCGGACCGAAACAGCGGTCGGCCAGCTTCAGCAGGGTCAGGCGCGCCTCGATGTCGATGTCCAGCGGCTGGCTGAGCGCCCGCAGCGCCTGCGCGATCGCCTCGGGTCCGAACGGGTTCACCGCGTGGTCGAGATTGGGATCGCTCAGCAGGTGACCGATGCGCCGGTCGAGTGCGTAGAGCTCCTGCTTGCAGCGCGACTTCACGCTCTCGGCAAAGTTGGTCGCCGCGAGCGACTGCTCCACGTCGGCGGAGTCGACCAGGCTCAGTTCCACCGGTTCGCTGAATTCGGCGCGCGGACGTTCGCGCACCGTGGCGCCTTCGAAGCAGGCGTCGAAGGTCGCCTTGAGGCTGGCCCGGAATGCGTTCTCGACCTGTGCGCGCTTCAGCCGCAGTTCGCGCATCGCGTCGAAGTACACCTGCTGGCGTTGGGAAGAATCAGCCTTGTTCGCAAGTTCGAAGTACGTGTCGTCACCCTTGTCGAGCAACCCCTTCAGAAGATCGGGGACCCGCTTCATGGTCAGCAGGTGGCATTCCCCGAGCAGTTGGGAAGCACGTGGTGGAACCAGACGCGAGACCTTGGCCATTCTGTTCGTACTCATGTGGCGGAATATCGGCCGAGTTCAGCAGGAAATTGAGGGCACTGGCCCTGACCTCCTGTTAGATAGTCGGCGAGGCGGGGGTCCGCAACGGCGGGCTGGCGTGAATGTGACGGCGTTCGCCGCCCGGAATCGACAGTGTGCGCGCGCGCGCAGTTTCGCGCGCGGTGGTCAGCGCGCAGCGAACACCGTGATCGGCTCGGGGCGGCCGATCTCGTAACCCTGTGCGTAGTCGACCCCGAGCGAGCGCAGCATCTCCAGGATGCTGCTGTCCTCGACGAACTCGGCAATCGTTTTCTTGCCCATCACGTGGCCAATCTCGTTGATGGAACGGACCATGGCGAGATCCACCGAGTCGCGCGTGATCTCGCGCACGAAGCTGCCGTCAATCTTCACGAAGTCCACCGGCAGGTTCTTCAGGTACGCGAACGACGCGAAACCGCTGCCGAAGTCGTCCAGTGCGAAGCGGCAGCCGCGGGTCTTCAGCGTGTTGATGAACCGCGAGGCGTGCACGATATCCGCGATGGCCGCCGTCTCGGTCACCTCGAAGCAGATCCTGGAGGCGAGGTCCGGGCCGCTCTTGTCGAGCTCCTCCATGATGTAGTCCAGCATGTTGTCATCCCCGAACGACTGCCCGGAGAGATTGATGCCGCACAGATGCAGGCGGTCGAGCACCTGCGGATGGCCGCGCAGCCAGTCGAAAGTGTGGCGGATGACCCAGCGGTCGATGTTGGCAGCGAGGTTGTAGCGCTCGGCCGCCGGCAGGAATTCGCCGGGCATCACCAGCTTGCCCTGCTCGTCACGCATGCGCAGCAGCACCTCGTAATGATCGCCCTGGGGTGGCTGTTCGGCGATCGGCGCGATCGGTTGCATGGACAGTTCGAAGCGGTCGGCACGCAGGGCATCGTTGATGCGGGTGACCCAGCGCATCTGGCCGTGGCGCGTCACCACGTTGAGATCCTCGGCGCAGTACACGTGGACGCGGTTGCGGCCGGCATCCTTCGCCGCGTAGCAGGCCGTGTCCGCCATGCTGATCGCGGCTGTCACGGACGCGCACCGCTGGTCGATGCGGACCAGGCCGATGCTCGAGGAGATTGCGTGTCGTGTGCCATCCCACTCGAAGCGCAACGCCGCAAGTGCCGCGCGCATGCTCTCGATCGTCGCCTGGACCTGCTCGAGCGTACAGTCCTCGAACAGTACGCCGAACTCGTCACCGCCGATGCGGGCGACAGTGTCGCGCTTGCGCACCACGTCGCACAGCACGCGTGCGGCCTGTTTCAGCAGTTCGTCACCCGCCGCGTAGCCGCTGGTGTCGTTGATCAGCTTGAACTGGTCGAGATCCACGATCGCGAGCGCGTGGCTGCTTTGTTCGGAATGGGCGCTCGCCAGGACGCGGTTCAGGCGATCCTCGAGCACTTTGCGGTTGGACAGGCCCGTCAGCTCGTCGTGGGCCGCGTTGTGCGCAAGCTTCTCGGCGAGCTTGTAGGTATCGTCGATGTCTTCGCAGGTCATCAGGATCAGGGCGTCGGCGCCGCGGCCGAGCACGCGCGCCGTTTCGCGCATCCAGATCGCCGAGCCATTCCGCCGACGGCGACGGATCTCCCAGCGATGGACGCGTTCGGGCTGATCCAGCACGCCCTGCAGGTACTCGAGCGCGAGCGCCTGGTCCTGCTCGGCATAGAAATTCACGCACGGCTGGGTGCGCAGGTCATTGGTGCCGTAACCGAGAAACTGCACACCGAAACGGTTCGCGAAGATCACCTCGAGCTTGCGGTTCAACGTGAAGCAGGTCATCGGCGTGTTGTCGTAGAGCAGGCTGTAGCGGCGATCGAGCGTCGCGTCCTGCCGGAACGACCAGGTGCCTTCGAACATGCCGGGATCGATCGCAGCCGTACCCGTCGCGACCGCGCCGGGGAGCGAACGATGCGTCATCGTCAGCTCCTGCTCGTGCAGGCGCCGTGCCGTGTGTCGCAGCGAGAGCTGGGTCTTGATGCGCGCCAGGAGCACCGGCAGGTCGCCGGGCTTCACCACGTAATCGTTGGCGCCGAGCTGCAGGGTTTTCGTGATGTCGTTCTTGTCGTCGCTCGCGGCGAGCATGATCACGGGCAGCTCGGTTTCGGAGTAGCGATCGCGGACATGCCGGAGCACCTCGTCACCACCCATGCCAGGCATCTTGAGATCGAGCAGCATGAGATCGAAGGCGTGCTTGTCGAGCGCGGCGAGCGCCTGGTCACCGCTCTCCGCGGTGATGACATTGAACCCCTTCGAACCGAGTCGCATCGCGATGGCGCGGCGGATCGTCGCGTTGTCGTCGACCGCCAGCACGGAAGCATTGGCCAGGGACAATCAGACCTCCACGCGCCGTCGGGCTTAAAATTGCAAGGGAATTTATCCGGCGCGGAGGAAGTGTGGAGCTTGGACAGGTCCGAATCAAGGCGCGGAGCCCAGCATCGACGCAAGTGTTTACACAGTGCGCGTTGACGTCATCCGCGATGTGACCGGTGTAACGTGATCAGCTCGCGAGCCTAAAGATTTTCGGCAACGGGTCGACCGCGGGGCGCGACGGCGTCGGTGCCGGCGCGTGCGTGCCGAAGGCCGCGGCGAGCGTGTCCCCGCGCCACGGCGGCTGATCCCGGCCGTAGAGCGCGGTGTCGAGCGTGCGGATCGCGTCGGCGAGTGGCGGCGCGGATTCGCGGACGAGCGCGTCGAGCGTCCACGGCGCGGCACCGGGAAGCTGCGCATTCGCCCAGTCACACAAGGCTGCGCGCGCGGCGCGGGGGTCATGGCGCGCACACGCGTCGAGCAGTCCGCGGCGCGCGGTGGCGGCCGTGCCCCCGGGCGCGGAATTCACGGCAGCCACATCCGCTTGCGGTCCGCGGCGGCGCGACACCCAGATGAGGGATACCGGCCACGCCACCAGCAGCCCGCAGCTCAGGACGAACCAGCCCGGCCAGTGGCGCCAGTCGGTGACCGGTGCCGCGGCCGGAGAGGGGGACGGGGCTTGCGCAGCCGGCGCTGCGGCCGGTGCCGCGGCGGGTACCGAGGTCTCCGCCGGGCGCGGCGTCGCAGGATCCGCAAATGCGTGCAGGGCGCGGGCAGGCACCCGCGCGTACTCGAGCGCATCGGTCTCGATGTTCCACCACGGCAGCGCGATCTCGGGGATGGACAGCGACCCCGCACCTTCCGGGATGAGCGCGACCTTCTCCTGCCGGACCGCGCTGATCCCGGCGCCACCCGCGTCCTCCTGGAGCTGCGGCTGATCGGGATACGCCTTCAAGCCCGGCACGTCCGGCGCGGCGAGTTCCGGCAGCTGACCACTGGTTTGTCCGCTTGCCCACAGGGACAACGTGCGGGTTGCCGGATCGCCGGCCTTGACCCTGGCGTCCTCCGGCTCCCAGAGCTCGTTCAGCCGCACCTTGCTCGCCGGCAGCCACGTGGCCCCGGTCGGGAATTCCGCCGGGATCGCGCGGACCTCCAGCGCGACCGGCGCGGAGCTGATCCGTCGCGTCTTCACCGCGCGGCCGAACATCTCGAACAGTGACGACGCGCGCTCCAGCACCTGCGCGGTCACCGTCACCGGTTCGATCACCGTCGCGCCGCTGGTCTGCGGGAACAGCGCGAAGCGCCGCTCCACCACCTCGTAACGCCGGCCGTCCCGCTCGGCCTCGTACTGGCGATCTTCCCCGAGCGGCCGCACGATGGCGTCGGTCCGCAGGCGCGGCTGCGACAGCGACGCGTTGCTGAGCTCGTAGCGCCGCCACAGCCTGATCGTGAAGATCACCTGCTGCTGCACGTAGGGGTTGCGCGGGCTCGCGTCCACTTCGAGGAACAGGCCGTCGTCGGTCGAGGCCTGCGGCGCAGGGGCCTCGGCCGCGGTGATCCTGCGCGCGCGCGTTGTCGCGTCGTCGAACGCGATCGAAGGAATCTCGAGCGGCGCGCCCGGCTTGGCGAGCACTTCCAGGATGAACGTGGTGGTGCGGGTGTGGCGACCATTGACCCATTGCAGCGATGTCTGCCGGTTGCGTCCCACCACGTCGAACCGCTGTTCGAGCGGCGAGAAGTCAGGCTCGTGCTGCAGATCCCCTTTGACTTCGAAAGCGATCCGGAAAGACTCGCCTGCGACCGGCGGGTCCGGATTCACGGTGACCTGCACGTCGAGCGCGGCGTGCGCGGGCCCGAGCCACAGCAGCATCGTGGCAATGATCCAGGCGCCACCTGCGGCGCGCAGTGCGTTCACCATGGTTCCGCGTGCTCCGCTTCCTGGCCGTATCGGCGGCCGTACTGGTACAGAAATTTCCGGCGCAGCAGGCCACCCGGGTCGTCCGGGATCTGGCGCAGCCACTGTTCGGTGGCGAGCGCCTTCTCCGGATCGGCCTCGGCGGTGGCAGCCGCCTCTTCGGCCGCTTCGCGTTCGGCCTGCGGATCGTCGGCGGACTCGTCGCCCGCCGCGTTCGGGGATGCCTGGTTGTTCCCGCGCTGCTGACGGCGGCGTTCCTGCTCGGCCGCGCGCTCGGCTTCGTCGCTCGGGTCCTGCGGCTCGCGCTGGCCGTCTTCGCCACCTTGCTCGGCGGCGCGTTCGCCGTCGCCCTGCTGACCCTGGTTCTCGTCGGCGTCGCCGCCTTCCGGTTCGGACTTCTGCGGGTCGTCCTTCTTCTGCTGCTGATCCTCCGGGGGTTGCTCCGGCGTCAGCATCTTCTGCAGCAGGTCCCGGTTGTACGTCGCATCGGCATGCGCAGGATCGCGTTTCAGCACTTCTTCGTACGTCGCGATCGCTTCATCGAGACGTCCGAGTCGCGCCAGCGCATTGCCCTTGTTGTACAGCGCGTCAGGAGTCCTGGCGTTCTCCAGCGTCTCGACGACATCCGCGTAGCGGCCCGCACGGTACTGGCTGGCGGCGCGCCAGTCCCGCCGTGCGAACGTGTTCGCCGCGTCGTCGAAGCGCTCGGCACGAAACGCGCGCTGGCCCGCCTGGTCGGGTGTCA
>JBFWUN010000057.1:0-5294 GCA_050247235.1 Gammaproteobacteria bacterium
TGCTTCGCGTGCTCCGCCGCCGCGACACGCTCGCGCTCGCGTTCGGCGCGATGATCGGGTGGAGCTGGGTGCTGATGACGGGGGAATGGCTCACCCGCGCTGGCACGGCGGGCGCGATGATGGCCTTCGCGGCGGGCGGGGCGGTGATGGTCTGCATTGCGCTCGCTTACGCGGAACTCGCCTCCGCGCTGCCCGAGACGGGCGGCGAACATGTCTACAGCCTGCGCGCGCTGGGGCCGGGTGCCTCGTTCGTGTGTTCGTGGGCGATCGTGCTCGGCTACGTCTCAGTCGCCGCGTTCGAGGCGGTGGCGCTGCCGTACGCGCTGACCGCTCTGATCCCGGGGCTGGACCGCGGGTACCTGTGGACGATCCGGGGCTTCGACGTGCATGCGAGCTTCGTCGCCTGCGGGATCGCCGGCGCCGTGTTCGTCACGTGGGTGAACGTGCGCGGCGTCGGCGAATCCGCGCGGCTCCAGAACGTCGCGACCACCTTCATCATCAGTGTCGGCCTGGTCTTCCTGTTCGGCGCGGTGCGCACCGGTGAACCGGCGAATCTCGTGCCGCTCTTCGCGGATGGGGCGGCCGGCATCGCGGCGGTGCTCATCATGATCCCCATCATGTTCGTCGGCTTCGACGTGATCCCGCAGGCGGCGGCGGAGATCGATGTCCCGCACCGCGCGCTGGGTCAGCTAATCGTGCTCTCGGTGCTGTGCGCGATGGCGTGGTACTGCGCGATGCTCGCCGGCGTGGCCTACGTGCTGCCGCCGGCGGAACGCGGGCTGCCGGGAATGACCACGGCAGTGGCGAGCGCACGCGCCTGGGGCGCGGCGTGGGGCGGCCAGCTGCTCGTGGCGGGCGGCATCGCGGGCATCCTGACCACCTGGAACGCGTTCATGGTCGGCGCGAGCCGGCTGGTCTATGCCCTGGCGGCGTCAGGCATGCTGCCGGCGCCCCTCGCCCGCCTCCATCCACGCCATGGCACCCCGCACGTCGCGCTCATCGCGATCGGCGCGCTGACCTGTTGTGCCCCGTGGTTCGGTCGACCGGTGCTCATCTGGCTCGTGAATGCCGGCAGTCTTGGGGTGATCGTGGGTTACCTGCTCGTGACGGTGTCGTTCCTGCGCCTTCGAACGCGCGAGCCGTCGCTGCCGCGGCCTTACGCGGTGAAACGCTGGCGCCTCGTCGGCGGCACCGCGGTCGTCCTCTCGCTGGCGCTGATCGCGCTCTACCTGCCTGGCAGCGCCGCGGCACTGACGGCATCCGAGTGGGCGATCTGCGGCGCCTGGACCGTGCTCGGCATCCTCTTCTTCAGACGACACCGGGCCGTGTCTGCGGACAGGTGAACGCGCAGACGCGCCAGGGCGAACCTTCGGGCCGCCCTCAACCGGTGCCGGCGCGAATCAGAACGTGTACTGCACACGCATGCCGTAGATGTCGAGGCCCGGCGCAGCGCGGCGCAGGGCGGTCGAGCCATCGGTTTCCAGGATGTGCGTGTAATCGAACATCAGCCGGACGTTCGTATTCGCGTACCAGTTGAGTGCCGCCGTGAACGCATCTTCTTCGCCACCGATGAACGTGCCGTCGTTGAGATCGATCGTGGCGTAACGCGCCGCGACCTCCCATGCACCCCAACCCCCGCCGGACAGGCTGAAGTCCCGCGCACCGGTGAGCCGCTTGAACTCGCCCGCATCGATCCGGTAGGCGGCGGCGCGCGACTCTCCGGTCAGCGTCCAGGTCGCCTCGACGTGCCAGCTGTCGAAATCCAGGTCCGCCGGACCGTCGCGCGTGATGCGCGCGCGGTTGTATTCACCGGTGAGCGAGAACGGTCCCAGGACCACCGAGGCTTCCGGTCCGTACAGGCTCACGCCGTCCACGTTGCCGATCACGCCCGTATTGACGATGCGCAGATCGGAGAAATGAGTGGTTTCATCGCGCATGCGCACCGCGCTGCTGCCGGCGTCCGGTTCGCGGTACGCCGCGCGCATCCCGAGATGCACGATCCGCGTGTCATCGATGATCGGTGCGTAAACGAAGCGGCCCACCGCCGCCCAGCCCTCGTCATCGCCGTTCGGATTCGGTTCCACCGATTCGCCGAACAGCCCTGCCGAGAAGAACCAGTGATCTCCATTCGAGTCGGCGCGGATACCGAACGCGCGGTCGACGAAGGGGATCACGAGATCGTTGTCGATGGAACGCTCGGTGAACGGCATGTCGTTGGAGCTCATCTCCACCGCCAGCGAGTAAGGCTGCTTCTGGTGGCCGGCCATGATGCGGACGTTATCGATGCCTTCGTAACCCAGCCAGAAATCCTTGATCGCGACATCGTTGTCGGCGAAATCGGCTTCCGCCACCCATGCCCAGTCATGCGCGATCGTGCCCTTCATCTCCACGCGCGCGCGCCGGATCTCGGTGCCGTCCACGGCCTCGACGCCGGGCGTGTCGCCGCTGTGCAGCGCGGCGTCGGCGTGCAGCCGGGCGCCGATCTTGATGGCGTACGCGCCGTCGCGGGACGCGATGTTGAGTCCGCCGCGATCGAGTCTCACCACCACGTCGTTCACGTCTTCCTTGGTGAGTTCCGGCTTCTTCAGCAGGGTGGCATGCTGTTCAGCGGTGATGGCACCGTTGGCGAGCAGGATGTCCAGCAGTTCCTTGTCGGCGGCGATCGCGGGGACGCTGGAGAGCATACCCACGGAGAATGCGAGAGAAAGTGAACGGAGCGAAGTCAGATGACGCATGGACGTGTACTCTTTGACAGCTGAAAAGGAGCATCCTTGCCCGCCATGGAACCAGCCCATGGCGGGCGACGACGTGCATGTATATGACGGAAATATGACCGCTTCGTGACAGGACCTCGGAACGTGCCGGGTCCGGGTACCGCGGTGACCCGGTCGGTTCGCGGGCGAGCGCTTCCGCGCCGGCCCGAGGTCAGCGCCGCAGCACGGACATCCAGCGTGCGAGGTTCAGCAGGCCGCCGAGCGAGGCCGCCACGTAGGTCAGCGCGGCGGCGCGCAGGATGCGCCGCGCGTGCGGCAGGTCGGGGGGATGGAGGAGCCGGCCGCGTTCGAGCAGCGGCAGCGCCTTGCCGAAACTCGCGTCGAATTCCACCGGCAATGTCACCAGGTGTACCAGCGCGCCGAGCGCCACCGCGCCGACCGCGGTCAGCACGCACAGCAGACCGGTCAGCGGCACGCGGGTGATGGCCATCAGCACGGGGGCGGCGACGAGCAGCAGCCGAGCCGCACGATCCGCGCCGATCGCCACGCGGGCCAGGCGATCGCGCGCCTGGAACCACGGTTCGCCGCGCGCGTGCTGGATCGCATGCCCCACTTCGTGCGCAGCCACGGTGATCGCGGTCAGCGACGTGCCGTCGTGCACGCGCGGCGACAGGCGCACCGCGCGTGCGCGGGGATCATAGTGATCCCCTTGCGCCGTGGGTTCCACGTTCACGTCGCACAGCCCGAGACCGTCGAGCAGATGCCGTGCGAGTGACGCGCCGGTTCCCGACGCGCGGTAGCGATCGGCAGGCTGTTCGTACCGCTTCAGCACGCGTGCGACCCACAGGCCCGGCCCCGTCAGGATGACCATCAGGAGCAGCACCGGCACGAACCACGCCACGGGCAGACTGCTCAGAACCAGTGGTAGTTGAAGCTGATGCTGACGCGCGCTTCATCCACGGGGTTTGGCGGCACCTCGTGGCGCAGCCACGATTCGAACAGCACCAGGTGGCCGGCGCGCGCCGGTACGGTGGCCCAGCCACGGCGTCCGCTGCCCGGGTTCCGCGGGGGCGGGGCCGCCATGAAGCGATCCAGGCGCGGATCCTCGAACTTCAGGCCCGCACACCCGCGCGGCGTCTGCACGTAGTACGTGCCGCTGAGGGTGGACAGCGGATGGAGGTGACTGGTGTGCACCACGTGGCGCGGCATCACGTTGACCCAGCAGTCGGTCATCGCGAGCCGCCGGCCGGTGAGGTCGAGCTCCAGCCGTGCCGCGTAGGTACGCACGTGACGATCGACGTGCTTTTCCAGGTCCGCGAACGTCGGTGAACGCTGGTGCATGCGGTGCACGGAGCCGTAGGAGGTGTAGCCGCCGGGGTAGTTCCGGCGTGACCAGCGTCGACCACCGGTGTCATCGGCCTGCAGCTGCAGGCATTCGGCCAGCAGCGCGGCATTCAGACGCGCGCCACCGCGTGCGACCAGCGGGGCGGTGTAGACGAGCGTCGGGAACAGGGTGCGGATCGGCATGGGGGCGCACGGGCAGCGGGTGGGGACGGGGCAGGATAGAGGCCGGCCGTGGAGACGGCCAGTCTCTTCCGGGACCGGTAATATTCCCGCATCCCGACCGTCCAATCCGTTGCATTCGGGGACGTCCCCGGCGCATTCTCGGGTTCACTGGCGCGTGGAATGTCGCCGGCTTCCCCTCACGGACGAGGCACGCGATTCGCTCACTGCACGAGGTGTGTCATGACCACGCGAACCCACGTCCATTCACGACCCCGGATCACGTTCTGGCTGCCGCTCCTGCTGACGGTTGCCGCGCTCTGCGCGGCCGGCCGCGCGCATGCCGTCGTGGCCCTGCCCCAGGGCTTCGACGTCGACGCGGAAGGCTGGACCGGGCTGTCCTGTGTCAATCCCGGCATCTGCACGGCCGGCAGCAGTCCGCTCGCGATCCAGCACCTGGATACCGGCGGCAACCCCGGTGGCTACATCCGTACGCAGGACCCGAGTTCGCTGACGGCGGCGCGGCTCGTTGCGCCCGGCAGCCTGATGAGCGGGCTGGCGGTCGGACAGATCCTGTCGTTCGACGCGCTGGTCCAGCGCAATGGCGGAGACGGGGAATACGACGGTGCGCTCGCACCGCTCGTGACGATCGAGTCGGCGGTCGGCATCCTCATCTACGTGACCTTTGACCTGCCGCTCATTGACGGTCCGTGGAAGCATTTCGATGTGCCACTCGCGGCCGGTGCGGATTGGCGCATTTTCGACGGTGTATCGGTCCGCGAGCTGAACGCGGGTGAGTTCGAAACCGTGTTCGCGGCAATGACGCACCTTACCCTGATCGGCGAATGGCTGAACGACACCGAGGACCTCGACACCGGCGGCATCGACAACGTGAACCTGGCGGCCGTCCCGGTACCACCCGCACTCCCGCTGCTCGCCCCCGCGCTCGGCTGGCTCGCGTATCGCAGGCGCCGCTGAGCGCAGTGCTGCACCGGCCGCGGCATTCACCGCGGCCGAAGACCGGCCCACACAGCTGGTTTTCGAGCAACGGAGTTGTCGCGGCTCGATCCTTGTCAA
>JBFWUN010000057.1:5394-18493 GCA_050247235.1 Gammaproteobacteria bacterium
CGCGCTCGATGTGTCCGTTCGCCGCGAACGCGAGCGCGAGCTCCGCACCTTCGCTGGTATGCCCGCCCACCAGCGCGATGCCGTCGCGATCGAACACGTCCCGCGCCCCCGCCAGCAGCTGCACGAGGTCGCGGCGCATCAGCGCCGGTGCGCAGAGCGGCAACGTCACGTACGCCAGCGCCGACTGCGGTTCCGCGCCCATTGCGTAGAGGTCCGACAGGCAGTGCGCGGCGGTGACCTGGCCGAACAGGTAGGGATCGGAGACGAACGCACGGAAGCCATCGATCGTGTGCACGGCCAGGCGGCCCGGCGGTACTTCGATCACTGCCGCATCGTCGCGACCCGCCAGCCCGAGCACCACGTCCGCGCGGGGTTCCGACGCAACCTCGCACAGTGCATCCGCGATGACTTCGGCGCCCACCTTTGCACCGCAGCCGCCGCAGCGCATGTCCACCGGCCCCAGTTCGGCGAGCGCAGGCGCGAGCGCGGCCGGCGGGGCCGCCGCGGGCGTCATCGCGCGCGCGGGCAGGACCTGGAACTTGCGCATGAACCGGCGATCGATGAAGTCCTTCCAGCGCCACACCCAGTCACCGCCCAGCGCCCAGCGGCCGCGCGAGGCGATCGCGTGACGCGGTCCGGTGCTGATGAGCGCCAGTGCGTCGCGCTGCGGCCGGTAGCCGCGGAGCGCTTCGCCGGCGAGTGCACGGCGGAGGTTGTCCGCGAGGAAGGGACCCTGCCGCACGGCGTACACGCCGGACTTGGGTCGTACCGCGCCGTCGATCGTCGCGCAGTCGCCGGCCGCGAAGATCTCCGGATGCGACACCGAGCGCAGGGCGGTGTCCACGCGCACACAGCCATCCGCATCGACCGCGAGACCGGCCTCAGCGAACCACGGCGCCGGCGCCGCCTGCGTGACCCACAGCAATTCATCGAAGCGGAAGCGCCGGCCGGTGGCGCTCACCATCGCATCCTCCGCGAAGTCGACGATGTGCTCGCCCAGGTGCACGTGGATCCCCTGCCGCGCGAACAGCTGCGCGAACCGCGCGCGGACCCGCGCGTTGTGGGAGGGCAGCAATTCCGTCGAAGCCGCGACGAGGTGGAAGGCCAGGTGGCCAGCGTCGCGGCCCGCCGCCGCCAGCTCGGTGCGCAGGCGATGGCGCACCGCGAGCAGCAGCTCCACGCCACCCGCGCCGCCGCCCACCACGCCGATCGCGAACGGTCCGGTGGCCGCGAGCGCGCGCGTCTTCAGCGCGAGCCAGCGCGCGTGGAACGCATCGATGGGTTTGACCGGCGTTGCCCACGCGGCCTGTGCCGCCAGCGCCGCCTGTGCCGGCACCGAGCCCGTGTTCAGTGACAGCACGTCGTACTCGATCGGCGCGCGGTCGCGGCACAGGATCCGGCGCGCCCCCGGATCGAGTCCAGTGACCTCCGCATGGATGAAACGCGCGCCGGCAAAATCGGCGAGCGTGCGCATGTCGAAATGCATGTCGTCGGCCGCGTAGTGACCCGCGACGAGGCCGGGCAGCATCCCGGAATACGGTGACTGGCTGGTGCGGGTGACGAGCGTCAGGCGCACCCCCGGCAGCGGCCGCATGCCGAAACGCTTCAGCACCGTCAGGTGGGCGTGACCGCCTCCGACGAGCACCAGGTCTTTGACGGCGGGAGCAGGCTGCACGAATGTCACTGGAAGCGGAAAGCCCCGACTGTAGCGAACCGCGCCGCGCGGCCCAACCCCCGGCGGCTCGGGTACACTGCCCGCCATCACATCCGGTGGGGGAGCCATGGATCACGCGACGCTCGTCCGGCGCCTCGCAGCGCTCGAAACTTCGCATCTCGCGGACGCCGACAAGACCTTGCGCGTGATGGACGCGGGCCTGCGGCGGCTCGCGCCCGGCGCCCGGATGACCGGCCGCGCCTACACCCTGGTCTGTCGCGAGGACTTCCTGTCCGTCCTCGCCGCGCTCACCGACGCCCAGCCGGGCGACGTGCTCGTGATCGACACGCGCGGCAGCCGGCGCGCGGTGCTGGGTGAACTGTTCAGCCTGGAAGCGCGGCGGCGCGGACTGGCCGGCATCGTCGTTGACGGGCCGGTACGCGACACGGTCACCCTGCGCTGCCTGGACCTTCCGGTGTACGCGCGCAGCGCCACGCCGCTTGCCGGCACCACGCGCGAACTGCAACCCTTGCAGGTCCCGGTGCAGTGCGGCGGCGTGACGGTCAACCCGGGTGACCTGCTCCACGGCGACGACGACGGCATCGTCGTCGTCAGCGCGGAGGAAGCGATGCGCGTGCTGCCCGCGGCCGAACAGATCGAGGCGCGCGAGCGCGCCGTCATCGCGCGCCTCGCCGCCGGCGAGAGCCTGCTCGCGATGCTCAATTTCGAGGAACACCGCGCCAACCTCGAGGCGGGACGCGACAGCGCGCTGCGCTTCCTGCCGTGAGACGGCGAACACGCACCAAGGAGACTCCATGACCCACGCCATCCGCATGCACCGCACTGGCGGCCCCGACGTTCTGCAATGGGAAGCCGTCGACGTCCCCGCGCCCGGTCCCGGCGAGATCCGCGTCCGCCACACCGCGGTCGGACTCAACTACATCGACATCTATTTCCGTACGGGGCTGTACCAGGCGCCGCTCCCGCTGACCCCGGGATTCGAAGCTGCCGGCACCGTGGAGGCCGTGGGGCCCGGCGTCACGTTGTTCCGCCCGGGCGATCGCATCGCGTACTCCAGCGGGCCGCACGGCGCGTATGCGGAGGCCCGCGTGATGCCGGCGGATCGCGCGGTCAGGCTGCCCGATGGAATCACGGACCAGCAGGGCGCCGCGATGATGCTGCAGGGCATGACTGCCGAGTACCTGCTGCTGCGCACCTATCGCGTGAAGGCCGGCGACACGATCCTGGTGCACGCGGCGGCGGGCGGCGTGGGTCTCATTCTCTGTCAGTGGGCCAAGCATCTCGGCGCCACCGTGATCGGCACGGTGGGCTCCGACGAAAAGGCCGCGCTCGCGCGCGCCCACGGCTGCGATCACCCGATCGTCTACACGCGGGAAGACTTTCTCGCCCGCGTGCTCGAGATCACCGGCGGCAGGAAGGTCCCGGTGGTCTACGACTCGGTGGGCCGCGACACCTTCGAGAAGTCGCTCGACTGTCTTGCGCCGCTCGGCCTGCTGGCGCTGTTCGGCCAGGCCTCCGGGCCGGTGCCGCCGTTCGAACTCGGCAAGCTGGCGGCCAAGGGCTCGCTGTTCATCACGCGGCCGACCTTGTTCACCTATACCGCGCAGCGCGCCGACCTGGAAGCGAGTGCCCAGGCACTGTTCGACGTGGTGACCTCCGGCGCGGTGAAAATCGAGGTCAACCAGACCTACGCGCTGCGCGATGCGGCGCGCGCGCAGGCGGACCTGGAGGCACGCCGGACCACCGGCTCGACCGTCCTGCTGCCGTAGTTCCGCGCAGGCGTTCACACGACGGCGTCCTGCGGCGCGGGACCGCTCAAGCGGCGGCCCCGCGCCGTCGCTAACCCCCTGTGACTCACTCTATCGACAGCCGGGAAACGGCGGGGAGCAGCGCAGATGTCAGTCGTGAAGAACACTCCGGTCTCCACCCCCCAGACCACGCGGCCCGCGCCGGGCGCACCTGGGATCGGTGATCTCGTCAGCGGCGTGTCGGCACTGGCGTCGCTGCCAGGGGCCTGTCACCGCGTGATGGAAATCGCCGACGACATGCGCGCCTCCGCGCGCGACATGGCGGAAGTCATCAGCGTGGACCCGGGGTTGTCCGCACGGCTGCTCCGGCTGGTCAACAGCGCGTACTACGGGCTGCCGCAGCAGGTGGAAAGCGTGGCGCACGCGGTGCAGCTCATCGGCACCAACGCGTTGCGCAACCTCGCGCTCGCGACGGGCGCGATCAACGCGTTCAAGGGCATCCCGACGACGCTCGTGGACATGGACTCGTTCTGGAACGCGAGCGTGCATTGCGGCCTGCTGGCCCGCGCGCTCGCCCGCATCGCGCGCCACCAGCAGCCGGAACGGCTGTTCGCGACCGGCCTGCTGCACGCGGTCGGCCAGCTCGTGATGTATACCCAGGCCCCGGCGCAGGCGAGCGTGGTGCTGGACCAGGTGCGGGGCGATCCGCAGGCGCGGCCGGCGATCGAGCGCCAGGTCTTCGGTTTCGATTATTGCGAGGTGGGCGCGGCGCTGCTGGAAGCCTGGCAGCTGCCGCCCAGCATGTGGATCCCGATCCGCTTCCACCGGCACCCGGTGGCCGCCACCGACTTCAAGACCGACGCGGCGATCGTCGCGATCGCGCAGGCGGTCACCGCGGTGTTCGAGCCCGACGTGAAGCCGGGCACGCCGCTGCAGCGCGCGACACCACACATCGACCCGGTGGCCTGGTTGCAGAGCGGGCTCATCGCCGACGTGCTGCCGCCGGCGCTCGAAGAAGTGGACGCCCAGTGGTTCGAGGTCATCGAGATCATCTCGCCCGGCGGCACCCTCGTGTACTGATCTCCCGCCCGGAGTCATCGTCCGCTCCGCGGTGCTGGCGTATGCTTGGGCGCCTCTCCTGCGCCGCGAGGTCGCCATGAGCATTCCCCAGACCGACGACGTCCGCGTGCTCGGCACGACGGACGTGATCGCCCCGACCACCCTGGTACACGACCTGCCGCTGACCGAACCGGCCGCGGACACGGTACTGTCCGCGCGACGGACCCTGCGGGACATCCTGGCCGGACGGGATCCGCGCCTGCTCTGCGTGGTCGGACCCTGTTCCATCCACGACCCGGTCGCGGCCCGCGATTACGCGTCGCGCCTGCACGCGGTGGCCGCGCGACTGTCCGCGGAGCTGTTCGTCGTGATGCGCTGCTACTTCGAAAAGCCGCGCACGACGGTCGGCTGGAAGGGGCTGGTCAACGACCCGGGTATCGACAACACGTTCCGCATCAACGACGGTCTGCACCTCGCGCGCGGGCTGCTTATCGCGATCAACGAACTGGGATTGCCGGTGGGCACCGAGTTCCTGGATCCGATCAGCCCCCAGTACTTCGCGGACCTGATCGCCTGGGGCGCCATCGGCGCGCGCACCACCGAATCCCAGGTGCACCGGGAGCTGGCGTCCGGTCTCTCGTGTCCGATCGGATTCAAGAACGGCACCGACGGCAGCGTGCAGGTGGCAGTGGATGCCGTGCAGGCCGCGTCGCACCCGCACCATTTCCTGGGGGTCACCAAGGCCGGCAGCGTGGCCGTGATCGCAACCTCCGGCAATCCCGACTGCCACGTGATCCTGCGCGGCGGCTCCGGCCAGCCCAACTACGACGCGGCCGCGGTGGAGGATGCGGCTGCGCGGATGGTGAAGGCCGGGCTGCGCCCGAACCTCATCATCGACGTCAGCCACGCGAACAGCCGCAAGGCGCACGAGCGCCAGCTCGATGTGTGCAACGAGGTCGCCGCGCAGGTGGCGAATGGCGATCGGCGCATCGTCGGCCTGATGATCGAGAGCTTCCTCGTGGCCGGCCGGCAGGACGCACGCCCCGGGCAGCCGCTGACGTACGGCCAGAGCATCACGGACGGGTGCATCAACTGGCATGACACGGAAACGCTGCTGCAACGGCTGGCGGACGCGGCGACGGAACGGCGGCACCGCGCCTGAGCTTCGCGGGCGCGGCGCCGGTTGCCCGGCGGCCGGGCCCCCGGGCTGCCTGCGCAGTAACTTTTTGCGCAGTTCGTCCGTATAGCCGGGGGTGCGCGCCCATGCGCGCGGGGCCAATCCTGCATGCGAAACACCTTCGAGGCGGACGAACGACGCTGGGCGCAGTGGATGACGCGCGCGCAGGCCGGCGATGTCGCGGATTACGAACGACTGCTGCGGGAACTCGCGCGGGTCATCGAAACCTACATCGTGGTGCGCTTCGGACGCCTGGACGTGCTCGAGGACTGTGTCCAGGAGTGCCTCGTGGCGATCCATGCGGCGCGTCACACCTGGGATCCGCGCCGGCCGTTCCGACCCTGGCTGTTCACCCTGGTGCGTCATCGCACGATCGACCAGCTCCGCGTGCGGAGTTCCTGGCTGAACGCGCAGCGCGACGCGCCGCTGCCGCCCGACGGGGAATCGGAACGCCTGCTGCGCGTGGTCGATGGGGTGCGCATCCTCGCGCGCCTGGCCCCGGACCACCGTGAAATGATCACGCTCGCGAAGTACGGCGGGCTGACGGCCGCGGAGGCTGCCGCATGGCTCGGCATCTCCGAGAGCGCCGCCAAGGCGCGGCTGCACCGGGCGCTCGGCGCGATTCAGAAGCTCCTGGAATCCGAGGGACTGCCGGCATGAACGGATCACGTGACCGACTCATTGCCTCGCTGGTGGCCGATGCGCGGCCGATCGCACACCCCGGGCGCGTCGCGCGCGCGGTGAGCGCGTGGCTCGCCGTGGCCACCGCCGTCGCGCTCGCCGGCATGGCCCTGCGCCTGCCATTCGGCACGGTGCGCTGGGCCGCGCTCGCCGAGTCGCCGCGATTTCTCCTGGAATGCCTGTGCGGCGTCGGCGTCATCGTCACCGCGGCGGTGTACGCACTGCGCAGTGCACTGCCCGCGGCCCTGACCCGCAGCGCCGCGTGGACATTGCCGCTGGTGCTGCTCGCTACGTGGCTCGCGTGGCAGATCCTGGCCATCACCATGCCCGCCATCGCGCCGGACATGGCGGGGAAACGCCCCCATTGCTGGCTCGAGGTGCTGCTCGCCGGGATGCCCGGTCTCGTCATCGGCCTGGGCCTGGCGCGTCGCCTCTGGCCACTTGCCGGCACGCGCACCGGCGCGCTCGCCGGGTTGGCCGCCGGGGCGATCCCGGCGCTCGCGATGCAGCTCGTCTGCCAGTACGAACCGGTGCACGGACTCGCGTTCCACCTCGCGCCGGGCGTCGCGCTCGGCATCCTCGGTGCGCTGGCCGGCGCGCGTTGGCTGCGGCCTCGCGGCTGACGCGCCGCGCATCGTTTTCCCGCGCGCTTCCGTATTGCCTGTCGCGGCGTGCGCGCAGCCCCTGGACGGGGCCGCCCCGCCGCGCGTTTCGATCCAATCATCGCAAGAGGACAGGACCCGATATGAATACACGCATCACGTTGACCGCGGCGGCACTCGCTGCGCTGCCGCTCGTCTCGCAGGCTGCACTCCTTGAAGTGACCGTGACGGTGGAGAATCTCGCTGCCGAGAACGGCATCGGCTTCGCGCCGCTCAGGCTCGGCTTCCATGCCGGGCATTTCGATGCCTTCAACCTCGGTGAAGCGGCCGGCGCACCGATCATCTCGGTGGCCGAAGGCGGCTCGGGCAGCGCCTGGTTCCCGGCATTCGCGGCGGCCGATCCCACCGCGACGCTCGGCACCGTGCTGCCGACTCCCGCGGGCCCGTTGCTGCCCGGCGCGAATGGGCAGGCGACGTTCCTGGTCGATACCGCGGTGAACCCGTTCTTCACGTTCGCCGCGATGGTGATCCCGAGCAATGACTTCTTCATCGGCAACGACGACCCGCAGGAATACCGGTTGTTCGACGCGGCCGGCAACCTGCTGCTGACCTCGATCGACCAGCTCGCACGCGACATCTGGGATGCGGGCTCCGAGATCTTCGACCCTGCGGCCGCGGCATTCGTCGGCGACAACGGGCTGCGTGCGGATCAGAACTCCGTGGTGGCGTTCAACTTCGCGGAACTCGCCGCCTTCAACGGGCTGCTGACCGGGGCGGGCTACACGTTCGCGAGCGGTCTCGCGGCGGACGACGCGGTATACCGCATCTCGTTCTCGGCGACACCCGTGCCGCTGCCGGCTGCGTTGCCGCTGCTGCTGGGAGGCGTGGGTCTGCTCGGCGGGCTGGCGCGGCGGGGAACGGCCTAGCGGAAAAGCGCAGGCAACGAGCAAACGGGGACAGACCCCGATTTCGACGACGAAATCGGGGTCTGTCCCCGGATTCGATGCACGCAAGGATCGCGTGGAACAGGGTCGTGTCGAGGGCAGGCATCCGGCATGGGGGGATGCCAGCATCGCGCGAAGGCGCTGTAACTGAACGCCACCGCACCACGTATAACACCGTATGACCAGGCGTCGTCAATGGGAGGGTATCAGGCGATCCGTACCGGGCAGGCGCGCCTCGGCCGTGCACTGTGTCCTGTCGCTCTGGCTTGCCGCTGCCGGCTTCGCGCAGGCCTGCAGCGGCGTCGATCCTGAGCACGCCGCGTGGTCGGCGCTGCTGTCCCGCCGAGTTGCGGACGGGCGGGTTGATTACGTCGGTTTCCTGCGCGAGGACCAGTCCACCCTCGACAACTACCTCGCGACGCTCTCCGCGACCTGCGCAGAAGACTACGCGCGCTGGCCGCGCGCGGAAAAGATCGCGTTCTGGATCAACGCGTACAACGCGTTCACCGTGCGCCTGATCATGAATCACCATCCATTGCGCTCGATTCGCAAGATCGGCTGGCTGCCGGGCGCGGCATTCCGCCTGCCGTTCATTCCGATGCACGGCCTGCGCGGCGGTGACATCACGCTCGACGATATCGAGCATCGCGTGCTGCGTGCCGAGTTCGCCGAACCGCGCATCCATTTCGCGCTGGTCTGCGCCGCACGGAGTTGTCCGCCGCTGCGCGCCGAGGCCTACCGCGGCGCGGATCTCGAACGGCAGCTCGATGACCAGGGGCGGCGTTTCCTCGGCGATCACACCAGGAACCGTGTCGACCGGGAAACGGGCACGCTGTACCTGTCGACGATTTTCAAGTGGTTCCGGCCCGACTTCGAGACCCGGGGGTCGCTCGGTGCCTTCGTCGCTCCCTACCTCGACCTGCACGCGAGCGACATCGCGAATTTCGAGATCGAATTCCTGAACTACGACTGGTCACTCAACGAATGACGAAGGAAGACACCGATGAAAATGCTCATGATGCTGTTGGGCTTGGCCGTCGTCTTTGCGGGCGGCACTGCCTGCTTCCTCGCGCCGCCGCTCAAGGCGCCGCCACCCGAAACCGGCAACGAAGCCTGCGCTGGACTTGGCGGTGAGGCAAAGCGCAACTGCGAGCAGCGCGAGCCGTAACGATGGGCCGGCGAGAGGAAACCCATGAAAGGCGCACGGCGCTGGCGGCGGCGTGGGCCGATCTGCCGCCGGCACTGCGGCTGCCGACCCAGTTCCTCGGGCGCCACTACGCGGGCTGCGGGGCAACCATTGGCGCAATGCCCCGCTGTGACTTCAGCTGCCGCGCCTGCTACCTGGGCCCGGATGCCAACAGCGCACGGCCCTTGGCGTCGTCGGACGTGAAAGCGCAGATGCGGGCGCTTCGTGCCTGGTTGGGGCCTGGCGGGAACCTGCAGCTCACGGATGGCGAGATCACCTTGCGCCAGGAGGCCGAACTCATCGACCTCATCGCCTACGCGCGCAGCATCGACCTGGTGCCGATGCTGATGACGCACGGTGAAACCTTCCGACGCCGCCCCGGCTTGCTCGAACGGCTCGTGCGGGAGGGCGGCCTGAGCGAAGTCTGCTTTCACGTCGACAGCACCATGCAGGGCCGCCGCGACGCCTACGCCCAGGCGCGCAACGAGCGCGCGCTGATGGGGCTGCGGGCTGAGTTCGGCGAGCTCGTCCGCACGGTGCGCAGGCGCACCGGCCAACGGCTCGATGCCGCGTCCACGATGACGGTCACGCGGGACAACCTCGCCGAGGTCCCCGCAGTGCTCCGCTGGTTCCTCGCGAATGCGGATGCCTTCAAAATGGTCAGCTTCCAGCCCCTGGCGAAGGTCGGGCGCAGCGTGCCCGGGCTGGTCGGTGTCACGGCCGAGGAGTTGTGGCAGCGCATTGCGGAAGGCGCCGGCGAGCCGGCGCTCGCGCGTGGCACCGGTTACCTCGGTCATCCGGGCTGCAGCAGGTTCGTGCAGGGCATGGCAGTCCGGCGTGGTGGCAGCGTGAGCCTGGTTCCGCTGTACCGCCAGGACGACCCGGCAGAAATGACCCTGCTGGATGGGCTGCTCACACGGGTCGGTGGCGAGTCGCTGCGCCTCGACAGCCGACTGGGCGTTGCGCTGCGAACCGCCCGGATGTCGCTCAGGCACGCGGGATTCCTGGCGCGCCGCCTCGTGCCGTACCTGGTTCGACTCGTGCGCCGTGCCGGCACCTGGCGCGGCCGTTACTTCTGCGTGGTCAGCCATCACTTCATGAGCGCCGACGAGCTCACGACACCTGTCGGACAGGCGCGGCTCGCGAGCTGCAGCTTCCGGATCGCGCTGGACGGGCGTCTGCAGCCGATGTGCGCAGTAAACGCGCAGGGCTTGCGCGACGCCCTCTATCGCGGCGCCTGAGCCCGCTTTCCGCATGCCCTCGGCATTTGGCCAGTTTGCCGCCGCAGGCAGCGTGATCGCGGTGCTATGGCTGTGGCGCCACCGCCGCGGTATCGGCGTGTCCGACAACGAGTTCTGGGCGGCGATATGGTTGCTGGTGCTGGGCGGCATCGTGGGTGCCAAGGCGTTGTTCGTGGTGCTCGGCCATGCACATTACGAACGCGGCGAACTTCGGCTGTGGGCCGACTTCGGCGTGGGTTTCGTGTTCTTCGGCGGCCTCGTCGGGGCGCTGCTGGCGGGCGCGCTGTTTGCCTGGTGGCGTCGTCTGGACTTCGTGCGTGGTGCAGATTACTTCGCGGTGGCGCTGCCGCTGGGACATGCCATCGGGCGGCTGGGCTGTCATGCCGCGGGCTGCTGTCACGGTCGCAACGGGATCCCGGTCCAGCTTTACGAAGCCTGCGGGCTCGTGCTGATCGCGTTCATCTGCCGCGCGGCGTTGGCGCGCGTCGAGGCGAGGGAATGGGCGCGAGGCAGTGCGATCAGAGGGTACCTGGCGCTCTACGGCACGCTGCGGGTGGTCCTGGACCCGCTGCGCGGGGACGGCAGGCCCGAGCGCTTCCTCGGCTTTTCGCATCAGCAGGGCTTCGCATTGCTGGCGATTGGCCTGGCACTCGCGTGGTGGTTCACGTCGCGACGTCTCGAACCTGGCCGGCCCTAATCCGCAGACATGAGGTGGTGTTGGGGGTACCGGACGGGAAACCCATTGTGCAAGTCCGCTGCCGCGCCGCGCCGCGGCCCGCCGGGCGCGGTTGTCTCTACGCCATCGAACGTCTGTCCCAGCTGAACCTTTCGCCCGTGGGTCGGCACTCACGTCGCGAGGGAATCACTGAAACACATCCGTTCGCCAATCCTCCACGTGCGTGGTGGTCGACCCCGCGCGCCCGACCACGTGGAGGTCGCGCAGACACGGAGCCAACTGATAAGGAGTTGACACATGAAACGCTGCAGAACGTTCGTCGCGGCATGTCTGTTCGTCGGCGCGACCGCCGCCCACGCCGCATCCACGGCTTCGGCCACGATCGACATCGGCTCGCTCACGGTGAGTGGTGCCGGTTTCACGTTCGGGCTCATCCCAGCCACGTTCTTCGACAGTTCCGCGAACGCCACTGACCTGGTGACGACGAATTCGGAGTCGCTCGTGGGGGCGAACGCGCTGGCGATGGTGAACGCCGACACCTGGGCCACCGGCTCGCTCGTTGGTGACACGCTCGGCGCGTTTACGAGCGCGAGCACGTTCTCCGCGACCGCCTCGTCACGCTTCTACAAGGCTTTCACCATCACTTACGACACCGACTTCGGCGGGACCGTGACCACCACCGTCGATTACACGATGTCGCTCAGCGATGGCTTCGCACCGAATCCCGCCGCGCCGTTCGCCGACGTGTTCGCGAACGTACAACTGGACGTATGGGCGTTCGATCCGATCCCGTCCGTATCGCCATACAATGACGGCGACGTGTTCGTGGGACTCGCGTTTTTCGGCGGCGATCTCGACAACGCAGGGACCTTGAGCACCGAAATCACGCTGCCCGATCTGCCCGCCGGCACGGTGCTGGTGTTCGCAACGGAATCATCGATCCAGGTCAACGCGGTCGGGATCGCCCCAGTGCCCGTCCCGCCCGCGCTCGCATTGTTCGCCAGCGCGGCCGGCCTCGCGGTCGTGCGCCGCCGCAGGCACAGTCCTCGCTGAGGCGGATTCAACGCAAAGTCGATGCCGACCCCGGGGTCGCAGCGACCCCGGGGTCACCGATCTCGCCGCCGAAATCGGGGTCTGTCCCCGGTTTCGGGTTTCAGGTAGCGGCTTCCTTCAGCAGTTCCCCGGCGATGATCAGCTGCCGGATCTGGTTGGAGCCAGCCGCGATCTCGCCGACCTTGCCGCTGCGGTACAGCCGGTTGACTTCCATCTCGCGCATGAACCCCATGCCGCCGTGGATCTGCACGGCCTGGTCCAGCACGCGCATGCAGCCGCTGCCTGCCGCGAGCAGCGCTGCGGCGGAGCGCTTGTGCACCGCGCCGCGCCCGCCTTCGCCTTCCGGCAGATCCACGATCTCGCGCCCTACCTGGTAGGTCAGCGCGCGCATGCATTCGATCTCGGTGTACATGTCGGCGAGCATGGCCTGGATCATCTGGAACTCGCCGATGGCGCGGCCGAACTGCCGGCGCTGCGTGGCGTAGTCGAGCGCGAGATCGAACGCGCGCTGCGCGAGCCCGAGATCGAAGAACGCGCCGATCACGCGTTCAATGTCGAGTCCGCTCATCATCACCACGTGGCCGCGGTTCTCGTCACCCACCCGGTTCGCCGCCGGCACCCGGCACTCGTCGAATACCAGTTCCCCGGTGGGGCTGCCGCGCCAGCCCATCTTGTCGAGCTTCTGCGCGACCGCGAAGCCGGGGCACGTCTTCTCGACGATGAACGCCGAGATCCCGTGCTGACGCTTCGCGAGATCGGTCTTGGCGTAGACGAGCAGGACGTCGGCCACCGGGCCGTTGGTGATGAAAAGTTTGCGACCGTTCAGCACGTAGTGGTCGCCGTCGCGCCGCGCGGTCGTCGCCATCGATCCCAGCGCGTCCGAGCCGGCACCCGGCTCCGTCATTCCCAGCGCGCCGATGATCGTGCCGTTGCAGAAGCCCGGCAGGTAGCGGCGCTTCTGGTCCGCGTTTGCGTTGCGCACCAGGTTGTGCAGGCAGAGGTTGTCGCTCGCGAGCATGCCGGCGGCGATCGTGTGGTTCCAGTAGGCGACCGCCTC
>JBFWUN010000057.1:18593-25717 GCA_050247235.1 Gammaproteobacteria bacterium
TGCAGAAGCCCGGCAGGTAGCGGCGCTTCTGGTCCGCGTTTGCGTTGCGCACCAGGTTGTGCAGGCAGAGGTTGTCGCTCGCGAGCATGCCGGCGGCGATCGTGTGGTTCCAGTAGGCGACCGCCTCCGTGATGAAGCATTGCGCGAGCACGTCCATGCCGCCACCGCCGTACGCCGCCGGGACCGTCACGCCCAGCAGTCCCTGTGCGGCGAGCGCACGGAAGGCGTCCTCCGGGAACCAGTCCTCGTCATCCATCCGCTTGCACAGCGGATGGAGCACGTCGCGCGCGTAGCGGTACGCGGTGTCATACAGGGCCTGGTAGTCGGCGTCGAAACCGAACGCCGTGAGCGTGGGCACGGTCATCGCGGGAGTTCCTGGCGAGTCAGTGCGTGCAGCTTACTGCGATCGGCGTCCGGTGGGTGCGTTCCGGCGCGCTGCACCCGGCGCCTGCTTTCCTCGTCCGCGTCGCGGCAGGCCCGGTGCTGGAACTCACCGACCTCGCGCGCGAGGAGGACGATGCATCAGCAGCAGCTGCCGCTGCACCCGCCCGGCTGTGCGAGCTGGCGCGTGGCCTCGGCCAGCGCCGTCGCCCCGGTGGTCACGCTGATGCCGCTGTTCGCGGTGGGACCCGCATCCGCGGCGGCCGACGCGCGGCGCGTTGCGTGCGTGAAGCCCGTGGTGATGCGGAACTGGTGGGGCGCGATCCGCGTCCGGATCTCGATCGAATCCAGGCCGGTGACGGACCATGCTTCGAATACATGTCCGTCCATCGCGACTCGCGTGGCGGCCGGATCGGGCAACCCGTTCACCGTGAAGCGGGTCTCGCCACCGTGCCGCGGTGCCGTTGCGCAATAGGTTTCCACCCACATCTCGCCACGGTCGAGATCATTCCAGCACTGCGACAGTCCGATCGCAGGATAGTCGACGCCGGAGACGGTGGGCTCGGAGAATTTCGCGAGATTCGGCTGGTTGAACACCCGCGACCACGCCCCGGGCGCGCCAAGCTCGCTCAGCACCATCAGGCTGGACAACTGGCCGCGCGGCCACTGCTCGCCGAACCGGAACCACCACCCGAAATGATCGCCGTCCGGGCCGAAGAACCTCGGCTCGAACGCCGCCTCGGCCGCGGCCCGCAGGCGCACCTCGGTCAGCGTGTCACCGAGCTCGCGCGCGGTGATGATGCCGAGTGTCAGCCAGCGCGGATCGGGATGCAGCTGCAGCAGCGGTTTGTGCGGGGCGTTCCAGCCGAGCTTGTTCACTGCCATCTCGTAGAGTTCGGTCGCGAACGCGCGATCACGCGGCAGCACGTACAAGGTGATCGCGATCGCCGCGTACGCGCCGACGTCATCGCGGAACGTGCACATCGTGCGTTGCAGGGGATCGTAATAGAACGCGAACCAGTCGAGCCCGCCCTTGCGATCGCGTCCCATGTAATGCCGGCGCGCGTACTCGATCCAGCGTTCGTAGACCCAGTCCGTGTTCGTGCCGTGCAGTCCGTCGTAGAGCTGCAGGCCGACCCCCGCGCCGCTGACGCAGAACGGCCAGATCTTGGTGTTCTCGCAGTGCACGCCCTGCGGGCGTTCGGCCCATTGGTCGTGCATGAAACTCGCCAGCTGGTGATGATCCCACTCGAACAGGCGCCCCTGGTAGCCGGTCATCCGGAACGGATGCTCCCACTTGTCGTCGCCCGACACGTAGCGATAGAAGCAGAGCAGCAGGTTGAAGAAACCGCGAAAGAAGTTGTTGCCGTCGGCGCCGACGGGATCGGGCTGCAGGCCCCAGGGCGCCACGCCGTTCGCCACCCAGCCCGGTGCGTCGTAGCGGCCGCGCAGGTGTTCCGGCAACGTGGCGAGCCATTCCGGCGGGTAGTTCTTCTGATCCGGATCGTGGCCGATCATCGTGAGCCAGTCGATCGCGGCCCAGAACGTGGTGTGGCGCGCGACGAGCCCGTCCGCGATGCGCGTGTAGGCTTCACGCCAGGCCGGCGTGAGATCGCACATCACCGGCAGCACGTAGCCGGTTTCATGCAGATCGAAGCGGCCCAGGCTGCACATCGGCGGCGTGCTGTAACGGTCCCACCACGGATGGGGTTCGCCTTCGATGCTCCAGTCATCCGCGGTGGTGGCCTTGTCCCAGATGAAGCGCAGCCAGCCGCGGGCGCGGGCATCCAGGCGGGGAAAATCATTGGCCATCATGGTTGCCTCCCGCCGCGCCTACCAGAGCCGGACCGCGTCGCCGGCGGCGCCGCGCGGCATCACCATCTTCGCCCGTTGCGCGTGCGCGCCGATCCAGCCCGGGTCCAGTGCGTGCGTGACCGGTTCACGCACGATCCGCCCAGCCACGCGGCTGCGCGGATCGTGCGCAATGTAGGCATCGGGCGGGGGTTCCCGGAGCGGCGCGGTACGGCCCACCGGCAGCACGAAACGCGTGAGACCGAAGAACCACAGCACCAGCACGGCGTTGCCTTCGTACTCGGCGGTCTCCTCGCGCAGCGCGTGGACAATCCCGCCCACGGCGCGCGGTGAAAGGAGCGTGACGAGCCCGTGCCACGCGTTGTCGAAACAGACGCCGACATCCGGATTCGCCACGCGGCCCCGAAACGAGGCGACCGTCCGCGGGGAGAAGCGGTAATGATGGAACACGCCGTCGGCACTCCCGACCTGGACGATGCGGGCGTGCGCCAGCTGCGCACGGAAACGGGCACTCGCCAGGCAGGCGAGCCGCAGGCCCGCGCCGAGACCGGCGAGCGCGCATCGGAACGCGGCACGGGCAACCGGCCCGCTCGGCTTACCGCGCATTGCCGCGTCGTTCCCGGTAGTGCGCGAGCATCGCCTCGTTGCTCACCAGCATGCGGTCGAGTTTCCCGGCCAAGGTCGCCAGCGCGTGCGCCGGAATGACGAAGAGTGCCAGCGCCGGCGCGATGCCGGTGAAGGTGCGCATGCCGGCGCAGCCCAGCGAGAGTGATTCCTGCGCGTCATTGGTGGCCCGTGCCAGCGCAGCGCAGGCCGGACGTCCGGTCAGGCGTGTGCCGCCAGGCGCGTGGCCGGTCCACGCGGTGGTCCCGAGCGCCTCGCCGAGCACCATTGCCTGCGCCGGTTCCACCCAGGCGAGCGCACAGTCGGCAGTTCCGGGAAAGCGCTCCAGCGGGCCGTACACAACGCCGCCCCCGGCGCGCGCCACGCGGGGAATGCTGGGGATTTCGTCTTCGCGAAGGTAACCCTGCCCGCACATCAGCGCGACGGTGTCCGCCAGTTCCGCCTGCGCGCCGGCCGACCTCGGCAGGCCCATCACGTATGCACCGACCGCGCATCCCTGGTGGGCCTGCGCGGTGGCGTAGAACACCTCCGATTCCGCCCGTCGCCAGAAGGCGCAGCTCGAAATCGCGGTCCGGGTCTCCACCGGCAACCCGGCCGGCGGCGCCTCGACGATTGCGAGCGCCACCGCCGGGTGCCGCACGCCGAGTCGGTCGAGACTTCTGGCGGTGTTTTCATACGACATGAAGATCCCTTCCCGTGCGTCTGTCCTGGGTGTGAATGGGGTTGCGTGGTGCCGTTGCGCACAACCGGACTGCATGCACATCCTCCCGGGTGACCGGCGAACCGTCAATTGCGCGCGCCGGTCGAACCGCGGGTGCAGACACCAGGCGGCGCCGACGTCGCCTCGGCAAGCATCGCGGCCCGCGCAATGTCGAGGAACACGCTGACCTTGGGGGGAATGTACCGATTGCCGGGCAGTACCGCGTGCACTTCGACCGGATCGAGTGACCAGTCGCCGAACACTTCCCGCAGTTCGCCGCGTGCGAGGTAAGCCGCGGCGAGGCGGCGAGGGAGGCGGGCGACGCCCAGGCCGGCGCGTGCGGCGTCGGCCAGTGCGTGAACGTTGTTGAGCGTCGCGCGCCCGGCGGGGGTGATCGATACGGCCTCGCCGTCCCGGAAGAGGCGCCAGCCCGCCCCGTGACTGCCGGCGGAGAAGCACAGGATATCCGCAGGTGACAGCGCGGACGGGTGCGTGGGCAACGCGCTGCTGTGCGGACTGGCGTACATCCCGTACGCCAGCGACCCAAGCGACACGGCCACAAGCTCGGCGCGTGCGATGGGACCGAGCCGGATCACCAGGTCGAAACCCTCCTCGATGACATCCACCACGCGGTTGCTGAAATCCGCATTCACGGCGACGTGCGGGTACCGGGCAAGGTAGGTCGTGATCCACTCGCTCACCGCCAGCATGCCGAACTCGACGCCGCAGCCGAGACGCAGCGTGCCGGACGGCGTCCCGCGCGACGTGGCGGCGAGATCGTCGATCGCATGCAGCCCCGCGAGCACGTCGCGGGCGCGCGTGCAGACCTCCACGCCGATGGCCGTCGGATGCAGCGCCCGGGTGGAGCGCTCGAACAGCCGGACCCCGAGCCGTCGCTCGATCCGCGCGAGGGTGCGGCTCACCTGCGACTTGTCGACGTCGAGCCCCGCCGCGGCGGCAGTCACGCTCCGGGTGTCGAAGAGCTTCAGCAGGATCCGCAGGTCGGCAGGACTGAGCGTTGCCATGATCGTCAACGACGTGTTGGCACTGTTGCGCTCGATGATGGGGGCAGATCGTCGTAGCGTGCAACCGGTGCAGACAACCGCGCCGAACGGCGTGCCGGGAGGCAGAACCATGACCGACGCATCCTCGCCAGATTCCGTTTCAACGGTCCGGATCGCGGAGGGTGTTGCGATGCCGCGCCTTGGGTTCGGCATGTTCCGGGTGGCGCCGGGGACGTCGGCGCGGGAAGTGGCGGCTGCCGCGCTGACGACGGGTTACCGCCTGCTCGACACCGCGGCCGTCTATCGCAACGAGGCCGACGTCGGCGCCGCCGTCGCAGTGTCCGGCCTCCCGCGCGAGGAGATCTTCGTGACGTCCAAGGTCTGGAACGACGACCAGGGTTACGCCACCACGCGCGCCGCGTTCGAGCGCGCGCACCGGGCGCTCGGCGCGATCGATCTGTACCTGCTCCACTGGCCGGTGGCCGGGCGTCGTCTCGAGTCCTGGCGCGCACTCGAAGATCTCCTCCTCGAGGGACGGGTACGCGCGATCGGTGTCAGCAACTTCATGCCGCGGCACCTGGAAGAACTCCTCACCGTGGCGCGGGTGAAGCCGATGGTGAACCAGGTGGAGTTGAATCCGTTCCTGCAGCAGCGCGAACTGGTGGCGCTGTGTCGCGCGGAAGGCATCACCTTGACTGCCTACAGTCCGCTGACGAAGGGCCAGCGGCTCGCGCACCCGGTGCTGCACGCCGCGGCCGCGCGGCTCGGCTGCACGCCGGCGCAGTTGCTGCTGGGCTGGGTGCTGGACCAGGGACATGCGCTGGTGGTGAAGTCGGCCGTGCCCGGACGCATGCGAGAGAACCTCGCAGCGCGAAATGTCGTGCTCGACGATGCCGCGCGGGAATCGCTGGGTGCGCTGGACGAGGGGCTCGTCACCGGCTGGGATCCGCGCCAGCAGCCGTGAGCGCGCCGCTGCACATCGCGATCGTCGGCGGTTCGCTCGCGGGTCTCGCGATCGCGCGCGTGCTGCACGCCGCGGGTCAGCGGGTCACGGTGTACGAGCGCGCCGGACACGGGTTCGCGGATCGCGGCGGCGGACTCGGCATCGATCTCCGGCTCGTCACCGCGGTCGGCGGCATACCGCCGCCGCCGCACCTGCGCCTGCCGCAACGCCTGCTGTGGCGCGCGGGACAGCAGTTCGCCGAGCCGGCCGCCGAAGATGTCACCGCGTACGGCGCGTTGTGGCGCTGGCTCGCTGACGGGTTGCCAGCCGGTGTTCTGCGGCATGACGCGCGCGTCGATGGACTCGCCGCGAGTGCCGGCGGGGTGCAGGTCGCGCTCGCCGACGGCGCGCGAGAGGACTTCGACCTCGTGGTATGTGCCGATGGCGGGCGTGGCGCCGGCCGCGCGTGGGTGGAAGCGCAGCCGCGGCCGCCGCGCTACGCCGGCTACGTGCTGTGGCGCGGGTTGTGTCCGCGGACACAGGTGGACGGCGAACTCCGTGCGCTGGACGCGCTGTCTATCAACAGCCTGCCCGGCCAGCATTTCGTCGCGTACCCGATCCCGACCTACGATGGCGGGTGTGATTTCACGCACCAGTTCATCAATTGGGGATGGTACGTCCCGACGCCGCGCGCAAGCGCGGAGGCGCTGTTCGCCGGGTTCACGCGCGAAGTCGTCCCGCATGCATTCACCTCGGATCCGCTACCCGCCGAATGGACCGCGCTGCTCGCCTCGTCACGCGATCGCTGGCCGCCCGGTGTGCGCGCCCTCGTCGAATCGACGCTCGCCGTGGGGCGCGTGGTACCGCATCCCGTGTACGAAGTGATGCCCGGGCCGCTGGCCCGTGGGCGTATCGCGCTCGTCGGTGATGTCGCGCACCAGGCCAGTCCGATCACCGGTGCCGGTGCACGCATGGCGATGCTGGACGCGCTCGCGCTTGCGGAGGCGTTGAATACCGAACCCGAGCCGGTCGCCGCGCTGGCGCGATATGCCCGGCAGCGCGCCCAAGATGCCGCGGCAGTGGTTATGGCGGGGCATCGCGCCGGGCGCGTATTCGCGCGCGACGACTGAAGTGTCGCGGGTAGGCGCGCGTCGGTGCTTGCGAGGATCCCGTCACATGCCGCCGAAGCGCCGCACCGTGCGGGTTCCGGCCCAGGAGAAAAGGGTTGGCCGGCCAGCGCCGACAACCGCATCCTGCGTGCCCGCCGGAGCCGGCACGCAGGACTGAGGAATGCAGGCTTATTCCGCCGCAGCGAATGGCTGTACCAGCGTTTCCACCACGCCGACACCGACATTCGCCGCGCCGGTGACCAGCTGACCGGCGGCGCGCACGCCCCCCTTCACACTGCCCGTGACGACGCCCACCGGACCGTAAGCCTGTGCGTCCTGCGCGACGCCTTCGACCACCTGGCCGGGCGAGGTGATTGCGTCCGTCACGCCATTGGCAGCGCGATCGATGCCGCGTGCATCGTCCGCGAGCACCGGGCACACACCCAGCATCGTCACCACCGTCGCGGCCGCCACGTTCGAAATGAGTTTGTTCATGCTTCGACTCCCTGAGAGTTGTTGTTGAGGGCACGAACGCTAACGGCGATGCGGGA
>JBFWUN010000058.1:0-25556 GCA_050247235.1 Gammaproteobacteria bacterium
GGGCTTCCCGCGTTGAGAAAACCCGGATGGCATGTCTATGATTGGTCTGATGAACCTTCTCCGCCGGAGGAGGTCTCAATGCACGTCCAACGTTTGTCAGACTTGAAGGATTACTCAATGCGAGCAGACATCGTCGTATCCCGCAACGAAGCTGCGGTCCTGGCGACCAACAAACTGATTCGGAACACGTACACCCTGTTGTCGATGACGCTGTTGTTCAGCGCGGTGACCTGCGCGGCGGCGATGGCGCTTGGCATCGGGCGGGGTGCAGGCCTTGTCTCCAGTCTCGGCGCCCTCGCCCTGCTGTGGTTCGTGCTGCCACGGACCGCGCACTCCGGCGCAGGTATCGGTGTCGTATTTGCGGTGACCGGTCTGCTTGGCTTCGGACTCGGGCCCGTCCTTAACGCGTACCTTTCGCTGGCCAACGGTTCGCAGATTGTCATGACGGCGCTCGGGGGAACCGGTGCCATCTTTCTGGGGCTCTCGGCCTATGCGCTGACCACCCGGCGGGATTTCAGCTTCATGGGCGGTTTCCTGTTCGTCGGCATGCTGGTGGTGCTGGGCGCCGCGTTGCTCAACATTTTCCTGGCTGTTCCAGCGCTGACCCTGACGATCTCCGCGGTCGTCGTCCTGCTGATGAGCGGTTTCATCCTGTACGACACGAGTCGGATGGTGAATGGCGGAGAAACCAACTACGTGCTTGCCACGATCAGCCTGTACATGAGCATCCTGAATCTCTTCACCAGCCTCCTGCAGCTGCTCGGCCTTTCGAGCGACGAATGAGGATGTTACGGTCAGGTTCATCCGGAACGGCTCCCGCGGGAGCCGTTTCTCTTTAGGGGGAGCGCCGCCGATGGATACGTGGATGAAGGTGGCGAGCGCCATCGCGCTCGCCACCATGCTGGTACTGCTGTTTCCCCATGCCAGGCGGATGATGACGCAGAGCCCCGCCGCCGAGCGAGGTGACTGGCGCGCGGCGCTGCTGCCGATCGCGGGTGTCGTGCTGTTCGTGATCTTCCTGATGAGCGTCGTCTAGGGCGCTGCGATTCGGACCTGCCCGCCCATGTAGGGCTGCAGCACGGCGGGTATGCTTACGGAGCCATCCGGTTCCTGACAGTTTTCCATGACCGCGATCAGCGCGCGACCGACCGCGACCCCCGAACCGTTCAGCGTATGCAGCAGTTCGGGTTTGCCGGTGGCGGGATTGCGCCAGCGCGCCAGCATCCGCCGCGCCTGGAAATCCTCGAAATTGCTGCAGGAAGAGATTTCCCTGTAGGTGTTCTGCGACGGCAACCACACCTCCAGGTCGTAAGTCTTCGCCGAAGAGAACCCAAGGTCACCGCCGCACAGCGCCACCTTCCGGTAGGGCAGGCCGAGCAGGCGAAGGATGCTTTCCGCGTGCCCCGTCAATTCCTCGAGCCGGGCGTAGGATTCCGCGGGGGACACCAGCTGCACCAGCTCGACTTTCTCGAACTGGTGCTGCCGGATCATGCCGCGGGTGTCGCGTCCGTACGATCCGGCCTCGCTGCGGAAGCACGGCGTGTGACAGACCATGCGCATCGGCAGCTCGTCCGCGGCGTAGATACGCTCGCGGGCGAGATTGGTGACCGGGACTTCCGCCGTTGGAATCAGGTACAGGCCCTGGAGCGGGATCTCAAAAAGGTCTTCCTTGAACTTCGGCAGCTGCCCCGTGCCGCGCATGCTCGCGGCGTTCACGAGGAACGGCACATACATCTCCCGATATCCGTGGTTCAGCGTGTGCGTATCGAGCATGAACTGGATGAGCGCCCGCTGCAGGCGCGCGAGGGCTCCGCCCAGCACCACGAAGCGGCTCGCCGCGACCGTTGCCGCGACCTCGAAATCCATGCCGCCCAGCAGGGCACCCAGGTCGACATGGTCTCGCACGGGGAAATCGAAGATCCGGGGTGTACCCCAGCGGGATACTTCGATGTTGGCGTGTTCGTCGCGCCCGGCGGGCACGGACTCGTGCGGGATGTTCGGCAGCATGAGCGCGAACGCTTCGATCTCCGCCTGCAACTTCTCGAGTGCCTGCTCCGCGGTCTTGAGCCGCTCCCCGAGCACCGCGACCTCGGCCTTCGCGGAGTCGATGTCCTCTCCACGCGCCTTCGCGGCGCCGATCTCCCGGCTGCGCTGGTTGCGCAGCGTCTGCAGTTCCTGGGTCTCGACCTGCAGCTTCTTGCGGCGCGTCTCGAATTCGCGACACGCTTCGATATCAAGTGCCAGTCCGCGAACGGACAGTCCGCGGGCGACCGCTTCGGGGTCGGACCGCAACAGGTAGGGGTCGAGCATGCGAATTTCTCTTGGTGATACGCGGCAGGGGCCGGGCGCGATTATACCGGCTGCGGCGTGGTTGATCCGACGTCGCGCCGCCCGGAACTCAGGCGAGCGCCCGGCGCGCGAGCGCGATCCCGGCGCTGCAGAGGACGAGGCAGAGCACGGTATTGGCAACGACGTTCAGTGCCGCCGCGCGAACCTGGCCCGCCTGGAACAGCGTGAGCGTCTCGACAGAGAACGCGGAGAACGTCGTGAAGCCTCCGAGCAGGCCTGTCAGGGCGAACAGCCGCCAAGCCGGATCGTGCTGCCATGCGGTCGCGAACAGCGTGAACAGCAGCCCGGCAATCAACGAACCCACTGCGTTCACGACCAGCGTCGCGAACGGGAACTCCGTCCGACCCGCCAGCGCGGCACCAAGATAGACGGCGAAACGACACGCGGCCCCGACCGCCCCGCCCAGGGCCACGAGCCCGAACTGGCTCGCGGTGTTCACGCGAACGGCCGCATCATGTGGACTGTCCCCGCAACCGCCGCAGCTTCTCCGCGATCTGGATTTCGAGACCGCGCTCGACGGGCGCGTAGTACCGGCGCGGCGCCAGGCCATCCGGGAAGTATGTCTGACCCTGGGCGTGTGCCTCCCGCTCATCATGGTCATAGCGATATCCGGCACCATGACCGAGTTCACGCGCAAGCCTTGTGGGCGCGTTGCGGAGATGCGCGGGCACCGCGAGGCTGCCATGGGCCTGAGCATCTTCGCGTGCGGCACCCAGCGCCTTGTAAACCGCATTGCTCTTGGCGGCGCAGGCGCAATAAACCAGCGCCTGGGCGATCGCGAGCTCGCCTTCGGGAGTGCCCAGGCGTTCGTAGGTCTCCCAGGCATCCAGGGCGATGCCGAGTGCGCGCGGATCCGCGTTGCCGACATCTTCGGTCGCAATCCGGAGCACCCGGCGGGCGATGTACTCCGGGTCACAGCCACCATCGAGCATGCGCGCGAACCAGTACAGTGCCGCGTCCGGATCGGATCCCCGGGCGGACTTGTGCAGCGCCGAGATCTGGTCGTAGAAGTCGTCCCCGGCGCGATCGAAACGGCGAACGCCCGCGCCCGTTACCACCACGCCCACGAGCGCCTCGTCGATCGGTCTGCCGTCGGCCAGTTCTCCGGCGAGTTCGAGCAGGTTGATCGCCCGCCGCGCATCGCCGTCGGCGGCGCGCGCGAGTCGCACGCATGCATCCCGGTCGAGGATCAGCGGGGGTGTGGCGGCGGCGGCGGCACGTCCGAGCAATGACTCGATCGCGGTCGAATCGAGCGCCTTGAGCACGTAGACGCGCAGACGTGACAGCAGCGCATTGTTGAGTGCGAACGAAGGGTTCTCGGTGGTCGCGCCAACGAAGATGATGGCCCCGGACTCGATATGCGGCAGGAACGCATCCTGCTGGGCCTTGTTGAACCGGTGCACCTCGTCGACGAACACGACCGTTCGCCGTCCCCTGGCCTGCAGCGCGATCCCGGCCTGCTCGACGGCGGCACGGATTTCCTTCACACCGCTCAACACGGCGGAGACCTCGATGAACTCGGCATCGGCAAGGTGTGCAATCAGCTTCGCGATCGTGGTCTTCCCCGTACCCGGTGGACCCCACAAAACGAGCGAGTGAACCGAGCCGGCGTCCAGTGCGTGACGCAGCGGCTTGCCCGGTGCGAGCAGATGATCCTGTCCGACGATGTCTGCGATGGCCCGCGGTCGCAGCCGCTCGGCCAAGGGTGCGTGATGCGGGGCACTCACGTCCGCGCTCCGAGCCGAGCGCACATGCCGCCGGTCTCAATCAGGCGCACTTCCGGTCCCCGTCACGACGTCGACCCCCGGTGGTGGGGTGAACGAGAAACTTCGCGGATCGAGCGGCGGATTGCGCCGCACACCGGTGAACCGCAGCTCCGTGGTCTGTCCCAGGTTGTCGGTGAGTCGCATCGTCGACAACACACCATCCGTTAGCCCGATTTCGACCGCCGTGTACTGGCGCTCGCCGTGTTTCGGCAGCAGCCTGATCCACACGGCTCCGTCGCGGTTGCCGAGCTCGCGGACCGTGTATTCGGCATCGAGATCGACCCGCTCGCCGAGCAACTGGGCCGCGGAACCCGCGGCGCTGGTGTCCACCTGGTTGACGGTGACCTGGGCAAGTTCCTCGTCGTAGAGCCATAGCGTGCGGCCGTCCGACACGATGCTCTGCCGGTAAGGCGTGGTGTACGTCCAAGCGAAGCGGCCCGGTCGCGCGAGTTCCAGGCGACCCGCTGAACTCTCCAGCGCGGCGCCCTCCTCGTCGAAGACGCGTTGCTCGAATTCCGCGCTGAGCGTCGTGAGCTCGTGCAGAAAGGCATCGAGCTGTTTCCGTCCCGTGTCGGCACCGAGCGCGGATTGCGTGAGCACGGCCCATGCCGCCAGGCCCCATGCCGCCGCCCGCGATCGCGCCTTGTTCATCAGTCGCGGGGTGGCGGTGGCGCGAGCACTTCCCGCGATCCGTTGGACTGGAGCTGGCCGACCACCCCTGCACGCTCCATCTCTTCCATCATGCGCGCCGCCCGGTTGTAGCCGATCTTGAGGCGGCGCTGGATGCCGGACACGGACGCCCGGCGCGATTCGGTGACGACGCGAACCGCCTGGTCGTAGAGTTCGTCCACCTCGCCGCCGGCCCCGTCGTCGCCGTCTCCACCACCACCATCACCAAAGTCGGCGCTTGCAAACACGATGTCGGAGACGTACTCAGGCGCACCGCGCGCCTTGAGTTCCTCCACGACCTTGTGCACTTCCTGGTCCGACACGAACGCGCCGTGGATGCGTTGCGGGGTTGCCGTGCCCGGCGGCAGGTAGAGCATGTCGCCGTGGCCCAGGAGATTCTCGGCACCCATCTGGTCGAGAATCGTGCGGGAATCCACGCGCGAGGACACCTGGAAGGCTATCCGCGTGGGAATGTTGGCTTTGATGAGCCCGGTGATCACGTCCACCGATGGGCGCTGGGTGGCCAGAATCAGGTGAATTCCGGCCGCGCGCGCCTTCTGGGCGAGCCGCGCAATGAGTTCTTCGACCTTCTTGCCGACGGTCATCATCATGTCGGCGAGCTCGTCGACGATGACAACGATATGCGGCAGCCGAGTCAGCGCCGGGGGTCCTTCCGCGTCCTCCTGATCGTCGAACAGCGGGTCCGGAATCGGCGTGCCTGCCTCCTCCGCGTCGAAGACCTTGCGGTTGTAGCCGCCCAGGTTCCGTACGCCCAGCGCTGCCATCAGGCGATAGCGTCGCTCCATCTCGGCGACGCACCACCGCAGCGCGTTCGCCGCTTCCTTCATGTCCGTGACCACCGGCGCCAGCAGGCTGGGAATCCCCTCGTACACCGACAGTTCGAGCATCTTCGGATCGATCATGATCAGGCGTACGTCCGTCGCGGTGGCCTTGTAGAGCAGGCTTAGGATCATCGCGTTCAACGCGACGGATTTGCCCGACCCGGTGGTCCCTGCCACGAGCAGGTGGGGCATCTTCGCGAGATCGACCACGATCGGCTTGCCCGCGATGTCCTTGCCGAGCGCGAGGGTCAGCGGTGACTCGCTGTTCTCGTACTCGCGCGCCTTGAGCACTTCGCTCAGGCTCACGACCTCGCGGCGTTCATTGGGGATCTCAAGCCCGATGACGGCCTTGCCGGGGATGACTTCGACCACCCGTACGCTCACCGTCGACAACGAGCGGGCAAGGTCCTTGGAGAGGCTGGTGATCCGGCTCGCCTTGACACCCGGCGCCGGCATCATCTCGAAGCGCGTGATGACGGGGCCCGGCAGTACTGCGACGACCTCCACTTCGATCCCAAAGTCCCGCAGCTTCAACTCGACGAGCCGGGACATGGCTTCCAGCGTCTCCTGGGAATATCCCTCGCCACTCGGCTGGGGCATGTCCAGCAGACCAAGCGCCGGAAGCGCGCTTTCGACCGGCTCCTGGAACAGGATGGTCTGTTTCTCCCGTTCCGGCCGATCACTCTGCGGAACCTCGGTCACTTTCGGTTCGATGCGCAGCGGTGAGCGCGCTTCCTGACGGAGCGTGTCCTCCAGTACGACCTGCGCGCGTTCCTGCCGGGCCCGCAACCCCTGCCAGGTATCGAGCGCCCATTCCCCCCACAACTTGGCGTGCTCGTGGAGGCGCAACGTCCAGTAGCCGACGAAATCCATCACCCGCAGCCACGACACCCCGGTGAACAGCGTGATCCCGGCAAAAAACCCCGCGAGCAGCACCAGCACACCCCCCAGTCGCCCGCAGCTTTCTATCACGGCGCGCCCGAACAGTTCCCCCACGATTCCACCGCCCTCCGCGGCCGGCACGAGCAGGTGGGCCGGCGCGCGCGTCCACATCAGGCCGCAACCTGCGAGCAGCACCATCAGGAACCCGGCGATGCGAATCGACGCCGCGGGATAATCAATCGGCTTGCCGGCATGGCGGCCAAGATACAGGAGCCAGCCCAGGTAACCGGTCATGAACGGGAACAGGTAAGCCACCGGTCCGCACACTTCGAACAGCAGGTCGGCAAGCCATGCGCCGACGATTCCACCCCCGTTCTGCACCACCCCGCTGCCGTCCCCGGTATGCGACCAGCCCGGGTCGGTCACGTGGTAGGTCAGCAGCGCGATCAGCAGGAACAGGGCGGCACTGCCGACCGCAATGAACAGTCCCTCGCGGATTCGATGCCAGATCTGCAGCGAGAAGGTTGAATCCGTGAGGGCGGGGGATCTTCGGACTGCCTGGGACATGCGTCGGGCCTGCTCCTTCTAGAGAACTCGACTTGATCGAGCTAACTCTATGTAATCTCTATCGGATCAGAGTCTACTTATGAATTTACTTTAATACTACCGTCGACATTGTCCGAGAGGTCGGAAAATCACCGGAATTCGCGCTCGCCCGGTCTGCCGGGATGCCTCGTATGCTTTAACAGTCATCACTATCGTCCTGATCATGGGGTTTTTGCGGTCGGACACGTCAAACAGCTCGAATACCTGATTGGATCGTGAACCGCTTCCCCGGGTCGTCCGTATGCCCGGCACGGTGTCGAGCCCGGAAGGCTTCGTCTAGAATCCGCGAACCCCGCCGCGCCTGAGCCGTGGCAGAAGATCCCGATGAAGAAGAAGCGTACTTACCGCATCACTTTCCACAGCCAGGGAAAGGTGTACGAACTCTATGCGCGGAACATCCATCAGGGTGGCCTGCTCGGGTTCGTCGAAGTCGAAGAAATCGTGTTCGGCGAAAAGAGCACCGTGGTGGTGGACCCGTCCGAGGAAACACTAAAGGCGGAGTTCGCCGGCGTCAGCCGGACGTACATCCCGATGCACGCCGTTATCCGGATCGACGAAGTCGAGAAGTCCGGGCAGAGCAAGATCACCGAAACGGGCGTGCGTGGTGAGAAAGTGACACCGTTTCCCGTCTTCACGAGTGGACCAGAGACTCCCCGTACCTGACCGGCTTGCCGCTGCCGATGAAGAGGCGCGCAGCGGGCACGTCCCCGGGCCGTACGGTACCGCGACCGCCCGGACCCCGCGCCCGGCCTCTCCGGGTCACGCCGGCGCCTCGCTGAGCCTCCCGGCGACCGCCGGTGCGCGCGTCGTTCTCGTCGAATGACCACCATCGGGATTTCCACGGTCTCGTCGCTCGCCGAGGTCCCGCCGGCTGCCTGGAATAGGCTGATCGATCCTCGCGACCCCTTCCTGAGTCACGCCGTTCTGCATGGCATGGAGGCCCATGATTGCCTGGGCACCCAGGGCTGGCAGCCCGTGCACCTGCTGGCGCATGCCGGCAATCGGCTGGTCGGGGCGCTGCCCCTCTACGTTCGTGACAATTCCTACGGTGAATTCGTCTTCGATTGGGCCTGGGCCGACGCCTACGAGCGCGCGGGCGGCCGGTATTACCCCAAGCTGGTGACGGCCGTGCCGTTCACCCCGGTGTCGGGCCCACGCCTGCTGCTGGGCGCGGACAGCCCGCCCGACACCGCGGCCAGGCTCGTCGATGCCGCGATCCGGCTCGCCGACGATAACCAGCTGTCCTCCTGGCACTGTCTTTTCCCGAGCGAATTGCAGCTGGAGCAATTCGGGCGCGCGGAGCTCATCCGGCGCGAAGGCTGCCAGTATCACTGGTTCAACCAGGGCTACGCGGATTTCGACGCCTTCCTCGCCACGCTGACCTCGAAAAGGCGCAAGGAGATTCGGCGCGAACGGCGCGAGGTCGCGGCCAGCGGGGTGGAAATCGACGTGCTCGAAGGCGCGGCGATTACACCCGCGGTATGGCGGGTGTTCTACGGGTTCTACTGCGATACCTTCGATCGGAAGTGGGGCAGTCCGCGCTTCACCGAGGAATTCTTTCGCCACCTATCCCGTGATGCCACCACGCATCCGGTGCTGTTCATGGCGCGCGTGGACGACGAGTACGTTGCCGGCGCATTCGCCCTGCGCGGCGCGGACACGCTGTTCGGTCGCCACTGGGGATGTCGGCGGTTCGTGAAGCACCTGCATTTCGAACTGTGCTACTACCAGACCATCGACTACTGCATCCGGCACGGACTGGCGCGGGTCGACGCGGGTGCCCAGGGAGAACACAAGGTAGCCCGCGGCTTCAACCCGGTGCGCACATGGTCGATCCACTGGATCCGTGATCCCGCATTTCGTCGTGCGGTGCGCGACTTCTGTCGTCGCGAAGCCGCGCAAGTCGACGCGTACGTGTCGAGCGTGGAAACCCAATCCGCCTATCGCGAAACGGACCAGTGATCCATCCGCCGTTCTACTGCCCGCGGACACGACGCCTGTCCCAAACGCTGCCTGCACCGTCGCTCGCACTCGAGGAACCCAACGGGTTGCTCGCGATCGGCGGCGATCTCGCCCCGGCAACCCTCCTTGCGGCGTACCGGCAAGGCGTGTTCCCGTGGTACTCCTCAGGCCAACCCCTGCTGTGGTGGTCGCCGGATCCGCGCACGGTGATTCGTCCCGCGGAATTCCATGTCTCGCGCAGCCTGCGACGCTCGCTGCGTCGGCTTCCGTGGAGAATCGTTGTCGATGGAGACTTCGAGGGCGTCGTGTGCGCATGTGCCGAGCCGCGCAGCACTGACGCAGGGACATGGCTGACCCCGGAGATGATCAACGCGTACTGCGCGCTCCATCGGCTGGGCCACGCGCATTCCGTCGAGTGCCGGCTCGACGGTCGACTCGTCGGTGGCGTCTACGGCATTGCGGTCGGAACGGTATTCTGCGGCGAATCGATGTTCAGTCGCGTGCCGGACGCATCCAAGGTCGCGCTTCACGCGCTGTGCCAGAGGCTGCATCGGTCCGGGTTCACGCTGCTCGACTGCCAGGTCGAGAACCCGCACCTCGTGTCATTGGGGGCCGAACCGATGCCTCGCCAGGCGTTTTGTGAAATCCTGAACGCATCCGATAATGGAACCGGTATCAGCGCCGACGCCTGGAGCGGTGCGTACGAGGGGGACGATCCCGCATGACCCAAGCGCCGCGACCGAATCTCGGATTCTTCCTGACGCCGCCCCACAAGTGCGGGTACCTGCCAGGGCGCAATGCCGTCACGATATTCGTCGATCCGCGTCGTCGCCCGAATGTCCGAACGTACACCGCGTTGTCGCAGCATGGGTTCCGCCGCAGCGGCGACCACGTCTATCGCCCACAGTGCCCCGATTGCAACGCGTGCGTTCCCGTGCGCCTGCCCGTGGACGAGTTCGCACCGAGCCGTGCGCAGCGCCGCACGCTCGCCGCCAACACTGACATTACACTCATCCCGAAGGCGCCTGCCTTCCAGTCCGAACATTACGCCCTGTACGAGCGCTATATCGCGGCCCGGCACGCGGGCGGCAGCATGGAGAACCCCGAGCCGGAGAGCTATATCGAGTTCCTGACCGCGAGCTGGGCGGACACCGTGTTCTACGAATTCCGGACCCATTCGCGGCTGCTCGCCGTGGCCGTGGTCGATCACCTGGAGGACGGGTTGTCCGCGGTGTACACCTATTTCGACCCGCAGGAACCTCGTCGGAGCCTGGGTCGACTGGCCATCCTGAAGCAGGTCGAACTCGCGCGCGCGCTGCAGCTGCGCTGGCTGTACCTCGGCTACTGGATCGAGAACTGCCAGAAGATGTCCTACAAGCGGGAATACCAGCCCCTCGAGTTCTTTCGCGGCGGCGAGTGGCGCCGGGAAGCCTGAGGACGGCCGCCTTTACCGTCCCTGACCCATCAGGCACAATTGCGCGGCTCCGCGTCGCCCCGTCGACGTTCCGGGTGCCTCCCCGACTTCCAGCAAGCGAGACAGAAAGCGACAACTCCCCGAATGGCGAAAGAAGACCATATCGAAATGCAGGGCCGGGTGGTGGAAACGCTGCCGAATACCATGTTCCGCGTGCAGCTCGAGAACGGACACATCGTGACGGCGCATATTTCCGGCAAGATGCGCAAGAACTATATCCGAATCCTGACCGGTGATACGGTCGTGGTAGAGCTCACCCCGTACGACCTGACCAAGGCCCGTATCACGTTCCGCGAACGCTGAACGCGTCGCCCGGTCGCGCGCGCAACGTTCAGCTGTCCGCGAGTTCCTCCAGCAAACGCTTCACCCCGACGTCAATGAGGCGTGCGGCGAATTCGAATTCATCGCGCTCTCGGCCGTAGGGATCCGGAACTTCGGCGTCGCCGGCTGCCGCCATGCCGGCAAGCAGCAAGGTCACCTTCGCACGCGCATCTTCCGGCCTGAGGAAACGCAGCTGATCCAGGTGCCCCAGGTCGAGCGCGACGATGCGATCGAACCTCTCGAAATCCTCGGGCTGCAGCTGGCGCGCACGCTGCCCGCTGATGTCGGATCCATAGTCTCGCGCGACCTCGATCGCGAACGGCGCGGGCGGCTCGCCTACCACCGCGTGGGTCCCGGCCGAATCCACCTGCACGTCATTCGCCAGTCCACGGGCGGCGAGCGCTGCTTCCAGCAGACCTTGCGCCAGCGGCGAGCGGCACAGGTTGCCCGTACACACGAACAGGACGCGCTTCACGGTGTGGCGGTGGCGCCGCGCATCGCGGCTTCGAAACGCGCGAGATCCGCCGGCGTATCAATCCCGATGCCACACGGCGCGCGCGCGTCCGGCACCCGAATGCAAGCGCCGTTCGCGAGCGCGCGCAGCTGCTCGAGTCGCTCTGCAAGTTCGAGCGGGTGCGGCGGCAAGGCGACGAAGCGCTGCAGAAAGCCCGCACGGTACGCGTAGATGCCTACATGCCTGCGATGGTCGCGCCCGCCGGTCCAGGGATCCGCGGGTTCCCGCGCAAACGGCAGGGGCGCCCGGCTGAAATAGAGCGCCCGATCATGCACGTCCCGGATCACCTTGACCTGGTTTGGATCACGCCAGTCGGCCTCCGTCAGCAGCGGTTCGCACACCGTGCCGATATCGGTACGCACGTCTTCGACAACGATCCCGGCGGCCTGCCGAATGACCGCCGGCGCCATGCCCGGCTCGTCACCCTGTACGTTCACGATCACGGTATCGGACGCTTCTCCACGGATGGCCACCGCCTCGGCAATCCGGTCGGTGCCCGACTGGTGCTCCGTCGCGGTCATGCAGACGTCGGCACCGAAGCCGCGCGCCACGTCGGCGATCCGCGCGTCGTCGGTCGCGATCACCACGTCCGTCGCACCGCTCGCCTTGGCCTGCCGATACACGTACTCGAGAAGGCAGTGGCCCGCCACGACGAGCAGCGGCTTTCCGGGCAGCCGGGTCGAGGCGAACCGCGCAGGGATGTAGACCTTGAAACTCACCTGCCGAGGCGCTCCAGTTCCTCTTCCGTGAGCTCGCGCGCCTCTTCTTCGAGCATGATGGGGATGTCATCGCGAATCGGGAAAGCGAGGCGCGCCGCGCGTGAAATCAGTTCGCCTCGGGTCTTGTCGTAAATCAGCGGCCCCTTCGTCACGGGACACACCAGGAGGTCAAGAAGTCGCTTGTCCATGGATACCTCGCGCGAGCAGAGCCTCGAGGCGGGTGGCAAACACCTCGGGCAGTTCAGCGGTAACGGGCACCGCCCAGCAGCGGTTCGTCGCGAACGCTTCGCACTTCACCGCGTCCTTCTCCGTCATCAGGACCTGCCGTTCGTCGTCGAACGCGAGATCGCCCGCTTTGAACACATGATGGTCGGGAAACGGATGCGGCACAATCCGCAATCCATGGCCACGCAGGGCCGAAAAGAACCGGTCGGGATTGCCGATCCCCGCCACGGCGTGTACCGCATCCGAAGCAAATTCTTCCAGCGTGGCCGCGTGATCGCGGCGCGCGAGCGACACGGCGTGCGTGGTGACGTACTTCATCGCAAATTCCCCGCGCCCGGCGATCCCGTTGGTCACGACCATGTCAACCGACCTGACGCGCTGCAGCGGCTCGCGCAGCGGCCCGGCGGGCAGGCAGCGACCATTGCCGTAACGTCGCACGCCGTCGATCACCGCGATCTCGACGTCGCGATCTAGCGCGTAATGCTGCAGGCCATCGTCGCTGATCAGGATGTCGCAGTCCGCATGCGCGACGAGCGCCTCGGCGCAAGCACGCCGATCGGGACCCACGCACACCGGGCAGCGCGCCCGGCGCGCGATGACGATTGCCTCGTCGCCGACGGCGCGGGCGTCGCTGTCGGGGCGGACCTGCTGCGGCCAGTGTCGCGCACGCCCGCCGTAGCCTCGCGCGAGCACACCCGGACGGTGACCAAGCGACTTCAGGTAGCCAGCCAGCCAGATCACGAGCGGCGTCTTGCCCGTCCCGCCTGCCGTCAGGTTGCCGACCACGATGACCGGCACGCTGGCGCGGTAAATGCCGAGAACGCCGTGCGCGTAGGCCCGGCGGCGCACCTCGACAATCGCGCGGTAGACGCCTGAAAGTGGTGCGAGCACCACCGCGGCGGGATGCTTCCCGTACCAGATTTCGTTGGCGAAGTGCTCGACCCTCTGGCGCAGCATGGAACGTCGTCGGACCGCTGTCCGCTCCTAGTCCTCGTCGCGGCGCGCGGTGGGGAACGTGACCCGGAACAGTCCCACGACACGGGCCGCGTCCATCGCGTCCACTGCGGACTGAAAATCGGTGGCGCGATCCGCGCTGATGATGACCATCGGATCGCGTGCCTTGCCCTTTGCTTCGCGCAACGCGGCCTCGAGTGTCTCCGGCTTGCCGTTGACGAGCGCGCTGCCATTGACGAAGAACTGGCCACGCTTGTCGATCACGATTTCGATCGCGTCGGGCTCCGTGTCCACGGGGTGCTCGCTCGCGGAGGGCAGTTGCAGATCGATCTTCGATTCATCGACGAAGCGCGTGGAGACCATGAAGAAAATAAGCAGCAGCAGCACGACATCGATCAGCGAGGTGATGTTGACCTCGACATCCTCGTGGCGACGGGGGCGGAAGTTCATGTGGCGCCTGTCTTACCGTGTCGCGAGCACCGCCGGTTGCGGCGATCCGTCGATTGACATCAGTCGGGTTCCTGTTCGCGCTGGCCGTGCAGCACTTCGACGAGCTTGAGCGCCTCCTGCTCCATCGTGATGACGAGGGCATCCACGCGGCCGCGAAAGAACCGGTAGAAGTAGAGCGCCGGAATCGCAACCGTCAGCCCTGCCGCCGTGGTGATGAGTGCCTCGGCGATCCCGCCGGACAGCGCGCTCGGGTCACCGGCACCATGCGTCTTCAGTGCGGCAAACATCTTGATCATGCCGAACACCGTCCCGAGCAGGCCCATCAGCGGAGAAATCGCCGCGATTGTCCCGAGGGTATTGAGGTAGCGCTCGAGTTCGTGCGCCACGTGGCGCCCCGCCTCCTCGATGCTCTCCTTGATGATGGTCCGATCGTACTGCCGGTTGGCGAGCCCTGCGGCGAGCACCCGGCCGAGCGGAGAGCCGAGTTTGAGCGTCTGGACTTTCTTGTCGTCGAGCTTGCCGGTGCGCAACCACTGCCAGACCTGCGCGACGAGATTCTCCGGAGTGACCCGCTTGGGCTGAAGTGACCAGAAGCGCTCGACGATGATGGCGGTGGCCACGATGGAACCGAGCAGGATGGGCACCATCACCCAGCCGCCCGCCTTGATGATCTCGAACACTGCGCGTCCGTTCCTCTCCCATTGCCGCCCGCGATGACGGCGACAGACGTTAGCAGACCGCGCCAACCTCGGGAAGGGCGCGGCGCGCGGTTCAACCAGGATCCCAGTAACGACGATGCGCGCGGGAGGAATCGATCTCGATACGCGCCCCCAGCCGAATCCATACAGAGCCCGCGCGCGCAGTTTCGATGACCCGGCTGCCGCCGGCGCGATAGCGCTCGCGCACTTCGGGTGCAGGGTGGTTGAAGCGATTGCGATGTCCCGCTGAGACCAGCGCGTATCGCGCGTTCAGCGCCGCGACGAACCGTGGGCTCGACGACGAGCGGCTGCCGTGGTGCGGTACGACGACGAGCGTCGCGGGTGCGAGCCGTTCCGCAGCGGCGAGTCGCTGCTCCGTCGCGGCGCCGATGTCCCCCGGGAGCACCGCCACGTGTCCATACCGGGTACTCGAGACTCGCACGACGCAGGATCCATCGTTGTCAGAAGGGGCGCTCTCCGGATGCTCCGGGGAGAGTACTTCGAACGTGACGCCGTCCCACCCCCAGCGCTGGCCCGCCTGACAGCGGTCCCGTGCGGCCGCGTTCACGGTGGCCAACGATGCAGCGTCTCCCGCAAGCAGGGTCCCGACGGGCAGTGCGCGGGCAAGCGATTGCGCACCGCCGGCGTGATCGATGTCGCCGTGACTGACGACGAGGTTGTCGATCGCTTCGACGCCACGGGCGCGCAGGAACGGTGCCACGACCAGCGCGCCCTGGTCACCGCCGCCGGCGAAGCGCGCACCCGCATCGTAGACCAGGACATGCCGTGCCGTGCTGATCACCACGCTCAACCCCTGTCCGACGTCGAGCATCGCGACCTCGAATTCCCCGTCCCGGAGCGGCGGGCGGGGTGACAAGCGGCACAGGATCACGAGTACGGCGAGCCACGGCGTCCGCCCACGCGGCAATGGAGACAACGCCAGTGCGACGCCGCCCAGCGCAAGCACGAACAGGATTGGTGGAACCGCATACGGCAGCGTAAAGACTGCCTGCGTCGAGCCCAGTGGCGCCAGGAACACCCATAGTGCCGACCACAAGCGCGCGGCCGACATGAAGCAGAGACTCGCCCAGGGTTCACCGAGCGGCCACACTGCGGCGCCCACGAGGCACAGCGGCACAATCAGGAACGTGACGAGCGGGATCGCTACCGCGTTCGCAAGCGGTGACAGCAACGGCAGGCTCTGGAACGTGAACGCGAGGAGCGGCGCGAGCAGGAGCGCCAGGACCGCGTGCACGCCCAGCCAGCGGTACCGCGCGTCGTTGCGCCGGCGCATCCAGTCGAGCAGCAGGAGCAGCGCGAGCGCACCGAACGACAGCCAGAAGCTCGCCGTCAGGCTCGCCTCGGGGCTGGCCGTCAGCAGCAGGCACGCTGTCCACAGCAGCGATTCGGCGGTGACCAGCGGTCGTGCCCGCCACCGGTTGACGAGCGCGAGCGCGATCATCGCGAGGCTGCGCTGGGTGGGGATCGAAAACCCGGCGAGCAGCGCGTAGCCCCCCGCGAGCGCAAACGCGGCGATCGCCGGCACATGCGGAACGGGTTCCCGTCGCAACACCACCGCCAGCGCCGCATTCAGGACGCGCGCAACCGCGAAACCGCCGAGCGCCACCATCGCGACATGCAGTCCGGAGACAGAGATGAGATGCACCACGCCGGAGTTGCGCAGGATCTCCCACTGGCGGTCGGAGATCTCCGCGGAGGCCCCCACCGTCAGCGCTGCGAGAATCGACGCGGCGTCGGAATCGCTCACGCGATCCCGGATCGCGGACGTAAGCGTGTCACGCAGGCGGCCCCAGCTGAAGCCGTCGTGCGCGGCGCAGCGATTGCCCGGATGTCCGATCACGTACCCGAGCGCATCGATTCCCTGCCCGAAGTACCACTGCTCGGCGTCGAACGCGCCGGGACTGCGCGTGCCGCGGGGTTGCCGAAGCCTGACGTACAACGTGCAGGTACTGCCGGCCATGGGCGTGAAGTGCGCACCGTGTACGCTCAGGCGCAATCGCTGGCGACCATCCGGCCAGCGGGACGCGGTTGCCGCCGTCGCGTTCTCCAGCACGAAACGCGTCCCGCTTCCCGTGCGCGCGGGCAGGTCCCGGATCTCGCCGCGCAGCACGCGCGCGGTGCCCTCCAAGGTCACGGGCAGACGCGCATCGAGCGCGACGTCCGCCCGCCAGATGCCCCAGCACAGCCCACCCAGCAGCGCCGCGTATGCGCGTGTGCGCGGCGCAATCAGCAGGAGCACCACGCCCGGCAGCACCGCGGCGCACCACGCGGTCGGGGGCAGTTGCGGGAGGGTCTGGACGAGCAGCAGGCCGCCCACCCACGCGAGCATCAGCACGTTCATCGCATCGTCTTCCTTGACGTCGGGAACGGGAAACGGGCGATCCGGCCCGTGCCACCCGGGTGGTGGCCGTCACGATGTTACTGCAGACCAGCCCTGCGCGGCAGTCGTCAGGGTCTGTCGCGCGGCTCCTCGCGCGCGAGTTCGTGCGCCTGCCCGCCGCGCAGTTCAATCACGCGATCCATCTGGAGCGCCAGCTTCCGGTCGTGCGTGACGACGACGAGCGCCGTGCCCGACTCGCGCTTGAGACCGAGCATCGTCGATAACACGTGTTCGGCGGTCACCTCGTCGAGATTGCCCGTCGGCTCGTCCGCCAGCACGCAACGCGGCGCCATCACGAGGGCACGGGCGATCGCCACCCGCTGACGCTCTCCGCCCGAGAGCTCCGCGGGTCGATGGCGGCCGCGATGCCCCAGCCCAACCTGTTCGAGCATCGCGCGAGCGCGCTCGGCGGCGACGCGCGCCGAGGCACCCGAAATAAGCACCGGCATTGCGACATTCTCGATTGCACTGAACTCGGGCAGCAGATGATGAAACTGGTACACGAACCCGAGTTCATGGTTGCGCAAGCGGCCCAGCGCGCGCTCGTCCAGCCGGCCGAGCACCTGGCCCGCGCAGCGGATTTCACCGCTCGTCGGGGCCTCCAATCCCCCCAGCAGATGCAGCAGCGTGCTCTTGCCGGAACCGGACGCACCGAGAATTGCGACACTCTCACCTGCCCGCACCGCGAAATTCACGTGCGCGAGCACGGGCACATCGAGTTCGCCGTCGATGTACCGCTTGGAGACATCGCGCGCGGAGATCGCCGGTTCCCGGTCATTCATAGCGCAATGCCTCGGCGGGTCGGGTGCGACTGGCGAGCCACGCCGGGTACAGCGGCGCAACAAAGCACAGCGCGAGCGACACCACGAGCGTGACGAGCACATCGGCCGCCTCGAGACTCGCCGGGATATGACTGATGTAGTACACGTCGGGCGCGAGGATCTTGAAGCCCAGCAACTCCTCCAGCCAGGCGATGAGCCGTTCGACATTCGCCGCGAGGAGTACCCCGGCGAGCGCGCCGACCCCGACGCCTGCAGCCCCGATCATCGCGCCCTGGGTGAAGAATACCCGCAGCACCTGGCGCGGCGTCAGACCCAGGGTCTGCAGAATCGCGATCTCGCCAGCCTTCTCGGTCACCACCATCACGAGTGTCGCGACGAGATTGAACGCCGCGACCGCGACGCTGAGGAGCAGGATGACGAACATCACCACTTTCTCCGTCTCGAGTGCGCGGAACAGGTTGGCATGGCTGCGGGTCCAGCTCACGATGGTCCAGGCGTCCGCGCCAGGACGCCCGGCAAGCGTGTCACGCACGCGATCCGCGGCGAACGGGTCGACCAGGTTCACGTGCAATCCGTCCGCGCCCGCGCGACGTCGGAACACGCGTCGGGCATCCTCGAAATGGATGTAGACCGTGGCCGAGTCGAACTCCTGCACCCCGGCCTCGAAGATCCCGGCAACCTGGAATCGCTTGAGCCGCGGCAGCATTCCCGAGGCGGTGCGCAGCGGTTCCGCGAGCACGAGCATCACGTCGTCGCCCACGCCGAGCCGCAGCGCGTCCGCGATTCCGCGCCCCACGACCACCTGGAAACCACCCGGAGCCAGCGCGGCGAGACTTCCCTGCTGCATGCGTTCATCGAGCACGGTCATCCGCGCTTCGCGCGCCGGATCGATCCCGCGGACCTGGGCGCCCTGCACGGCATTGAAGCGGGTCAGCAGCGCCTGGCCTTCGATGAACGGAGCCCACTGGACCACTCGCGCCGCTTCATCCGCAGGGTCGGCCGCCAGCATCGCGGCAACCGCCTTGAAATCCGCTATCCCGCCGCTGCGCGCACGCACCTCCAGGTGCGCCGTCATCCCGAGCATCCGGTTGCGCATCTCGTCTCCGAATCCGTTCATGATGGACAGGATCGTCAGCAGCGCTGCGATGCCGAGGGCCACGCCCGAGATCGCGATTGCCGAGATCAGCGAAACCAACTGTGTTCGTCGTTGCGCTCTGGTATAACGCCACGCGATGAACGTTTCGACGGGTGTGAACATGGTGGCGGAGTATACCGGGGCCGCCGCATGCTGCCGACTCGCGCGCGCTGGTGCGAGCCCGGTATGAAGATCCTCGCGCTGGAGACCTGCGGCGAGTTCTGCTCGGTTGCGCTCTACGTCGATGGCACAATCGAAGAGCGTCACGTCGAATGCCCGGCGCGTCATACCGGGATCCTGCTGCCACTGTGCGAGGCGCTGCGAGCGCAGCACGGCTTGTCGCTCAGTCAACTCGACGGGATCGCCTTCGGCGCCGGACCCGGCGCGTTCACGGGCGTACGGGTTGCCGCGAGTGCGGCGCAAGGCATGGCGCTCGCGCACGGATTGCCGCTCGTGGCGGTGTCCAGCCTCGCGGCACTCGCGCACGAAGGATGGCGGGTCACCGGCCTGCCACTGCAGCTGCCACTGCTCGATGCGCGTCGCAAAGAGCTTTACTGGGGGTTCTATCGCGTCGACGGACCGGGACTCTGCGCAGCGCTGACCTCGGATCGTGTCAGCACCGCCGACGCCATCGCGCCGGCCGGACGCCCGTTCGCCGCGATCGGACACGGCGGCGCGCAATTGCCTGCGGGTGAGCGCGCGCGACTGGCGCCTGTGTTCACCGACTTCGGGCGGATTCGCTTTCCACGGGCGCGGGACGTCGCGGCGCTCGCCAGCACGGAGTTCGCGGCCGGCCGCACGCTGACACCCGAGCTTGCCTTGCCCATCTACCTGCGGGATCCGCTGGGCTGAGGGCGCCCGGTGGAACGCCCGCGGTTACCCGCGACCGCATGGGTTGGCGATTGCTTCGCCGTTTCGTTCAAGCCTTCGCCAGCCTCATTTTGGGACGCCAAAAGATAACCGTCTGATCTCGTTACGGCTTCGTCGGAATCGTGCACCGCACCCCTTCGGCGCACACCCTCCCCGCCCACGACAGGCCACATCATCTTGTGGTTGAATTACGTCTTGACCACATCGTATTGTGGCGCTATACAAGCGCTTACACAGCGAACGTAGAAAACGTCGAAAGCTTGGTCACAAGCTCGTCACCGACCGCTTTGCCGCACAGAGGAGATTGCATGGAGCTGGAAAATTCCACCGTCGTCCGCGGTTCCGCGCGGAGTTTCTGGTCCCCGACCGCCGCGGCGACCGAGCCCGAGGTCGCGGCTACGGCTCCTGGCGAATTCAAGGTCATCCGGCGCAACGGCAAGGTCACCGCGTTCGACGGCGACAAGATCAAGATCGCCATGACCAAGGCGTTCCTCGCGGTCGAAGGCGGCAACGCGGCGGCGTCGAGCCGGGTCCACGAGACGGTCGATGAGCTCGCGGAGGCCGTGGTACGGGCGATCACCCGCCGCATGCCGGCGGGCGGGGCCGTCCATATCGAGGACATCCAGGACCAGGTGGAACTCGCGCTGATGCGTGGCGGCCAGCACAAGGTGGCCCGTGCGTACGTCCTGTACCGCGAGGATCGCGCGCGGGAACGTCAGCGCAGGCAGGAACAGGCCGACGAAGCGGCACCCGCCAGGCATCAGCTCGCGGTCACGCGCAAGGACGGCGTGCGCGTAGCGCTCGATGACGCGCGCCTGCAGCGCATCGTGACCGAAGCGTGCCAGGACATCCCGAACACTGACCCTCAGCTCATCCTGACGGAAACGATGCGGTCGCTGTTCGATGGCGTCGCGGAATCGGACGTGTCGCGCGCGCTCGTGATGAGTGCCCGTACGTTCATCGAACGGGAACCGAATTATTCGCTCGTGGCAGCCCGCATGCTGCTCGACGCGCTTCGCAACGAGGCGCTGACCTACGTCGGCAACCATGTCGACAACGCCACGCAGCAGGAGATGGCCGAGCGCTATCCCCACTATTTCGAGAATTACGTCAAGCGCGCCATCGACCTCGAGCTGATGGACCCGCGCCTCGGCAATTTCGATCTCAAGCGACTCGGCCACGCGATCAAGGCCGAGCGGGATTTCCAGTTCACCTACCTCGGTCTGCAGACACTCTACGACCGCTACTTCCTGCAGTACGACGGCACGCGCTTCGAACTGCCGCAGGCGTTCTTCATGCGCGTCGCGATGGGACTCGCGATCAACGAGATCGAACCCGAGGAATGGGCGATCCGGTTCTACGACCTGCTGTCCACGTTCGATTTCATGAGCAGCACGCCCACGCTGTTCAACTCGGGCACGTTGCGCCCGCAGTTGTCATCCTGCTACCTGACATCGGTCCCGGACGACCTCGATGGCATCTTCGGTGCCATCAAGGACAACGCGCTGCTGTCCAAATTCGCCGGTGGACTCGGCAACGACTGGACCCCGGTGCGCGGCATGGGCGCGCACATCAAGGGTACGAACGGCAAGTCCCAGGGCGTGGTGCCGTTCCTGAAGGTCGCGAACGACACCGCGGTCGCCGTGAACCAGGGAGGCAAGCGCAAGGGGGCGGTCTGCGCCTACCTTGAAACCTGGCACATGGACATCGAGGAGTTTGTCGACCTGCGCAAGAACACCGGCGACGACCGCCGCCGCACCCACGACATGAACACCGCGAACTGGGTGCCGGACCTCTTCATGAAGCGCGTATGCGAGGACGGCGACTGGACCCTGTTCTCGCCGAACGACGTGCCGGAACTGCACGACCTCTACGGAGCGGAATTCGAGCGCCGCTACGTGGAGTACGAAGCCAGGGCGGCCCGCGGCGAGATCCGGAATGCAAAGAAAATGCGCGCCGTGGATCTGTGGCGGAAGATGCTCGCGATGCTCTACGAGACCGGGCACCCGTGGATCACCTTCAAGGATCCGGCGAACCTGCGCTCGCCGCAGCAGCACGTCGGCGTCGTGCACAGCTCCAACCTGTGTACCGAGATCACGCTGAACACGTCCCCCGGACACGAGATCGCGGTGTGCAACCTGGGCTCGGTGAACCTCGCACAGCATGTGTCGGCGGAAGGGCTGGACATGCGCAAGCTCGAGCAAACGATCTCCGTCGCGATGCGGATGCTCGACAACGTCATCGATTACAACTTCTACAGCGTGCCGACTGCGCGCGCCTCGAACCTGCGGCATCGGCCCGTGGGACTGGGCATCATGGGTTTCCAGGACTGCCTGTACCAGTTGCGCATCCCGTACGCGTCCACGGAAGCGGTCGAGTTCGCCGACCGTTCGATGGAGGCCGTGAGCTACTTCGCAATCAAGGCGTCAACCAACCTCGCGTCCGAGCGCGGTACGTATGCAAGTTTCGAAGGATCGCTGTGGAGTCGCGGGATCCTCCCGCATGATTCACTCGAACTCCTGGAGAACGGTCGGAGCGGATATCTCGACGTGGACCGGAGTGCGACGCTCGACTGGGAGAGTCTCCGGCAGCGGGTGAAGAAGACCGGAATGCGCAATTCGAACTGCATGGCCATCGCCCCTACCGCAACGATCTCCAACATCTGCGGCGTCGGCCAGTCAATCGAACCCACGTACCAGAACCTGTTCGTGAAATCGAATCTTTCCGGCGAGTTCACGGTCGTGAACATGTACCTCGTACAGGACCTGAAGGCCCGCGGCCTGTGGGACGAGGTGATGGTCAACGACCTGAAGTACTACGACGGAAGCGTCGCGCACATCGATCGCATCCCGGCCGAGTTGAAGGAACTCTACGCCACGGCGTTCGAAGTCGATCCTCGATGGCTCGTGGAAGCAGGGTCCCGCCGGCAGAAATGGCTGGACCAGGCACAGTCGCTGAATCTCTACATGGCCGAGCCAAGCGGCAGCAAACTGGACAATCTCTACAAGCTCGCGTGGGTGCGCGGACTGAAGACCACGTATTACCTGCGCACGATGGGGGCGACCCACGTGGAGAAGAGCACGCTGAGCGACGGCAAACTCAATGCCGTGCAGCAGTCGAGTGCGACGGCGGCCGAGGGACCGAAGGTCTGCTCGTTGCTCGATCCGGACTGCGAGGCATGCCAGTAAGACATTCCGCAGGTACGGGATGTCTGATCAAGTTTTCAAGGGGGAGTGAATGTTGAATTGGGATGATCCGCTCGCGAAGTTCAAGCAGGCGCCGAACTCGGGATACGCACGGGCGATGCTGGCTTCGGAAGCACTGGAGATGCTGCAGACGGCAGAAGTGAACACGCCGACGCCAGGAGAAGTGATGCAGGTGGAACCCGCCGTGCCACTGACCCTGGACGCAGAACAGCATTCCGGCGCCACGGGCCTGGAGCAGGTGGAGTTCGGTGCCCGCCGGCTCGCCGTGGATGACAAGCGGATGATCAACTGCCGTGCGGACCTGAACCAACTGGTGCCGTTCAAGTACAAGTGGGCATGGCAGAAGTACCTGAATGCCTGCGCGAATCACTGGATGCCGCAGGAAATCAACATGAATGCGGACATCGCGCTGTGGAAGAGCCGGGACGGCCTGACCGAGGATGAAAGGCTGATCATCAAGCGCAACCTCGGATTCTTCTCGACCGCTGATTCACTGGTTGCAAACAATCTCGTGCTCGCCGTCTACCGCCTGATCACCAACCCGGAGTGTCGGCAGTACCTGCTTCGCCAGGCGTTCGAAGAAGCACTGCACACGCATGCGTACCAGTACTGCGTGGAAAGCCTGGGACTGGACGAATCCGAGATTTTCAACATGTACCGCGAGGTGCCGTCGATCCACGACAAGGCGTCCTGGGCGATGCGGTTCACCGAGAGCCTCGGAGATCCCACGTTCCGTACCGGTACCCCTGCCTCGGATCAGCGCCTTTTGCGCGATCTCATCGCGTTCTACGTGGTGTTCGAGGGGATTTTCTTTTACGTGGGGTTCGTGCAGGTGCTGTCGATGGGTCGACGCAACAAGATGACCGGCGTCGCCGAACAGTTCCAGTACATCCTCCGTGACGAGTCGATGCACATGAATTTCGGCATCGATGTGATCAACCAGATCAAGGTGGAGAATCCGCACCTGTGGACCGAGGCGTTCCAGGGCGAGATTGTCGGCCTGATCAAGGAAGCCATTTCGTTCGAGATCCGTTACGCACAGGACACGATGCCGCGCGGGATCCTTGGGCTGAATGCAAACATGTTCGAAGAATACCTGCACTACATCGCCAATCGCCGATGTGCGCAGATCGGGTTGCCGGAGCAGTACCCCGGTGCAACCAATCCGTTCCCGTGGATGAGCGAAGTGATTGATCTCAAGAAGGAGAAGAACTTCTTCGAGACGCGGGTGACGGAATATCAGACTGGCGGCGCGCTTAGCTGGGACTAATTGGGCATTAGACCAGACCTCCTCGAATGGAGCTAAGAGCGCTGCATTGGCCGGTGGCCGGTGAACCCGGTCCCCGGCTTTTTTTATTCGACCTGGGCGGGCGGGCCGGAAGGGAAGCCTACCTACCCGAACACCGCCGGCGCGCGCGGCGCCCCGGCGGTCTCCGACTCCCTCACACCAGCCTGAACTTGACCACCTGTTCCTGCTGATTGGCGGCCAGGTGGGCCAGGTCATGGCTCGCCTGCGTGATCTGCGTGGCGGCCTCGGCGGCCTCGTTCGAGATCGCGCCGATGCTCTCGATGTTCTGCGTGATATTCAGACTCGTGGATCGTTGCCGCGCGGCGAGTTCCGCGATCTGCGCGTTCATCTCGCGGATCGTATCCACCATGCCAGTGATGGATTCCAGCGACTGTCCGGCGCTGTGCGCCTGCTGGACGCTGGCCTCGGCACGTGCGAGCCCGAGTTTCATCATCTCTTCCGCGTGATTCGCGCCGCTTTGCAGCCGTTCGATCATCGACTGGATTTCGCGCGTCGATTCCTGCGTACGACTGGCGAGGCTGCGGACCTCGTCGGCCACCACCGCGAATCCGCGACCCTGTTCGCCCGCACGTGCGGCTTCGATCGCTGCGTTGAGCGCAAGCAGGTTGGTCTGCTCGGCGATATTACGGATCACGTCCAGTACGGTGCCGATGTTCATGCTGTCGGCCTTGAGTCGTTCAATTGCGTCGCCCGTCTGGTTCACGGCGGTCGCAAGCTCCTCGATCACCTGGTGCGTCTCGCGCACGACGCTGAAACCTGCCTTTGACTCCTGGTCGGCGGCCGCGGCCGCATCCGCTGCACGCTGGGCTTTCAGGGCCACCACGTCGACCGATTCCGTCAGTTCCGCGACCGCACTCGCGACAAGCTGGGTCTCACGGTGTTGCCGGTTGATCCCGGCCTGGCTCTGCGAAGTGACGGCGGACAGCTGATCCGCCGCCGTAGCCAGTGCACCGCAGTTCGAGAGCACCTTGTCCACGACCTGGGCGAAACTCTTGCGCGCACTCGTGAACTCCCAGGCCATCCACGCAAACTCGTCGCGACCCGAGAGCTTGCAACGATAGGTAAGATCACCGGAAGCCAGGGATTTCAATCCCTCCACGATCTGCTCAGCGCGCCGCGCCGCATGCCTGCCGAGCCAGAACGCGACCGCGAACGGCAGCACCACCCCGAACGCCATGACGCTCCAGGTCACCACGGAGTGCCCAACCACCCCGGCCGGGTCGAACAGTGCGACGCTCGCGGCACCGGCCGCCGCCCCAATAGCACCCGCACCTGCCACCACGAACATCTGCAGGCGCAGCGAGAACTGATTGACCATATCCGACATGGAAGGACCTCCGGCAATGGGGTGTCCCGCGCGACGAATGCAACGGGACTTCCGCTGATGCGGGGTATCGGCGGCCGCGGGCGCAGGCTTTAGTC
>JBFWUN010000059.1:0-17279 GCA_050247235.1 Gammaproteobacteria bacterium
TCCTCGTACGTGCTGCTCACCGAGCTCGTCAAGCTGCTGGACGGCAAGGCGAGTCCGTCCACCTTGGCGAAGATCGGCGCGGAGATCGCCTGGACCGCCACGTTGCGCAACATGTCCCTGTCCGTCGCCGGCATGCTGAACGAGGGCCTGGACCCAGGGCTGCAGGCTTCCATCGTCAAGGATCTCGGCTGTCATTTCGAACAGCGGCTGCCGGGCCTCGCCCAGGAACTGGTCGACCTCGAACCGACCTTGGCGGGTCACGGCAGCGACTTCCAGCAGGTACTCGGCAACCTGATGCAGCTCGCGCCGTCGTTCTCGCTGCGCGGCGGCACGTTGGAAATCCTGCGCGGCATCATCGCGCGCGGCTTGGGGGTACGATGAACGAAGCACAGAAAATCCTCGAAGACAGCATCACGCGGCTGTTCGGCGATCTCGTCACCCGCGAGACCTTGACCCGCCTCGAGGACACCACGTGGGACGATGCGTTATGGGGTGCGACGGTGGAGCTCGGGTTGCCGCAGGTGCTGGTCTGCGAAGCGCGCGACGGCATGGGGGGCGGCTGGATGGAAGCGTTCATCGTCGCGCGCGCCTGCGGACGCCACGCGGTGCCGGCCCCGGTGGTCGAACAGATGCTCGCCGGCTGGCTGTGTGACCAGGCGGGCATCACGCCGCCCGAGGGGGTCACCACGGTACTGCCGGCGCCGATCCCGGCGACGGCGTTTGGCGCAGCAGGCGCCACGTTCGATGCCGCGCGCGTGCCCTGGGGCCGTCACGCAACGACTTACGTCGGCGTGACCGACTCCGGTGACCTCGTCGTGCTCGGGCGCGGCGGGGCGCGCATCCGTGAGGATGCGAACCTCGCGCGCGAACCGCGTGATGATGTCGCGTTCCGCGATGCCGAAATCCTGCAGCGCGCCCCGCTCGGGCAGCCCGCGGAGATCGTGCGCTGGCTGGGCGCGCTGCTGCGCAGCGCGCAGATTGCCGGTGCCGCCGCGGCCTGTCTCGAGCTGAGCGTGAAGTACACCTCGGAACGTGAGCAGTTCGGCCGGATGCTCTCCCAGTTCCAGGCCATCCAGCATCATCTCGCGGAGATCGCCGGCCAGATGGCGGCGGTGGACACCATCGCGCTCGCCGCCCATCTCGCGCTCGAGGAGCGCGGCCTCGCCGCTGCGGGCCGCGACGCCCGTTTCGAGATTGCCGCCGCGAAGTGCCGCGCGAGCGAGGCGGTGGAACCGATCACGCGTCTCAGCCACCAGGTGCACGGCGCGATCGGCTTCACGTACGAATACGATCTCCAGTTCCTGACCCGCCGCCTGTGGTCCTGGCGCGCCGAGTTCGGCGCCCACGGCGAGTGGGGTCGTTACCTCGGCGACGTCGCGGTGGCCGAGGGCGGCGACCGCCTGTGGCACACTCTCACCGCGTAACGGGCACTTCCCCGGCCCGCGCGGGCCACGTCGATATTTGGCACGTGTTCCTGGGAGGCGCCGCGCCGGCAGTTTCCCAGGCGATCTTCAGAACGACGAAAGCAAGGATTTCATGAACAACGATCTGCTGTTATTCGAAAAGCGCGGCCACATCGCCCAAGTCACCTTGAACCGGCCCGACAAGCGCAATCCGCTGGGTCTCGCCGGGGACGGTGACCAGTTCCAGGCGATGGCGCGCAGGGTCAACGACGACTTCGACATCCGCTGCGTGATAATGACGGGCGCCGGCCCGGCGTTTTCCGCCGGAGGCGATCTCAAGGCCATGCGCGACCGCGAGGGCGAGTTCGGCGGCAGCAACCTCCAGCTGCGGGACCATTACCGCAGCGGCATCCACGGCATCATCAAGGCAATGTGGAGCATCGAGGTGCCGATCGTCGGTGCGATCAACGGCCCGGCCATCGGCCTCGGCGGTGATGTCGCATCGCTGTGCGATATCCGCCTGTCCGCGGCCAGCGCCAAGTTCGGGGCGACATTCCTGAAGATCGGGCTGATCCCCGGTGACGGCGGCGCCTGGCTGCTGCCGCGGATCGTCGGCTGGTCGCGGGCCGCCCAGCTCTACTTCACGGGTGACGTGATCGATGCCGAGACGGCGTGTGACTGGGGTCTCGTGTCCGCGGTTCATCCCGACGATCAGCTGATGGCGGAGGCGGAGAAGCTCGCGCGCAGGATCATCCAGCAGCCGCCGCAGGCGCTGCGCATGACCAAGCGGCTGATGCGCGAGGGCGTGAACGCCAGTTTCGACGCGATCATGGAGATGTCCGCGGCAATGCAGGTGCTGGCGCAGCGCACCGATGACCACATCGAGGCGGTGACGGCGTTCTTCGATAAGCGGCCGCCAGTGTTCAAGGGGCAATAGGTGCCGGTTCTGCTGCTGCCGGCGGATCTCGCCGAACCCGCCGAGCTGGTAGCCGCCGTGCGCGCGCGGCGCGGCGGGACGCTGCTCAACCTCGACCGGGTGCTGCTGCACAGCCCGCCGCTCGCGGCCGGCTGGAACGCCTACATGGGCGCCGTCCGCCGCGGGCTGTCGCTTGATCCTCGGCTCGGCGAACTCGCGATCTGCGTGGTGGCGGTGTTGAACGGCGCGGAGTACGAGTTCATCCATCACGCACCCGAGTTCCTGCGCGCCGGCGGTACGTCCGCGCAGGTGGACGCGCTGCGCGATCCCGTGGCGGCGTGCGATTCCCCGCTGTTCGATTTGCTTGCGCGGGACGCACTGCGGCTCACGGTCGCGATGACCCGTGACATCCGGGTGGACGACGCGTTGCTCGAGGCGCTGCGGCGCGCACTGCCCACCGAGCAGGCGCTCGTCGAGCTGATCGCCACGATCGCGGCCTACAACATGGTTTCCCGGTTTCTGGTTGCGACCGGCGTCACGCCGGAATGAAGCAAGGGGTTTCGATGGACGAAGCGACGTTTCGCGCGCGGCTTGCCGCGCTCAGCACTGCTGAACCCTGCACCGTCGACTGGGCTCCGGGGCACGCAAGTCCCGAGCACACGCACGAGTTCAGGGCGTTCGGACTGGTTCTCGCCGGCGCGTTCACGCTGGAACTGCCCGACGGCCCCCGCTTCGTGCCGGCGGGACAGACGTTCGAGCTCGCGGCAGGCGTGCCCCATCGCGAAGTGGTGGGGTCCGAGGGCGCGCGCGTACTGGCGGGACGGATCTACGCGCAGTAGCGAGCGGCCTCGGACCCGCCGACGGGCGCGGGCCGCCCCTGCCGGACCGATGGGCGTGTCACGCGTCCCTGTTCACCTGGACGGGCACTGGCGGTGCGCTGACCGGCCTCACGGGGCCGCCGCGACGAGCCACGTGGCCCCGTCGAGCCTCACGGTGCCGCCGGCCGCGTGGGGCGTCACCGCGGCGCGCATGGCGTCGCAGACGCGTTCGCGCGATGAGTCGTCGGCATCTTCGAAGGCCTGCGCGGCCGGCCCCATCTGCGTCATCTGCTGCACGGCCGCTTCGACCGGGCCGAGATCGAGCGTCACGCGGTGGGCGCGCACCTCGATATCGCCAAAACCCGCGCCCGCCAGCACCCCGCGGAGATACGTCTCGTCCGCCAGGCCGAAGGGTCCCGGTGCATTCGGGGGTGTCGGCTCGGGCCGAGGCAGCACGGTGAACGCGGCCTCCGCGAGCAGCCGCATCCACGGGTTCAACGCAAGCGCCTGCCAACAGACGAAGCGCAGCCGCCCTTCCGGCTTCAGCGCCGTGCGCAGGTTGCGAAACGCGTCGACGGGCGCAGGGAAGAACATCACGCCGAAGCGCGACGTGACCAGGTCGAGACTGGCCGGTGCGAACCGCGTACTGCCCGCGTCTTCCTGCACGAAGCGCAGGTTCGGGACATCGCCGAAGCGTGCGCGCGCGACCTCGAGGATTACCGCGGAAACATCGAGGCCCGTGACTGCCCCGGTGGGGCCGACCGCGTCCGCGAACGCCTTGCTGGTCAGGCCGCCGCCGCAGCCGACGTCAAGCACCTGCTCCCCCTGACGCGGTGCCGCGAATTCGAGCAGCGCCGCGGACAGTGGCTCCAGCATCCGTTCCACGCGCTCGATGTTCGCGCTCCAGCGGCGACCGCCGCTTTCGTTCCAGAAACGCGCCATCTCCGAGTGCATCGAGTTTGCCTGGGTCATCGGGTCATTCATCCGTTGCAAAGGGTCGGGAAGTTCATGCGCCGCTGACGATCCGCGGCCGGAGGTGATTCCACGGGCGGGCCGTTTCGATCTGCGCGGCGATGCGCAGCAACGCGGCTTCGCCACAGTCCTGTCCGACGAACTGCACGCCGATCGGCCAGCCCTCACGCGACAGCCCGGCCGGCACGGAAATCGCCGGGGCACCGGTCGCGTTGAATGGCAGCGTGAAGCAGCAGTCAGGCCCCATCAGGGTGTCATCGTAGGTATCGATGTCCAGGCGCATGTCGTAGTACCCGTGCGGCCGCGGGAGCATCGGCACGGTCGGCATCAGCCAGAGGTCAAAGGCGGCCATGCGGCCGACGATCTCGCGGCTCAGCATGCGCACGGTCTCCACGTGGCTGGCGTGCTGCACGCCGCTGAAGCTGCGGCCCTTGTAGCACATGCTCCAGTACACGGGCGCCATGTCCTCGCGCGTCGCCGGTCGGCCGACGAGCGGCGCGATGCTGTCGAAGAACGCCGCTGTCTGGGTGGCAACGATCGCGGTGTACGCCTGCTGCAGCGGTCGATACGCGTAGGGTACCGGCTGCGGTTCGACGTGATGCCCAAGTGACTCCAGCAGTTGTGCAGTGCGTTCGACGGCGTCGCGGATCTGCGGATCGACCGGCGTACCGTGATCGGGACTGGCGGTCACCATCGCGATGCGCAGGCGACCGGGATCCGCACCCACCTCGCGCACGAACGGCCGCGCGGGCGGCGGGATCTGGTACGGCTCGCCGGGCAGGTGGCCGTGCGTGACATCGAGCAGCGCGGCAGTATCCCGCACCGTGCGCGACACGCCGAGAATGACGGCACCGCCGTACCAGTAGTCCGCAACGGCGGGTGCGAGCGTGACGCGACCGCGCGCGGGCTTGAGTCCAACCAGCCCGCAGTTGGCAGCAGGCGCCCGGACGGAACCGCCTCCGTCCGAGGCTTCGGCCATCGGCAGCACGCGCGCCGCCACCGCCGCGGCAGCGCCCCCGCTCGAGCCTCCCGGCGTGCGTTCCGGATCCCACGGACTGCGCGTGATCCCGAACAAGGTCGACTCGGTCGCGAGTTTCCAGCCATTTTCCGGTGACGTGCTCTTGCCGAACGGGACCATCCCGGCCGCCTTGAGGCGCCGCAGGGTCTCCGAATCGAACGGCGCAATCACGTCCTTCATGTACGGCAGCGCGTTCGTGTACGGATGTCCTGACCATGCGGTCGCGAGTTCCTTCACGAGCCAGGGCACGCCCTGCAGCGGCCCCGCCGGCAGCGCCGGATCGGCCGCTGCCCTGCGCGCGTCGTCATAGGCGCGATGACACAGGAAGTTGAGCACGGGGTCGACCGCTTCGGCGCGCCGGATCGCTTCCTCCAGCACTTCCGCGGCGCTGATTTCGCGTTGTCGGACGAGTGCCGCAAGCCCGACGCCGTCGTACTGATCGTATTCCGCGAACGCCATCCGGGCCTCCTCGTCGTAGGTGACGGTGCGCGGAACTCTACCAGCATTTCGCACGCGCTCCCCATTTCATTGGTGCGCTGCGCGGTGCTACAACAGGATCCCGAATCCCGGACCACCGGTCCCGCGCGCACGCGTTGCCGTGGCTTCCGGAACCCGGCGCCAGGGACGGACTTCACCCGTCAACGACTCCGAGGAGCGTGCCATGACCTCGCAGGAACAACGCAATCTCGACACCGCGCATCGCTACATCGAGCTCTACAACAACGATATCGAACGCTTCGTCCCTGAATGCTACACGGAGGACTGCGTGGTCCACGCGATGGGGGCTGGAGTGATCACCGGACCGGTGCAGTTCCTGGACGTGGAACGCCGCGTGCTGCGCGCCGCGCCCCGCCGACGCATGCGGCTGGAGCACGCGCACGTCGCCGGAGACACCGTGACCGTGGAAGTGACTTTGCTGAATTCGGAGTCGGGGCCCGACTGGGCCTTGCCTTTCATCGCGGTGCTGACGATGCGTGACGGCCGGATCGCGATCGATCGCAGCTACGCGGACTGGTCGCGCTGGCCCGGACTCTCACTCTGAAACCTTGCGGAGGTCTGCCATGAGCACCCCACAGGAACACAACCTCGCCGTCGCCAGGCGGTATGTCGAACTCTACAACACGGATCCCGAACGCTTCGTCCGCGAGTGCTACCACGCCGACTACAAGGTCGGGGTGATGGGCATCGGCTGGTACGACGGCATCCAGAAATTCATCGACATCGAGAAGGCCGTACTCGCGGCCGCGCCCGGCCGCCGCATGCGCGTGACCGCGATGCACGCGACCGATCGCGCGGTGGTCGTGGAAGCCGCGGTCACGGATCCCGCGCGCGGCCCCGGCTGGGAACTGCCGTTCTGCGCGGTGCTCGAGATCCGGGATGATCGGATCGCCGTGGACCGGACCTACGCGGAATTCGCCAAGTGGCCGGGATTGCCCGCCGTGTAGATGGACTGCGCCGTCACGGGACGGCAACGCCGCCCGCGGCTCAGCGTGTTACCCAGGCCTCGGCGTCGGCAAGTTCGCGGAACACGCGCGCACCGAGGCCGCGATTGACCGCGACGTTCTCGTAGAACAGGAACGTCTCGGCGTCACGCGAGGCGTACACCAGCGCGAGCCGGGCGCCTCGCGGAAATCCTTCCGAGAGGAGTTTCGTCGGAAAGTCGAACGCGTCCACGTACGCCAGGTTGAACGCGGCATCCCGGTAATCCACCAGGAAACGCCGCACGTTCTTCTCCATGGCCCACGCGACCAGTTCGCGCCCGAGCGCGTCCAGCGCGGGGACATCCAGCGTCCCCTGTGCGTGAACCCGCAGCAGGCGGTGCGGTACTTCGTATACGACGTGCCAGGGCATTGATGACCTCTCGCGCCGCGCACCTGCATCGCACGGATGAGCGGCGGAACGTGTTCATTCAAGCTCTAGCAGGGTCCGACGAGACTTCAACCCGTCGAATGACGGGGGAATTCGCCACGGGGCCGTCGCGCGCGCCCGCTCAGCAGGTCCACTGTTCCGTGTACGGCCGCAGCTCGACCTCGTTGCTCCACGCCGAGCGGGGCTGGCGATGCACCCACCAGTACGTCTGGGCGACGTCGTCGGTGTTCGAGCAGTCTTCGGGACGATAGGCCTCGCCCATGAACTCGCGGACGAGCGGCACGTCCAGGTTGCAGTCGAGCCGGACATGCGCGACGTGCACGCCGTCGCGCGCATAGGCCTTGGCGAGACTCTGCGAGAGCGCGCGCAGGCCAAACTTCCCGATGGCGAAAAGCGCGTTGCCGGGCGATCCGCGGAACGCGGCGGTCGCACTGGAAAACAGCACCGTACCGCGGCCGCGGGCGATCATGCCGGGCATCACGGCTTTCGCCGCGGCAAATGCGCCCAGGACTTCGAGCCGGAAAATCTCCTCGAGCTGTGCGGTCGTGAGATCGAGCGGACGGTGCAGTTCGTACCCGCCGCGTGCGTTGTAGATCAGTACGTCCACTTCGCCGAGGCGGCTCGCGATGCGCGCGAACGCCCCTTCCAGCTCGCCCGGCCGGGTGGCATCGGCGGCTTCGAATTCCACGCGCGCGCCCGCCGCCTCGGCCGCCGCTTGCGCCGCGGCACTGCCGGCCACCGTGCGTGACACCAGCGCGATGTCGCATCCGTTCCGCGCGAACGTGGCGGCCAGCGCGCGGCCAAGCCCCTCCCCGCCCCCGACGATCGCACACACTTCCCGTTTCATGTCAGGTCTCCTGTCTGCGTGGATTGACGCGGCCGTGCACGGGCCATCATCGCGCGGCCGCACGGCCGGTGCGACGCTTCCATGGTGGCAATGTCCTCTGCGCGGCATGTGACTTGCCGAGGCGCGCACGGCCGACGCCGAAGTAATGCTCACGCAGCGTTTCACCGACGTATTCCCGTGGCATCCGCCCCCGCCGCTGCAGCTCCGGTACGACGAGCTGGCCGAACTCGGCGAACCCGAGCGGCTGCGTGATCGGGACGAGGTTGAAGCCGTCGCAGCCGCCCTCATCCATCCAGCGCTCGAGTTCGTCAGCCACCGTCTGCGGACTGCCCACCACCTTGGGCATCACGCTGCCGAGGGACATGTACTCCCCCATCTCCTCGACGGTCCAGTCACGCGCGGGGTCGATGTCCTGGAAGTAGCCGAGCAGGCCCTGGATGGCATCGGTCTTCATCTGTGCGAGCTTCCGGCCACGCGGCAGGCTTGCGAGATCGACACCGAGCCAGCCGCAGAAGAGCGCCAGCGCACCTTCCGGACTCGCATAGCGCCGGCAGGTCTCGAATTTCAGGCGCGCCTCCTCGTCCGTCGGGGCGACCACCACGGTGATGCCGGGGAAGTACTTCACGTCGGCGCGCCGGCGGCCCTCCGACTTGAGTGCGTCGGTCAGCGCCCGCACGCCCTTGCGGCAGGCCTCCACGTGGGGATGGATCGCGAAGATCGCCTCCGCGTGCCGCGCGGCGAACCGGATCCCGCGCCCCGACTGGCCGGCCTGGAACAGCACGGGGCTGCGCTGGGGCGAGGGCTCGCACATGTGCGGGCCAGGCACCTGGTAGTGCCTGCCGCGATAATCGATCTGGTGGACACGGGCCGGATCGATCAGCACGTCCCTGCGCGCATTGCGCACCATCGCGCGCTCCTCCCAGGAGTGCTCCCACAGCTGGTAGCACACTTCCATGTACTCCTCCGCGCGATCGTAGCGCTCATCGTGGGGCACCATCGCATCGATGCCGAAGTTCGCGTTCGCATCGGCCAGGTACGAGGTGACGACGTTCCAGCCGACACGACCATCCGTCAGGTGGTCGAGCGTGGAGAAGACCTTGGCCGTGTGATACGGCGGGTAGTACGTAGTGCTGTAGGTGGCCGCGAAGCCCAGTCGGCGCGTCGCGGCCGCCATCGCACTGATGATCAGCGTGGGATCATTGCTCGGGAACTGCACCCCGTGTCGCACCGCGGGTTCGCGCGAGCCGCGGTAGACACTGTAGGTTCCGTGCACATCGGCGAGGAACAGCGCATCGAACATGCCCGCTTCGAGGATACGCGCGAGCTCCACCCAGTAGTGCACGTTCCGGTAGCCGTCCAGCGGCCGATCGAGCGGGTGCTTCCACTGGCCGATGGAATGGTGCCCGATGCAGCACTGCGTGAACGCGTTCATGTGAATCTGCCTGGCCATTCCCCCTCCTCGTCGGCGCACGGTACGCGCGCTGCCTGGTTGTGACGCCCGTTTGCGCCCGGCGCGCGGCGTTCGTTACCATCCGGCGATGATCCGTTGCGCTGACCGGAGGAGTCCGATGGACGCCGAATCACTGAAAACGTTGCAGGCTCCGCTCAAGGCACGATATCGCGATGCGCCGGAATCTGCACTCGTGACGTTGCGCGCCGAATCGAACGGGATCGCCGGCGTCGCGTGCCGCATTGCCACGGCCAAGGGGGTGGTCGACGCGGGCTTGCACCCCGCGACCGGCGGCAGCGGCCTGCAGGCCTGTTCCGGCGACATGCTGCTCGAGGCGCTGGTCGCGTGCGCGGGTGTCACGTTGCAGGCGGTCGCGACGGCCTTCGGCGTGTCGCTCACCCGTGCGGTGGTGCGCGCGGAAGGCGACCTCGATTTCCGCGGGACGCTCGGCGTGGCGAAGGATGCCCCGGTGGGGTTTCGCGACATCCGCCTGACCTTCGACATCGCGGGCGATGCACCCGACGAAACCCTGCGCAAGATCGTCGCCACCTCGGAACGCTACTGCGTCGTGCTGCAGACCCTGCAGCAGGTGCCACGCATCGACGTGCAGACGGCGCTGGGCTGAACGCCGCGCGGCGGCACCGCCCGACCGCTCGAATCGCGGTGGCGGGTTCCGCGCGATTGCGCCGGGGTTCGTCTGCAACGGATCAGCGATCCACCATCGGCAGCACCAGGTGCGACGGATGCGTCGCGTCGTGCCACACACGGTTGCGCGCGACGACGAAGTCCGCGGCGGTCGCTTGCGCGATCACGCCACCGTGATTGGGATTGCGATCGAACCGGGGGAAGTTGCTGCTCGACACTTCCAGCCGGATCCGGCTGCCGGCGCGGAACAGGTTCGCGGTGGCAACGAGATCCAGCGACAGTGCGCAGATCTGATCTGGTTCCAGCAGCCGGGGCTCGGACAGCGAGTCGCGGTAACGCGCGCGCAGGATACCGTCGGTCAGCAGCATCGCGCGCCCGTCCGGCAGCACTTCGATCAGCTTGCCGGTGAAATCCGTGTCCAGCGCCGAGGAACTCGCGTAGAGCACCAGGGTGACCGGTCCGGTGACCTCGGTGTCCCGTGGCAGCGGCTCGCTCGTGTAGCACAGCACGTCCGCGCGACGTTCCACCGCGCGCTGGTCCCGCGGGCCTGCGTTGGCGGCGACGAACAGCCCGGGCAGGAACGTCGCGCCGCCGATTGTCGGTACGGGATCGCTCGGATCGTACGCGTAGTGGTCAGCAGGTTCGGTGCCCGGCGGGGTGGTCGACAGGCCGCCATCGCCCTCCAGCGTGTTCGCGTGGCCCGCGCTGTGGAGGTACCACCGTTCGTAGCGCGTGTCCGGCAACGGCCAGTCGTCCTCGTCGCGCCAGGTATCGCGGCCCATGACGAACAGGCGCACGGGCTTGTCCCCCGGCACCCCGTTGTCGAGGCCCTTCAGCCAGTGATCGAACCAGCGGATCTGCATCGCCGTGACGTCCGCCACGCCATCGTGTGCCATCAGTCCGAAGTTTCGCTCGGCATAGACGCCGCCGTTGTACCCGTGTACCCACGGTCCGATCACGAGACGCTGATGGCGGCGCGCGTCGGAACTGCCGCCGCGTGCCTTCATGCCAAGGTAGTTGGCGAGCGTGCCGCCAAGGAAGAGGTCGTACCAGCCGCCGAAGTTAAGCGCGGGCGTGGTGATCCGTTCGTACTGTTCACAGGGCGCGATCGACTTCCAGTAGGCATCGTAGGAGGGATGCGCGAGCCAGTCCCGCACGTACGGCGCGAGCTGTGCGAGCGCGGGCCAGTCGGTCAACGGCAGGTGCGAGTAGTCGTGCGGAACCCGGTCGGCCGCCGCGATCGCCGCGCGGAGATCCTCGGGGCCCGCGGCGCCATGACCGAGCCGCCGCACGACCTCGCCCACCGCGAAGGTGGCGGTTGCCCATTGCAGGATGAAACCGAGCTGGAACGCGCCACCCTGGTACGTCCACTTATCGTGGTACTGGTCGGTGGTGATGAACGGTGCGAGCGCTTTCAGCGCAGGTGGCGTCTCCCCGGCCGCCAGCCACTGCGTCGCCCCGTAGTACGAGGCACCCATCATGCCGACCTTGCCCGTACACCACGGCTGTGCGGCAACCCACGCGATGGTGTCCGCTCCATCGCGGGCCTCCTGGAAGTACGGACTGAACTCCCCGTCGGACCGGTAGGTGCCGCGGCAGTCCTGTACGACCACCGCGTAACCCGCCTGCGCGATCCGCAGGATGTCACCCGCGAGGAACAGCAGCGCGGGTTGCTCCTTGTTGTACGGCAGCCGCAGCAATACGGCCGGCCACTGCCCGGCGCCCGCGGGACGGTACACGTCCGTCTGCAGGGTGATGCCGTCACGCATGCCAACGGCAAGATTCTTTTCGATCGTGAGGTTCATGGGGCCTCCCGCGATGGGCGCGACGCTTCGAGTTTAGCAACAATCGCCCGCGCCCCCTGCTATCCGCGCGAACGCCTGCTTGGTAAGTTGAGCGCCTGGCCCCTGCGGAGAAATGCGCCGTGAGTTATTCCACGATCACGCTCGACCGGGACGATGGCCTCGTCACCCTGACCCTGAACCGTCCCGACGCCCTGAACGCGATGGATGAGACGATGGGCGACGAAGTCGCCGACGCCGTGCGGCGCGTGAACGCCGACCGCGACGCCCGGGTGCTGATCCTGACCGGCGCCGGCCGCGCATTCTGCGCCGGCGGCGCCAAGGGAAACCTGCAGAACCGCGCGAGCGGCGGCGGCCGGCGAGAACCGCCGAAGGCGTTCTACCAGCGCTTTCTCACGCTGCGACGGGTGGAAATCCCGACGATTGCCGCGATCAACGGTGCGGCCGTCGGCGCAGGTTTCTGTATCGCGCTCGCGTGCGACATGCGGATCATCGCCGCCACCGCGAAGGTGGGACTGAACTTCACGCGGATCGGCATCCATCCGGGCATGGCCGGCACCTACATGACGCCCCGCCTCGTGGGCATGGCGCGTGCGTGCGAGATCATCTTCACCGGCCGCCTCTTCAACGGCGAGGAAGCCTGCGCGATGGGGCTCGCGAACCGGGTGGTGCCGGCCGAGCGAGTGCTCGACGAGGCCCGCGCACTCGCACGCGAGATCTGCGGCAGCGCGCCGATCGCCGTCCGACTCGCCAAGAAGGCACTTTACCAGCAGGACGCTCCGCTGCTGGACGCGGCCATCGAACTGGAGTCCCAGTACCAGGCTTTCACGTGGCAGACCGAGGATTCGAAGGAAGGAATCGCGGCGATGGTGGAGAAGCGGGCACCACGCTTCCGGGGCGAATGAACGCGCGCGACGCGCGCACCGCGTGTCGCGGGACCTCTCACGGGTGCGCCTGACGTTGCCGGGTCGGTGCCCGCGATGACCGGGGGTCGGAATCGACCGGTCTTAAGCCCCCCGGGACTTTGGTCCAATTCTCCCGTATGCGCCACGGCGCTAGCTTTCTGCGTGTGAACAACACGGAGAATCAGCATGTGGGGATGGGACACCGCGCGGACGCCGCGTCGCACTGAGCCACGCGGGTATTCGCTGCGCTGGGTGATGATCGTACTCACCGGCGTGACCTGCGCCGCCGCGCACGCGGATGTCGCGAAATGGAGCGGCGGCGGCGCGACCGACAATTGGACCAACCCGTTCAACTGGGACGGTGTCCGCGCGCCGCTGAGCAACGTCGAGGATACGGAAGTCGAGTTCAACGCCGTGGCCGCGCGTACGCAGGCGGACGTCAACGCGCCGTTCAGCGTGCGCAGCATCGAGTTCAACTCCGATCGCGAATTCGGATTCCAGCAGTCGTTCACGCTCATCGCGAGCGACGATGGCAAGCTCACGATCGGTCGGGGCGGCATCGACAACAACACGGACAAGGATCAGACCTTCAACGTGCGGATCACGCTGGCCGGCGATCAGATCTGGCGGACAGATGACAGTACGCTGTTCTTCGGCGGCGCGCGTGACGGCGCGTTCGACCTGGAGCTCCGTGGCAATGTGACGGTTTTGCCCTCCGGGGGGGGAGCCAGTTTTGCGCCGGGCGTATTCGTGTTCAGCGGGAATGGTGCATTCCATACCGGCAATATCGAGGTCGACAACGCGTCACTCCTGCTCGGCGCCAACGACACGATCAGCAGTGCGTCCACGGTGCGCCTCGCAAACTCCCGGTCCAGGCTCCAGCTGCTGGGCGCGGACGAGGAGATCGGCGGTTTGTCCGGGTTCTCCGGGACGGTGGTCATCGGTGCCCGCCGCCTGACCGTCGGGGCCAATCACGCGAACACCAGTTTCAGCGGCGAGCTCCAGGGTAACGGCGAGTTCGTCAAGACTGGCGCCGGGAAACTCGATCTGCTCGGCAACAACGCCGCGTTCACCGGCGCGGCGCGCATCGAAGCGGGAACCCTCAGGGTCGCTTCCGGCAACGGGATCAGCGACCAGTCCACGGTCACAGTGGCGGCGGGCGCGAAGTTTGCCGTCGACGACGGTGAGTCGATCGGGGCCCTGGCAGGAGGCGGCGTGGTGGAGATTGCTGCCGACCTGGTTACGGGCGTCAACCATGCGGGCACCACTTTCTCCGGAGCAATCACGGGTATCGGCAACCTCACCAAGGGTGGTGGCGGCACCTTCCTGCTCACCGGCAACAACACGTTCCAAGGTGCCACCGCGGTCAACGCCGGGATACTCGGAGCCGGTCCCGGCAACAGCCTCAGCGATCTGCATGGGGTTTCCGTGGCTTCCGGTGCCATCCTGGAGATCTTCGGTGACACGGAGCGCATCGGCTCACTGTCCGGCGCGGGGACCGTGGCACTCGACGGGCAGACGCTTGAAATCGGCGCTGATGACGGCCTCGGCATCTTCGCGGGGCAGATCACCAAGGTGGGGAACCTGGTCAAGCTGGGTACCGGCCGGCTTACGCTGGTGGGTCGCAACACCTTCAAAGGGAGCGTGATTGTCCAACGTGGCACATTGGAAGTCGGCACGGGTGACAACCTGCAGGACCTCCACGATGTCGTGGTCGACAGTGGCGGCACCTTCGAGGTCCGCGTGGATCGCGAGGATATCGGCGGACTGTCCGGCACGGGCAAGGTCAGCATCGGCAGCACGCTTGGTGTCGGATTCGATGACGAGAACGCCGATTTCGACGGCCGCCTCGATGGCAGCGGGAATTTCGTGAAACGCGGCCGCGGCACCCAGGCCCTAAGAGGCAGCGGAGATCTCGCAGGAGACGTCCTGGTCGATCAAGGTGTGCTGCACGTAGGGGACCGCGGGGAACTGGCCAGCGCGAACGGGGGAATCGGCGTCGGCACCGCGGCCGATCGCGATGCCCAGGTTCGCGTGGACGGGCTCGCGAGCTGGAAGATCCTCGATTCCCTCTCGCTGGCCCGACGCGGCACCCTCACCATCGCCGACGCCGCCCTGGTCAAGGTGGGTGGCGCCACGCAGGTCACGGATCGCAGCATCCTCCGGCTCGAGGGCGGATCGCTGTTTGCTGACAGCATCACGCTCACGGGCGGAAGCGCGTTCGAGTTTCTCGGCGGGCGGCTGGCGGTCGGCAAGTTCATCGGTCCGCTGATCAATGCCGGCGGAACGCTCGCACCCGGAGCGTCTCCCGGACTCATGGAAGTCCAGGGCGACTTCACGCAGTTCGCGGGCGGCGTGCTGGAAGTCGAGCTGGCCGCGCATGCGCACGACCGGGTCGAGGTGAACGGCCGCGCGACGTTGGGCGGCATCTTGCAGGTTCACCTGCTCGACGGCTTCGCTCCGGCAGCGGGTAGCGTGTTCGATATTCTCGTCGCCGATGACGGGATCGCGGGTGCGTTCACGCAGGTCCTGCTGCCGAACCTCGTAAACCGGCGGTTCGACCTGTCCGTGGTGGACACGCAGCGCCTGCGGCTCACGGTGGCACCGGTGCCGCTGCCGCCGGCTGCCGTGTTGTTTGCCACGGCCCTGGTGTTCCTGGGAGGCGCGACGCGGAAGACTCTCGCGTCGCACGCATGACGGCGCACAACTGTCCCGGCGTGCAGTACGTCGGCGTCCGCGCGTCCGTGGCGTACCTCGGGCCGGATGCGCGTGCGTTGCCGGGCGCGGCGTGCGAGGGAGCCGTCAGTCGAACATCCGGCGCATCCGCTCCTGGGCTTCGAGCAGCTCCTGCATCATCTCGTAGACCACCTCCCTGACGGAGGACGGCCCGGTCATGTCACCCACGATCTGACCGACGGGATAGGTCAGGAACTCGCGTGCGCGCACCCGTTCCACGCGGACCCTTCCCTCGCCCCACCACAGGATGTTCTGCAGCGGCGCCGGCAACGGGGTCGGCGCACCGGGAACTTCGTAGGCGTCGGTGAACGCGCAGCGCAACGTCCGGCAGGACTTGCCGGTCACCGCGCGGGTCAGTACCGCGTCGTCCGAATCGGCGGCGAACATCTTCTCCTTGATCTCGGGGATGACTTCGCTCTGCGTGGTCTTCAGCCAGATCGATCCGCACCAGACGCCTTCGCAGCCGAGCGCGAGCGCCGCCGCCATCTGGCGACCCCGCCCCACCCCGCCGGCGCCGAGCACCGGCAGCGGTGCCACGGCGTCGACGATCCGCGGCCACAGCACCATCGACGTGATCGTGCCCGTGTGCCCTGCCGCTTCGGTGCCCACGGCGATCACGAAATCGCAACCGGCCGCCTGGTGCTTCAACGCGTGCTTCGGACGCCCGGCAAGCGCCGCCACCTTGATACCGCGTGCGTGTGCGCGATCCACCAGGGTGCGCGGCGGCGAGCCGAGCGCATTGACGATCAGCCGGATGGGATGCTCCATCGCGATCTCGAGCATGCGCAGGCTTTCCTCGGGCGTGAACGACAGCTCGCTCAGCAGCCCGCGGACGAGCTCGGCCTTGTCGGCCTCCGGCAGCGGCGGGATACCGGCCCCATCGAGCAACCCGCGCACGAACTCCAGGTGCTCGGGCGGAAACAGGTGATCGGGATCGAACTTGCGATCGCCCGCGTCCTGGAACGTGGTCGGCATCAGGATGTCGATGCCGTATGGTCGACCCTCGATGTGTTCGTTGATCCAGCGCAGTTCGTGGCGGAGCCGTTCCGGACTCATCCGCGCCATCCCGAGCACGCCCATCCCGCCGGCCTTCGAGACCTCGACGACCACGTCACGGCAATGTGAGAACGCGAAGATCGGCACGTCCAGGCCGAACATTTCGCACATCCGGTTCTGCATGTCGGTTCTCCCCGGTCACGCGACGATCAGGTGATCGCCGCGCAGCGGCCCGCCGGGACCGGAGGACGTCCGGCCCCGCGCGTTCAGGGCGTGTATTCGGCGAGCGGCGGCTGGCCGAGTGCGCTCCGGTAGTTGTTGTGGAAGTGATGCAGGGCCGGCTCGTTCCGTCCGAACAGGAAGTACTCCACGAGCCCGCTGTTGGCCGCTTCCTGCGACTTGGTGCCCATGTAGTAGTCCTCGTGTTCGACGGTGCTGACGAACAGCTCCGCGGTGGCTTCGAGCGTGAACTCCATCCGCTGCGAAACATCCGCCTGGTAGAGGTTCTGCGCATTCAGCACCTGCGCGCCGGAGGTGTCTTCAGCCTGTGCGGCGGGCTGCGCAAGTGCGAAATGGGACACGCGGGTGATCGATTTGCCCACGTCCTTGCGGTGCGGGAAGATCCGCGCGAGCGCGAGCATGCCGTTCAGCACCACCAGCTGGGTGTTCGGAAACAGGTAGTACGCGATGACGGCACCATCCGTGATCCGCCAGCTGCTCTCCGGCTGCTCGCGCATCGCGTCCAGGTAGCGGCTGGCAACCACGATGCGATGATTGCGCCCATACTCGTCGTACGTCGCGACGTCGCTGTGCAGCAGGTTGCCGAGCGTATTCTTGTGCAGCGACGCGAAGTGATAGTTCTCACCGAACGTGTCGTTCGCGATCTTCCAGTTCACCGGCAT
>JBFWUN010000059.1:17379-25534 GCA_050247235.1 Gammaproteobacteria bacterium
GCTACCTGCATTTCGCGCTGCATCGGTCATCTCCTCTCGTGTTGGCGGGCCGTTGTCTGCGGCCGGGAAGGTCCAGGGGATGTGAGTTTTCGGATATGTTCGATCAGGGTGGTCCGGAATGACGCCACGGCGTCCGCGGCGAGCGTGATGTAGACATCGGCAAGTGCGTGATCCCGGAACTCAGTCAGGGTCATCTGGCGGAACGCCCACGCGCGGCAGTTGACCCGGTAGCTGCGCAGGATGAGCTGGCCGAGCTGCGACGGCGCGATGTCCCCGCGCAGCAACCCTGCCTGCTGGCAGGCGAGACAGCCGGCCGTGGTCAGCCGTTCGCCCCACTGGTACACGTCCGCGACCGCGTGGTGGCGCTCGCTGCTCTGGTTCAGGTGTTCGATCGCGATGAACGCGGTCCGGTAGTAATCCTCGTCCTCGGCGTACAGCCCCGTGGACTCGGTCACCACCGCCTCGGCGAGTTCGAGCGGCTCCGTGCCGACGTGGGCAGCCATGCGCGCTTCGACCTCGACGAGCGTCTGCGTGAACAGGGACGCGATCAGGTCCTCCTTGTTGCCGACGAGGTTGTAGATGGTCGGCACGGTCACGCCCGCGGAGGTCGCGAGCGCGCGCAGGTTGAGCCCCTCGATGCCGCCGGCAACGAGCATGCGCCGCGCGGCATCCAGGATCCGGACGCGGCGCTGCGCCATGTTGGCGACCCTGAGGCCGGTGACCCGCGGCGTGGCGACGAAGTTGCGCATGGCGCGGAGTTTTTCACGTCGCTAAAATTTAATCAACGTTCAAATTTTTGTTGCACCGCAGTCGCACGCCCGTCCCATCCACGTGCGGAGCCCCGGCGTGACGCGCGAGGGCGTGGCGCGCCGGGCCGGTTGCCCCGGCAGAAGCCATGGCTTGCGTTCGCGGAGTTTCCTTAGAATCGACCGACCGCTTCCCGGAGAAATGACGTGAGTGATCCCGCCGCCTTCCGCGCCGATACGAGAGCCTGGCTCGAGACCAACTGCCCGCCGGCCATGCGCACACCGATGCCTGAAGAGGAGCGGGTCTGGGGTGGCCGGCGCGGCGTGTTCCGGCATCCGGACAGCCGTGCCTGGTTCGATCGCATGGTCGCGCGCGGCTGGACGGTCCCGACCTGGCCCAAGGCGTACGGAGGCGGTGGCCTGTCGCACGCGGAAGCCGAGATCCTCAAGGAGGAAATGGATCGCCTGCAGTGCCGCGTACCCCTGTTCGGCTTCGGTATCAGCATGCTCGGACCGGTCCTGCTGAAGTACGGCACCGAGGCGCAGAAGGTCGAGCACCTGACGAAGATCGCCCGCGGCGAGATCCGCTGGTGCCAGGGCTACAGCGAACCGAACGCCGGGTCGGATCTCGCCAACCTGCAGACCCGCGCTGAAGATGCCGGCGATCACTTCGTCGTCACCGGCCAGAAGATCTGGACGTCGTACGCCCACCACTCGGACTGGATTTTCTGTCTCGTACGCACGGATACCCGCCGCAAGCAAGGCGGCATCAGCTTCCTGCTGTTCGACATGGCCAGTCCAGGCGTGGAGACGCGCCCGATCACCCTGATCAGCGGTGCGTCGGTGTTCTGCGAAACGTTTTTCGACCAGGTCAGGGTCCCGAAGGAGAACCTGGTCGGCACGCTCAATGACGGCTGGACGATCGCGAAGGAGCTGCTGCAGCACGAGCGGGGCATGATTTCCCAGATCGGTCGCGCCATCGGCGGGGCGGTACCGTCGGTGGACGAGATCGCCCGACGGTATCTCGGCGATGCGGACGGCCGTATCACGGATCCCGTGCTTCGCGATGCGGTCGCCCGTCACGTGATGAGCGATCGCGCGTTTGAACTGACGATCCGGCGCGCGAACGAGGAAAGCGCCGCCGGCACCGCGTCCGGCGGCGCGTCGTCGATGTTCAAGTTCTACGGCACCGAGCAGAACAAGCGGAAGTTCGAACTGATTCTCAAATGTGCCGGCACGCAGGCGCTCGGCTGGGACGGCGACGCCTTCACACCGGAGGAACGCCTGATCTGCCGCACGTGGCTTCGCTCGAAAGGCAATTCGATCGAGGGTGGCACGTCCGAGATCCAGCTGAACGTCATTGCCAAGCGCGTGCTTGGCCTCCCGGATTGAGGCAATTCTCCATGAGCATGCTGCTGAACGAGGAACAGACACTGTTGAAGAGCTCGGCCGCGGAGTTCTTTGCGGCGAAATCTCCGGTCAAGTCGCTGCGTGCGCTGCGCGACGCCGGGGACCCGGTGGGCTTCGATCGCGCGCTGTGGCGGGAGATGGCGGAGATGGGCTGGGCAGGGATCCTGATCCCCGAAGACCATGGCGGCGTCGACTTCGGCTACAAGGGACTGGGACAGGTGCTGGAAGAAGCCGGGCGGTCGCTGGTGGCTTCCCCGCTCGAATCGACGGTGCTGCTGGCCTCTCCCTACATCCGCGCGGCGGGCACGCCGGCGCAGCAGCGCGCGCTGCTGCCGGGGATCGCGGCAGGGGAACTCATCGTCTCGCTCGCGCTCGACGAGCACCCGCGCCACGCACCGTGGCAGGTTGCCGCCCGCGCCGAGCGCCGGGACGGCAAGTACATCCTGAACGGCCGCAAGTGCAGCGTACTGGACGGCCACGTGGCCGATCACCTGATTGTCGTGGCGCGCACAGCCGGCGATGCCGGTGCGCGCCACGGGCTAAGCGCGTTCCTCGTACCGCGCGGGGCGGCGGGACTCGCGTGCGAGCGGACGCCGATGGTCGACAGCCGGAATGCCGCCAACCTGACCTTGCAGGACGTGGCAGTGACTGCCGACGCGCTGCTCGGCCCGCCGGACGGCGCCGCGGACACGCTTGAACACGTCCTTGACGGCGCACGGGTCGGGCTCGCGGCGCAGATGCTCGGCAGCGGCCTGGAAGCGTTTGAGCGGACGGTGAAGTATCTCAAGCTGCGGACGCAGTTCGGCGTCGTGATCGGATCGTTCCAGGCGCTCAAGCATCGCGCCGCGCTGATGTACTGCGAACTCGAACTGACGGTCTCCGCGGTCCTGGAAGCGCTGACGGCACTGGATGAGGCGCGGGCGGACGTGCCGGAACTCGCCAGCCTCGCAAAGGCCCAGGCCTGTGAAATGCTCGAACTCGTCACCAGCGAGGCCATCCAGCTGCACGGCGGAATCGGCATGACCGACGCGGAAGAAATCGGCTTCTTCCTGAAGCGCGCGCGCGTCGCGCAGCAGCTGTTTGGCGATGCGGGCTTCCATCGCGATCGCTACGCGTCGCGGCAAGGCTTCTGAGCCGGACCGCGGCGGCCCCAGGTCACTTCCGGTCAGCCGCGGGCAGACGCCTGCTCACGGCGGATGCACCGATCTCCGGCGACCATCCGTGGACCGGTGATCAGCCCGCCGCTGCCGCCCGCGCCCGTCGGCCGGAAACCCGCGCGACTGGCCTCACGGCTCCGGTATCACGGGCTTCCCGCGCAAGGCCGTCATAACACGCAGGTTGGAACGTCCTTCACGCCAAGGTGAGTACGGTACTCGCTCGGTTGTACCGCGGACGGCGCCTTGAAGTGCGGAATCACGTATTTCCCGATCATTTCGATCGAGCGCATGTTCTGTTCATGCCCGAATCCATCGATGCGCATCGTCACCTCGTCGAAACCGAGTGCTTCGAGTCGCCTGATCGTGTCGATGAATCGCTCCGGTCGGCCGACCACGATGCTCGGTGTCTTGTTCATCATGTAGTCGAGATCGGTCCGGTGGTCGAACACGTCCTGGATCCCGGCGAAGTCGCGATAACTCTCCGAGCGTTCTGCGAGCGGCATGTAGACCATGTGGCAAACCGCGCAGAAGCCTTCAGCCACGTGTCGCGCCGTCCGGGTCGCCCGCTCCACGTCGTGGTCGCAATTGGGCACGAAAATCGTGAAGCCGAGCGAATCGTTGACCGGGTACGGCGCGAACGGCGTCGCGTCCCGGATGGCCTGCTTGTACGCGGTCGCGCCGCGCGCGAGGTACTCCCAGCCGGCATAGTTGTCGTTCGTCATCGCGCCAAGGCCGCTCTTGCCCGCCAGGGCGAATGTTTCCAGGCTGGTGGCGACCACGGAGACGGGAAACATTTCCTGGCGGTAAAGCTTGGGTGCGACGGTACGGGGTGGGATATCGTAGAACCTTCCCTTGAATGCGAACGGGTCTTCAGTCAGCGCGCGGATGGTGACTTCCAGACCTTCGCGCCATTGCGCGCGCGTGTCGTCGGGTGAGATCCCGAACGCATCCAGCGTCAGCGGCGAATTCGACCGCGCCGTGCAGAACTCGACCCGCCCGTTCGAGATGATATCCAAGGTGGCGAGCCGTTCGGCCACCCGAACCGGGTGATTGAAAGCCAGCATCACGACTGACGAATGCCGGATTTTTATCCGGTGGGTGCGGGCCGCCAATGCACCGTAGAACGTCTCCGGTGCGGAAAACGTGGCGACGGATGGGAAGAAGTGCTGCTCGGACGTTCCGCAGAAGTCGAAGCCGAGCGCGTCCGCCAGGATCATTTCCTCCATCACCTCGTGGTAACGGTGATAGTTGGTCATCCCGTCAGGGGTATCCCCTTCACTGAGCAATCCGAATTTCATGTTGTTCTCCAGTTTCGAGCACGCAACAGCAATCTGTCTCGGAACGGTTCGCCGTGTTGAACTGCCGGCGCGGGGCGGTCGCCGCCGCAAGGTTTGCAATGGAGGTTACGGCTGCGAGGCTGCATCGAGACCGGATCCAGGTCAGGAACCGTCGCGCCGGCTCGCCGCGGCCTGTCGCCGCAGGTAGTGCTGGATGGCGACCAGATCGTCATCGGTCAGTTCCCGGAACCGCGGCATGCCGCGATCGCGGCGCGCGCCGTGGACCACGACGTCGCGGAACCCGTCCAGGTAGAGCGGCACGGGGGACGCCCGGAGGTCCGGGGCGTAACCGCCGGCCACCCCGGCACCCCCATGGCACAGCAGGCACCGGCGGCCGTAAATCACGTGCCCCTGTTCGGCCAGCAGCGGATCGACCTTGAAGTCGTCCTTGACGAGAGGCTGGACGTCCACCGGCGGCGGGGTCGGCGGCAGCCTGGCGGTTCCGTCCAGCACGAATGTCAGCAACCGCCGCGGATGCGCCCCGTAGGCCCAGCCGTGCTGCGCCGTGACGAGTCCGCCAAAGGATGTCGGGGATCCGCCCCAGCCGACGAGCAGCGACACGTACTGCCGCCCGTCGACCTCGTACGCGATGGGAGCCGTGGCGATCCCGAGCCCCGTGTCGAACGTCCACAAGACTTTGCCATCCGTTGCGCGGTACGCGACGAACCTGCCGTCGGCGCGGCCCTGGAACACGAGGTTGCCCGCCGTCGTCAGCGTGCCGGGATTCCATACGCCGGGCAGGTCCACTTTCCACGCCTGCTTCTGCTGCACGGGATCCCACGCCAGCAGCCACGAGGCATCGAGCTTCATCGGCAGCTCATCGCCGCGCTCGAAATCGACGGCCATGTCGAGTTCGAAATCGGTGGCGCGCCAGCCGACCGCGTCGACGCCCTTGTCATTGAACCAGCCCGCGACCTCCATCGTCGGCAGGTACGCGAGCCCGGTCTGCGGGTTGAACGACATGGACTGCCAGTTGTGCACCCCGAACGGTCCCGGCCATACCAGCTCCTCACCGTCCTCGTAGCGCGAACCCGGGACTTCCACCGGCCGGCCGGTTGCAGGATCGACGTGCGATGCCCACGTCACCTTGCCGATCTTCTCCGCCGAAATCAGCTTGCCCGTCGCGCGATCGATCACGTAGAAGAACCCGTTCTTCGGCGCGTGCATCAGCGCCTTCACCGGCCTGCCGTCGATCGTCAGATCCGCCAGCACGATGTCCATGTTCGAGTTGTAGTCCCAGGTCTCGCCGGGGACCGTCTGGTAGTGCCACGCGTACTCGCCGGTGTCCGCATCGAGCGCGACGATCGAACACAGGAACAGGTTGTCGCCGCCGCCGGGGCTGCGCACCTTGCGGTTCCACGGCGAGCCGTTGCCGGTGCCGATGTAGACCCGGTTGAACTCGGGATCGTAGGTCCAGCCGTGCCACGAGTTGCCACCGCCGCCGTGCTTCCACCACTCGCCGGTCCAGGTCTTGGCGGCCATCTCCATCGCGGGATTCTCGAAGCCGTCCGCCGGGTTGCCGGGCACCACGTGGAAGCGCCAGGCCTGCTCGCCGGTCGCCGTATCGTAGGCCGTCACGTAGCCACGCGCCGATCCGATCTCCGTGCCCCCGTTGCCGATCAGCACCTTGTCCTTGAACACCCGCGGCGCGCCGTTGATGTACAGCGGCAGCTTGGGATCCGTGGTCTGCGCGCTCCACACCTCCTGCCCGGTCTTCGCGTCGACCGCGATCAGCCGACCGTCACCTGTCGCGACGAACAGCCGGCCTTTCCAGAACGCGGCACCCCGATTGGAATCGAAAAAGACCCGGGCACGGTCCCCGGCGATCTCCAGCACGCGGGGGTCGTAGGTCCAGAGATGCTTGCGCGTGCGCAGGTCCACCGCCTCGATCGTGCTCCAGCTGCCGGTGAAGTACATCACACCGTCGACCACCAGCGGCGTGGAGATCAGGGACCGCTGCTGCTTCGGGAACTCCATCGTCCATGCCAGGCCGAGCTGAGCGACGTTGCCGTCGTCAATCTCCGCGAGCGGACTGTGGCGTTGCTCGCTGTACGTGCGGCCGTAGGACAGCCAGTTTTCGCGCTGCGCTTCGTCCGCAATCGCCGCACCGTCCACGTACGTGCCGGCAGACGCGCCCCCCACGCTCCAGGCGCACAGCGCGCCGATCGCTCCGTGCATCAACCGTCGCATCATTGCTCCCGTCGTCGTGCCGCGACCGCACCGATTCCGGCTGCCGGCCGGACCTTGCCGATCACCGGGCCGCGCTGGCGAATCGAAGTTCACAGCCTGCGATCGCGCGCAGCGGCGGCCTGCCGGCGGATATAGTGCTGGATGGCGACGAGGTCATCGTCCGTCAGCTCGCGGAAGCGCGGCATTCCCTGCGAATGTCGCGAGCCCTTGACCACGACGTCGCGGAAGGCATCGAGGAACAGCGGCACTTGCGAGGCGCGCAGGTCCGGTGCATATCCCCCCGAGACCACGGCGCCGCCGTGGCACATCGTACAATTGCGCACGTACAGGTTGTGGCCCTGCTCGGCGATCAGCGGATCGACCTTGAAGTCTTCCTTGATTACGGGTTGCGCCACCTGCGGGGGCGGCATCGGCGGCAGCACGGTGTTCGCATCGAGCGCGAAGGTCAGCAGCCGCCGTGGATGCATGCCGTAGGCCCAGCCGTGCTGTGCGGTGACCGTTCCCCCGAACGACGTGCCGGCGCCGCCCCAGCCAACGAGCAACGACACGTACTGCCGGCCATCCACGCTGTAGGTGATCGGGGCGCCGGAGATGCCGAGCCCCGCATCGAACGTCCATAGCGACTTGCCGGTCTTCGCGTCGTACGCGACGAACCTGCCGTCGGTCCGTCCCTGGAACACGAGATTGCCCGCCGTCGTCAGCGTGCCGGGATTCCACACGCCGGGCAGGTCCACCTTCCACGCTTCCTTCTGGCGCACCGGATCCCATGCAAGCAGCCACGAGGCGTCAATGTCTTCCGGCAGTTCATCGCCACGCTCGAAACGCATCGCCACGTCGAACTGGAAATCCGTCGCCTGCCAACCGACGGCGCTCATACCCTTGTCGTTGAACCAGCCGGCCATCTCCATCGTCGGGATATAGACGAGCCCCGTGTCCCGGTTGTAGGACATCGCGTGCCAGTTGTGGACGCCGAATGCGCTTGGATACACGGTCTCCTCGCCGTCCTCAAAGCGTGACCCGGGGACTTCCACCGGCCGGCCGGTTGCAGGATCGACATGCGATGCCCACGTCACCTTGCCGATCTTCTCCGCCGAAATCAGCTTGCCCGTCGCGCGATCGATCACGTAGAAAAAGCCGTTCTTCGGCGCGTGCATCAGCGCCTTCACCGGCTTGCCGCCGATCGTCAGATCCGCCAGCACGATGTCCATGTTCGAGTTGTAGTCCCACGTCTCGCCGGGGACCGTCTGGTAGTGCCACGCGTACTCGCCGGTGTCCGCATCGAGCGCGACGATCGAACACAGGAACAGGTTGTCGC
>JBFWUN010000060.1:0-24566 GCA_050247235.1 Gammaproteobacteria bacterium
GGCCGTCGACGGTAAGGGTTACCCGTCTCCTACGTACCGATTAATTCCGGAATCACTTACCGGATAACTCCGGAATCCCGTACCGGACATCTCCGGAATCGACTACCGGGTAATTCCGGATTACGCAATCAGGGCACGACGGCGCCACCTGAGAGCTGCCGCGTGAGCAAGGGGAGAGGCTATCGTGCAGATTCCGACCTTGACCGTGCCGGCGACGTCCGAAGAAGGCAGCCGGAGCCGGGTGATTGCACCCGGCGTGACCGAACAGCTCTATCGCTGGGGCCGGATCTTCGCCGGCACCCGCGCCGCGCTGACCGCGCTCGACCTTCTGGGTCCGGGAATGTGTCCCGGCGATCCAGGCCAGCGCAAGACAGTGGCCCGGGTTCGGGTCGATGGCCGCAACATCGAAGTCCGCCGGACGTCGCGGCTGCGGCTCGAGGTCCGCGTGCCGCATTCCGCGACCGAAGCGGCGCTGTATCGCAGCTGGGTGGAAGAACGACGCGCCCGCGAAGAGGCGCACGACGAGGTTCTGCGCCTGCCCACCGACGAACGCTCGTTCCGCCGCCGCATGCTCAACGAAATGGAGGGCCTGCGGGAACGCCTGCAGGTGCTGCTGGCCGCGTCCCACGGCGGTTTCCGATTCGATGACGAAGTGAACTGCGCGGCGCGCGAGCACATGAGGTCGCTCATGCAGGTGGTCGCGCGGGCACCGGTACAGTTCTGCCAGGCCGCGCGATGGGGCGAAGCAAAGCTGATCCGTGCGCGGCATCCCGCGATGACCCCGGCGATCACGGCGGCCGGCGCCGAGAGCGGTATCGCGTTGCTGTCGAACGTGCGTCCCTGGCGGAAGCACCCGAGCGACACACCCACGGACGCCCTCCCCGATCCGGACTGACACCAAAGTTGGAAGGAACAAGGCGCGCTTCGTTCGACCGATGCGCGATGCGCATCGGTCGAACGAAGGGTTCGAATCGGGCCGCTCGTGCCCGTGCGCTGTCTCGGGGTGACTTGCGAGAGGGATTGACTCGGCCTGTGGCCTCGCCCCTGCGGGGCGCGCTTCGCGCGTCCCGATGCGCGATGCGCATCGGTCGAACGAAGGGTTCGAATCGGACCGCGCTCTCTACCAGTACAAATAAGTAGGGCTCCCTGTGGGAGCCCTACTTATTTGTACTGGCGGAGAGAGAGGGATTCGAACCCTCGATGGGCTTTTGGCCCATACTCCCTTAGCAGGGGAGTGCCTTCAGCCACTCGGCCATCTCTCCGGGGAGCCGGCAGGATACCGGGGAGGGGTCTTTCCGTAAAGGCGAACCCTTGGCCGGCGTTATTCTCCAGCGGTCGCGATCTTGTCAGAGTTCTCCTGCTGGATGCGCTGGTAGATCTCTTCACGATGGACCGAGACGTCCTTGGGGGCATTGACGCCGATGCGTACCTGGTTGCCCTTGATGCCGAGCACGGTGACGTTCACTTCGTCCCCGATCATCAGGGACTCGCCTACGCGTCTGGTTAATATCAGCATATCCGTTCTCCATCGCCTTGCCTGTGAATGGGAAGAGACGAATTCCTGTCACTTCCTGTGCGGGTACAGGACCCGTGTTGTTGTTGTTGGACCGTCCCTGCCCGCAGCAGTTTAATCACTCGATAGGAAAAAATCTCGTTCCCTACGTACAAATTTACAGGTTTCCGCCACCCGGGGGCGTCGTGGTCAGGCCGCCTCCTCCCCACCCAGCCCGAACTCGGCATGGAGGATGCGCACCGCGAGTTCGCCATACTTCTCATCCACGACCACCGAGATCTTGATTTCGGAGGTCGAGATCATCTGGAGATTGACGCTCTCGGCAGCGAGCGCGCGGAACATCCGGCTCGCAATCCCGGCATGCGACCGCATTCCGACGCCGACGATGGAGACCTTCACGATCCGGCGGTCACCCTGCACCGCGCGGGCATGCATCTCGGCACAGGTCTTCTGACAGATCCCGAGTGCCCGCTCGTAGTCGTTGCGATGGACGGTGAACGTGAAGTCGGCAGACCCGTCGGCCCCCGAGTTCTGCACGATCATGTCCACTTCGATGTTCGCGTCCGCGACGGGCCCGAGAATCGTGCTGGCTACCCCGGGGCGATCCGGCACCCCGAGAATCGTGATCTTGGCTTCGTCGCGGTTCAGGGTGACGCCGGAGATGAGCGCGGCTTCCATGATGTTTTCCTCAGTGGTGATCAAGGTTCCGGGACCGTCTTCGAACGACGAGAGCACCCGCAGCGTGACCTGGTACTTGCTGGCGAATTCAACCGAACGGATCTGCAGCACCTTGGCGCCGAGGCTGGCCATCTCCAGCATCTCCTCGTAGGTGATGCGATCCAGCCGGCGAGCCTCCGGCACGATGCGCGGATCGGTCGTGTAGACGCCGTCGACATCAGTGTAGATCTGGCATTCGTCCGCCTGGAGCGCCGCGGCAAGCGCCACTGCGGTCGTATCCGAACCGCCGCGCCCGAGCGTGGTAATGCTGCCGGCCCCGTCCACCCCCTGGAAGCCGGCCACCACCACCACCTTGCCGGCGTGCAGCTGGGCGCGCATGTTCGCCCCGTCGATCTCGAGGATGCGCGCCTTGTTGTGCGCCGAATCCGTGATGATCGGCACCTGGGCACCGGTGAACGACACGGCAGGCACGCCGCGTGCCTCGAGCGCCATCGCAAGCAGTCCGATCGTCACCTGTTCGCCAGTGGACAGCACCGCGTCGAGTTCGCGCGCGGGAGGAGGATTCGCGATCTGCCTCGCGAGGTTGAGGAGGCGATCGGTCTCGCCGGACATTGCGGACACGACCACAACGAGAGCGTGTCCCTCGGCACGGGCGCGCGCGACTCTCTCCGCGACCGCCTGGATCCGTTCGACGGATCCCACCGACGTCCCGCCGTACTTCTGGACGATTAGGCTCATGCGTACCTTACCAAGATTGAAACGCGCTGATCGCGCCGCGCGCGCTCAGCCCAGCTTGCCGGCGACCCACTCGCGAACGGCCGCCAATGCCGGCGCGAGCGCCGGGACATCGGTTCCGCCCGCCTGCGCGAGGTCCGGCCTGCCGCCGCCCTTGCCTCCCACGCGGCCAGCGACGAAATTCGCGAGTTCGCCCGCGTGAACGCGCGCGACGAGGTTCTTCGTCACACCGGCAACGAGCCGGACCTTGCCCTCCTCCACCGCGGCGAGCACGATGACCGCGTGACCAAGCCGGTCCTTCAGCCGATCCATCGTGTCGCGAAGCGTCGCGGCGTCGGCCCCGTCGAGGATTTCGCAGAGCAGCTTGACGTCGCCGAGGGTGACCGCGGAATCGGCGAGATCCCGCCCACCGCCCGACTGGCCGGCGAGCCGCGCCTTGAGCTGCTGGATTTCCTTGTCCTGTGCCCGGGCGCGCTCGTGGAGCTGGGTCACCCGCGCGAGCGCCTCTTCGGGACCACCCTTCACGAGGGCGGCGATTTTTCGCAAAGTCTCCGCGTTGCGCAAGCCCTCGTCGACCGCAGCGCCACCGGTGACCGCCTCGATGCGACGGATGCCGGCGGCGACGCCTGATTCGGCGACGATCCGGCACGCCCCGATATCTCCGGTGCGCGCGGCGTGCGTACCGCCGCACAGTTCCACCGAGAATTCGCCCATGCTGAGCACCCGGACTTCGTCACCGTACTTCTCACCGAACAGCGCAATCGCCCCGCGTTCCACCGCCTGTGCGTAGCTGGAGACCTGGGTTTCGACGGGATGATTCGCCCGGATCTCGGCGTTGACCAGCCGCTCGATCTCCTGCAGTTCGACCGCGGTGACTGCCTGCGGATGCGAGAAATCGAACCGCAGCCGTTCAGGTCCCACGAGTGAACCTTTCTGCTCGACGTGCGGCCCGAGCACCTTGCGCAGCGCCGCGTGCAGCAGGTGCGTTGCCGAATGGTTCAGGCGCGTGGCCTGACGACGCCCCGCGTCCACTTCCGCCCGCACGTCGGCATCGACCTCCAGGCGTCCCATACGGAGCGTCCCGTAGTGAAGATGCAACCCTCCCTGCCTGCGGGTATCGTCCACGTCGAACGCCGCGTCCGCACCGATCAGCCGTCCGCGATCCCCCACCTGTCCACCCGACTCCGCGTAGAACGGCGTGGAGGCGAGCACCACCACGCCGCGCTCGCCCGCAGCGAGCGCCGTAACGGGCTCGCCCTCGCGGAACAGCCCGCGCACGCGTGTGGCTTCCGTGGTGACCTCGTAGCCGGTGAACGTCTGCACGTTCCCGAGTCTGGCGAGCGCCTCGCCGGTGATCGCGTGCGCGGTGTCGACGTTCGCGAAGTGGCTGGCCGCGCGTGCGCGGTCGCGCTGCGCCTCCAGCGCGCGCTCGTAGCCGTCGAGATCGACATCCAGCCCACGTTCGCGCGCGATATCGGCGGTCAGGTCCACCGGGAAGCCGTAGGTGTCATTGAGCTTGAACGCGACATCGCCCGGGATCGTGCGTCCCGCGAGTCCCGCCACCGCATGTTCGAAGATCCGCAACCCCTGGTCCAGGGTCTCCGCGAAGCGTTCCTCTTCCTGCAGCAGCACCTGCTCGATGCGGGTGATGCGCGGCGCAAGCTCCGGCACTGCCGGTCCCATCTCGCGCGCGAGCGGCTGCACCAGGCGGTGAAAGAACGGTTCGGTGAAGCCGAGCTTGTTGCCGTGCCGGAGTGCCCTTCGCATGATGCGACGGAGCACGTAGCCGCGACCTTCGTTGGACGGCAGCACGCCGTCCATCACGAGGAACGCGCAGGCGCGGATGTGATCCGCGATCACGCGCAGCGACGTGGCCTCCAGATCGTCGCGTGGGGCGATCGCGCGGATGGCGTCGATCAGGTGACGGAAGAGATCGATGTCGTAGTTGTCGTGCACACCCTGCAGCACGGCGGACACGCGCTCCAGGCCCATCCCGGTATCGACCGAGGGCCGGGGGATCTGCTTCTGCCCCCCCTTGCCGTCCCGTTCGAACTGCATGAACACGAGGTTCCAGATCTCGATGTAACGATCACCGTCCGCGTCGGCTGATCCGGGCGGACCGCCGGGAATGTGCGGGCCGTGGTCGTAGAAGATCTCGGTGCACGGCCCGCACGGCCCGGTGTCACCCATCATCCAGAAATTGTCCTTCTCGCCACAGCGGGTCAGCCGCTTCGGATCCACGCCGATGTGCTTCAGCCAGATGTCAGCGGCCTCGTCGTCGGTCTCGAACACCGTGACCCACAGACGTTCGGCGGGCAGCGCGAAGCGCTGTGTCAGCAGTTCCCATGCGAACTCGATCGCCTCGCGCTTGAAGTAATCGCCAAAGCTGAAATTCCCCAGCATCTCGAAGAACGTGTGGTGACGCGCGGTGTACCCTACGTTATCCAGATCATTGTGCTTGCCGCCTGCACGCACGCAGCGCTGGCTCGTCGCCGCGCGCCGGTAATCACGTTCCTCCAGTCCGAGAAACACGTCCTTGAACTGGACCATGCCGGCGTTGGTGAACAGCAGCGACGGATCGTTGCCCGGCACCAGCGGGCTGCTGGCGACTGTGCGATGTCCCTTGCTCGCGAAAAAGTCGAGAAACCCCTGCCGGATGTCGTTGGTCTTCATGCGTGGCTCTTGTGGCTGTCAGCGATCATGCGTCATTCGTCCAACCCGGTCCCGCGCAGCACGTCCCGGATCTGATCGGGTGCGAAACCGCGGTACTCCAGGTGCCGCCGGCGCTTGGCGGCGGTCACGAAATCACCGGGCGGATGCGCGCCGAACTTGCGGCGATCGGCGTGCGCGGCGAGCGCCCGCCAGTCGTGCTCCGGATCCGCAAGTGCCTGCGAGATGTCTTCCGCGCCGGCCCCGCGCTGCTTCAGCTCCTGCGCAATGCGCTGCGGCCCGAAACCGCGGGACGCACGCGAGCGCACGTAGGCCTCTGTGTAGCGCGCATCGCTCTGCAACCGCGCGGCCGCGAAGTCGTCGAGGACCCGGGCGATGTCGGCCGCGGCATGGCCCCGCGCGGCGAGCTTGCGCTGAAGTTCCGCCCGGGAGTGCTCGCGACGCGCCAGCGCCGCGAGGGCCTGCGCACGCAGTCGTGCGCCGGCGTCGCCGTCATCGCTCAGGCTTCGGCCTCCAGCTCGCTGTCGGCATCCGCGCCGAGCGTCTGCGGCAGCGTCGTCTCGCGGATGCGGGCCTCGATCTCGTGCGCGATCTCGGGGTGCTCCTTGAGGTAGGTGCGGACGTTGTCCTTGCCCTGGCCGAGGCGCTCACCCTTGTAGCTGTACCACGCGCCGGTCTTCTCCATCAGACCCTGCGCAACACCCAGTTCGATGATCTCGCTCTCGCGCGAGATGCCGATGTCATAGAGGATGTCGAACGTCGCCTGCTTGAACGGCGGAGCAACCTTGTTCTTGACCACCTTCACGCGGGTTTCGTTACCGATGATCTCGTCACCGCGCTTCAGCGAACCAATCCGCCGGATGTCGAGGCGCACGGAGGCATAGAACTTCAGGGCGTTGCCGCCCGTGGTGGTTTCCGGGTTGCCGAACATCACGCCGATCTTCATGCGGATCTGGTTGATGAAGATGACCAGCGTGTTGGAGCGCTTGATGATGCCGGTCAGCTTGCGCAGCGCCTGCGACATCAGCCGCGCCTGCAGGCCCATGTGGCTGTCGCCCATCTCGCCCTCGATCTCGGCCTTGGGGGTCAGTGCGGCCACGGAGTCCACGATCACGACGTCCACCGCGCCGGAGCGCACCAGCATGTCGGTGATCTCGAGCGCCTGTTCGCCGGTGTCCGGCTGCGACACGAGGAGGTCGGCAACGTTCACGCCGAGCTTGCCCGCGTACACGGGATCGAGCGCATGTTCGGCATCGACGAACGCGGCGGTGCCGCCCAGCTTCTGGACTTCGGACACGACGTGCAGCGCGAGCGTCGTCTTGCCCGAGGATTCGGGTCCGTAGACCTCGATGATACGGCCGCGCGGCAGGCCGCCGACGCCGAGCGCGAGGTCGAGGCCAAGCGACCCGGTGGACACCACCTGCACGTCGTGGGTCGTTCCGCTGTCGCCGAGGCGCATGATCGACCCGGTGCCGAACTGCTTTTCGATCTGGGCCAGCGCCGCTCCTAGCGCCTTCTTCCGATTCTCGTCCATTGCAATTGTCCCTCTGGTGAGTGTGGTTGATGGGGTGTCGACATCGGGTCCCGGGACGTTCGCGCGCCCGGGACGGGTGGCGCATCCGTGCGCCATCAGGCCCTGCAGCACCACGCTGGTCGGCCAGGAATCTGGCGGGTGGATTATGGCATAGGAGCCTCGCGCGTTTCACCGCGAAGGCTACCCTCGGACGCAGTTCCAGGCAGGAAAAAGCGCTGTCGCGCGCAGGGGCGCGACGGCCGGGTGTCAGGCGGCGCAGACCTCGCGCTGACCTCGCGCGAGCTCATCGCGCGCGAACGCGAAGGCTTGGGGAAAGTCGAGCAGCGCCGGCGCCGGTGCGGTCTGGATCAGGCGGTAGAGACCGAATTGCGTCCGGTACTTGAGGCGGCCGATGGCGAGCGCACCGAGCGCGGTCACCGTGCCGCCCGTCAGTTCACGCGGGATCGCGTCGTCATGCGCCTCGACACCTTCGATACCGGACGGGGGCACCGCATTCACATCGGCGGCAACCAGCAGCGCGCGGGCGCCATCCAGGATTTCGCGGTCCAGTACGCGCACGCCGGCGCGGGCCGTACACAGGGCGACTTCGAGCCCTTCGAGCAACCCGCGCTTCGCGCCTGCAGTGTCCGCGGATGCCCAGCCGACATCCACCTCGTAGCGCTCACAGAAGCGCCGGGCGGCGCGCTCGTGGCGGCTGGCGGTGAGCTGGCACAAGGTCACCTGCCCACCTTGCAGGGCGGCGAGCACGGCGGTGCACAGGCCCACCGGGCCGGTACCGAACACGGCCACCCGACGCCCCGCCAGTCCGTCCCCGGTGCGCAGGCGCAGGGCATCCTCCACCCGGGCAACCACGCTGGCGGAGGTCGTGTAGGCACCGTTCGGATCGGCGAACAGGCCCACGCGGAATTCCCCCACCATCGCGTTCTTCGCGGCCAGGAACATGTCGGTGGCGAGATGCACATCGCGGCCGCCGATGAAGATGCCGGTGTCGTTGAAGCGTCCGGGCGGCCGGCAGAAAATCGCGTCCTGGACGAGACCGGGCACATCCTCCGGCTTGACACCCGTCAGCGGAATCACCTGGTCGAATCCGGCGTCCGCCGCGATGGTCACGTCGAACGGGCTGATGTGGGTGCCGGGCACGAGAAAGTAGAGCAGGCGTTGCGTCATGGAACCCCCAGCGGACATCGTCCGGAGTATCCTGCATAGCGTCCGCGCGCCGACGCGGCTTGAGCGAACGGTGGTTGCCGGGAAGGAGACATGCACATGAGGATCACTGGCGGTTGTCTGTGCGGTGCGATCCGCTACGCAACCGACGCCGCGCCGCTCGTGACCCGCATCTGCTGGTGTCGAGTCTGCCAGTACATCGGCGGCGGCAGCGGCACGGTCAACGCAGTGTTTCCGCGCGATGCCGTGCACATCACCGGCACGCCGCGGGAATACGTCTCGATGGCCGACAGCGGCAACCGGATGCACCGGCAGTTCTGCGGCGGGTGCGGGACACCGCTGTTCAACTGCGCGGAAGAACGGCCGCAGCTGCTGGTGGTGCGGGTCGGGACGTTCGACGACCCGGAACAGGTGCGCCCGCAGGTGACGATCTGGACGGACTCGGCGCCGACCTGGTGCCGGATCGATCCGGGCATGCCCCAGGTACCGCGTCAGCCCCCCCCGCTCGGCTGAGCGGGGCGCAGACCGAGCAAGGTCCGGATCGGGGCAGGCGGGGGCGACGCCACCATTGCCGCGCGCAGACCGTCGAGCAGCCGCCGGAACGTGGGATCGATTGCCGGCAGGGTTGCCGGCTCAAAGTCGGGCTCGAAGAATGCGCTGTAACCCGGCAGTGCCGAGGCGGTCGCCGCATCGAGCCGCACATAGCCCATCTGCCATTCCGGAAAGCTCCGTTCGCGAATCACGCGGTTTGCTTCCATCAGCAGTTCGTGCCGGGGATCCCCGGCGATGCGCCGGAACATGCCGTCCACTGCTTCCGCCGGGCCTTCGACGACCTGCATGAACGTGCCGTTGCTGTAGACGAGCAGCCCGGTGAGCCCGAGCGCGAGGTTGTTCGCGCGCGCCTTTGCGAGGAGATCGTCCAGGTCCGCGGCAGAGAATGATCGCACCGCGCGGCTGGCGTAGTAGCGCTGTTTCATCGGCGTATTGACCCGGAGCCTGGCTGTCGCCCCTGCTAGCGGCCAGGCGGTCAGCGGGCTTTAACGGCGCGCCGCGCGTCGCACGGCGCCAGGTGCGTGCCGGGAAGTGCGAGACGCCGACGGCGGGCAGCGATACGGGCAGGAGCCTTGGGCGGCGCTCTGTCCGGACAGCGCCGCCCTAGCCTTCCGCGGACACTGCCGGCTGGCCTCCTTCGGCGAGCGTGCGCAGACCGTCCAGTGCATACAGAACCGCCTGCCGCCGGATTGCCTGCCGGTCGCCGGTGAACAGGCGATGGCGCGTGTGCGTCTCGCCGCCGCGGACCGCGAAACCGAACCACACCGTCCCGACCGGCTTGGCGGCGCTGCCGCCCGTGGGCCCGGCAACCCCGGTCACCGAGACGGCGACCTGCGCACTCGCATGTGCCAGGGCGCCGCGCGCCATCGCCGCCGCGGTTTCGGCGCTGACCGCCCCATGTGCGGCCAGGGTCGCCGCGGACACGTCCAGGAGTTCCTGCTTGGCTTCGTTCGAATAAGTGACGAATCCCCGGTCGAACCATTCGGAGCTTCCCCCAATCGTGGTCAATGCCTGCGCGATCCCGCCACCGGTGCAGGATTCTGCGGTCGCCGCCGACCAGCCGCGACGCTTCAGCGCGGCGCCCGCGGCGCGTGCGCGGGTGGCCAGGGCCGGATCGTCGTCCACCGTCACCTCCGTGCCCTGAAGAACCGCCGCAGGCGCCCGGCCGCCGCGTCGGCGGCGACACCCGCGGTGATTTCCACCCGGTGGTTGAGCCGGTCGGTGGTGAGGATGTCGAACACGCTGCCGGCGGCACCCGCGCGCGGATCGTGTGCGCCGTACACCACGCGGGCCACGCGGGCGTGCAGGATTGCGCCGCTGCACATCGCACAGGGTTCGAGCGTGACGTAGAGCGTGGTGTTCGTCAGGCGGTAGTTGCCGAGCCGCGCGGCCGCGTCGCGCAGCGCGACGATCTCCGCGTGGGCAGTGGGATCGTGGGAGCCGATCGGCCTGTTCCAGCCTGCGCCCACCAGCTTTCCGTCGCGGACCAGCACTGCCCCCACCGGCACCTCGCCGTCGGCTTCGGCGCGGTCCGCGAGAAGGAGGGCCTGCTGCATCCACGCTTCATCGCGCGCCGACAGGTTCGTGTCGACATCCGCCATCGTGCAATCGGTCACCGCGCTCGCTCCACTCCTGGTCCGGGCGCCTGCCTGCGGCGGACCGAAGCGGAGTATAAGCCGTGGCCGCGACCCGACAATCAGTCGGACGCGCCGCGACGCCGGTGCGGCGCCCGCAGCAGTGACGCTCCAAACAGCGCCGAGCCCAGCAGCACACCGGCAGGCGGCAGCGGCACCGGGGCCGCGATGACCTCCAGGAACACGCGGTTGCTTTCCTGTCGCAAGGCGAATGCGAGCCCGGTACGCGGCGTCGCCTCGATGACCTCGGGGCTGAAGGCGTCGAAAATCGCACTCGCGGTGAGGATTTCAACCGACGCCCCCAAGGTCGGCACGAAATCGTTCAGGAACCTGAGCTGAACCCCGCCAGCCAGGGTCGCGACGCCCCCCACGTCGACCAGGTCCGCGCCGGTCGCGTCCCATTCAATGTCAAGGATGCCGTCCGGCGTCTGGGTGTAATCGCCGAGAATGTTCGCCACGCCGATGGACTGTCCGGGCGCGAACACGCCGGTGTCCACCGTGAGCGAACCCGCCAGGCTGGCGGTCAGCAGGGTCCCGCCATCGATGATGAATTCACCGTTCGCATCCATCGTGATGGTTTCGCTGTTGAACAGCCCGCCGCCCAGGAGATTCACCGGGCTCGCAACGAACGAACTGCTGGCGGTCACCACGCCTTCGACATTGACGACACCCGTGACCAGGTTCAGAAAATCGACGCCCAGGAAGCTCCCGGAATCGATGTTCAGGATCCCATCGTTGCGGAACTCACCTTCCGCCATCAGGAACTGCGCGCCCGTCAGCGTCGTTTCGTTCGCATTGCGGAAATACGTGTTCGGAGTTTCGTACACCTGCCCGTCCGAGATGACCAGGTTGCCATGCTGGTAGAGGAGGAAATTCTCCAGCGCGTCGAAACGCGCGTGCGTACCGCTCAGCGTGACCATCGCGTTGTTGCGCACCACCCCGGCGATGCCGTTGTTGGTCAACACCCCGAGTTCGAGGATGCCCGGGGTCACGATCTCGTTCCCGTCACCGGCGGTTTCCACGCTGTCACGGATCACCCAGGACCGTCCACCCTGCAGCAGCAGGCCATCGGTTCGCGTGCGCGAAACCAGCGCGCTGCTGAGGCTGGTCCCCTGTGAAATCCGCAGTTCGCCACCCGCGACCTCGACGTCGTGACGTTCGACCGTGCCGTCATCCAGCGTGCGATTCTCTCCAGCAATGGTGAGTTCGGCGCCGCCACCGAAAATCACCTGCCCACCGTTCACGAGGAGTGATCCGTTGACATGCAGGCCGGCGCCGCTGTCGATCAGCGTGGTCCCGCCGCGGTTCTCGAAATTGCCGGCCGTGGAGAACTGGTGCTGGTTGAGCAGCTTCAGGGTCCCCAGGTTCGTGGAGAGCGTGTTGAAGTAATCGAACTTCGCCGCCCCGCTCAGCGTGACGTTGGCGGCATTGAAACGCAGGGTGGTGTCCAGGCTGCTGATGTCCGTGACGCGTACTTCGCCGGTGTCGGGATCCACCGCCTCATCGAACACCAGGTCGCCGAACCTGTCCGCATTGCCGAAGACGCCAGATACGTTCACGGTCATCATGGCCACCGACGCGCCGGGATTGAACAAGCTGACCGGCGTGGTGTTGAAGAAGCGTTGCGTCGCCCCAAGCAGTTCCCACGTGCCGCCTGCGAATGTCGCGCCGCCATCCGCGTAGTCCACGATGTCGACGTCGAACAGCAGTTGCGCGCCCGCGCGGATACGGACAGTCCCTTCGTTGACGAGGTTGATGGGGACGATGACTGTCGTATCGGGGGTCAATCCGCCCGGTGACGGCACGAACGTGACATTGCCCGACACGATGTCGAGCAATCCCCTGTTCTCCACCTGTATCTCGCCACCCAGCCCGTTGCGGAACAGCCCGTTCAGCTGGAGCGTACCGAGCGGTTCGGTGATCAGCCTGATGTCGGCGGAATTCCCCAGCGCGACGCGGCGCTGGAACACCACTACGCCGCTTTCTCCGGCGATGAAATCGAGTGCGCCGTGCAAGGTGGTGTCACCCGACTGCGGATTGAACGCCACCTGGGCGAAGTCGCGCGCTTCGAAAGTGCCGCGGGTGCCGTCGGTCGCGCCATGCACGTTCTTCGCGCCGATGATGGCGTTGCCCAGGTCGTGCGCAACCAGGCGCCCCAGGTTCTTCAGCGTGGTATTGGTGCCGATGACGAGCGAACCGCCGCTCTGGCCCGCGAAACCGTTGGCGGTGCGGAACAGGCCACGAGTGACCTCCAGCAACCCGCCGGATTCGTTGCTGAGGTTCGTCGGCGCCAAGGTGAGCCCTGCGCCTCTGAGCCTGATCGTGCCGAAATTCTGCAGGCTGCCCGTGACATCCAGCGCATGCGCGGTCCGGGAGGTGATCAGCGAGCCCGGGTCGATGGGATCGACCAGGCCGAAGTTCGAACCGGTCAATCCGCTCTGCGCGCGCGCCTGCTCGGTCAGGTTGCTGGTCCAGAATCCCCGCGGCCCGAAATCCAGCGTGTGACCCGCGCCGTGCACCAGCAGGCTCGCCTTGACGGATCCGGACGACTCGCGGTCATTCTCGTCCTTGGCACCGAAGTGAATGATGCCATCGCCCGTGATGATCAGCTGGTCGTCCAGCGCCTGGAAGTCGAGCCAGCCGTTGTTGTCGATGATCCCGTCGTTCTCGATGGAAAACAGCTTGAAGCGTCGCGCACCGTCATTGCGATAGACGCTGCCGTCAGGCAACGCCAGCCCGCCGGTCGAAACGATTCGCGTCGTATCGTCGACCCGCGTGATGTTGAACTCGCGGAAGGTGGAGTTGAACACGTCGCGAATCTCCACGCGCACCGTCCGCTTGGCACCCGGGTCCACCACCTCGACAGGCGTGACGTCGGCGATGCTGGACGCACCGGGTTCCGCCTGTCCGATGATCAGGGTCTTGTCCGCCAGCGTGGTCAGGGTCGTATGGTCGTCCAGGCGCCTGAAGCTTGCGGCCTGGTCGATGGGGGCACTCGGCGAAGCGAGGTACGCGTCCGCCAGTTCGATCGCGTCGATCGTGAGGCGGTCGTCCCACAGCCCCGCCGTCAGTCCGAAATCCGTGAGCGTGACCGTCGTATCGTAAATCTCGAACGAGGCGAATTCGCCTGCGAGCTCGAACTTCTTGTAGAGCAGCGGGCCCAGGTCGAACAGCCCGCCCACCGGGGTGGTGGCGCTCGCCGCCAGGACCCGCAGTTCCATGTAGTCACTGAGGGTCAGCGCGCCCTTCTGGCCCAGTTCCCGCTTCAGCCCGGTGAAGTCGATGTCGACGTCGACATCGGAATCGCTCAGCAGCGCGAGGTCCGGGATCTGGTCCCAGCGTCCCGACCAGGTGCTGATCGCGCTCGTGCCGTCGCCGTCCCGCATCAGGACCGGGGTCGCGTTGTCGGTGCCGACCTCGAGAAAGTTCAGTGTCACTTCGAGCCAGGTGTCGATGCGGTTCTCGATCTCGTAGCCGAGTTCGATGCCGTACTTCACATCGACGGTGTCGTACTTGACGGTGGCCACCTTGGCGACCGAGGCCTCGAGACCCGTGAACGACACGCCGGTCGTTGCGAACGAAAGGATGCCGTCGATGTCGAGCCCGATACGCCCCAGGTCGCCCTTCGAGGTCTTGATCACCGCACCATCCTCGACCCGGGTGGTGGAGACCGCCGTCGCGACCGGGTTGTCCAGCACCGCTTCACCCGCGCTCAGGAGCGGGTTTCCCGGGGGAAGTTTCTTGCGGAACAGCGCCGTGTCCTTGTCGCTCTCGGGGATGAGATCGGGGAGGTCCAGAAAGTCGAACGTCGGCAGTCGCGGCAGGTTCAGATCCCAATCGAGGCTGATCACCGGCAGCCGGATGTCCGGCAGGTTGAAATCGAAATCTCCGATCGAGTACCCGGTAAACGGGAACAGGCCGAATTCGACGGTGCCCTGGCCTTCGCCGCCGATGAGCAGGTCCAGGCCGGTATCGATCGAAGGCAGGTTGAGGTTGAAGTTGCTCGTGGTGTGATTGACGACGTTGCCGCCGCGCAGCGTGAAGAAGCGGCCGGCGCGTACCTGGTCAGGCATCTCCAATGTCGGCCCCAGGCCGATTGCGCCCGCGATGGTGCCGCCGCCCAGCGTGATGCCGGCCGAGAGCACCGCGCCCGCGTATCCTTCGATCTCTCCCGTGAAGCGGAACCCGCTGCGCGTATCACGCCGGACTTCCGGCACGATGGTATTGCCCAGGAGTTTGACCTCCGGGATCACCACCGTGTTCTTCCCGCCCGTGATGCTTCCCACGCGGCCGGAGACGTCGAACGTCGCGATCAGGGTGTCGCCGGAGTCCCACCCGAAGCGTTCACCTCCCTGCTGCTCGAGAATGGTGAAAGTCTCTTCGCCGAAATGGGTGATCGCAGCCCCCGCGGTGCCGGACCACATCGCGATGCACGCGAGCGCGCTCAAATGTCTGACAGGTTTCACCACTCACCTCCCTGCGGGGTCTTCGAGACCTCCACGCACTGCGCGTGGCTGGCCCCCGACTGCGCTGAATCCTAGTCCGGGGAGACAGCCAGACCAATTCGCGGGAGCACGTACGGGTTTGCCCTTACGTGGACCACGACTCAGCCGTGCCGGCGCCTCCCGTCGCGCCGCGACAGCAGATACACCTGCCGGCCGGCGCACACCGCCACCGGCACGTCCTCTATACTCGGGCGCGCGACCGCGGCGCGGCCGCCCGTTTTCACGTCAGGCAGCGAGGTGATGATGAACATCCTTGAAGGTATCCGGGTGCTCGACTTCACGCAGTACCTCGCCGGTCCCACGGTCACGCGCCTGATGGCCGAGATGGGCGCCGAGATCATCAAGATCGAACCCGCGCCGGGCGGGGATCCGTCGCGGCTGCTACCGATGGTCATCGATGGCCGCAGCGGCTACTTCGTGCAGCAGAATCGTGGCAAGCGGAGCGTGTGCCTCGATCTCGGCAACCCGGATGCACTGGCCATCGTGCGTGACCTGGTGCGCAAGGTCGACGTGGTGGTCGAGAATTTCGGTCCTGGCGTCATGGAGAAGCGCGGGCTCGCGTACGCCGATCTCAAGGCGCTCAATCCCCAGCTCGTGATGGCCTCGATCTCCGCCTACGGCCGTGACAGCCCGCTGTCGCACAAGACGGGATTCGACTGGGTCGCGCAGGCGTTTGCCGGGGTGATGCACATGACCGGTGACGCGGACGGTCCGCCGCTGCCGGCGGGCGTCTCGATGGCGGACGTGTCGTCCGGTGTGCACGCGTTCGCGGCGATCGGCTACGCGCTGTTCCATCGACTGCGTACCGGGGAGGGACAGTGGCTGGACATCTCGATGATCGACTCGATCTTCCACATGCTCGAAATCCCGATCCAGGGCACCTCGCTCGGTGGTGGGAAGTACGTGCCGTGGCGGATGGGCGCACATCACGCGCTGGTCACGCCGTTCGGCGTGTTCAAGGGTCCCAGCGGCTACCTCGTCGTGCTCGCCGTGCAGTCCCAGTGGAAAGGTCTCTGCGCCGCGATGGCGCGCCCGGATCTCGAACATGATCCGCGCTTCGCGACCGGCGACGCACGCGCAAAGCACCAGCGCGAACTCATCCCGATCATCGAGTCATGGCTGCTGACGTTCCCCGACAACGACACCGTGCTCGCGCTGCTGGAGAAGCACCGGGTGCCGTCCGCGCCGGTGCTGAGTCCGGCGGACACCCTCGATCACCCGTTCTTCCGCGCGCGCGGCACGGTGCGCACGGTGTCCGATCCATTCCTCGGTGAGTTCTCGATTCCGGGCTTTCCGCTGCGCTTCTCCGCGCAGCCGACGCTCCCGGCGCTGCAGGCGCCGCTGCTCGGCGAACACAATCACAGCGTGCTGACGACGCTGCTCGGCTACGCGCCATCGCACATCGACACGCTCACGCAGACGGGCGTACTCGCACACGGCGAACGCTGAACACGGGCCCCGCGCACCGGCGCGCCGGGACGGTACGGGCGCGCCGACGCCGCGCCGCGGGAACACCGTCATCCGGACGACATCTTCGCGTGAAATGGTCATGCGCCATGCGTCCGACGGCATGGCTATCCGGGATGGTTTGCGCAGGTGGCTTGGGTCATCGGCGCAAGTTTCCACGCGGATCGACGACTGCTGCGCAGATCGGAAGATCCCGCGCGCCAGTCGATTGTGCGGGCACGCGGAGCCCTCTAACGTGCGCCGACGTTCGCTCGCGCACCCGGTGGTCGATGACACACGAGGCACTCCTGCCCGCTCAGTTCCGAGTTCGCCGCACACGCGCGACGCACGCGATGACCTGGCTGCGCGGCTGCCTCCGCGTGGTCGGCGCATGGCTCTGCGCGACCGTGGTGACCGCCGCCGCTGCGCCGCTCGATGTGCGCCTCGTGGACGGGCTCGTCGGCTCACCGCTGGGCGGACAGCGTGTCACGATCTACGAAGTGGACGGGGCCGGCACACGCACGTGGCGCGCCGCCGGCACTACCGATGCCGCCGGCCACCTCCGCCTCGACGTCCCGGCGCCGCTGCCGGGTGGGCGTCACGTGGCCCGGCTGAATCCGTTCTCGCAATGGCTCGAGCACGCCGTCACGGTGCACGATTCCACGACGATCGCGGCCGGCCGCTGGCGCATCCGCCTGCTGCACGGGATCAGCGGCAACGCGCTTGCCGGCTACGAGGTACGGCTGTCGCTTCGCGATGCGGACGGCAGGTTGCGCACGGCGGCGATACTCACGAGCGACGCCGCCGGCATGCTGCGTCTCGATCCGTCGCTCGGCGCCGGCACCTACCTGCTGCGCGCGGCGAGTCCGGTGGACGCGAGCCTGAAGCAGAGCGCGGAACTGCCGGAGGCCGGGGATTTTACGTTCGCCGTCGGGAATCCGCCCGTCACCTACCGGTTGACCGATCAGGTCACCGGCGACCCGCTCGCCGACCAGCGTGTGGAGATCCGCGAGCTGCTGGATGACGGCTCCCGGCGGTGGGTCACGTCGCGCAGCACCGATGGCGACGGCCGGGTGCGCATCGACCTTGACGGCCTGTCCGATGGTCGGCGTTACGTTTTGCGTGCACAGCCCTTCCTGCAACCAATCGAACGCGAAGTGTCCGCGCCGGGCTGGCTCGCCGTGCCGGCCGGTCGCGTCTCCGTGCAGATCCTGAACGGGGATTCCGGGTTGCCGCTTCCGGGCGCCGAAGTGACCCTGCTGCGCGTGGAGAGCAACGGCGCACAGGCATGGGAATTCCGCGCCGTGGCGGACGCGGAAGGTCGCGTGCGGCTCGATCCGCGCGATCTCGGTGATCGTGACTACCTGCTGCGTGCCACGAGCCCGGTGGACGGCAGCCTCAAGTTCAGTGCACCGATCCGCGGCGCTGGCGCGATGACGTTCGCGGTCGGCAACCGCGCACTGGTATTCCGGCTGCTGCGTTCCGACAGCGGCGTGCCGCTCGCCGGACTCGACGTCTACGCGAACGAACTACTGCCGGACGGGACGCGTGGCACCGGCACCCGGCGCACGACCGATGCCAGCGGGCTCGTGAAGTTCGATCTCGACGGACTCGGCAGCGGGCGACGCTACGTCGTCCGCACGAAGCCGTTCCTGCAATGGATTGAACGGACGCTCGACGCACCCGGGTGGTTCGACGTGCCGGCGGGACAGGTGCGCGTGACGGTACGCAGCGGCGCCACCGGCAGCCCGCTCGCCGGGATCCCGGTGCGCATGTACACGCTCGCGGCCGACGGCGGCCGCACGCATGTGCAGACCGTCACCACGGATACGTCGGGTCGGCTCATGCTCGACCCCGCCGCGCTCGGCGCGCACCGCTACGTGCTGAGCGCAGCGAGTCCGGTGGACGGGACCCTGAAACTCAGCCCGCCGATCGACCGGCCGGGCGACGTGGACTTCACCGTCGGAAGTGCGGGTCTGATGGTCCGTCTGACGGACTGGAAATCCGGCCTGCCGCTCGCGGACCAGGCGGTGGTGATCCAGTCGGTGGATGCGGACGGCACGCGCGCGTGGGTCGCGAACCGCACCACCGGCAGCGACGGCCGCGTGCGCTTCGACCTGCCGCCACCGCCGAGCGGGTCGCGTTACGTCGTCCGCACGAAACCGTTCAACCAGTGGATCGATCGCGATGTGCCTGCCACCGGTTTCGTGACCGTCAGGGCCGGTACCTTGCGCGTGACCGCCGTCCGCGGCGATACGGGCGCCCCGCTCGGCGGCGCACCCGTGAAACTGTTGCGGATCCTGCCCGATGGCAACTACGAAGGCGTCACCACGTTCGGCACCTCGACCACGGGCGAGCTCGTCCTCGATCCGCCGGAACTCGGTTCGCTGCACTACGTGCTGCGTGCCGCGAGTCCCGTGGACGGCACCCTGAAGTACAGCACGTCAGTGGTGGCCGCGGGGAGCTTCACGTTCCGCGTGGGCGGTCCCGCGCTGAAGGCGACGGTGCGCGATGTGCTCACCCGGCGTGGCCTCCGCGACCAGCACGTGCAGGTCTGGGAACTGCGGCCCGATGGCAGTCGCACCTGGGTGACCCAGCGGACCACCGGCGACACGGGACAGGTAGTGCTGGATCTCGACGGTCTCGGTCACGGCCGGCGCTACGTGATCCGCACGCAGCCGTACGCGAGCGTCGTCGAGCGCGAGGCCGGCGCACCCGGAACAATCGAACTGCCCGTCGGGCGCGCGCTGGTGGCGCTCACCGATCGCGATCTGCACACCCCGCTGGAAGGACGGGAAGTCCATGCCTATTTCAAGCATGCCGATGGCTCGATGAAGTGGACGGGCAAGGGCGTCACTGACGCAGCCGGGCGCGTGCGCTTCGATCCGGAGGGACTAGGCGGCGGCAAGGTCGTCGTGTTCGCGGTGAAGGACCCGTTCGCGACCGGAGTCGCCACGTTCTTCTACTCACAGCCCGTCCTTGCGTCGGGCGTGGTGCCGTTCGCCGTCAGCCGTACAGGACCGGACCGGCTGGACCGCAAGCCGGCCACACTCTCCGTCGTGATGCCGAGCATTGACCAGCGGGTGGACCTCGGTGGCTTCGTGCTGAGCGGCCGCGTGCAGGAGGACGTCGCGCTGCGCGAGGTGCGCGTGACGATCCGCGGCGCGAGCGGTGTGCTCGCGGAGGTCACGGCGATCGTTGAGCCGGACAGCGGGCGCTGGACCGCGCGCGTGGGTCGCCTGGCCGTCGCTGCCGGCACGCGTCTCACCGCGACGGTCACCGCCGAGGACCGCGCGTACAACGCGACGACGCTCGCGGTCCCGATCCGTGCCATCGAGGACACGGCGCCGCCCACACTGCGGGTGACCACACCCGTGGAGGGCGCGCACCACGACGGGCTCGGCCTGCTCGTGCAGGGCCAGGTCAGCGACGACACGCGCTGGGTCGAACTCACCGCGCAGGTCGAAGGCGGCGCGCGCGTGGTGGCGCCGTTCCGCGTGATCGAGCACGACCCCGTCAGCGGCGAATGGGCGATGGCGATCCCGCGTGACGTGATGCGCGGACTGTCGAGCGTGCAGCTGCGGGTGCGGGCACGCGATGCGCGCGGCAACTCCGCGGAGTCCGTGCGTGGCGTCGTGATCGATCCGGCCGGCGACGCGTTGCGTCACCTGGTCTCGCGCATCACGTTCGGCGCTTCGCCCGAACTGCTTGCCGACGCGCGGCTTCTCGGCTTCCGCGGGTTCATCGAGCGCCAGCTTACCCCGGCCGCGATCGACGACAGCGCGCTCGACGCGCGGCTCGCGGCGTTCCCGGTTGACGGGATCACGACATTGCAGCGCCGGACATTGCTGCGCATCGTCGCGAGCCGTCGCCAGTTGAACGAGATGATGACCTGGTTCTGGGACAACCATTTCAACACCGACTACGCGCGTCACGGCTGGGTTGCGGCGGAGCAGGCGGAGAATGATGCGTTCCGGGCACACGCGCTCGGGCGGTTCCGCGACCTGCTCGGGATCAGCGCACGGAGCCCCGCGATGCTGCGGTACCTCGACAATGCCAGCAGCCAGAAGCGCCTGCCCAACGAGAACTACGCGCGCGAGCTGCTCGAGGTGCACACCCTGGGGACGGGCTATACACATGCGGATATCGATGAAGTCGCCCGTGCGTTCACCGGCTGGACGCTCGTCGACCGTGCGTTCAGCTTCAATCCTGACAAGCACGACGACGGACCCAAGCGGGTGCTCGGGCGCGACCTCGCGGCGGGCGGCGGCGTACTCGACGGCGAACGCGTGCTCGACATGCTCGCGGAGCATCCGGCAACGGCCCGCCGCCTGTGCCGCAAGCTCGCGCAGGTGTTTGTGGCCGATGTGCCGCCGGGCGCGCTCGTCGAACGCTGCGCGAGCACGTTCCTGGCCGCGCGCTCGCAAGGCGGCCAGGTCGCGCAGACCCTGCGCGTGCTCCTGACGTCGTCTGAATTCCTGGCTGCCGGCGTGCGCGGCGGCAAAGTGAAGACCGGGCTCGAGTTCCTGGCGAGCGCGGTACGGACCACCGGCGCACTGCGCGAGGGCACCGACTTGCCGTGGCACGCGCTCAGCGTCGGGATCGACCTGTTCCGCCAGCCGGTTCCGACCGGCTACTCCCACCTGTCCGCCGACTGGACGAACTCGTTCTACGCCGGACGCAGGCTTGGCCTGGTGCGCGCGCTGATCGAGAACGCGCCCGGCGGCCGCGGACTCCGCGCCGATGAGCAGACCCTGCTGGCCGGCGTCCCCGCGGTGCGGACCGCGGAAGGCATCGCCGCGCGGATGCTGCAGAACGTGCAGGCCGGCGCGTTCGATGCGGCCGAACTCGCGACCGCGCTCGACGTGCTGCACGAGGGCGGCACCCGGCGTTTCGATGCGGAAGCCCCGGATGCAGGAACCCGGTTGCGCCGCCTGGCGCGCACGGTGTTGAGCATGCCGCGCTTCCAGACCCGCTGAAGGAGCCCCGCCGATGACCGGACGTCGCCAATTCCTGCGCTCGCTGTGGCATGCAGGCGCATTCGCGGGTATGAGCACCGCGGCACCGCGCTGGGTGCTGCGCGCGGCCCACGCCGCGGGGACCGGTCACACGCTCCTCGTGGTGTTCCTGCGCGGCGGCTGCGACGGGTTGAACGTCGTGGTGCCTTACGGTGACGACGCCTATCACCGGCTGCGCCCGACCTTGCGGATCCCGGCACCTACTTCCGGGTTGTCCGACAGCGCGCTCGAGCTCGATGGGTTCTTCGGATTGCACCCCGCGCTGCGCGGCGTGCACGGTCTCTACCGGCTCGGAAGGGTCGCGCTGCTGCCGGCCGTGCACTATCCCGATGCCTCCCGGTCGCACTTCGAAAGCCAGGCGCTGATCGAACAGGCCACCGCAACGGACGGCAGCGGCTGGCTCAACCGCTACCTGTACGCCACGGCCCGGCATTCGGACCTGCAGGGCATCGCGTTCGCCCAGCGTACACCGGCCGCGCTGCGCGGCCCGGTGCTGGTGCGTACCTTGCAGGATCTCGCGAGCGGCGCGCTGAGCGCGGATCCCGCGGAGGAAGCGCAGCTCCTGGCGCGGCTCGGCGGACACGCCGACGCCGTCCCGGGTGACACGGCCGCGCTTGCCGGCCTGCGTGTCGCGAACGCGCTGGCGCTGCAGGATCTCGGCCTGCTGCGTTCACTTGGCGCCGAGCGGTACGTGCCGGCCGGTGGTGTGACCTATCCCGCCGGCGAGTTCGGCACGGCGCTGCGCGATACCGCGTTCCTGGTCAAGTCCGCCGTCGGCCTGGAGGTCGCCACCATTGACCTGGGCGGCTGGGATACGCATGTCCAGCAGGGCGCCGGCGCGCCTGACGGCCGGCAGGCGCGTGCGCTCGCGCTGCTCGACTCGGGGCTCACGGCATTGATGACTGATCTCGCTGCGCACGCCGCGGACGTGACAGTGCTGGTGATGACCGAGTTCGGCCGCACGGCGGAACAGAACGCGAGCGGCGGTACCGATCACGGCAATGCGTCCGCGTGGATGGTGCTTGGCGGCAGGGTGCGTGGGGGTCTCTATCTCGGCGCCACCGGGTGGCCCGGACTCACGCCGGATCGTCTGCGCGAGGGCCGCGATCTCGCACACACCTTGGAGTTCAGGGTCGTGATGGCCGAGGTGCTGACGCGCGCGCTGGCGCTGCCGACGAGCGCCTTGGCGGGCGTGCTTCCCGGGGGACCCCTGCCGCGCGCGATCGGATTCCTCTAGAGGAGGCGCCGTTCCACGCCGTCCCCGCTCAGCGCACGCGGCGGCACGCTACTCCCACTCGATCGTCGCCGGCGGCTTGCCGGAGATGTCATAGACCACGCGTGACACGCCCGGCACCTCGTTGATGATCCGGCGCGAAACGAGATCGAGGAACTCGTATGGCAGATGCGCCCAGTGCGCGGTCATGAAGTCGACGGTTTCCACCGCGCGCAGCGCGATGACGTGTTCATAACGGCGGGCGTCGCCTTGCACGCCGACCGACTTCACGGGCAGGAACACCGCGAACGCCTGGCTGACCTTGTCGTACAGTCCATGCGCACGCAGCTCGTCGATGAAAATCGCGTCCGCGCGGCGCAGGCAGTCCGCGTGTTCCTGGTGGATCTCGCCGAGGAGGCGCACGCCGAGACCGGGTCCCGGGAACGGGTGGCGCTCGATCAGCACGCGCGGCAGCCCGAGTTCGAGTCCCAGACGCCTGACTTCGTCCTTGAAAAGCTCCTTCAGCGGTTCCACGAGCTTGAGGTTCATGTCCTTGGGCAGCCCGCCCACGTTGTGGTGCGACTTGATCACGTGCGCCTTGCCCGACGCCGCCCCGGCGGACTCGATCACATCCGGGTAGATGGTGCCCTGTGCAAGCCAGCGGACACCGGCAAGCTTGCGGGCTTCCGCGTCGAACACCTCGATGAACACGCGCCCGATGATCTTGCGTTTCTGCTCGGGATCGGAAACGCCCGCGAGCGCCGCGAGGAAGCGCCGTTCCGCGTCCACGCGGATTACCTTCACACCAAGGTGCGCCGCGAACGTCGCCATCACCTGGTCGCCCTCGTCCAGCCGCAGCAGGCCGTTATCGACGAAGATGCACGTGAGCTGGTCACCGATCGCACGCTGGAGCAGTGCGGCAACCACGGACGAATCGACGCCACCTGACAGGCCCAGCAGCACCGGGTCCTGCCCCACCTCGGCGCGCACGCGGGCGATTGCATCGGTCACGATGTTGGCGGTGTTCCACAGCGCCGCGCAGCCACAGATCCCGTGCACGAATCGCGCGAGGATCGCGGCTCCCTGCCGGGTATGCGTGACTTCCGGGTGGAACTGCACGGCATAGAAGCCACGCGTCTCGTCCGCCATGCCGGCAATCGGCGAGGTCGCGGTGGAGGCGATGCACTTGAAGCCGGGCGGCAGCTCGGTCACGTGATCCCCGTGACTCATCCAGACGTCGAGCAGCCCATGCCCCTCGGCATTGACCTCATCCTGGATGTCGCGCAGCAGCCGCGAGTGACCCCGGGCGCGCACCTGCGCGTAACCGAATTCCCGCTTGTGCGCGGCCTCGACCCGGCCACCGAGCTGGGCCGCCATCGTCTGCATCCCGTAACAGATGCCGAGCACGGGGATCCCGAGTCCGTACACGATCGCCGGTGCTGCGGGGCCGTTGTCGGCGGTCACGGACTCCGGGCCGCCGGACAGGATGATGCCCTTGGCGCCGAATGCGCGGATGGCGTCCGGTGCCATGTCCCACGGATGGATTTCGCAGTAGACCTGCGCTTCACGCACACGGCGCGCGATCAGCTGGGTGTACTGCGCGCCGAAGTCGAGGATCAGGATGCGGTCGGAGTGAATGTCTTGCGTCATGACCGGGGGCGCGCAGCGCGCGGCGGAGTGGGTGAATGGATTGCCGCGCGGATCGCGACGGACGCTCAGTCCACGCGGTAGTTCGGCGCTTCCTTCGTGATCTGCACGTCGTGCACGTGGCTCTCGCGCATGCCGGCGGCGGTCACGCGGAGGAAGCGCGGGCGCGTGCGCATCTCGGTGATGTTCGCGCAGCCGGTGTAGCCCATCGCCGCGCGCAGGCCACCGACCAGCTGGTGGATGATCGCGCGCAACGG
>JBFWUN010000061.1:0-23269 GCA_050247235.1 Gammaproteobacteria bacterium
GCCGCGGTCCTGACCCGCTTGCCGAGCACCGAGTTGCCCGGCTTGAACGACCACGGAATGAAGGAACTGAATCCCCCCGTGCGATCCTGCAGCGCGCGCAGCGCCAGCAGGTGCTCGACGATCTCCGCGGGGGTCTCGACGTGACCGTACATCATCGTCGCGGTGGTGCGCAGACCGATCACATGCGCCTCTTCCATGATGCCGAGCCAGCGCTCGGCACTGCATTTCAGCGGCGCGATGTCGTCGCGCACGCGCTTCACCAGCAGTTCCGCGCCGCCGCCCGGCATCGTGCGGATCCCGGCCTGGAAGAGCGCTTCCAGGATCGCGCGGGAGGAGATCCCCTGCGTGTCGGCGAGGAATGCGATCTCGGGCGGCGAGAACGGATGGATGTGCACCTCGGGGCACGCGGCCCGGATGGCGGCGATGTACGCGAGCCAGTCCGCGAGCGCGACACGGGGGTTGTGTCCGCCCTGCAGCAGCACCGTCGTCGCGCCGGCCCGGGCCGCCTCCGCGACCCGGCCGGCGAGCTCGGCCGGCGCGTGCGTGTAGGCGTCCTTCGCGCGGTCGCTGCGCCAGAACGCGCAGAACTCGCAGTGCGTGACGCAGACGTTGGTGTAGTTCGGATTGGTGTCGTACACGAACGTGACGATCGGCTCCGGATGGTGTCGCAGTCGCGCACGGTGCGCATGCCGCATCAGTTCACCGAGCGGCACCGGGCCGGTGAGCAGCGTGAGCGCATCCGCGGCGGAGAGCCGCCGTCCTTCCTCGAGCCGGGTCATTAGGGCCGTGTTCATCGGTCGCGTCCTCCAACGAAATCGCGTGTGACCCGTGGCGATGACGCGAGCCAGGGGGGCAGATCGAGGCGTGAGAGTTCCGCCAGGTAGCGCGCCTGGCCCGCCAGGTCCTCGCCGCGCAGCGACGTCCGGATGCCGTCGAGGTAGTCACGCGCGTCGGACACGGACAGTCCCACCGCGGCATGGCATTCGGCGGCCGCGCGATCCAGCAACGCCGGGGCGTGCGCGGCGTACGCGCGCAGCCACCACGCCAGCTGCGCCCGCTGGGCGCGCGTCGCCCGCCGATCGATAACCCAGCGCGCGAACACCATCGGCAGTCCGTGCCGCGCCTGCCAGCCTTCCGCGAGGTCCACGCGGTGCGGATAACGCGCGTCGCCGGCCATGCGCAGCGCGGCATCGCCGATCACGAGTTCGCCGTCCACGTCCCCGGCGTCGCTGACGAATCGCGGCAGCGATCCGCCGCGGTAGGTGAGCAGCAGGTAGAGCAGCCGCACCGAGCTCATCGAGTCGGCGCTCAGGCGCACCGTGGTCGTCGCGTCGATCTCCGCGAACGGCACGCGCGAACAGAACAGCACGCTCCGCGACGGTCCGGGACACGCGATGCCGTACTCGCCGAGGAGTTCCACCTGGCTCCCCAGGTCGGCGAGCCCGCCCACCGGCACGAGGCCCGCGAGCACCTCGCCGCGGAGGATCGCGGGCCCCGCGTCGCGCGGCGCCAGCGCGCGCAGGCGGCAGCCCGGCGGCGGTCCGTGGTGCACGAACGCGCGACTGTTCAGGTAGGGCGTGATGACGATCGTGGCCGGCGCGTTCACGCGGCCTTCTCCAGCAGCGGCCGGTAGTCGCCGCCGCGTTCCACCGGGTCGTATCCCGCGAGTTCGATCAGGCGCCACATCTCGTCGCGCGCCATCTGCTTGGGCGTGGAGGCACCGGAACCGTGCGCCACCTTTTCAAGGCCAAGCGTGCCGTCGAGGTCGTCCGCGCCCCACGCCAGCGCCACCGCTGCCGTCTGCAGTCCGATCATCGGCCAGTAGGCCTTGATGTGCGGAATGTTGTCGAGCACCAGCCGCGACATCGCGACCAGCTTGAGATTCTCCGCGGGTGACAGCGCGCGGGACGACCCCTGGCCGTACTGCATCGCGAGCGGAATGAACGACACGAACCCGCCCGTCAGGTCCTGCAGATCGCGCAGGCGGAACAGGTGGTGGAGACGCTCCTCCAGCGACTCGCCGAACCCGTAGAGCATCGTCGCGTTCGAGCGGATGCCGAGTGCGTGCGCACGCCGGTGCACGTCGAGCCAGGCGTCGGCGCCCAGCTTGTGACGGAAGTGCTCGCGCCGGATCCGCTCCGAGAAGAGTTCCGCGCCGCCGCCCGGCATGCTGTGCATGCCCGCGGCGCGCAGGCTCTCCAGCACGGTTTCGAGCGGCAGCTTCGCGGTACGCGCAAACCAGTCCATCTCCACCGCCGTGAACGACTTGATGTACAGCGCCGGGAAGCGCGCGTGCAGCGCTTCCACCAGCGCCAGCGAACGGCGGTACCCCCACTCGTGGTTGAGCCCGCCGACGATGTGAACCTCGTTCGGCGCGTGGCGTTCGACCGCGGCGAAAATCTCCTCCTCGTGCTGCACGTAGCCATGGCGCTCGCCCGGCTTGGCGGCGAACCCGCAGAACTTGCAGTCGCGCACGCAGATGTTCGAAGGATTGATCTGCAGGTTGTCGACGAACGTCGCGCGCCGCCCGAAGCGCGCGCGTCGCGCGGTGTCGGCGAGTTCGCCGACGTGACACAGCGCGGCAGGAGAATCGTCACTGAACAACGCCACGGCGTCGTCGAAGGTCAGGCGCGCCGCGCACGGCGCGCTCACGGGAAGTCGGACAGCCTCGTTCATGGCATTACTCCTCGACGGCAGGCGGGTGATATCCAAGGGCAGAATCGGCCAGGCGGCGGCTCGCGAACGCGAGGTGACGGTGCAAGGTCGCGCGATCGTCCGCGAAATCGCTGACCGCCTTCAGCAGGGTGCATGGCACACCCGCCGCCGCGCAGGCGCGCGCGACCGCGGCGCCTTCCATGTCGACCAGGTCCGCGGTGACCGCGAGCGCCGCCCGCAACGCACGGTCGAACACCGGGGCCGCGCGGGACACCAGGCGCGCACGCGGCAACCCGTGCGGCGGCGTCACGAGTGCGAGGAACTCCGCGGCGGGCACGCCCGCGTCAGCCGCCTCGGCGACCGCCTCGACGTGCGCGACATCGCCGAGCGCGAAGCGCGTGCCGAGTGCGCCGGCGATGCCGGCGTTCACCACGTGCCGCGGCGCGGACTCGCGCAGCAATGCCGTGGCCGCGCGGGTCGCGTTCGCGAGCCCGATCCCGGACACCATCACGAGCACGTACTCCCGCGCCGGACTGCGCGCGGCGTACAGGTCACCGCGACCCGGCACCGGCCGCGCATCGAGCGCGGCGAGAAACGGGTGGGCCTCCCACTCCGTCGCAAACAGGTAGGCGAGCGGCGCGTGCACGGTCATCACGCCACCTCGGCGTGGTCGAGCCCGTTGAGCGCCAGGATCGCGGCCCACCCGCGCGGGCCGAGCGTCCGTGTCCGCGGGGTCACGTACAGCGCGATGTACTCGCGAAGCACCGCCGGTGCCATCTCCTGCGCGTGGGCGGCCACGTACGCGGCGAGCGTCGGATCGTCCAGCGACGCCGCGTCCAGCGCGGCGCGCATCAGCGCCTCGAACGCATGGCCGATCCGCGGTGCTAGTTCGCGCCGGATCACCAGGCAGCCCAGCGCCACCGGCAGCCCCGTGGTGCGCGTCCACCACGCGCCGAGATCGGCAACGCAATGCAGTCCGTATGCGCCGTAAGTCAGGCGTGCCTCGTGGATCACGACCCCGGCGTCGAATTCGCCGGCGGCGAGCGCCGGCATGATCTCGTCATAGCGACGCCACGTCGGCGCCGGCGCGACCGGCGCGTAGCGGCGGAACAGCGCCGCGCCGGTGGTCTGCGCCCCCGGCGCGACGAGACGCGCCCGCGGGAGATCGGCGGCCGTGACACCAGGGCGCGCGAGCAGCAGCGGGCCGTAGCCGTCCACCACCGCCGCGCCCACGTCGAGCAGCGCGTAGTGCGCACGCACCTCCGCGTACAGCGCGCACGAGATCTTCACGACGTCGAACTCACCGCGCAGCGCGGCCTGGTTCAGGGTCTCGATGTCGTGCAGTTCGAGCTGCACATCGAGATCCGGGCGGGCCACGCGCCCGGTCGCGATCGGCGCGAGCAGGAAGGTGTCGTTCGGGCACGGCGTCAGTCCCACGCGCAGGGTGTCCATCAGGCCTCCATGAACGCGACGACCGCGTCGGCAAGTACCTGCTCGTGCCCGATGAAGAAATGATCGGCGTCGGGGAACACGCGCAGCGCGTGCACACCGGGCGCGCTCGCATCCAGGCGTTCCATGTCGGCCACCGGGCAGGCGAAGTCGTCGGGTGCGCAGCACAGCAGGCGCGGACATTCGAGGGCGTACGCGTGTGCCGGGATTGGCCACTTGGCGAGTGGCGGCGACACCAGGCAGAGGCGATCGAGCGTGGCCTCGCGCGCGATGTCGAGCGCCGGCAGGCAGCCGAACGAGTAGCCGACCACCGCGAACCGATGGACGTCGGGCAGCAGCGCACGGAGCGCGGCGAACGCATCGCGCGCATCGATCCGGATCTCGCCTTCGTACGCGGGGCAGCGCGAGTCCTGCCAGAACTCGCGTTCGTCGGCGGCGAGGTCGCGCGCGCAGGAGCTTGCGCCGATGCCGCGGTAATTGAACCGCAGCACCGCGCAGCCGGCGTCCGCGAGAGACTCCGCGAGCGCGCGTACCACGTTGTTGTCCAGGTCGCCGCCGAGGAACGGATGCGGCGGACACAGCAGCACCGCGCGCGACGGATGCGCGAGATCCTCGGCGTACGCGAAGCGCGCCTCCAGTTGTTCCTGCCCGTTCAGCACCAGCGCCTCTTCGATCACGAGGAGGCTCCGAACGCGTCGGGCGGCAGGCGCAGGTAACGTTCGAGCAATGTCGGCTCGTCGAAATCCGCCTCGTCGAAATAGATCATCTGCGTCTCGCGCTGGCGCGGGTGCCCGGCGTGGTAGAGACCGGAGGGGGTCAGCAGATCGCATTCCGGGCGATGCGCCGCGCGCACGAGCCCGTCATCGCCGAACAGGCCCATGTCATGTCCACGGGCCGGCAGGCGCTCCAGGATCTCGTAGGGATGCAGCGCGTACGACGCCGCGGCATCCGCGGTGCCGGCGCGCGTGTGCGGCGTGCGGACGGACACGAGCTGGTGATGCCCGGCCGAGAAGTACAGCACGATCTGGTGCGCCGCCCCACCCGCTGTCGCCACGGTCTCGGGCACCACCGCGTCGACCCGGTCGGGGACGTCCTGCTCGAGATGGAACCCCTTGCCATCGAGCCGCCTGGGGAACGCCGCGGCCGCCGCGGCCTCGAGCGCCGCGCTCGGGAAGATCTTGTAGTAGCAGCCGCAGTTCGACACGGATTCCACCAGCGCCGGCTGATCCCGCGCATCCAGGGTCAGGCGCACGGTCCAGCCGTCGAGCGGCCCCGCTTCCGGATCGAAGCGCGACAGGTGCGGATGCGCCGGGTACCACAGCGTGTACACGAGCTGGCGCACTTCCCTGCCCTGCACCCGCTTGCGATCGACGAATGCATACAGCGCGGGCGCGTCCGCATCCACGGTGGGTTCGACGTCGTCGGCGTGCTCGCGCAACGCCACGGTGCCGAAGCGATCGAGGGTGGCCGGGTACGCGGGGTGTTCGGCGCGTTCCTGCACGATCACCGGCGCATGCCGCGCCAGCAAAGCCCAGTCAGCCGGCGGGATCTCCGGCGGTGGCGTGCCTTCCGCCAGCGTGAATTCGGTTGCATGCGCGAACGCGGGGACCGTGGGTCCGCGGAAGTCGGTACGATTGTGATAGGTGATCCACGCCGAGATGAACGGCACCGCGGGCGCGGTCAGCAGCCGGCGCGCGAGCCGCCCGCGGGACATGATGGAAGCCTCGACATGTCCCGTGACGTCCTGCCAGTAACGATCGATCTCCGCGGGGGTCATGAACCGCGCGAGGTCGGCGAGTTCGATCTCGCGCCGCATGCGCTGGTCCGCGAGCACGGCGTCGCGTACCGCGGTAAGTGCGTCCTCGTTTCGCAGGGGCACCTGTTGCGCGGCGGCGAACGCGGCGAGTGCCTCGCGCGGGATCTTCGCCAGCGCGAGCGCGACGGAACGATCGGCCACCTCGCCGGTCTCGCGGAGGAATTGCGCGACGAACACGCGCCGCGCCGTGAGGTCCGCGGTCCGCGGGTAGTCGGCGAGCCGGTAGCGGTGCGCGAGGTCGAGCTGCAGCCACGGATGATCGGTGACCACCTGGAAGCGCGCGTCCTGCGCCGCGTGTGCCCGGATCAGCCGGTGCACGTCGGCGAGCCCCGGCTGGGGCGGCAGGGCGGGCACGTGCGAGGTGGTGGCACAGCCGACGAGCAGCACGAGTCCGGCCAGCATGCACGCGACGCGGAGGCCGGGGTGCGGCGCGAACGTCGGAGATGTCCCGGTCATGGACGCTTACGGCTGGGCGAGCGCGGCCGCGATGTCCGCCGCCTTGTCCGCGTACTCGATGCGCTGCACCTTCAGATGATCGAGATGCAGCACGGTGATCCGACCCTTCTGCGAGGGCAGGTTCGCGGTCGCGGACGCATCACTGTCCACGAAGATCCGGAACGCGTACTTGCGCATCTTGGGCAGCGCGAAATTCCGGGTCACGAAACCCGGCATGCCGCTGACGTCGATCGCGTACATCGCGTGGACACCGGGCAGGTAATCGGCCGCCTTGGGCTGGAGCACGGCCTTCGCGAGCCGGTTCGCCTTCATGTCGCGGCTGAACAGCAGCACGCGCACGCCGTCATCGAGCGGCGCCGGCTGGCCATGCTGATCGTGCAACGTGACGGCGGGCAGGGTGTCGCCGACCGCGACCGTGGCACCGGCCCCCGCGGCGAGCAGGGACAGCAACACCAGCGCAAACACTTTTTTCATGGACAGGCTCCCAGGTTCCTGTCCCGGTACTGCAAGAGCGGGGCCAGCTCGTGTCGATCAGGGGTGAGGGCTGCGGCGCCCGGTCCTTCAGCGTCTTGTCACGCGCCAGGCCGCGCGGCGGCCCCGCCCGGACGCAAAGTCGCGCAACGTTGGTCTGCAAATTTTGCAGGGTCCGACGCGATACGCCCCGTCGGCCTCCTTGCATCACCGGCTTACTGCCCGCGACAGGTCGCCTCCCAGGCCGGGCGATCGTCAGGCGGTACCGGCAGCCTCAGCAGCACGTGCGCGCGTGCGTCCACCTCGCACGACCACACGTAGCCCACCGCAGTGGGGGTCGCGTGCACGAAGCGCAGCATCGCTTCGGTGGAACCCACCACGTGCGGTGGCGACACGCCGTGAAAGTAGCGTTCGTTCCAGTACGCCTCCATCGCGTCCGGCTCGAGACCGAACACGCTGCGCGAGAACGCGTCGCGCAGCGGCGCGCCGAGTGCGAGGTTGACCGGCACGAGCGGCAGGCCCGCGGCGGTGGACTCACGCTGGCGGCGGAAGATGTGCGCGAGTTCGCCGCGGGTCAGTGCCGAGAATTCCCCGCCCGGCGCCCCGATGACCGCGATCGCGGGTGCCTGCGTCGGTTCGGCCCCCGCCGGCGTGGCCACGAGCGCGAGACAGACCAGTGCAAGGCGCGCGGCGCGGCGCGCGGTGGATGCCGCGGGACTCGGGAACGACGGTCGCGGGTGCCTCATCACGTGAGATCAGAAGAGGATGCTCACCGAGGCTTCGCACCCGTCGGGGGTCAGCCGCGCATCGTCACCGGCGTGGTACTCGAGCTTGAAGGTCACCGGCGGCACCGGCCGCCACGCCAGCCCCAGCAGCCGGCGACCCGCGTCGCGATCGAGGATTGCCGAACGGTAGTGTTCGACCCGCGCGACGCCGTAGACATGCCCGACCAGCGGCACCACGGCCTGCGCAAACGCGCCGAAGTCGTCCCCGTCGAACGGACCGCCGTTGTGTCGCCACGCGCTCTCGAACGAGAACTCCGCGCGCCCCCAGCGCAGGATCCCGTCCACGCCGAGCGCGTGGTGCAGCCCCGCGATCCCGGCGAAGCGGAACGAAGCGTACGAGGCCGCGAGCTCCGCGCGGCCACCGAGGAAGTGATAACGCAGCTGTCCGCCGCCGCCGTGCGCGAAATCGTTCACCAGGCCCGGCGCCTCCACGTCCTCGAAGTCTGCTTCGCCGTTGACCGGATCGAGATCGTGGCTGTCGTCCGCGTACGCGGTGTACTCCAGCAGGCCGCTCGCGAGATCGTGCGTCCCGAGCCAGGCGCCCCCCGTGCCGTGATCCGGGATCGTGAGCGCGGTCACCAGCGGGCGGCTGACCGTCCACACCAGCGGATCCGCGTGCACCTGGTTCCAGCGGCCGAACGGGGTCAGGAAGCGACCGGCGCGCACGCTGTCCGTGTCGTTCACGGCTGCCTCGACGTACAGCCGTTCGACGGCGATCTCGATGTCGCCGGTGGTGAATCCGCGATCATCGACGACGAACGCGTTCTCGACCTCGATCTCGCTGAACAGGTGCCAGCGGCGCCCCGGCTGCCAGCGCGCGAACATGCTGAGGTCACGCAGGTCGAGACGCGCCGGGTCCTGGGCGAGATTGCGTCCGCGCAGGCTGGTGTAGCCGCTGAGGCGCAGGTGCATGGCCGGCAGGTCGAGCCCGCGGCCAAGGGTGTATGACGCGCCGTCCAGCGGATCGGCAGGGGCATTCGCCGCGCCCAGCGCGAGCGCGAGCACGCCGACGCGCGCGGCCTGGCGGTCGAGGCGAAGGTCACGGGGTCGTGGCATGGAAAGGCAGCTCCGGGAGTGACGACTTGACGAAACCCATCGCGACACGGCGTCCAGGTGCGAGAATGGGCCGGTGGCCTCGGGTTTGCATTGATCCGCGTTCACCCAGGCAAACATCGCGCCAGCGCACTCTACCGATGACCGTTCAACCCGCAAGTCCGTCGCCGTCCTTCCGCCCGGGGCCGTCCCGATGGCGCTGACCATCCGGCGCGAGCTGATGCTCGCATTCCTGCTGTTCACGGCGTTGTTCGCCGGCCTGACGGCCACCCTGGTATACGCGCGTTCGCGCGCCACGCTCGCCGCCGGCATCCGTCACACGCTCGAGGCCCAGGCGCAGGCGCTCGCGCAGCAGGTGGCGAGCACGATCTTCGAACGCGTGCAGGATGCGCGGGGCTGGCAGCGGCTCGACGTGATGCAGGAACTGAAGGTCGGTGACGTGGACAAGCGCCTCGCGCGTTTCCTGCACGAGGTCACCGCGGCCTACGAGGGCACCTACGTCGCGGTGCTCGGGATCGCCGGTGGCAGGGTGGTGGCGGCCAGCGATGCGCAGATGATCGGCATGCCAGTCACGGATGCGGCGCCGTGGCTCGCGTTCGATCAGCACGAAACACGGGTCGCACTGGAACGGCCGGATCCGGCGCAGACGCGGCCGGTGCTGACCCTGCGCCTGCCGCTCACGGATGCGTTTACCGGTGGAGCTCTCGGCGAGCTGCAGGCGCGAGTCGACTGGCGGGAAATCGAACAGCTGCTCGACCAGCTCGCCCACGGCGGACGCGACGTCGTGCTGCTCGACGCCGCGCGACGCCCGCTCGCGCGCTCGGCCGGCCTGCGTGGCACGCGCGACGAGGATCTCGCCCGGATGGTCCCGGACGCGTCCCCGGGGACATCGCATGGCGTGTTCGATCTCGCGCACGGCCCGCGGGATTCGCAGCGGGCGCTCGTCGGCTTCGCGCGCGTGGAACCGTTCAAGTCACTGCCATCGCTCGGCTGGTCGGTCGCCGTCCTGACCCCGGAGGACGTGGCGTTCGCGCCGGTGCGCACGCTGCTGTGGTCGCTCGGCGCGCCGTTCCTGCTGCTCGCGATCGTCGCAGGCCTGATCGCCCGCCAGCTGTCCGCGCGGCTCGCCCGCCCGCTGCATGATCTCGCCGGCTACGCCCGCACGCTCGGGCGTGATCTCGATGCGACCCTGCGGACGATTCCCGGCAGCCGCGAAATCGCGGAACTGTGCGCGGCGTTCAACCGCACGGTGGAGGATCTGCGCAAATCGCGCACGCAACTCGTCCGTGCGAGCAAGCTCGCGGCGGTGGGCGAGATGGCCGCCAAGCTCGCGCACGAGGTGCGCACGCCGCTCGGGATCATCCGTTCGTCGGCGCAGCTGGTGGACCGCCAGACGGGACTGGACGAAGCCGGCCACGAGATGCTCAGCTTCATGGTCAATGAATGCGACCGCATGAACCAGCTCGTCACCGGCCTGCTGGAGAGCGCCCGGCCGCGTGAGCCCGAGTTCAGGGTGCACGATGTGCACCTGATCGTGCTGGACGTGCTCGGGATGCTCAGGGAGCGGTTCGAACACCGCCGTCTGCACTGCGACACGGCGCTCGTCGCGGACTCCGACGCCGAATGCGATCGGAACCAGGTGGTCCAGGTGCTGCTGAACCTGCTGATGAACGCCGCGCAGGCGGTCCCGTCGGGGGGTCACATCCGCATCTCGTCCCACGGCGACGCGCAGACGCTCACGATCGTCGTGGACGACGATGGCCCGGGCATTCCGGCCGCATCGCGCGAGGAAGTGCTGGAGCCGTTCGTCAGCCACCGCGCGGGCGGCATCGGTCTTGGCCTGTCGGTGGTCCGCGAGATCGTCCACCGGCACGGCGGTCGCCTGGCGGTGGGCGACAGCCCGCTCGGCGGCGCGTCGATGGCTTTCACGCTGCCGCGCCGGCAGCCCCGGGAGTGACGTGATGGCAAAGCACACCGTGCTCGTGGTGGACGATGAAGCAAAGATGCAGCGGATTCTCGAGATCATGCTGCGCGACATGGGGCTCGACGTGCTGAAGGCCGGCGACGGCGGCGAGGCGCTCGCCGTCACGGAACGCGATGCGGTGGATCTCGTGATCACGGACATGCGGATGCCGGTGATGGACGGACTGGAACTCGTCAAGGCGCTGCACGCCAAGGGCTACCCGGCGCCGGTCATCGTGATCACCGCGCACGGCACCATCGAAAGCGCGGTGAGCGCGATGAAGCTCGGCGCGGTCGATTACATCCTGCGGCCGTTCGAAGTGGAGACGGTGGAGATCGCAGTCCGCCGCGCGCTGTCGCTCGGCCGCGTGCATCGCGAGAACCGCTACCTGCGTGCCGCCGAGGGCGCGGACTGGCAGGAGTTCGTCGGCGACAGCCCGCCGATGCGCGAACTGATGCGGATGATCGAACAAGTGGGACCCACCGATCTCCCGGTGCTGATCGCCGGCGAGACCGGCACCGGCAAGGAGCTCGTCGCACGCGCGATCCATCGGCTCTCGGGACGGGCCGGGCTGTTCGTGCCGCTGAACTGCGCCGGCATCCCGGACACCCTGCTGGAGAGCGAACTGTTCGGCCACGTCCGGGGGGCTTTCACCGGCGCCCAGGCCGAGCGGGCGGGCAAGTTCGAGATCTCGGACGGCGGCACGCTGTTCCTCGACGAGGTCACCGAGATGCCGATCGAACTCCAGACCCGCCTGCTGCGCGTGCTCCAGGAGCGCTGCATCGAGCGGATCGGCAGCAACCGGCGGATCGACCTGGACCTGCGCGTGATCGCCGCGACGAACCGCGATCCCAAGGCGGCGGTCGCGGAGCGCCGACTGCGCGAAGATGTCTACTACCGGCTCAACGGCTTCCGGATCGACGTGCCGCCGTTGCGCGCCCGCGGCGCGGACATCGAAACCTTGGCCGAGCATTTCCTCGCCGTGCACGCCCAGCGCCAGGGGCGCGAGGTGCCGGTGCTCGACGACCCGTGCCGCCGCCTGCTGCGCGGCTATCCCTGGCCCGGCAACGTGCGCGAACTGGAGAACCTGATGGGGCGCGTGGTGCTGCTGGATTCGACGGTGGGCGCGGCGCGCGTGCTCGCGCGCGAACTCGGCGAGCCCGCCGCGCCCGGCGCCGCCGCTGCGCCGGTCCCCGACGAGGCGGATCTCCGTCTCGAACCACGGGTCGACGCGCTGGAGCGCAGTCTCATCACCCGTGCGCTCGATCGGGCCGAGGGCAACAAGGCCAAGGCCGCGCGCCTGCTCGAAATCAGCGAACGGACCCTGTGGTACAAGCTGAAAAAGCTGGACCTGAATTGAGCGCACGCGGCGGCCGTGGCGCCGCGGTCACGGGCGCGCGTTGATCCCCCAGTCGTACGGCAGGTCGGCGTCCACCTCGGCGTCCCGCGGCAGCGGCTGGAAGCGCGCGATGAACGCGGCGACGCCGCCCGCGGGTTCGAAATCGTCCTCGAACCAGTCGAAGATCCGGGACGCGCGCCAGGTGTCCGCTTCACGGCGCAGGCCCTTGGCCGGGTTCGCGAGGAAGGTCTTCGCCTGGTCGTCGAGCTGCGCATCGAGCGTGGCAGCCATGTAGGGCTCCGGCCGGAGATCCGGACAGCTCACCGATGCGCAGACGATCGCGAAATGGATGCGCGGCTCGCCGAGCGTGCGCAGCTGCGCGTGTTCGATTTCATCCAAGGTGACGGCCTTGCCGTCCAGCTGACCCGCCGGTCGCTTCCACACGGGACGCAGCAGGCTGCCGATGTCCTTGATGCTGTCGAGCGGCCAGTGCCGCGCGACGAGCGCGAGCGTGTAGAGGTTGTACACGTTGACCAGGAACGCGATCCGCTCGTCACGGTTGGCGAGGCGCGAAGTCGGAAACGTCTCGACGGCCGCGATTGCCTCGCCGAGCCGGGGATCCGCCCGCAAACCCGCGTAGTCCACCACGTTCAAGGTCACCCCGTGGCGTTCGCCACGGCTCACGTGCGCACCCAGTAGCGCACGGTACGCGGACCAGTCCGGTTCGTGCGCGCCCGCGCATGGCAGCCAGGCGGCGAGCAGCCACGGCAACAGCCGACGCATCACGCGGTCGCTGCCGCGCAGCGCGTGAAATGCCGGGACATCGCAGTGTCCAGGGTGTCGAGCAGCGCGTCGATCTGCGCGTCTGTGATCACGAGCGGTGGCATGAAAGTCAGCACGTTGCGGCCGGGGCCGGTCTTGCCGGCGAGGACGCCATGATCCTTCAGATCTTCCAGCAATGCATCCAGGCGGGCGCCCGCCGGTGCGCCGTCGTCGTCCACCAGTTCGACACCCAGCATCAGGCCCAGCCCACGGATCTCGCGGATGCCCGCGTAACGCTCGGCGAGCGCGCCGAGCCCGCGGCGCAGCCGCACGCCCGCGCGCGCCGCGCGGCGTTCCAGTTGCCGCGAGCGCATGAAGTCGAGGACCGCGAGCGCCGCGCTCGCACACACGGGGTTGCCGCCGAACGTGGAAGCCCCGGGCTTCGTGTAGTGCGCCGCCACCTCGGGCGTGGCGACGATCGCGGCGATGGGAAAACCGTTGCCGAGCGCCTTGCACACCGTGACCATGTCCGGCTGCACGTCCCAGTGCTGGTGCCCGAAGCGATGCCCGGTGCGGCAGAAGCCGGTCTGTGCCTCGTCCACGATGAAGAGGATCCCGTGCCGGCGCAGGATTTCCTGCACGCGTTCGAAGTAGCCCGGCGGCGGCGTCACGATGCCGCCGTTGCCGGCGATCGGCTCGGCAATGAACGCCGCAACGCGCCCCGGATGCGCTTCCGCGATCCGCGCCACTTCATCCGCGCAGCGCAGGCCGCAGGTGGCCCGCTGCAGCTGCAGCGGGCAATCGCTGCACAGGGGACTGGGCGCGAAGTGCACGTTGTCCGGCGGGCTCGGGTCCGCCCGCCAGAACGCCATGCCGGTCACGCCGCTCGTCAGGTAGGTGCGCCCGTGCAGCGAACGGCTCAGCGCGATGAAGTCGTTGCGACCGGTGGCGAGCTTGGCGAGCAGCAGCGCGGTCTCGTTCGCTTCCGATCCGCTGGTGCAGAAGAAGCTGCGCGACAGCCGCCCTCCCAGGAACTCCGCCAGCGACTCCGCCAGCCGCATCATCGGCTCGGTCAGGTAGATCGTCGTGGTGTGGACGAGCTGCCGCAGCTGCGCCGTCACCCGCGCGAGGATCGAGGGCTCCGCGTGACCGCAATTGGTGACCCCCACGCCGGCATAGCAGTCGAGATACACCTTGCCGTCGGCGTCGAATACCTCTGCGCCCTCACCGCGCACCAGCGCCATCGGCCGGCGGTAGAAGTGCATCACGCAGGGCATCAGGTACCGCTGCTTCAACGCGATGAGGGTGTCGACGAGCGAAGTAGGCTGTGCATTCATGTCAGTAGATTCCACTGTCTGGCTTGAAACCTGGGCCGTGCAACGGCTGCGGATCGAGGAGTGCGTCCTGGGACGCACCGAGCTCGCCACGCACCGCGCTGTCACGTTCGAACACGCAGGGGAGAAAGCCGCTCGCATCGAGGCGATGCATGACCACCTGCCCGCGTTCCCCCGGCGCGACGCGCGCCCGCAGGCGGTCCCGGTCGGCGCCCGCGAGCGGCACGATGCGCACGCCGAGCCGCGGCGCGGGCGCGCGGTATTCCGGGACGCGCGCATGCCACGGATCTCCACCGTGCTGATGGCAGACGCCGAACAGCGTGTTGCCGTACCCGATCAGCCCGCGCGCCGCGGGGAATGCCTCGGCGAGCGCCGCGCGGGCGCCCGCGCCCACCGGCATGCCGCCGAGATACAGGAAGCGGATGCGCGAACGCGCGGCAGGATCCATCTGCGTCGCGAGTGCTTCGAGCACCACCGGCGTCGAGAAGAGGTACCGGATGTCCTGCGCCGCGATCACGCGCAGCGCCTGTTCCAGCACGTGATCGAGATAGCGCGTGCGGCCGAGCGAGCCGGCCGCGAGCCGCCGGAACCAGCGCGGATCGAAATCCACGCTGAACGCCTCGCAGCCGGTGGTGAGCACGGCGATCCGCTGCGCAGCCTTGCCGATGATGTGCGGCCCGCCTGGCCCGACCCACAGCCATTGCCCGCCTTCGTCCAGCGGCACCGCCGCCACCGCGTCGAGAAACGGCGCGACGAACGCGGCGTGAAAATCCTCCTCGCTGTAGGCGGTGGTCCTGGGCACGCCACTGGTCCCGCCCGTCTCGGCGAGCACGAGCCGCGTGCAGCGGCGCACCGCCTCGGGTACGAAATCCGTGACCGGGTAACGGTTCAGGTCCTCGAGGTCGAACGGACCGAACAGCGCGAGATCGTCGATCGCGCGGATTCGCGCGCGCGGGTCGAATCCCAGCGTGCGCTGCCGGCGCAGCCAGTACGGACTGCCCGCCTCCGGATCGAAGTGCAGCGCGATGATGGCGCGGAGTGGATCGTCGTTCATGCCGGCTGCCTGGCTTCGAGCAACGTGGGGATCAGGCAGCAGTCGCACAGCCACGCGGCGGCGACTGCGATTACCGAGAGCGCGCCGAACTGCCGGACCGGCACGAGCTCCGCGGCGGCGAGCGTGGCGAACGCGAGCCCGACCACGAGCGTGGTGATCGTCAGCGCCTGACCGACCTCGGCAAGCGCAGCCTCGATCGATCCCGTGGTCCGGCAGGCGTGCAGCAGGTAGATCGCATCGTCCACCACCAGGCCCAGGATCACGCTGCCGACGAAGAGATTGATGCTGTTGACCGCGATGTCGAGCCACGCCATCGCACCGGCAGTCACCAGCAGCGGCACGAAGATCGCGATCAGCGCCGCGAGCAGCAGTCGGGGCTCGCGCAGGAACGGCACGAGCAGCACGCAGATCAGCGCGAGCCCCGCGATGAGCGTGAGGCCCTGCGTGGCGAGCAGCTGGTCCTGCGCGGTCAGGATGAGCGGTACGAGACCGGTGACCGTGAGCGACAGGCCGGCCGGCGCGAGCGAATCCCAGGCCGCCCCGATCGCACGGCGCGATTCCGCGTACGGCGGGCCCTCCGCGTTGCGCATGCGGAGCGACACGCGCGCCGTGCGGTGATCCGCGCTGAACAGCGCCGAGCCGAGGCCGGGTGGCAGCGCGTCCGCGCCACCCGGCAGCCGGCGCAGGTCAAACCCGGACACCACGGTGGTCAGGCCGGGCAAGGGTCGCAGCGCGGCGAGAAAGCGTTCGATGGCCTCGGCATGCGAATCCTCCGTGACCGCGACCCCGTCCGTCGCACGGATCACCAGGTCCACCACCAGCATCCCGCTCAGGTGATCCTCCATCCGGCGGTAGGCGCTCACGAGCGCACTGTCGTCCGCGAAGAACCGGAACGCGTCCGGCTCCCGCCGCAGATCAGGCAGGCGCCAGGCGCCCGCGAGGCATGCCGCCATCAGCAGTGCCGCCAGCACGTGACGCCAGGCGCGTCCCGGCAGCGGCAGACCGACGCCCCCGCGCCCGGCCCCGCGCGTGGTGTGCCCAGTGGCGGCGAGCAACGCGGGCACGCACAGCATCATCGTCAGGAATGTCACCACGACCACCGCCGGCATCACGAGGCCCATCCGCGCCACCACGGCCTGCGGCGCGCTCGCGAACGCGAGACAGCCGAGCGCACTCGCGAACGTGGCGATGGCGAGCGGCGTGAACACCGCGGGGTATGCCTCGTGCAGTTGCCAGCCGTCCGTGCCCGTGCGGGCGAACAGATGGATGGCGGTGGTCAGGCACACGCAGAACACCAGCGGCACCAGCAGCAGGGTCAGCAGGTTGATGGAAAGCCCCGCGACGCTCGTCGCAGCGAACGCGAACGCCGTGGACAGCCCGATGCCGGTGACGGTGGCGAGGATCGCGCGGAGATCGCGCACGAACACGCACAGCAGAACGAGCGAAGTGCCGAGGAGCAGCGCCACGACGCGCGCGAGATCGGACGCGATGGCGTTTTTCAGCGTCTCCGTGAACACCACGGTCCCCGCGAGCGACGGCACGATCCCGAGCGCGCGGAAGCCCTCCGTCACCGTACGCATGAGATCTCCGCCGCGCGGCTGCGCGGCCGGGTCCACCAGGATCAGCGGCGCCAAGGTGTCCGCGTCCGCGGAGATCAGCACGTTGCGATAGTCGGGCGCCCGCCCGCGCCGGGTGGCGACGAAATCCTCCGCGGCCGTTGCATCCGGGGGCGTGGCCTCGTCCGCTCCGAGGAAGAGCTCGGCCGGCTCGTAGACTTCCAGCACGCCGTCCGCCGCCCGCAGGCGCGCGATGAGCGCGTAGTAGTCCGCGATGTTGTGCGCAGCGAGCGCCGCGCGCGGGAACGCGGCCTGGAGCGTGTCCGCGTCGCCGAACGTCTCCGCCATGCGGCGATAGTCCTGGTAACCCGGATCCGTGGGGTCGATCCAGTCTTGGTACGAGTGCCCGATGCGGTAATCGAGCCCGCCGAGCGCGAGCGCCCCGAGTGCCAGGAACAGCGCAAGCAGGATCCCCGCACGACGTTCGACTCCGGCCAGTACCGCGGAAGCGAATTCCGTCACGCGGTGAGCTCCTCGACGACGTGCGTATCGATGTGCTGGTAGTAGCGCCCGAGCAGGGTGCCGAACTTGAGTGCGAGCTCGCGATCGCCGGTGATGCGGACCTGTCCCCGCAGGAACGCCGCGCGCAGATCGCGCGTGCCCGCGACCACCTGCATGAAGAGATCGGAATCCAGTTCGTAGCGGCAGTCCGGCGTTGCCTCCGGCGTGGTGTCCGCGCGCACCGTGCCGGCCGCGAAGCGCAGGGTGACGTCACACGGATGGCGGCCCAACAGCCGGAACGCGATCACGGCGTCCACGTAATCGTGGCGGGCGAGGAACACGCGCCCCACCGTGCCCTCGCCGAGCCCGGCGAAATAGTCCGCGGGCGTGCGGATTGCCAGGGTCTCCAGCGCCAGGTGGCCCACGTCTTCCTGACCGGCCTCGCGGCGCGCGGCGAGCGCCGCGAGGAACGCGCGGGTGAGCTGTTCGAGGTCCGGCACGCGCGGGGCGGTGATGGCGCTGCCGCGAAAGCGCACGGACTCGAACAGGTACGGACGATACACGCGGGTGCTGCGCGCGAAGGAGGCCTCCAGCGCGTTGGGCGGCGCCACGTCGAAGTCATCCGCGGGCACGAGCCGCACACCCTCCACGGACAGCCCGCGCATCATGCCCCGGGCAATCTCCGCGAGCGGAAACGCCCGGCCGGTCAGCTGCGCGGTACGGACCGCGCGCACAGGTGGCGCCGACAGCGCGGCGAGGATCCCATCCGCCACGTCCTGGACGTCCACGAGATCGATCGTCACCGCCGGATCCGCGGCCACCCGCAGCGGCAGCGCGAGACAATCTCCACGCGGCACGGCGCCGAGTGCCGCCAGCCGACCCCCGCCGCGCGCCCGCTCGCGCAGGCAGCACTCGCGGACGAAATGCAGCGCCTTCATGAAAGCATACAAGGTGCTGACCGACGTGGAGGCGCCGAGCGGCTGACCACCGACCACGATGCTCGGCCGGTGGATTACTACCGCGGGGCCATCGCCACCCTGCGCGCGCAGCCACGCCTCCGCGGCGAACTTGGAGGCTTCATAGGGATTGTGGAAGGCCTGTGCGCGATCGAAGTCCTCCGGCCCGAACGGGTGCGTACTGCGGCCAGCGACGAACGCGGTGCTGACATGGTGGAACGTCCGTGCGCCGAGCGACCGCGCGAGTGCATGGACGTGCTGCGTGCCCTGGACGTTCTGTACCGTGAGGGCCTCCGCGGCGCGTGCCTCGAAGCGGGTGAGGCCCGCGCAGTGCACCACGGCCTCGGGCTGCCACGCGCACGCGTGGCGATCGATCCCGCAGCCGGCGAGCGTGACGTCACCGGCCACCACCCGCAGGTGGCGCATGGCCGCCTCCGCGCCGGGGCCGAGGCTCGGCGCCAGCGCCGCCCGCAGCCGCGACTCCGCATCCGCGCCGCGCACGAGCGCGCGCACCGCGTGCCCGGCCGTCAGCAGCCGTGCGGCGAGATGACGGCCGACATAGCCGGTGGCGCCGGTCAGCAGGACGCGCATCGCGGGAGAATCAGGCGGCGTCCCGCGCGTGCGGGGGCGGCGGATCGATGACGTCCAGCGCCGGCAGGTGATCGATCAGCCCGCGCTTCAGCGCCTTGGTGTATAGGGTGCTGAGCCCGAGCCGCACGTCCTCCGGCATCAGCAGGGTGTCCGTGTTGGCGAACTTGTCCACGAAATCCTCGCGCACGCGCGACAGCGGCCCGCGGCCGAAGCGGCTGGCGAACGCGAGCGCCTCCGCGCGGTGCGCGAGCGCCCATGCCATGCTCGCGTGCAGCAGGGATTCGATGCGCGCCAGCCGGGGCAGGCCCAGCGCGCGACGCGCGACCACCAGCCCCACCGGCAGCGGCAGGCCGGCATGTTCGAACCAGCGCGCGCCGAGGCAGCAGATCTTCGCGAGCCGGCGTTCGCCGAAGTTCAGGAGTTCCTCGTGGATCATCACGCCGGCATCGATGTCACCGGTGAGCAGCGCATCCCCCACGCGATCGAACGGCAGCGGCACCGGCACGAAGTCCGCGTAGAAGTAGCGCAGCAGGAAGTACCCGGTGGTGGTGGTGCCCGGCACGCCCACGCGGCAGCCGGCGAGCGACGTGAACGATTCACCCGCACGGCACGCGAGCACCGGCCCGTACCCGCGCCCGACGCTGGCCCCGGACGCGAGGATCACGTACTGGTCATCGATCTCCGGGTAGAACACCGAGGAGATGGCGCAGACGTCGTACGCGTTGCGCAGGCAGCTCTCGTTGAGATCCCGGATGTGGCCGGTGAAGAACTCGCAGGCGAGGCCCGGATGGGGCACCTGGCCGGTCTGGAGTGCGCAGTAGTGAAAGGCATCGTCAGGGTCCGGGGTGTAGGCGAACGTGATCGAACGGTCGGCCGGGGTCATCGCTTGCTCCTTGTGCCGAGGGCGGCATGCCTCGTGCAGATGCAGGGGCAGGAGCAATGGCTGTGCCAGCCGCAAAACCCGGCCGCAGCTGGCCGCGTGGCCGGTGATCGGACCACGGGACGCACCGGGCATACGATTGTTGCAGACCAAACTTGCGCGGCCGGCGATGCCGGTGGGCGATGGAGGGTTCGAAGCCTCGCGGTAACCGCGGCACCGGTTCGAGCGAACTCATGTCCGGCCGGCACGACGTGTGAACCGGCCATCGGCTGGCCGCGACGAAGTCGCGCGCCGTACCATGCAGGCGCGTGCGGTCTGCCGTAAGCGGACTGCCACGGGCGCCGCGCCCCGTTACAAGCAAGGAGTTCCGATGTCCCGTCGCCAGTGGTTGGTTCTTGGCCTCGTCGTGGCCGCCGTGATCGCGTTCGGGGTGTTCGACCTGGGACGCTACCTCAGCCTGGAGTCGCTCAAGACCCGGCACGCGGATCTGCTGGCGCTGTACGCATCCCGTCCGCTGAGCGTGATCGCGGGGTACTTCCTCACCTACGTGGCGGTGACCGCGCTGTCGCTGCCCGGCGCGGCGGTGATGACCCTGGCGGGCGGCGCGATCTTCGGGCTGGGGGTGGGCACCGTGGTGGTGTCCTTCGCGTCCAGCGTGGGCGCCACGCTCGCGTTCCTGGTGGCGCGCTACCTGCTGCGCGACACCGTGGAACGCCGCTTCGGCGCGCGGCTTGCGGAGATCGATCGCGGGATCGCGCGTGACGGCGCGTTCTACCTGCTGTCGCTAAGGCTGGTGCCGCTGTTCCCGTTCTTCGTGATCAACCTGCTGATGGGGCTGACGCGGATGAAGACGGCCACGTTCTACGGCGTGAGCCAGCTCGGCATGCTGCCGGCGACCGTGGTGTTCGTGAACGCCGGCACGCAGCTCGCGCAGCTCACGTCCGTCAAGGGGATCCTCTCCCCTGCGCTGCTCGGCTCCTTCGTGCTGCTGGGCGTGTTTCCGCTGATCGCGGCCCGCGTGGTCAGCGTGCTTCGCACGCGGCGGGTGTACGCGCCGTGGCGGCATCTCATGCCGCGCCGCTTCGACAGGAATCTCATCGTGATCGGCGCGGGATCCGCCGGCCTGGTGACGAGCTACATCGCCGCCGCGGTGCGCGCCAAGGTCACCCTGGTGGAAGCCCACCGGATGGGCGGCGACTGTCTCAACACCGGCTGCGTGCCGAGCAAGTCGCTCATCCGCACCGCCAGCGTGCTGCACGAGATCCGGCACGCACACGCGCTGGGGATCACGGGCGCCGCCGGGCAGGTGGACTTTGCCGCCGCGATGGCGCGCGTGCGCAACGTGATCCGCCGCATCGAGCCGCACGATTCCGTGGCCCGTTACACCGCGCTGGGCGTGGACTGCGTGCAGGGCCGCGCGCGGCTGCTGGATCCGTGGCGCGTGGAGATCGATCGCGGTACGGAGGGCACACAGGTGCTGACCACGCGCGCGATCGTGCTTGCGACCGGCGCCGCGCCCATCGTGCCGCCGCTGCCCGGCCTGGCGGAGGCCGGCGTGCTGACCAGCGAGACGGTGTGGAACCTGGACGTGCTGCCCGCCCGCCTGCTGGTGCTGGGTGGCGGGCCCATCGGCTGCGAGCTTGCGCAGTGCTTTGCACGGCTGGGCAGCGCCGTGACCCTGGTGCAACGGAACGCGCAGCTGCTGCCGCGCGAAGACCCCGATGCCGCCGCGCTGGTCACGGACGCGTTACGCCGCGACGGCGTGACCGTGCTGACCGGGCACCACGCGGTGCGCTGCGAGCAGGAGGCCGACGGCTGGCGCCTGCTCGCCGAGCGCGCGGGCGAGACCGTGGCGATTCCGTTCGATCGCGTGCTGTGCGCACTGGGCCGCGCGCCGCGCCTGACCGGTTACGGCCTGGAGACCCTGGGTATCGACACGCAAGGCAAGCTGGAGACCAACGAGTTCCTGCAGACCCGCTTTCCGCACATCCTGGCCGCCGGCGACGTGGCCGGCCCGTACCAGTTCACGCACGCCGCCGCCCACCAGGCGTGGTATGCGAGCGTCAACGCGCTGTTCGGCACGTTCCGGCGGTTCCGCGCGGACTACGCCGCGCTGCCGTGGACCACGTTCACGGATCCGGAGGTGGCGCACGTGGGCTTGAGCGAACACGAGGCGCAGGCGCGCGGCGTGGCGGTGGAAGTGACCCGTTACGGTATCGACGACCTGGACCGCGCGATCGCGGACGGCAACGCGGAAGGCTTTGTGAAGGTGCTGACGGTGCCGGGACGGGACCGTATCCTCGGCGTGACGATCGTCGGCCGCCACGCGGGAGACCTGCTGCCGGAGTTCGTGCTGGCGATGCGGCATGGACTCGGACTCAACAAGATCCTGTCCACCGTGCACGCGTACCCGACGCTCGCGGAGGCCAACAAGTACGCCGCCGGCGAATGGCGCCGGGCGCATCAGCCCGAAGCATTGCTCAAGTGGATCGCTCGCTTTCACACCTGGCGGCGCGGCTGAGAAACCTTTCCGCGGCGGGGCTGCTGTGCGCGGTGGCGCACGGGGTGACGGCCGCGGATCTGCTCACGCCGCTGGTCTCGCCGGAAGCCACGCTTTCCCCAGTGTGGAAATTTCACGGCTTGCCCGACACTCGGGTCCCGCCCACGCGCTTTGAAGCGATACAGACGCCACGCGGGCCCGCCGTCCGAATCATCGCCGATGCGAGCTACGGGCTGTTGATGCACCCGCTGTCCCTCTCCGATCCTGACGCGGTGCTGACGTGGGAATGGGCAATCGTGCGGGCCAACCCGGCCGCCAACCTGCGCACCCGCACGGGGGATGATGCGCCGATCAAGGTCTGCGCACTGTACGACGTGCCGCTGGAGGCGCTGCCGTTCGTCGAACGCCAGCGCCTGCGGCTGGCGCGGTGGATGACGCGGGAGGCCCTGCCGGCTGCGACGTTATGCTACGTGTGGGATAGCACGCTGCCCGTGGGGGAGATCGTTCCGAATCCGTACTCGAACCGGGTGCGCAGCATGGTGCTGAGGAATGAGGCGCCGCGCGCGGATGGGTGGCGCATGGAGCGGAGGATGCTTCGGGAGGACTTTGTGCGCGCGTTCGGGCGGGAGGCCGGTTCGCATCCTCAGCTGGTGGGTATTGCAGTCGGGGCGGACGCGGACAATACGAGACGCTCGAGTGAGGCGTTGCTCCGAGGGCTTTCACTCGGGAACGCCGAGGAGAGTCCAGGACGCTGAGAGGCGCGGCCCCATCTCGGTACTCACTGCCCTGGCGAGATCATGGATCGTGTCCCGTTACCTCCCTGGCAACGCTTTGAATATACGCGAAGTGGCGATTATCCTTTCCTATATGATGGTTTGCGAACTCGTCAATTCGGAAGACTACTTTTAGTTATAGGCATCACGCAGATCATCCAAGCCGAAGGACGAAGACTGATAAGGAATGATTCCGGAAGAACGAGTTCTGGCAGGAAATCACGCAGGGGCAGAATTTTCACGAGAGAAAATTCGTGATAGTGAAGCGAAGAGAATACGGTGTGCGCATAACGGCGTTGATGCGAACACCGTATTCTCTTCGCTTCAGCACCCTTGAATTTGGCCCGTGGAGGGGGATGGCGATGGCCGCATTCG
>JBFWUN010000062.1:0-22240 GCA_050247235.1 Gammaproteobacteria bacterium
CGGCACCCTTGTGTCCCTCGTCGCCGCAAATGGTTCAAGGAGGAACCATGGCCCGACCTCTCCGGATCGAGTTTCCGGGTGCCCATTACTATGTCTGCGCGCGCGCGGATCGGCGCGATGTCCTGTTCCGGGATGACGCCGACTGCTGGCGCTTTCTCGCGCTGCTGGCGGAGGCCTGCACGCGCTACGGGATCCGCTGCCATGCGTACTGCCTGCTGCCGTCCCGCTACGTGCTGGTGCTGAGCACCCGGGCGTCCAACCTCTCGCGCGGCATCCGTCACCTGAACGGAACCTACTCCCAGGCCTGCAACCGGCGGCACGGGCTGCACGGCCGGCTGTTCGCCGGCCGCTACCAGGCGGTGCCGTTCGTGCCTGCCACGCACCTGCTGCGGGCGTGCCGGGACGTGCTCCGGCTGCCGGTCACGGCCGCGCACGTGTCGGCACCAGAGCACTGGCGGTGGTCGAGTTATCACGCCACGCTCGGTGCGCCGGGAGACCGCGCGCCGGCCTGGCTTGCCGTGGAAGCGCTGCGGCAGGCCGTACCGGAGGCCGGGGTGCCCGCGCAGGAGGCGCTGCGGCGTTACCTGTCGTTCACGGATCCGGCGCCCTGGTGCGCCGGTCTGCCGCCGGTGACCGCGATGCTCGAGGATGCCGGCTTCCTGCCGCGCGGCGGTGATCCGCGCGAGATCCCCCGCCGCGAGCGCGTAAGCTCCCCGCCGCTGACGCACGTGGTGGCGCACATCCCGGACCGTCGGGCGGCGATGCGCCACGCGTACGCCACCGGGCATTACTCGCTGAAGCAGATCGCCGCGCACTTCGGCGTGCATTACGCCACCGTCAGCCGCGCGGTCGGCCGCACACGCGCATGACTGCGCTGGTCTTTGCCGCCCGGTTGCGCTATTTACCCGGACTGCGCCCCCGCAGGAGGATGGATGGTGAAGCGCCTACAGGCCCTGGGCGTCTGTGCCCTCTGGATGACCGCCTGGTGGATGCTGTTCCCGCGGCTCGGCCCGCAGGTGAAAGCCTGGGCGCTGGCCCGGATGGGGCGTACCGCGGATTACTTCTTCACGTACCTCGGTCCCGAACTCGCGGTGTTCGTGTTCGGGCTCGTGGTCCTGCCGCTGCTGTACCTGCTGCTGCTCCGGCACCTGCCACTGCTGCTGCAGGGAATCGTCACCCCGCTGCTCGTGCTCGCCGCCACCATCGGCGCGTACTGGGACGTCTACCAGATCGCCCGCGAGGCCGAGCATCTGTGTACGACGGAAGCGGGGCTGAAGGTGTATCGGAGGGTGGAGGCGGAGGGGTTTCTCGGGGATTCGGATATCGCTTATTGGAATAAGCGCGGGTTTGAGTGGACTGAGCATTTGGACTCGACAGGGACTGTATTCAAACACACCCTCGTAGATGGAATACCAAACGTTCAGCGACGTGATCGAGTTGAAAGTAGATTTGAGTATCGACTGCCCGAGCGGCGCGCGATTTCGGCAAACCTAGAAGAATCGAGGCAAAGAGTCGTTGATAGGCTCGACGGACAGATCCTGGGCGAAATAGTCTCGATCCATATCTTCCGAGGGCAATTGGATCGGTTCGTGGATTTCGGGCTTCATTTCTCACCGCCGACGTGCTGGGAGGACAAGCCACATGAACGAGGGGGCCGCCGATTCTCCGGACCGAGAGAACTCATCTTGGCTGTGATCGAACCGAGTCATCGAAATTCTGAACGCTAGTGAAGCGCGATATAGCAATAAGGAGTAGTCAGGACTAAATAGTGAGATTGATTCTGGGTGGACCGGATGTCCTCTCATTCGAAATGCTTCAAAGGAGTGAAAAATGTCGATCCAAGCGACATTCCAGATCTCGTTATTCGCGAATCTCTCGTACGTTCGATGGGATTCTCTCGATACACCAACGGCTGCAACCATTGCTGTCGCGTCGAGCGAAGGTGCGATCGCACCGGCTAACGTCGTTATTCAATCGCTGGGACCAGCTGCGTGGTCTATACCTTCTTATACCGAGTCTACTAGCACCGGCTTCGCCGCCAACGTCTTCGCCAGCGGCACCCAGAAGATCCTCGCGATCCGCGGCACGGAACCCGGTGATCCCGGCCGGGCGCTGGATCTCTTCCAGGCGGACCTTCTCGAACTGGGTCTGATCGGCACGAGCCTGTCGCAGGCCGTATCGCTGTTCAACTACGTCACGCGGCTCGCCGCGCCGGCGGGCACGACAGACGTCCGGCAGTTCGATCTGCGCGTGACGGACGCGCCGCCAGACGGGTTGCCGAGCCTTGCGACCACGTTGTACCGCGGACGTGAGGTGCTGAGCGATCCTCGGCTCGTGCATTACTGGCTGGAACCGCGGTTCGATGGCGTGGGCGAAGGCGTGCTGAATGCGGGTGACCACGTCACCGTGACGGGGCATTCGCTCGGCGGGCATCTCGCGGCGCTCGCGCTGCGGCTGTTCCCCGGGATCGTCGATGAGGCCGTGCTGTTCAACGCGGCGAACTTCGATCCCGTGCTCGCGCAATTCGTGCCCGGCGCAGCCATCGGGCTGATCGAGGGACTGGCGCCGAGTTCGCCGCTCAAGCCGTTCGTGGCGGACGGGTACAGCGGCGCGCAACAACTTACGGAGCGGCTGCTGAACGAACTGTTCGCCGCGTGGCTGCCCGGGGCGCCGCCGCTGCCGGATTTTGCCGCGGCGGGTTCGCGATTGCTGAACTACGTGAGCGAGGACAGCGACCCGGGCGATGATCTCTCCCTCATCGCGGGGCCGCTGACCGGACGCGCGGCCGCCGCGGTCCAGGAGATCCGCACGGAGACCAACAGCCACGGCATGGATCCGCTGATGGACAGCCTGGCAGTGCAGGCGCTCGTGGAGGAACTCGCCCCGGGGCTCGACCTGCGTACCGTGGCGGCGCTGATCGACGCGGCAGACGCCACGCCTGCGCACAGCCTGGAATCGCTGGTGGAGGCGCTGGACCGCGCGCTCCACGGGAGTGCCGCGCCGCTCGCCACCACGGCGGCCGGCGCGCTCGGTTATCCGGACGAGGCCACCGCGCCCGGCACGTTCGAACGCCGCGCAGCGTTGCACACGCGCGTGCTCGCAATCGCGGACACCGCGGAGGGCGTGCCGGGTCTCGCGCTCGAACCGCTCGTCGGGCTCACGGCGGAGGCGCTGGCCGCGCGCGCCGAGCAGTCCGCCGCCGTGCGGCGCGCGCTGCTCGATCTCACACCGTTCGCACTGCACGCGGGCGACAGTGTTCCGCAGGATCCCGCGGCCGTCGTGCGCGAGCGCTTCAGCCCGGACGCGCTCACCGATCGCGCTGCCTACCTGGCCGCTGAACTCGCGCGGCGCGCGCAGGATGCCAGGGAGGAGATCCACGGCCCGGAGCCGTTCGACGTGCGCGACCTCGCGCGCGACACGTCCTTGCGGGTGACCACGGTGGAGGTCAACCCGCTCGGGGTATCCGTCGACCGGCTCGCGCGCCGGCACCTCGTGTTCGGCACGGACGATGCGGACGTGATCGAGGGCGGTGACCAGGTGGATCACCTGCACGGCGCGGCCGGGCCGGACGTACTGCGCGGCCATGCGGGCGCCGACGTGCTGGACGGAGATCTCGCGGACGATGTGCTGTGGGGCGGCCCCGGTGCGGACCGTCTGTGGGGTGGGCCTGGTGCGGACACCTTGTTCGGCGGCGCGCCGGACCTGCCCGACGACGGCGCGGCGGATCTGCTCGACGGCGGAGCCGGTCACGATCTCTACCACGTCGCGCGCGGCGATCGCGTGCACGATGCCGCTGGCGACGGCGAACTGCTCCTGTGGCGCGAAGGCGTGATGCATGCCGCGGGCGCGCAGCCGCTCGCCGCGCGGTTCGTCAGCGACGACATCGCGATCTACCACGCCGTCCCCGATCCCGCACTGTGGTTCGTGTACCTCCCGCGCCAGCGCACGCTGTCCGTGGGCGGCGTGACGGTGGACGAATTCGACGACGGCGATCTCGGCATCGTGCTGCACGCCCCTGCGGATCCCGTCGGCACGCGCCTGCGGATGGAGGGCACCGGCGGCGCGGATCACCTGGTGGGCACCGCGCTGGACGATGAACTCCACGCACTCGCTGGTGACGACGTGCTCCACGGCGCGGCCGGCGACGATGTCCTGCTGGGCGGCGACGGCGATGACCAGTTGAGCGGAGATGACGGCAACGACCTCCTCCGCGGTGACGCGGGCCGCGACGCGCTGTTCGGCCGCGCAGGCGACGACCGCCTGGAAGGCGGGCGTGATGCGGATCTCCTCAGCGGGCGCGACGGGCATGACGTCCTCACCGGTGGTGACGGTGACGACGTGCTCCTGGGCGGATCCGGCCACGACGTCCTGCTCGGCGGTGACGGCGCCGACTTCCTGGCCGGCAGCGCGCGCGCCGAGACGGCCGCGCCGGACTGGCGGCTCGAGTTCCTGCCGCATCCGCTCGGCGGCGTGGTGCGCGATCCGCGCAACGTGCGCCTGCATGGCGTCGGCGGCGAGGCTCGCGCGGAGTTCAACGCGCCGTCGGATCCGGACGGTGACGTGCTGCTCGGCGAAGGCGGCCGCGACTACCTGCTGGGCAGCGGCGGGGCGGACTGGCTGGACGGCGGCGCGGATGACGACGTGCTCGCAGGCGGCGACGGCGACGATCACCTGCTGGGGGGGGCGGGCGACGATCACCTCCGTGGCGGCGGCGGCGCGGACATTGCGGACGGCGGCGAGGGGCACGACGTGATCGTCGGCCATGGCGGTGACGAGAGCGCGTATGCCGACGGTGACGATCGGCTCGCGGGCGGTGCGGGCGACGACCGCCTCCACGGAGGTCCCGGCGATGACGCGCTCGCCGGCGACGACGGGGACGACGAGATGTTCGGCGACGAAGGACGTGACATCCTGCACGGCGGTGCGGGCCGCGATCGGCTGCTGGGCGGCGATGACAACGACGTCCTGCACGGGGACGCGGAGGCCGACGTGCTGTTCGGCGAGCGCGGTCATGACGGACTCTTCGGCGGTGACGGCGCAGACGTGCTGCTGGGCGGGCAGGGCAATGATGCGCTGGCCGGGGGCGCGGACGACGACCAGCTGTTTGGCGAGGATGATCGCGATGCGCTGTTCGGGGACACCGGCGCAGACCTGCTCGTCGGCGGCAACCACGATGACGTCCTCCAGGGTGGCCCCGGCGCGGATCGCCTGCTCGGCGGACTCGGTCACGATCTCTATATCTATATGCGTGGCGACGGCGTGGACGAGCTCGCGGACGCCGGCGGCGACAACGGGCTGTGGCTGCCGGATCTCGACTGGCGGACGCTCGACGTCCGCGAGACCGGCTCGGATCTCCAGATCACGTTCGCGGACGGCGGCAGTATCCAGGTGCGTGACTGGCGCGCGCCGGATCGCGGCGTCTCGCACGTGCGCTTTGCGGGGGACGGTTACGTGTCGCGCGAAGGCTTCCTCACCGACACCGCGGCCGGGCGCGATCTCCGCTACACCGGCACCGCAGAGGATGCCGCCGCGACGGACGGCGATGATCGGATCACGCTCGCCGCGCCGGGCGGCACGGTGGACGCCGGCGCCGGCCACGATCGTTACCTGTGGGACGGCACCGGCGCGTACGTGCTGGCGGATGCGCAGGGCCGCAACGTGCTGCAGCTGGGCCCGGCAGTCGCCCTGGATGCGGTGGACGTGCGGGTTGCCGACGGCCGCTATGTCCTCGGAACCGCGGACGGCGCGTTCGCCTTCGCGCCCGGCGCGCTCGATCGCTTCGTGTTCGACGGAGGCCTGGTGCTGGACGCGCTGGCATTCGACCAGCGTTACGCCGCGCTGCTGGACCCGGCGCCCCGCGTGCTGAACCCGGCGGGTGTGCAGGGCGCGTTCGTCGGCACCCCGTTCGCGTATACGCTGCCGATGCACCAGTTCGTGGATCTCTTCCCGGGCGACATCCTCACGGAGACCCTCGCCCCCGCGGACGGCGCGGTGTGGCCGGGCTGGCTGTCCTTTGACGCCTCCACGCGCACGTTCACCGGCGTGCCCACGTCCCCCGGCATCACGGTTGTGGACGTCACGGTGCAGGACCGCGGCGGCCAGGCCGTGACGGATCGGCTCGGGATCGAGATCTTCCCTGCGCTCGGCGTCGCGCAAGTCAGCGCGCTCGATCCGGCGTACGCGGCCGGCGCCATCACGCGCGTCGCCGCGTTCGATGCCGGTGCCGCCGCGCCGCACGTGGTGGGCGTGGGCGATCTGAACGCGGATGGCGTGGACGATGTCTTCCTGCCGGACACGGGGCAGGTGGTGTTCGGTCGCCGCGTGGGCTTCGGCCCGGAGTTTCCGGCCACGTTCTCGAGCGGCTCACATGGCTTCCACCTTGCCGGGTACACGCCGGCGGCGCTCGGCGACGCGGTGCTCGATCTCACGCGCTACCGTCCAGTCCTTGGCGACTTCAACGGCGATTCGCGCGATGACGCGGTCATCGGCAGCCGGGTGATCTTCGGGCAGTCCAGACCCTTCGCGGCGTCGGTCGATTATGCCGCGCTCCCGTTCGCCGAGCCCGCGTGGGGATCCGGCCCGTCGCCACCGTTGCTGCGTGACGCCACCGGGACCTTGGTGTCACCTGATGCCATCACCCCGCTCGGCGACATCGATGGCGATGGCCACGCGGACTTCCATGCGCCGCTCGATGCCGCGCGGAGCGCGGTGGTCTACGGCACGGCGGCACCGTCACTGTTCCCGCGCGATCTCGCGCACCTGTCGCCAGACCAGGGGTTCGTGATTCAGCACGCGCCGTACCCGGGCACGCCCATCGCGGCGGCGGACACCGCCGCGGCGATCGCGCGCTGGGGCACCCACGTCAGCGCGCTCGGCGACATCAACGGCGACGGGTTCGACGATTTCGCGCTCGGCGGCACGCCGTTCCTGTACGAGACGCAGCGCGCCTTCGTCGCGCTGCTGTTCGGACAGGCGGACCGGCGCGACACCGCGCTCGAACTGACGTCGCTCGGCGGCCGCGACGGCTTCTTCGCGACGATCCCCGGCGCCGCATCCGGCGTTGCCGCGCCCCGTTACGCGGCCGCGCTCGGCGACGTCAACGGAGACGGCTTCGCCGACGTGCTGGTGGGCAGCGCGTACGATCCGGCAGGCAGCTACGTGGTGTACGGGCAGGCGTCGTTCAGCACCGCGGTGACCACGCTGACCCCGGGCGATGACATCGTGCATGTGCCGGCAGGCGGCAGCGTGGACGCGGGCGCCGGCGCGGACCGCATCGTCGTGGGCGCCGGGGTCCTCAGCAGCCGGACATTTGGCGGCAGCGGGCATGACGTCTTCGAGTTCTCCGGCGGACTCGGGATTCACCATGCGGACGGCGGTCCGGGTGATGACCGCTTCGTCGTCGACGGCCGTCACCCCGCGGGCACTTATGAACTCCATCTCACGGACGACGACGGCGCGAACACGCTGTACGTGACCGTCAGCGCCGGCGGTGGCTTCGTGCTCCGCAAGGGGTCGCTCGTGCTCGACTTCGGCCCGGGCCTGCCCACCGTGCACCTGCACGATTTCGACGAGCGGGACGTGCTGGGCGGCCCGCGTACGATCGACACGCTCGAGTTCGCGGATGGCACGCGCTGGTCTTACGCCGAGCTCGTGGCGCGCGGCTTCGATATCGCGGGCACGGACGCGGACGATGTGCTGACGGGGACGGATGTGACGGATCGCCTGGCCGGCGGCGCGGGGAACGACTGGCTCGCCGGCGCCGCGGGCGACGACGTGCTGCGCGGCGGCCTCGGCGACGATCACTACGCGTTCGGCCGCGGCGACGGCTTTGACACGCTCCACGAGGATGGCGGTACGGACACATTGGAGTTCGGCGTGGACGTCACGCGGGAGGCGTTGCGCTTCCACGCGGACGGCGCCGCGCTCGTGATCGGGCTGGACACGGACGCGCTGCGCGTGGAGGACTGGTACACCACGCCCGCCGCGCGGATCGAGCACTTCGCGTTTGCAGATGGCACCACGTGGGACGCCGCCGCGCTGGTCAATCGCGCGCCCGTGGCTGCGGCCACGGCGCTGACGTGGCAGGCGGAGACTGACTGGCCGTTCGAGGTGGCGGCGCTGGGGACGCTGTTCGACGATCCGGATCCCGGCGATCCGCTCGTCCTCGCCGCCGCGGGACTGCCGGACTGGCTGACCTTCGATGCCGCCGCGGGACATCTTGCCGGCACGCCCTCCGCGGCCGACACCGGCGCCAGCACGTTCACGCTCCAGGCGCGCGATCCCTTCGGCGCCGAGACCGCCGTGGCCATCACGCTCCACGTGGCGCCACCGGCCTCGGTGCAGCCGAGCCCGAGGTCGGATCGGCTCACCGGCACGGCGGCGCCGGACACGTTGCTCGCGCAGGCCGGGGATGATCGCGTGCTCGGGCACGGCGGCGGTGATCGCCTGTGGGGCGATGCGGGCGACGACGTGCTCTGGGGACACGCGGGCGACGATTTCCTGTACGGCGGCCCGGGTGACGATGTCCTCATCGGCGGTCCCGGCAACGACGTGCTGAGCGGCAATGCCGGGAACGATCTCTACCGCTTCGGTTTCGGCAGCGGGAGCGACACCCTCCTGCAATGGGGCAGCAACGGCGTGGACCGCATCGTGTTCGATCCCGGGGTGACCGCGCACGACGTGCTCGCGCGCCGGCAGTCGTACGGACTCGAACTCGTGCTGCGCGGGAGCGCCGACCGGTTGTCCGTGGTGTCGAAGGGCATGCCGGCGGATGCACTCGACGAATTCCGCTTTGCGGACGGGACCTACCTGCCGGGAGACTCGCTGGCCGCGCTGGTGCAGGCCACGGCCGGATTCGTGCCGCTGTCCGCCGGCACGCTCATCCCCCTGCCGACTCCGGCCGTTCCAACGCAATGGCCGTCGCTGACCGCTGCGCCCTCGCTGGAACTCGCCGGTTGACCCGGCACATCGCACGTGGCGATGGCATCCCGAAGTCGTCAATCGGTTTCGAGGCGCGTGCGAAGTTCGTGGCGGCTGTGCACGCCGACTTTTCGGTACAGTCCACGCACGTATTCGTGCACTGTCCAGGCCTTCACCCCCAGCCTGGCACCGATCGTGGACCGGGGGGCGCCCTCGAGCAGCAGCAGGCACAACTGGTATTGGCGCGGCGTCAGCTCGAAGGGCCGCAGACGCCGATGGAGGCTCACGCTGGCCGGTTCCCGGTGATCGATGACCACGCGGATGTGTCGGCGCTCGGAATATGCCTCCGTGGATGAAAGCCAATCGGCACGCGCATCGAACCGACCCCACGCGTTGGTGATCGACAGCGTGGGAGGGGCACTGACGCGGCCGTTATCAATGGCGACGAGTCGCTCGACGAGCCGCGCGATGGTGGCTGGCTTCTGCAGCATTTTGGGCTTCATCCAGCCGCTGAACGCGACGGCATTGTCCATCATCCATGCCAGGTAATGTGCAGTGGAATCGGCCATCACGGTCCGCGCGTCAGTATCCAGGATGAGGACACCCTGGCGACGAAGTGTGCCGGGTGCCGCCTCCGCCCCGCTGTCCGTGCCGCTGATCGCATGTGCGAGGTAGGGGATCATCGCTGCCAGACGGCGCTGATCCTCCGCGGAAAATGGCGTGCCGCGTTCGCGCGCCGCGATGATACTGCCGTACACCCGCTGCTCATCCCCGATCACCGCATCAAGCTGATGATAGGTGCCCATGCGTCGCTCGATGTCGTTGTACAGGGAGGACCGATAGAACCGGGCGTTCAGGTAGGGCAGGTAATACCCGACACCCGGACCTCGGCGCAGGCATGACTCCAGCGACGGCCAGTAGTCGACCTTGCCGTCGTACTCCGCGAGGAACGGCGTGAACAGCTCGAAGCATTCGGGATTGTCGGTGTAACCGTTGGTTACCCGGTAGGCCGAATCGCAGAAGCACATGCGGTAGAACGCGGAAGGCACGATCTCGTGCATGACTTCGACAAGCGCGGCGATCGCGGCAGGGGGCGGCAATCCAAGGCATGCCACCCGCTGAAAATGCAGCCACGTATTCTTGTTGTCCCTCGCCATGGCAACCCGGTCTGCCAGTGAATCCGACTACTTGTCACGAATCCTAACGCATAGGGCTGCGACCAATCCAAATGCCCCCCGCACGGGGGGATGCTTAGGTCTGTTGCCTGAGATACGGTCGACACGCAGGCAGATCTGCAACGTCAGGGGCCGAGCGGAAGCGGCGCACAGGTGAGTACCCCGTTTCAGCCGTGAGCGCCGTTGTGGCCGGTCCACTGGCAAACACACCCAGGAGAGAACCATGAGCAGCCGTAACGCCGTGACACGACACCTGATCCTGACCGCTGTCGGTGCATTCCTGTGTACGGGGGTTCACGCCACGGTTCTTTGGGACCATGCATTCGCTTTGCAGTCGTCCGGTGGGATCGTGAATCCAGGCGTACTGGTCGGATTCAACCCGCAACCGGAACCGCCGGCGCGGATCACCGAGCTGAGTCTGGCGTACCCGCCTGATCCGATTCTCGTCCTGCGCGACCAGGTGAACCCGGTCGGAGGGCTGCAGGTTTTCGACGTGTTTCTCGCGCTGAACGTGGGGGATGTCACTTTCAGCTTCGGCGAGCCGCTGGAACCTCCGGGACTTCCTGCAGGGGCCTCCATGGTGTCGACGCGCGCGACCAGTGCGGCGGGGGACATCGTGTTCGACGTGCTGTTCCAGATAAGTTCCTCGAGCGGTGGAATCCTCGCACCCGGCAGCCTGGTCGGCTTCAACCCGCAACCCGAACCTCCGGCCGGATACGGGGGGGCCTTCGCGATGTCGTTCGGAATCGACCGGCTGTCGGACGCGATGATCGGCATCCGCATCCTGGACGGCCAGGGGAATCCGCTTTCACTCAGTCACGTGCCAGAGCCGGGCAGTCTCGCGCTGGCAGTGATTGCGACCGCGGCGATGATGATTCGGCGTCGAACCGGCAGGCGGGCATGGAGGGATGCGCCGTGAGTCGCCTGCCGAAGACCGGGGGAATGCCTTGGATAGTTGTGCTGAGCCTGCTCGCGATGTCACAGGCGCGGGCGACGATCATCGAACTGAGCGCGACGGGCGAGGTCACCGAGATCACCAATGCCGTGCTGTCCACGCAGTTCTCCGTGGGACAGACAATGTCAGCCGTGCTGCGTTACGACCTCGGCACCCCCCCCGTGCCGTCGCTGGTGCCGACGCAAGCGCTCTATCCGAACGCCATCGTGGGTGGCAGCTTCAGCGTGGGTGCTTATTCCGGCGCGATCGGCGCCGGCAATATCAACATCAATGACGATGACCCGACGTTCGCCGATACGATTACGTTCCGCGCCGCGGCAGTCGGCGCCGCCGTCGGTACGTTCGATCCGCGGCTGTTCGGCTTGCGATTCGAAGACCTGACGGCCGCCGCGCTGTCCAGCCGCGCGCTGCCGGGTGCTGGCGCGGACCTGAGCGGGCTGGCACAGAGCTGGGCCCTGACCTTCGGTGCCGGCCTCGACAGTGCGGCACCAGGAATCTTCGGGCGCCTTGTCCGGCTCGATCTGCGCGCAGTTGAGACCGTGCCAGAACCGGGAGTCGGGTTCCTGCTGCTGACGGGGATCGCCGCGACGGCCATGTTCAGACGCGCACGCACCCGACATCCGGCACGCACATCATTCGCCTCTCCGCATCTCGAGACTGCACCATGAACACCATCGATGAATCTCCTGGTCCCGCGGCGCGCACGGGTGCTGCACGTTCGGCAGTTCGCATACTCGTGACTCTCTGCGCGGTGACTGTCGCGGTGGCCGCACCGCTGCGACCCGCGAGGGCACTGACGTTCGACCCGCTCGTCGATGCCTTCACGCAGGTCCAGATGAATTTCCAGGTTCCGTACCTGGTCACCGCGCCCAGTTCACCCGACCGCACGCAGGCAATCGCGACCACCGATGACGGTCCGACCAGTCTTTCGTTCGCGGCCGACGCGCCGGCGAACTTCTCCATCGGCGCGATTACAGGATTCGGCGCGGCGGAGTTCGACCGGCACCGTGCGCGGTTCGACATCACGGGCCCTTCCGCGCGGGTGGCCAACATCCTCTCCCTGTCGCACGACGTGCTGACCGTGGCACGCCCCGCGGACGTCCCCGTGGGGACGGCGGGCACGCTGAAGTTCGTGTACCTCGTTACGGGCTCGCTGTTCGTCGAACTCAATCGCGGAGCCCTGCCGCGGAAGCCGGATTCCTTCGTGGTGGCCGGCGTCGGGATGTCGGTGACGAGCTATCGTGACACGGGCGGCGCCGTAGAGGTGACGTCTTCTGAGACCCTCGGGAATACGCTCGTGACCTATGGCGATCTCGTCGCCCGTGCCGAGGCCGAGGTGGTACTGCCGCTGCCACCGGCAGTCTACGCGTACCACTTCGATGTCCCGTTCGTGTACGGCGAGCCTTTCGGGCTGAGCGTGTCCTTCCAGGCATTCGCGGAGGTCGATCGCACGGATCCCACCACGCTGTTCAGTCCGTTCCGTGAGTTGCGCGGGGAAGGCCTGATCGGCGATCTCTCGCTGGATTTCGCGGATACGGCCGCGCTGATGGCGATCGTGAATGCGCTGCATCCTGACGCGGGGGTTACGGGCAGGACGTTCGACTACACGCCATTCGTCACGGATGTGGTGCCCGTCCCGGTGCCTATCCCTTCGGCGATGTGCCTGATTCTCGTCCCGCTGCTCGCGAGTCTTCGCCGCCGCGTGGTCCACGAGTAACGACCGAAGTCGGACACCGGTTTACGTTCGAAGTGGGGCAGGTCAGCAGCCGCGACGGGCCAGGCGCGCTACCGCACTCGCTGTATTCACGTCGCCGCCCCGCGCTGCAGATCCTCCAGCTCCATCCAGCGCGTCATCCGCGCGTCCAGCCGCTGCTGCGCGGCCGCGATCTGCTGCAGGTGTGCTTCCACCTCCGCGTACGGACGTGCGTAGAAGTCCGGCGCTTCCGCGGCCTTCGCGAGCGCGGCGATTTCGCGTTCGAGCGATTCGATCTCACCCGGCAGCTGGTCCAGTTCGCGCTTGAACTTGTAGCTCAGCTTGCCGCCGTCCGTGCGGGGGGCGGGTTGCGGGTCCGCCACCATGTCCGCTTTGGCCGTGGGCGCCGCCGCGCGCGAAGCGTCACGCCCGCGCGCCGGTGAATCCTTCGTCGCCAGCGCCCGCCCGCGGGCCAGCCAGTCACTGTAACCGCCCGCGTAACGCTCCAGCCGGCCGTCCGCCTCGAACACCAGGATGCTGGTGACCACGTTGTCCAGGAACTCGCGGTCGTGGCTGACCAGGATGAGGCTGCCCGTGTAATCCACCAGCTGTTCCTCCAGCACGTCCAGCGTTTCCACGTCCAGGTCGTTGGTGGGTTCGTCCAGGATCAGCAGGTTGGTGGGCCGCGAGAAGAGCTGCGCCAGGATGACGCGGTTGCATTCGCCGCCGGACAGCGCGCGGATGGGCGTGCGGGCGCGCTCCGCGCTGAACAGGAAGCCGCGGAGATAGCCGATCACGTGCCGCTCGCGGCCGTCGATCGTCACGTACTCGCGGCCGTCACCCACGGTCTCCGCCACGGTCTTGTCCGGATCGAGCGCGCGGCGCATCTGGTCGAAGTAACCGATCTGGAGATTGGTGCCGAGCTTCACCGTACCGGAATGCGGCGCGAGCTCGCCGAGCAGCAGCTTGAGCAGGGTGCTCTTGCCCACGCCGTTGTTGCCGATCAGGCCGATGCGATCGCCGCGCAGCATCTTCAGTGAGAAGTCCCGGATCAGCATCTCCTCGCCGTAGCCGTACGACACGCGGTACGCCTCCAGCACCTTGCGGCCGGATTCCTCGGCTTCCGCCACCGTGATCTTCGGCCGCGAAAGCGGTTTGAGGCGCTCCGCCGCCTCGGCGCGCAGCGCTTCCAGTGCGCGTACGCGGCCCTCGTTGCGCGTGCGGCGCGCCTTGATGCCCTGGCGGATCCACGCTTCCTCCTGTTCGAGTTTCTTGTCGAACAGCGCCTGGTGCCGCGCCTCTTCCTCCAGCGCCTTCTGCTTGTTGGCGAGATAGGCATCGTAATTGCCCGGCCAGTCCGTGAGTCGCCCGCGATCGAGCTCCAGGATGCGCGTGGCGAGATGGCGCAGGAACGCACGGTCGTGCGTGATGAAGAGCACGCTGCCGCGGAAGCCCTTCACGCGCGCCTCCAGCCATTCGATGGTGCTGAGGTCCAGGTGGTTGGTGGGTTCGTCCAGCAGCAACAGATCCGGGTTGGCGACGAGCGCCTGCGCGAGCGCGACTCGCCGTCGCCAGCCGCCGGAGAGCTCCGCGAGCGTGCGCTCGGCGGGCAGGTCGAGTTCGGACAGCAGGGTGTCCACGCGCTGCGCCACGTTCCAGCCGCCGTGCGCATCCACGTGCTGCTGCAGGGATTCCATCTCCGCGAGATCCGCCGCGCTGACCGCGCGCGTGGCGAGCGATTCGTAACGCGCGATCAGCGCCACCTGCTCGGCGAGCCCCTGCGTGACGATCTCGCGAACCGTGGACGTGCCTTCCGCCGGCAGGGTCTGCGCGAGCTGCGCCACCTGCAGATCCGCGCGCCGGACGATCTCGCCGCGATCCGGCTGGATCTCACCCGCGCAGAGGCGCAGCAACGTGGACTTGCCGGCGCCGTTGCGGCCGATGAGGCACACGCGCTCGCCTTCCGCGAGCGACAGGTGCACGCGGTCGAGCAGCCGGATCGGTCCGTATTCGAGCGTGACGTCGGTGAACGTGAGCAGGGTCATGGCCGGGGACGGCGGCACCGGAGGCAGGGGGCCGCATTGTGGTCCGCGGCGCGCGTGACCGGCAAGCGGACTGCAACTGGCCGTGGGCGATGCCAGGGGACCGAGGTCAGACGGGGCAAACCAGGCGGCCGCACGCGGCCGTGACCCGCCATGCCACCCAATCGCGCGAACGGCCACGCGCCGAGGCGTGCGGATTCGTGTGACCCCGGCATTTCCGGTAGGCTCCTGCGCAACCCATCCCGCAGGAGCCCGCCATGGCCACCACCCCGCTCGTCGAGTACGAGTTTGCGAGTCCGGAAGTCCGCGCGGTGTACGACGACATCCGCGCCACCCGCAAGACGGACTTCATCAACAATTTCTGGAAGGCGCTGGCGGTCAACCCGGCGCAGCTCCGCCGCACTTGGGAAGGGGCCAAGGCCGTGATGGCGCCGGGCGCCCTCGACGCGCTGACCAAGGAGTTCATCTACATCGCGGTGTCCGTGGCGAACGGCTGCGAGTACTGCACCCACTCTCACACGGCGGCCGCGCGCGCCAAGGGCATGACGGAGGAACAGTACGCCGAGCTGCTCGCCGTGATCGGCATGGCGCATTCCACCAACGGGCTGGTGACGGCGATGCAGGTGCCCGTGGACGACGTCTTCAAAGTGGGCTGATAACGCGCATGGCCTCGCTGCCGCCGCCCGGCCCGGGACCGTTCACGCGCGCGCTCGCCGCGGTGATCGCGGTGCTGCTCGGGATCGGGCTTTTCATGTTCTCGCTGGTCATCGTGGTGATCGCGCTCGGCGTGGGGCTCGTCTTCGGCGGCTGGTTCTGGTGGCGCACGCGCAAGCTCCGCGCCACGCTCCGCGAGCAGATGGAAGCGGCGGCGCAGGGCGCGCCTGTCGCGTGGCCCTCGGAGGAGAGCGCCAGTGTGATCGAGGGCGAGTACGTGCGCGTGGATGAGATCCGTCGGCTGGACGACCGGCACGACGATCCGCCGGGAACCGGCGCGTGAGACCGGTCGCGGGATGGACGGGGCCGCTCGCGGGCGCCGATATAATGAAAGCCCTCACCCGGAAGGAGTCCCGTTGATGCCCGCCCTCTACGTCCAGAGCGTTCTGCCCAGCCTGCGTGAATGGCGGGCCCAGGGACTGCGGACCGCGCTGGTGACGATGGTGGCGACGGACGGCTCCTCGCCGCGCCCGCTCGGCAGCCAGATGGCGATCGCCGAGAACGGCAAGGCCGTGGGCAACATCACCGGCGGCTGCGCGGAAGCGGCGATCATCGCGGAAGCCCAGCAGAGAATCGCGAAGGCGCAGAGCGGCTGCGTGCGCTACGGCGCGGGCTCGCCGTACATCGACATCCGGCTGCCGTGCGGCTCCGGGATCGACGTCTACTTCGACGTCGCGTTCCCGGACACCGCGCTGGCGGCGCTGCTGGAAGCGCGGGACAACAGGCGCCCCGCGTGGCTGCGGATCGATGCCTCTGCCTGCCGCAGCGAGGTGCGCCACACGCTCCCCCCCGCGGACGGCGTGTACGCGCGCCCCTATCCGCCGGTGACGCGGCTGGTGCTGGTGGGCAAGGGACCGATGGTGCCCATCCTCGCCGCGCTCGCCCGTGCGTCCGACTTCGAAGTGATTGCGCTGTCGTCCGAGCCCGAGACCCTGGAGGCCACCGCGCCGCACGCGTTGCGGACCGAGTACCTGGCGACGCCGGAGTCGTTCCGCTTCGATCAGTTCGATGCGTGGACGGCGTTCGTCTCGCTGTTCCACGAGCACGAATGGGAGCCGCCCATCCTGGAACGTGCGCTGCGCTCGTCGTGCTTCTACGTGGGGGCGCTCGGCAGCCGGCGCACCGCGGAAGCGCGCCGCGCAATCCTGTGTGAACGCGGTCTGACAGACGCGGAGATCGCGTGGCTCCGCGCGCCCGTGGGGCTGAAGCTGGGCGGCAAGAACCCGCCCGAGATCGCGCTCGCGATCCTCGCCGAGATCGTCCAGACCCAGTACGCTCCGCCGCCGTGACCGCGCGTCACGGCATCGTGCTGCTGGCCGCGGGCTTGTCCACGCGTTTCGAGGCCGGGGACAAGCTGCTGCACCCCTGGCGCGGGCAGCCCCTGCTGGCGTGGGCCGCGGCGCGCGTGCGCGCGGCGGACGTGCCTGTGCGGGTGGCGGTGATCGGCCCACGGGAAGAAGCCAAGCGCGCGATCCTCGCGGCCGCGGAGATCCCCGTGGTGGTGAACCCTGCGCCCGCGGACGGGATGGGCACTTCGCTCGCCGTGGGCACCCGTGCGCTGCCGGAGGACGTGGCGGGTGTGTTCGTGGTGCTGGGGGACATGCCCGCGTTGCCGGCGGAGATCTTCACGCAACTCGCAGACGCACTGCGCGCACAGCCAGACAGGACGATCGCCGCCCCCGTGCACGGCGGCCAGCGCGGTCACCCGGTGCTGTTCGCTGCCTGCCACCTGCCCGCGCTGCGCGCACTCACCGGCGACGAAGGCGCACGGGCCATCCTGCAGGCCCACGCTGCGCAGGTGTGCCGGGTGCCCTGCGCGGACCCCGGCGTGCTGCGGGACTTGGATACCGTGGCGGCGTTCGCGGAGTAGGGCGGCGGCCGCTCAGCTGCGTCGCAGCCGGCGCGGCAGCATGCGCACCAAGGTATCGTCGTGGCTGATGTGGTGATGGTAGATCGCCGCGAGCGCGTGCAACCCGATCAGCCACATCGCCGCCGTGCCGATCGTCTCGTGGATCTCCTTCACCGATTTCGCGAGCGCCTTGTCCGGCCCCACCAGTGCCGGCAGCTCAAGGCCAAAGAACGGAATGGGCTTGCCCGCCGCGCTCAGCATCACCCAGCCCCCGAGCGGCATGCCGATCATCACCAGGTACAGCACCCCGTGCACGATCCTGGACAGCAAGGTCTGCCATGCGGGCAGCGGTGGCGTGATGGCGGGCGTGGCATATACCGCGCGCAGCAGGAGCCGCAGCCACACCAGCGCGAACACCGACAGCCCCAGCATGAAATGCCAGGCCTTCATCGCCTCCCGCGGCGCGCTGCCGCGCGGAAAGAACTCGCGGCCTTCGATGCACACGTAGACGGCGACGAGCAGCAGGAACGTGAGCCAGTGGAGCGCGATGAGGGTTGGATGATAGTGCGCGCGGGCGGGAGAAGACATGCAGCGGCTCCTAGGATGGTGCGCGCAGTGTACCGGGCCCGGCACGTCAATGGACCCACCGCGATCAATTGTTCCTCAATCTGTCGCGCGTAGGTACGGGCCTCCCGACTCACGCGTGATGCGGTATACCCTTGGCATTCCTGATACCCGGGGAATCCGCGGTGGACAATCTGATCCTGTACGACACGGCGCTCTCACTGAATTGCTACAAGGTGCGGCTGCTGCTCTCATTCCTGGGGCTCGGATATTGCCGCGTGCCGGTGGATCTGCTGCAAGGTGAGCACCGCACGGCGGAGTTCCTGGCGCTCAATCCTTTCGGCGAGGTGCCTGTCCTGCTGGCGGGAACGCAGGCGCTCCGGGACTCGCAATCCATCCTGGTGTGGCTGGCCAGGAAGACCGGTGCCACGGCCTGGATGCCTGACGAAGCGGATGAGGAGGCGGAAGTCAACGCGTGGCTTGCGGCGGCAGGGTACGAGCTTCGCCTGGGACCCTATGACGCCCGGCTCGCGAAGATTTACCCGGTGCTGTGCGTGAACGAATCCAAGGCGATGGAACGTGCTGCCGCGGCGCTCGCGCTGTACGAGGCGAGACTTGCCGGCCGGGAATGGGTCGCCCTCGATCGACCCACCGTTGCGGACGTCGCGGCGTTTCCGGCCATCGCGCAGAGTGGTGACGGCGACGTGAAGCTCGAAGCATTCCCGGCCGTGCGCGCGTGGATGGACCGGTTCCGGGCGCTGCCGGGGTTCAAGTCGTTGCTGGATTGACGCGTGTATTGCGGAGGAAGTCCGAACGAATGTCGCTGCGACGTCGAGCACAGCCGATGCCCGGAACTGTCCGGTATCAAATGCCACTGCTGTCCCGTCACTTGAATTTGAGTGCAGGCCCTCAGCGCACTGAAAGTCCGCGCAACGGCGTGTTCCCGCTACTCAGGATCCCGACGTACTCACGGGGTGCAACAGCGCGATGAGCCCAGACAGATCCGGCAGTCCGTCGTAACACACTCCATGTTCGGGCGTCGGGGCCCAGGACGGCGTGGAGGCGGTGCACAGGTGCGCGACGATCTCAAAATCCCCTTCGGATTCGAGTAAACCGGCCGGGACCCAGAAATAGGGCTGATCGCGAAGCGGGTTCGGAACGGGGGAGCCGCAGGTGGCGCAGAAGTCGGTGCGGAATCCGGATTCCTTCTGCCACGACGAAATACCTTCACGTCCGCGCAGCCAGCGAAGCGTGCCCTGCGCCACGAGGGTGGCCGTGTTGGACACAGACCCGCCCTGCCGACGACAGAGCGAACAATGGCATTGATAGAGTCTGAAGCACTCTCCCGCGATCTCGAACGCGACACGTCCACAGAGGCATTGACCACGCATGCTGCTTTCCCCGAGACCTGGCCGCTGATCCGAGGCAGCGGCCCATCGAGACCATCCCGCCCGCGGCGCGCGGTTGCTCGCCACCACCGCTCGCCAGGTCCGTACTATGCCGCGAATTTCGTCGTCCGCGCATCACCCGTGCGCGGACGTGATGCGGGAATGCCTTCGGCTCAGTGCGCGGTTCGGCTCGGCAGGTAAGCGCGGTGTCCCACCAGGCTCGCCTTGCGGTGCGCTGAGCGCCGCGTCGATCGCGGGCCCGGGCAGCGCGATTGCATCGTTGGCGGCGACGCAGACGAGCCACGGGCAATGCAGGGTGGCGGCGTATTGGCCCGGGCTGTACCCGTTCAGCAGCCAGGCCGCCGACATGCGATTCCGCCAGCGTGATCAATCGCCCATTGCAACGATTCGACGTCAGCCGACCTCGCTTCCGGGCTGATTGATCATCGCCGGCTCGTGAGGCTGACCGACCACCGGCAGGTAACCGCCTTTGGCAGCCACTGCCAGCATCTGCTCCAGGTTTTCCTGGGAGTGGGGAGTCTGGCGCATATCCACGAAAGGCGTCTGGCTGATGGCGGCGGCGATACTCTGATCGCGCGAACCCGTGATCGCGACCCGGGCGCCTTCGCCCGCCACGCGCCTGGCCGTGGCCAGGCCGATTCCACTCGTGCCACCTGTGATCAGGATCTTCTTGCCGCTGAATCTCATGACAACCTCCTGCGGATGCGAGCTGATTTCCGCGAACGTTCAGGGTTCGCTGCGCGGAATGACCGCCAGCAGATCGGTGACACCCACGTCGACGCCGGACTGGAACAGCAAGGTGGACACCTGACCTCGATGGTGGGTCTGGTGGTTGAAGAAGTGCTGGAGCAAGGCGCCGAAGCACCTGCTTGACGCAACGCCCGCCATGTTGGCGTACGTGATGCTGACCGACAGGTGTTCCGGTGTCAGTTCCGCGACCCAGCGTTGAATGAGTGCATCCAGTTCACGGCGATAGCGATGAAGTTCCGCCAGGTCCGGTGCGAGCGACTGGGTCAGCGAGGACGGTTGCGGAAAGCGGGAGAGCCCACCGAGGCTGGGGAAGTGTGCTTCATGCCTGGCGAAGCGATGCATCCAGATCGTATCCCCGGCCGCTATGTGGTTGAGTGTGCCCAGGATCGAGCCGAAGAAGGCCCCCTTGTCTGCCGTCAAGGCCGCGACATCGAGCGTGCCAGCCGCCTGGTACATCTGTTCGTTCATCCAGCGGTTGTATTCCGCCATCAGCGACGCGAGTCGAGGGGTCATCACGACATCTCACGTGCCGCCGCGCCGCGCTTGAAGATCACCGGCCATCGCAGCCACGAATCGAATGGCGCGAGCAGGCGCGTGATTCGCGCGGATTCCGGGATGAACTCAGTCATCCTGCTTCAACGTGGCGAGCATGGCGTCGGCGGTCAGGCTGTCACCCCGTTTCTGCAGCTCCGATGCGGCCATGGTGCGGTCCCGCGCTTCCTTGTTCTGGCTGAGCTTCCATTTGCCGACGATATCCTCGATGTCGATTTCGATCCCGACGATGGCCGCGACCATCCGGTCGATGAAGTCCTTCGATGAGTCGGTCATTCTCCACGGCCTGTCCTGGCCGGAACGGATTTCATGCGTGTGCGTCAGGCGCGCGATCTGGGCCCGGATGAACCGCTCGTCATCACGGATATGAATCTTTCCGTGAACATGGACGGCCTGGTAGTTCCAGGTGGGAACCTGCTGGTGGAAGTCGTGCTTGCTTGGATACCAGTTCGGCGAAATGTACGCACTGGCAGCCCGAAAGATCACCAGCGCGTCATCTCCATCCCGAGCTTCGCGCCACACGCTGTTCGCCCTGGCCACGTGGGCACGCAGGATGAACTGACCGTGCTCTTCAACCAGCTCGAACGGAAGATGGTTGGCATCCAGGCCATGGCTTCCGTTCAGGACCAGTATTCCAAGCGGAAACTCGCGGATCACGCGATGGAGTTCTTCCTGGCGACTCTCCTTGAAGTGGTCCGGGATGTACATGGTTTGCGCCCCAGGGTGGATTCGGTGTTGGCGGTCCAGGCAGGTCCGGTGAATCAGGAGGCTGCCCGGCGTCCAAGCTTACCCGACCCGGCGCTGTGCTCTAGGCGCTGAAAGTTGGCCACCGTACGTCCCACCATGCGCAATGCTGCGTCTTTAGGCGTGACCACTGGCGATGACATGTCTGCGATGCCTAACGCTGCGCATGAGGCGCGCCCGTCAGGGCGTCTCTCACGGTGCGCTTGTTATGCAGCAACTTCAACGTAGTCAACTTGACTCGAAGGTTGAGGAGCGGGAACGCCATCTTCGCGAAGCCCCGCAAGATGAAATTCTATGGCTTCTCGAATTTGCGACTCGGCTTCTTCAATTGTGATACCCGTTGCGACGCATCCGGGAAGATCGGGAACATAGGCGGAAAAATTGCCCTCCGCCTTTTCGATAACGATTGCGTACCGCATAAAGACCTCGTGTTCACTTGAGTCCGGCTTGCTTCCGGATGCTATTCAAGGTGCCTGCTGCCAGATCGTCGCTCGGCTTCCCGGGAACAGTCACTCGCCCTGCCTTCTCTGCGTGCTTGAAGTGGCGATGGCTTCCTCGGGTGGCTACCAAATACCAGCCGTCGTCATGGAGCAGTCAGAGAATCTCGCTGACCTTCATGAATCAAGACTAGCAGTCCCCACATCGGCCGGCAAAACGCCCCGACCCTTCGGCCTGACGCCGCGCATGAACTGCGCGGGCCACCGATGCTGCCGCGCAGCGCCGCGACGCACTGCCGCTGCAACGGCCGGTTAGCAGGGTGATGCAAAAGTCCGGGAACTCTTGACCCGGAAGACGATCAGATCGTGCATGCTTTCAATCACAGGACATAGCACATGCGCGGCGAAGTGGATCCACAGCAGTCCTTGTTTGCCTA
>JBFWUN010000063.1:0-22002 GCA_050247235.1 Gammaproteobacteria bacterium
TGTCGATCGTCGTGCGCGGGGTGCGCGTGAGACCGGGTGCGGCACCGTCGACGACGAACAGCGCGGGCCGCGCGTCGTCCGTGTCCGCCACGACGATCACGAGATCCGCGGTGTGGCCGTCCGGCACGAAGCGCGTGCGGCCCTCCAGCACGTGCCCCGCGGCCGACGGGGTCGCGCGCACGCCGCGCGCAGCGCCTCGCCAGTCATGCGCATCGGCCATCCAGGCGAGCGTGCCGCGGCGGCGGCCGGACGCGAGATCGGGGATCAGGGCATGCCGGGCATCCGGGGTCGCGCCATGCAGCAGCACCTGGGTCGCGAGCACCGCGGATGACAGGTACGGCGCGCACCACAGTGCGCGTCCGGCCTCCTCCATGACGATGCCGAGCTCGCCGAAGCCGAACCCCTGGCCGCCGAGATCCTCCGGCACCTGCAGACCGACCACGCCGAGCTCGTCGCACGCGCGGCGCCATAGCACGGGATCGAATCCGGGTTCGCCGGCCATCGTCCGGCGCACTTCCGGGATCGGCGAATTGTCGGTCAGAAAACGCCGAACGACGCCCCTGAACTGCTCCTGTTCGTCACTGAACGCGAACCGCATGTCACCCCCCGCCTCTCCGCTGCGGGCATCGTGCCACGATTCCCGCGTTTGCAGGTACGGCGGACGCGAACCTTCGACCGGCGCTCAGTTCAGCGCGCGTGCGAGCTGCGTACGGTATTCCCGGATCAGCGGATCGTCGCCGGGCATCAGCGTGAAGAGATCGAGCATGGCACGGCGCGCGGCATCGTCGCCGTAGTGGCGGTCATGACGCACGATGTCGAGCAGGGTGGCGAGCGCGCCGGCGTGATCGCCGTCCAGCGCCTGCCGGACGCCCCATTGGAAGCGACGCTCCGTCGGCGGCTCGGAGGCGGCGATTGCCGCGCGCAGTTCGTCCACGGACGGGCTTCCCTCCGCGAGCCGTGCGAAGCGCAGGCGCGCCTGCTGGTGCTTCACCGCGTCGTCGATCGCACGCGTCGGCACCGCGTCGAGCACTTCGGCGGCGAGGTCGAGTTCACCGCCGTCGATCAGCACGGCGGCGAGCCGCGGGTGCACGCGCGTGTTGTCCGGATCGGCGCGCCACGCGTCGAGCAGCAGCGCGCGCGCGGACGCCGCGTCGCCGCCGGCCAGCAGGGTCGCGGCCTCCTGGCAGCGGCGATCGGAGTCGCGATCCAGGTGCCGCTCGACCAGCGCGACGAACGCGCCGAGCGGCTGGGCCCCGACGATCTGTTCCACCGGTTCGCCATGCTTGAACAGCACGAGCGTCGGCAGGCTGCGGATTCCGAAGCGTGCTGCGAGGGCCTGTTCGGCGTCGGTATCGACCTTGGCCACGGCCAGGCGCCCGGCGAACTGCACGACAAGCTGCTCGAGCAGCGGGGCGATCGATCGGCAGGGACCACACCAGGCGGCCCAGAAGTCAACCAGCACCGGGCGTTCGCGTGATTCGGCGATCACGCGCGCCTCGAAGTCGTCGGTGGTCACGGCATACAGGTGCGGGTGTTCGCTCATCGGGATGACTCGACGTTGTGGGTGAATAGCGCAGCGGCTGGTGCGCGTCTGCGCCACGCCGGTGTGACGCGGAGGCGCGGCGCGCCGTACATGCCTGACCAGATGGGGTGCCCGGACACGGATTCAACTCCGGCCAGACCCCTGCGCCGCGCGCCGCAGCCGATCACGAATGGCGAGCCAGGGGAGATCCGCCGGGGGCGCCTCGACGAGAATGCGCGCCACGCCCAGCGCGTCCGCCTCGCGCAGCCGCGCATACAGCGCCCGCGCGTACCCCGCCGGCTCCGCCGGGAGCCGCAACACCTGCAACCCGGCCGGCGGCGGCTCCGGGACCGGCCCGTACACCAGCGCCGCGAACGGGATGCCTGTCGCGGACAGGGCCTGTATGCGCGCGATCAGGGCGTCGCCCGGCAGCAGTTCGAGCGGCGTGGCCGGCGCGTAGTGCGCGGCCAGCGAGCCGGACACCCGCGGCGCGTCGGCACCCGCCGGGGCGAACTCACCGCCGATCGCGGCCGCGAGACGCGCCGTGTCCAGCATCCCGGGCCGCAGCACGCGGGGCGCGTCCCGGCTGAGATCCACGATCGTCGATTCGATGCCGACGTCCGCCGGACCGCCGTCGAGCACCAGCACCTGCGGGCCGAACTCCGCGCGCACGTGGTCAGCGGTGGTCGGGCTGACGTGCCCGAAGCGGTTCGCGGACGGCGCGGCAAGGCCGTCGATGCCGACGGCGAGGCAGGCTTCCAGCAGCGCATGGGCGAGCGGATGCGCCGGGCACCGCACCCCGACGGTCAGCTGGCCGCCGGTCACCGCGTCCGGCACGCCCGCCGCGCGCGGCAGGATCAGGGTCAGCGGCCCCGGCCAGAACGCCGCGGCGAGCGCCTGCGCGGCAGGCGGCACCGGCGCCGCCCAGCGGGGGAGCAGCGCCGCGGAGGCAATGTGCACGATCAGCGGATGATCGGTCGGCCGTCCCTTCAACGCGAACACGCGCGCCACCGCGGCCGGGTTGCGGGCATCCGCACCAAGCCCGTAGACCGTTTCGGTGGGAAACGCGACGACGTCCCCGGCGCGAAGCCGGGCCACGGCTTCCGCGAGCCGCGCAGTGTCCGTCATTGCGCGGCGGGTGCGCCCGGGGTGGCCGTGGGGGGCTGCCAGGACGGGTCGAACGGCGGCGGCGGCGGCGCCTCGCGGCTGAATTCCGCGGTGCCCGGCGGCGGCTCGGCGGGATCGGACGGCGCGGGCAGCGGGGCGCGCAGCGCCGGGGATTCCCGCTCGTCCGCGGCGGCGTCCATCGCCGCGCGTGCGCCGCCGGCGAGCAGCAGCATTGCGAGCGCAGCCAGGCCCGCGACGCGCCTCACGCGTGATCCAGCGCATTGGCGAGTCCGTCGAGCATGCGATCGATCTCCTCGCGGGTGACGTTCAGCGCCGGCATGAAGCGCAGGCACGACGGCCGCGGCGAGTTCAGCAGCAGCCCCGTGTTCTCCCAGCCCGGCGCGCCGGCCAGCGAATCGCGGGCGTAGGCGACGACCGCCGCCCCGCGATCGCCATTCAGTTCGAGCGCGCGCAGCAGGCCAATGCCGCGCTCCTCGCCGAGCCCGCGCGCCGCGGACAGCGCCGTCAGCCGGAGCGAGAGGTATTCGCCCATCGCGCGCACATGCGGCAGGAAGTCGGGTTTGAGGATCTCCCGCAGCACGGCGATCCCGACCGCCGCCATCAGCGGGTTGCCGTTGTAGGTGCCGCCCTGGTCACCGTGTTCGAACACGCACACATCCTGCCGGGCGAGCAGCGCGGCGAGCGGCACGCCACCCCCGATGCCTTTGCCGAGCGTCATGATGTCCGGTTCGATGCCGAAATGCTGGTAGCCGAACAGCGTGCCGAGGCGGCCCATCCCGGTCTGCACCTCGTCGCAGATGAGGAGCAGCCGGTGGCGGTTTGCAAGCTCGCGCAGGCCGTGCATGAACTCGGTGGTCGCGCAGTTCACGCCACCTTCTCCCTGCACGGGTTCGAGCATGATCGCAACCGTCCGTTCGTTGACGAGCGCGGCCACCGACGCGAGATCGTTCAAGGTCGCCTTCGGGAAGCCCGGCACCTGCGGGGCGAACATCGTGTCCCAGCCCGGCTTGCCGGAGGCGGACATCGTCGCGAGCGTGCGGCCGTGGAAACTGTTCACCAACGTGATGATCTCGAACGCGCCGTTCTTCCGCACCTTGCCCCACTTGCGCGCGAGCTTGATCGCGCCCTCGTTGGCTTCCGCACCGGTGTTCGCGAAGAACACCTGGTCCATGCACGAGTGTTCGGTCAGCAGCGCGGCGAGTTCGAGCGACGTCTCGTTGAAGAACGCCGGGCTTGGAGTGATGAGCCTGGGCGCCTGCGCGGCGAGCGCCTCGATAATGCAACGCGGGGAATGACCGAGCGCGTTCACGGCCCAGCCCTGCACGAAGTCGAGATAGCGCCGGCCGTTGTGATCCCACAACCATGCGCCCTCGCCGCGCGTGAACACGACGGGTGGCCGCGCGGTGATGTTCATCAGTGCCTGGGTCGGATAGTCCTGGAATTTCATCGGAGCACTCTGCCGGGTTGAGATTGAAGGGCCGGGGTGGCCATAATCGTTCGCGCGTCACGCTGATGCCAGCGCCGCGTGCATTCTAACCGCAGCCAGTACCCGCCGAGATGTCCGACGCCACCGTCCGCCCCGACACCATCAACACCCACATCGGCAACGTCTACCCGGCGCTGGCCATGCTGGCGGGCATGCAGCTCGACGTCTTCTCGCCGCTCGCCGACGGGCCGCTCGACCCCGCGGCGCTCGCCGTGCGGCTCGGGGTCCAGCCGCGCAAGCTCGTCCCGCTGCTCTACGCGCTGGTCACCGCGGGGCTGCTGACCGTCGAGAACGGCACGTTCGCGAACACCGCCGAAGCGGCGGCGTTCCTCGTGAAAGGCTCCCCGCGCTACCTCGGCGGGAGCGCCTCTGCGTACGCTGACCTGTGGTCCGCCACGTTGCACACGGCGGATTCGATCCGGACCGGCGTGCCGCAGGTGAAGCACGATTTCTCGCGGATGACCCACGCGGAGCTCACGGCCTTCATCCGCGGGATCGACGCCGGCGCGGCGGCCACCGCGCGCCGGTTGCACAAGGATTACGACCTGTCCCCCTACCGGCGGCTGCTCGACGCCGGTGGCGGCGCCGGCGGCCTCGCAATGGCACTGTGCCGGCTGTGTCCGGCGCTCTCCGCGACCGTGGCCGAGCTGTCGAACGTCGCCACCATCACGCGCGAGTGCATCGCCGAGGCGGGTCTGCAGACCCGGGTGGACGTGGTGGAAGCCGACCTGCTGGCCGCACCGCCGCCCGGTACCTACGACCTGGTCGCGCTGCGGTCGGTGCTGCAGGTGCTCGCCGCCGAGGAAGCCCGCACAGTCGTGCGGCACGTGGTGGCGGCACTCGCGCCCGGCGGACGCCTGTTCGTGATCGGACGCATGCTCGATGACGACCGGCTCGCCCCGCTCGACGCCGTGGCAGTGAACGTGATGTTCCTCAACGTCTACGATCACGGCCAGGCGTACACGGAAAGCGAGTACCGCGCGTGGCTGCACGACGCCGGGCTCCGCAACGTGGCACGCCAGCCGCTCGCGGGCGGCTACAGCATCATGACCGGCGTGCGGAACTGACCCCGTCTGCGATGGACAAGACGATGAAACAGCCCTGGCTGATGTTCGCCGGCCTCGTGCTCTGCGCGGGACTGGCCACGCCCCCGGCGTTCGGCGACGAAGACCTCGATGCGGAGCTGGACGCCGAATGGGGTGACCGGCGTGTGAAGACCTATACCGTGGAGACGCCCGAGAGCCAGTTCGAGGCACGTCTGAAAATCCTGGAGGCCGCGCGCGACGCGGAGAAGGAGCGTTGCAAGTCACGCTCCGGCGGCAACCGCTACTGCGGGAACTACGCCGACGAGAATTTCCGCAAGGAAGTCCGCGCGCTGAAGAAGCAGTTCGAAGACGCGGAAGAGCTCCCGGAGGTACGCAGGAAGTCGCGCGGGTTCGGGCGCGTGCGTTGATTGATGGCGTTCCGGTGGCCGACCGGACAGGTCGTGCCGACCCCGGCGATCGCTGTCTGTCGGAACCCGGACAGCACCCTTGTCAGCGGGCGCAATCGTTCGCCAGGAACCCGCGCAGCCGCTCCAGTTCTTCCGTCGTCGCGTGCGCGCCGGGCCGGCTGAGCAGCTCCAGGTCGGCCGCCGCTTTCTCGCATTGCTCCGCATGCAGGATCTCGAGATCCGTGCGGGCCATTTCTTCGCGCGTGGGTGGCGCACCGCAGAACTGTTCCACCCGCGAGCGCGCGGCAGCGAGTTCCTGCGCCCGGGTCGCATCGTCCAGGTACTCGCGCGCGCCGGTGTACGCATCGCCCTGGCCGGGCGGTCGCTTGACGCGGTACCGGCCTTCCTCGTCGCGGTAGACGGGCCGCCCGGAATCGAGCGCGGACAGCGCCCAGCGCGCGTCCTCGCAACGCTGGGCGCGCACCACCGCGGCGTCCGCAGCCGCGGCATCCGCCGCGGCACGTCGCGCACGTTCAGCCTCGGTGGCATCGTTCAGCGACCGTTCGCGCGCGCGCAGCGCCTCAACCCGCCGCGCCGCCTCGTCGGGATCGAGCGGCGTCGGCGCGGGTTGCACGTCGATCCGCTCGGCGCTCACCCCGGGCGGCGGCGTATCGCCGAAGTGCTGCTGTCCTTGGGCATCGCGCCAGCGATAGGTCTCCGCGCCGGCGAGGCCGCCGGTCGCCACCAGCACGATGAGGCCGGCGGCGCGCAGCCACCCGTGGCATGGGGTCATCAGCAGCACTCGCATCAGGGTCTCCTCCTGTGGCCGAAAGCATATCCGCAACGTGCGCGGCTTACACCGGCCACGACGCTGGCGGATCCGCGCTTCGGCGTTACACTGAACGGCCTCTGCCCACTGCAGGACTTCGCTGTCATGAACTGGCGCCCGCTCCTCGCCATCGGCTGTGCGCTCGTCTTCGGGAGTGTCCACGCATTGGACGACTCGCTGGAACGATCGTTCGGCACCGGCCGGGTGAAGATCCGCAAGCTCGATGCGCCGAAGGAAGTCTCCCAATCCCGGCTGCAGGCCTCGCGCGCGCGCTTCGAAGCCCAGATGCGGATCTGCCGGGGCAAGGCCGATCGCCAGAAGCAGTACTGCATGCAGCAGGCGGAAACCGAGTTCAGGATCGATCAGAGGAACATCCGGCGACGCGCGAAGGAAGAGGAGATGCGTCGCAACCCTGATTCATGAGGGATTCAGTGATTGCGCGAAATGCTCGCGCCCAGGAGAGACGGAGGGACCCGCTTGATTTCAACCTCGACATCCGCGCCCCGTAGCGCGGACTGGCGCGCCGCCATCAGTGCGGGCGTGTGCGCCGGGATCGTGTTCCTGCTCGTCAACATGGCGCTCGCGAGCCAGCTGCTCGGCAACGCGCAGCTGCCGCTGCAGCTCGCGGCATCGCTGCTGCTCGGGCCGGAAGTCCTGCCGCCGGCCATCGGCATCGGCGGCAACGTGCTGATGACCGGGTTCGGCGCACATATCGCGCTGTCGGTCGCGTTCACGTGCCTGATCGCGTTCTGCCTGCACCGGTGGGGGGTGCTGGTCGGCCTCGTCGGCGGCGCCGCGTTCGGGCTGTCGCTCTATTCGATCGATTACTACTTCGTCGCGGATTTCGTCCCCGGCTTCGCCGCGCTGCGGAGCTGGCCGATGGCGCTCAGTCACGTGGTGTTCGGCGCGGTTGCGGGCGGGCTGTACGAACTGCTCGAACGCGATCACCGCTGAGCCAAGGCGCTGTTGGAGACTCGCGCATGAACCACAATCTCAAGCTGCGGCTCCTCGTGATGCTGGTGATCGCCGCGTTCTCGCTGTTGTCCTATGTCGGCAAGCGCTCGGTCAACCCGGTCACCGGCGAGACGCAGCACGTCAGCCTGAGCCGGGAGCAGGAGATCGCGATGGGCCTGCAGTCGGCACCGGAGATGGCCGCGCAGTTCGGGGGGGTGGTCGGGGACGACCGCGTGCAGCGTCTCGTGAAAGACATCGGGCAGCGCATCGTGGCAGAGAGTGTCGCGGCGCGCAGCGGCTACCCGTTTGATTTTCACGTGCTCGCGGATTCGCGCACGGTCAACGCGTTCGCGCTTCCCGGCGGCCAGATCTTCATCACGCTCGCGCTGCTCTCGCGGCTCGAATCGGCAGATCAGCTCGCAGGCGTGCTCGGCCACGAGGTCGGCCACGTCATCGCCCGTCACAGCGCGGAGCACCTCGCGAAACAGGAGCTGACGTCGGGGCTGACGGGTGCCGTGGTGATGGGCGCCGGCTCCTATGAAATGGCGCGGGTGGCGCAGCTCGTCGGCGGACTGATCAACATGAAGTACGGCCGGGAGGACGAGCTCGAGTCGGACCGCCTGGGGATCTGCCTGATGGCGGACGCCGGCTTCGATCCGCGCGCGCTCATCGACGTGATGCGCATCCTGGCGGAGGCGAGCGGCGGTTCGCGCCAGCCGGAGTTCGCGAGCACGCATCCCAGCCCCGCCAACCGGGTGCAGCAGATCGAAGACCATCTCGCGAATCTCGACCGGACCTGCCGCTTCGCACCGTCGACCTTACACCGCTCACGCGGGCCATAGCCGCGCGCAATCGCGTTCATGGACACAATCGAATTCCGCACGTTGCAGCAACGCCGTATGGTTCGCGCAGAATCAATTCTGCCGAGGAGACGTCCATGGCTGCCGTGAAGACCTGTTCGTTCGCCGTGGTGCACATGTGCGTGGCATTCGCCGTCGCGTGGGCGCTTACCGGAGACTGGCGAATCGGCGGTGCGCTGGCACTCGTCGAGCCGGCCGTGAACACCTTCGCGTACTACCTGCACGAACGAGGCTGGACATGGTGGGGACGTCGGCTGCTGGAACATTTCCGGTCACCGGTGGCGCACGCGACCCGTCGCGCGTGAGCGCCTCGACCGGCCCCGGGGGCACGCAGCGATGCCGCCGCGGGCTTCAGCGTCGGGTGGACGGCACCTGTCCGTAGGTCTTGGCCCCGGCCGCCAGGTACGCGTCCTCCTGGGGCGTCGATGCGCGCCCCAGGATCGCGTTGCGGTGAGGAAAGCGTCCGAACCGCGCGACGGTGTCGCGGTGTTCGTGGCCGGCCTGCACGAATTCATCCAGCAGCGCGTGGAAGTCCGGGTGGGCGAGTTCGCGCAATCGCAGGTAGCCGGGGACACAGTGCGCCTGCCACGCGAGATCCTCCGCATGTTCGTACGGTTCGAAGAAAAAGCATGCAGCGACCGGATGCAGCCGCTCGTGGTAACCGCGGGTGACCGCGGTGTGCGTGGCGGCGCGCGCGTGCGCATCGAACGCGTAGGCGCGCGGCGTGGCGCGATAGATGTTCCGCGGCAGCTGGTCGAGCGTCAGCACCAGCGCCAGCGCAGTGTCCGGCGCGTCGAGCCAGGCCGCGAACTCGCCGTCCGCGGCCCGTGCCGGCCAATCCCCGAACTGCTCAGCAAGCGCGGCATCGAAGGGCGGATGGTGGCCGAACCACAGCTTGACGCGCGCGCGCGCGGCCGCGGGGGTTTCCACGCCACCGTCGAACCAGAAATCCAGGAGTCGCGCGGGATCCGCGGACGGTCGGCCAGCGAGTGTCATCGGCTGCTCCGGTTCGGCGGATATCCGCCCCCGGCAGAATCTGGCAGCCGGCCGCGCACGGCGTCAATGCCGCGCGCAGCCGGTTCCGGCGTTACTTGCGGATCCCCTCGATGCCGATCTCGAGTTCCACGGTGTTCGCGGCCGGGCCCAGGTCGTACTCCATGCCGAAGTCCTTGCGGGTCAGCGTATAGGTGGCATGGAAACCCGCGCGATACCCGCCCCACGGATCGGGACCCTCACCGATCTTCTTCACGTCGAGTTCGATCGGCTTCTCCACGCCGTGCAGGCTCAGCACGCCCGACAGCCGGCCGCCGTTCGCGTCACCCTTGAAGCCGGTGCTCCTGAACGTGGCCACCCCGAACTTCTCGACGTCGAGAAAATCCGCGCTCCGCAGGTGCTTGTCGCGCTCGGCCCAGTTGGAATCGATGGTCTTGGTGTCGACCGACACGTTGATGGCGCCATCAGCCGGCGCAGCGGCATCGTACTTCAGCGTGCCGGAGACACCGTTGAAGCGCCCGGTCAGCCAGCTGTAGCCCAGGTGCTGGACCTTGAAGTTCACGAACGAATGGGACGGATCGATCTCGTAATCGGCGGCGAGCGCACTCACCGCGAAGCCCGACGTGGCGGCAATGGCGGCGGACAGCAACAGCGGCTTGAAAGTCATCGGTGTCTCCTGTGGTCTCAATGCACGGATGTGGAAGGCACGGCCGTCGGGTCCGGCACCCCGGCGGCCGAATCGAAACGATAGGCGTCCATCGCGAAGGCACCGTGCATGAAGCCGTGGTGAATCCGCTGCGCAGTCCACGCGACGCCGGCCGCGCCGAGCGCGACGAACAGCGGCAGAAGGTGTTCATCGGTGGGATGGGCGCGGGTTGCGTGGGGCGCCGACTCGCGATACCCCAGCAGGCGATCGAGCGCCTGCGCGGCGAGCGCGGACGCGATCCAGTCGGCGAACTCGGCCGCGTACGGCGCCACGGGCGCCACCTGGTCATGCCGCTGCAGGCGGAAATCGCCCAGGTTGTGGGTGATCGCGCCCGACCCCACGATGAGCACCCCCTGACTGCGCAGCTCGCCCAGCGCACGTCCGAGACGCCAGTGATACAGCGGCGGCCGGTCAGGTGAAATCGAGACCTGCGTGACCGGCACATCGGCGCGCGGAAACATGCGCATCAGCGGCACCCAGACGCCGTGGTCGAGCCCGCGCTGGTCGTCGCACCGGGCCTGGAATCCCGCCGCCTGCAGTGCTTCGGTCACGGTGGCCGCAAGCGCCACGGCCCCGGGCGCCGGGTAGCGCAACGCGTACAGCGGTGCCGGAAAGCCGTAGAAGTCGTGCACGGTCTCCGGCCGCGGCGTCGCGAGCACGCGGACATCCGTCGTCTCCCAGTGCGCGGAAACCACGAGGATGGCCCGGGGGCGTGGCAGTGACGCCCCGAGATCGGCGAAGAAGCGCGTGGTCGGTACATTTTCAAGCGCCAGGGTCGGTGCGCCATGCGACAGGAACAGCGCGGGCAACGGCGCGATCGGGAGGTCGGTCATCCGAGGCGAATTCCGGTGGCGGGATCCGGCGCGAGTATGCCGGCACTGCAATCCGGGTACAATCGACGAACCTGGAAAATCTTCGTTTCCAATTCGGAATCAATCTTGAACCTGCTCAGCGCGATGATCGCGTTCCGGCATGTTGCCGAGACCGCCAGCTTCTCGGCCGGAGGTGCGCGGGTGGGCCGCACCAAGACCGCGATGAGCAAGCTGGTGGCCGAACTGGAGCGTCACCTCGGGGTACGGCTCCTGCAACGTACGACACGTCGCGTCACCTTGACCGACGCAGGCCGGAACTACCTGTCGCGCTGCACGCAGATCCTGACCGACCTCGACGAGCTCCACGGTGAGATGCGCGACGCGCAGGCCGCGCTGCGCGGCACCCTGCGGATCACGGCACCGCAGGCATTCGGCGAGAGGCATCTCGTCCCGGCGCTCGCCGCGTTCGCGCGGCGCGAGCCGGAGGTGAAGCTCGAGCTGCAGCTGACCGACCGCTTCGTGGACCTGGTCGAGGAGCGTTTCGACCTGGCGGTCCGGATCGGCGAACTCACCGATTCCTCGCTGGTGGCCCGGCGCCTGTCCGACATGCGGATCCTGCTCTGCGCAAGCCCCGACTGCCTCGCGCGGCACGGCTCGCCGGCGACGCCGGACGCACTCGCCCGCCTGCCGTGCATCATCGACAGCAACCTCCGTACGCCGCGGCAGTGGGGTTTCATGCAGGAGGGCCGACGAATCACCGTGCCGGTGGACGGTGCCTTCGTCGTCAACAGTCTCGGCGCCGTGCTGCAGCTGGCGCAGGCCGGTCACGGCTTTGCGCTGCTGCCGGACTTCGTGGTGCGGGCGGAGCTCAGGGCCGGCACCCTGGTGCCGCTCCTCGCCCACGCGCTGCCGCCGCCGCTCGGCATCCATGCCGTCTTCCCGCACCGGCGCTACGTGACACGCCGGCTCACGGTACTGGTGGACCATCTTGCGGCCGCGTTCGCGCGGCCGCGGGGTTGAGCGCGTCCCGGTTCAGCGGGCGGACGGGAAGACCGGCGTGCGCTTCTCGCGCACCGCGGCAACCCCTTCGCGCGCGTCGTCGCCGAGGAAGCACAGCATCTCGAGCGCGAGAGAATGGTCGAACGCGGGGCCGGCGAGCCGCAGCCACTGGTTCAGCGCCTTCTTCGTGAAGCGGATCGCCTGCTGGCTGCCGGTCGCGAGCTTGTGCGCGACCTTCAGTGCGCGCGGCAGCACGTCCGCGGCCGGTGCGCAGAAGCTCACGAGCCCGATGCGCTCGGCCTCGCGGCCATCGATGAAGTCCGCCGTCATCAGGTAGTACTTGGCTTTTGCCATGCCGCACAGGAGCGGCCAGAGGATGACGGCGTGGTCACCCGCCGCCACCCCGAGTCGCACGTGACCATCCGTGATGCGCGCGTTCTCCGCCATGATGCTGACATCGGCGAGCATTGCGACGGCGAGTCCGGCGCCCACTGCGACGCCGTTGATCGCGGAGATGATCGGCTTGTCGCAGTCGAGCATGCGGTAGACGATGTCCGCCGCCTCCTGCATCGTGTTCGAGATCTTCGCCTGGTCGCCGACCATCTCGTCGATCCAGTCGAGGTCCCCGCCCGCGGAGAACGCCTTGTCTCCGGCACCGGTCACCACCACCACGCGCACTGCCGGATCCGCATGCACCACCGGCCAGATCTGCGTCAGCTCCCAGTGCAGCCGGGCGTTCGTCGCGTTCATCACCTCCGGGCGATTCAGCGTAATGAGCAGCACGCCCGGCTCGGGCCAGTCGAATTTCAGGAACTGGAATTCAGCGTATTGCATGGGGCACCTACTTCAGGGATCGGGTGGTGTTCGCTTCACCGGTGGTGCCGCGATTCAGGCGGGTCTTCTCCATCGTCGCCTCGCGCGGAATGCCGAAGCGCTGCCAGAGATCGGGACCGATCGCGGTGAGACCGCCGTCCACGATGATCGATTCGCCGGACACGAACCGCGAATCATCGCAGGCAAGAAACAGCGCCGTGCCCGCGATGTCGTCCCCGGTGCCGTGATCCGGGTACGGCTGCAGACCGTCGAGATGACGCCCCGCCTCTTCCAGGCTGACCTGCGTGGAGCGCGTGAGCCCGGTGAGAATGAAACCCGGGCAGATTGCATTGACCCGGATCCGTTCCGGGGTGAGCTGTACGGCGGCGGAGCGCGTCAGGTTGACCACCGCCGCCTTCGCCGCCGAGTACGCGAGCGGGCCGCACCCGCCGGACAGCCCGGCGACGGACGCCGTGTTGATGATGGCGCCGCCCTGACCCTGCCGGCGCAGCACGCGCGCCGCGTGCTTGATGCCGAAGAACACGCCTTTCACGAGCACGTCGAACGTGTAATCCCACTCGGCTTCCTCGAGCTCCCACACCGGGCCGATCGCGCCGCCCACGCCGGCGTTGTTGAACATCACGTCGAGGCGTCCGAATTCGTCCACCGCGCAGTCGATCATCGCTTTCACGTCGGCTTCCTTCGCGACGTCGGCGCGCACGAAGCGCGCGTGCTCGCCGTGCCCGGCGGCGCGCGCCGCCGCGAGCGTCTCCTCGCCGTTTGCCGCGTTGAAATCCGCGATCACGACCTTGGCACCCTCGGCGAGGAATCGCCTGACCGTTGCCTGTCCCATGCCACTCGCGCCGCCCGTGACCACCGCCACCTTGCCTGCCAACCGCATGTCTCTGTCCCCCGTACCGACTGGAGCCGGGAGTATAGCCTGCAGGTCCCGCGCGCCTCGGGGAGTCGGAATCCGTCACCCCAGGTCCGACGGATTGTCTCAGATCGGTAATTGTTGGCTCCGGACGCTTGTGGTCCGTCATCGGAAACGGCTATACGACACTCATCAACAAGCGGTAAGGAGCACGGGCCATGCGCAAGGAACAGACCTCGATACTGGTGGCCGCGCTGCTGCTGTCGGGACCCGCGAGCGCCATTCCGATCACCGTGGACGTGTTCGCACAGGCCAACAGTTCCACCGGGGGCACCGGAGTCAGCGTGTTCGCGCTGACCGCCGGCCAGGATTTCTCCGTCTCCGTCGATCCGGGTGACCTGTGGAATGCGGGCGCGCTGCCGCGCTGGTCGAATGCGGACGGACTCGTCGGAACCTTGCTCGCGACCGGCAGCGACGAATCGGGCGCTGCCGCCGGCACCGTGATCGGCGCGCTGTTCTCGCTGCACACCCAAGGGGGCCTGACGGCCCCGTTCGGCTCGCTCGTCGGGCGGATCGGCGGTGTCTTCCAGCTGCTCGGCACGAGTTTCAGCGGCCCCGCGTGGAACACCGGCACGCTGGAGCTTTTCTACTGGGACTCGAACAGCAGCGACAACTCGGATTCCGTGCGCATCACGGCCGAAATCACGCCCACGAGTACGGTGCCCGAGCCGCTGTCGCTCGGCCTGGTCGCGACGGGCCTCGGCACGCTCGGCGCGCTGCGAAGTCACCGCGCGCGGCGCGCGACCTGAACGGCGGGTCGTCAGCCGACGCCCGCCGACGCGCCGCGCTCGCGTGCGGTCGAACCCCGCGCGCCGCGGTGCAGCCACCAGCGCCGGGCCGCCCCGGGGGCGCCGCTCAGCCCGTCAGCCGCCCCGCCTGGTAATCGCGCACCGCCTGTTCAATCTCCTCGCGCGTGTTCATCACGAACGGTCCGTACTGGACCACCGGTTCGTTGAGCGGCCGGCCGCCGATCACGAGGCAGCGACCCGGTCCGCGCGGTGCCGTGAGCGCGAGCGTGTCCCCGGCGCCGAGCACGGCGGTGGTGGCCGCGGGAACATCGACCCCGTCGAGCTGCAGCGCGCCTTCGAAACAGTACAGCAGCACGTTGTGCGAAGCAGGCAGCGGGATGTCGCAGGCGCCGCCGGCCGGCAGCGCGACATCCAGGTAGATCGGCGCGGTGGCGCCGCCGGCGATGGGTCCCGCGGTCTCGCCGTCCACGTGCCGGTAGTGACCGGCGATGACCTTCACGACCGTGCCGTCCGCCCCCGTGACGACCGGGATCTCCGCGGCCGGGATGTCGCGGTACCCGGCCGGTTTCAATTTCTCGCGCGCCGGCAGGTTCAGCCACAGCTGGAAGCCGCGCAGCCGGCCCGCGGTCTGCTGCGGCATCTCGGAATGAATGATCCCGCGTCCCGCGGTCATCCACTGCACGCCGCCGGCGGTGAGATCGCCCCGGTTGCCGAGATGGTCCTCGTGCAGCATGTGCCCGTCCAGAATGTACGTCACCGTTTCGAAGCCCCGGTGCGGATGCGCCGGGAAGCCGGCGATGTAATCGCCCGGGTTGTCGGACGAGAACGCGTCGAGCATCAGGAGCGGGTCGAGCCGCTCGCCCGGACGTGCGCCGAGCGCGCGGCGCAGCCGCACACCGGCGCCGTCCTGGGTATCGATCGCGGGCACCAGGTGGGCGATGGAACGCGCAGGCATGGGAGCACCCTCCGAAGCAGTGGTGCCGGGAGATTACACGACCACGCCGGGTACTGCAGGCGTCATTGCGCGCGCGGCGCCACGGCGGCCTCTGCATCCGTCGGCGCGAGCGGCGCGATGGGCAGCGGGAGCTCACGCAAGGTCTCCGCGATCAATGTCACGGCATGGGGACGGTAGTAGCCGCGACGATAGGCGAGCACCACGTCCCGCGACGGCACGGGCGGAGCAAACCGCACCCGCCGCACCAGCGATGACGCGTGACGGGGGGTCAGCGCCGTCGCCGGCAGCACCGTGACGCCGAGCCCGGACGCGACCATGCTGCGCAGCGTCTCCAGCGAGTTGCCCTGCTTGCCCGCGTCGTTCGGGCGCGCGATCCGCGAACACGCCTCCAGCACCTGGTCGCGCAGGCAGTGCCCCACGCTGAGCAGCAGCAGGCGTTCGTCGGACAGTTCGGCGGCGGTGACCCGCTTGCGCCGGGCCCACGGGTGCTGCGCCGGCACGACGACCTCGAAGGTCTCGCGGTAAACCGGCAGCACCTCGATCCCCGGGGACTCGAACGGGAGCGCGAGCAACGCGATGTCGATGGTGCCCTCGCGCAGCATCCGGTCGAGGTGATCGGTCTGGTTCTCTTCGATGTCGAGCGCGAGCGCCGGCGCGCGGCTGCGCAGCGCGGCGACGAGATCCGGCAGCACGTACGGTGCAATCGTGTGAATCACGCCGAACCGCAACGTGCCGCTGAGCTGATCGCGCCCGGCGAGCGCGACCTGCCTGACGCGCGCGGCCTCCTCCAGCACCCGCTCCGCCTGCGCCACCACCTGGCGGCCGATGTCCGTCACCACCACCTCGGTCCGCGTGCGCTCGAACACCGCGACGCCCAGCTCGTCCTCGAGGTGACGGACGGCGACGCTCAGGCTTGGCTGGCTGACGAAGCACTTCTCCGCGGCGCGGCCGAAGTGGCGTTCGCGCGCGACGGCGACGAGGTACTTCAGTTCCTGCAAGGTCATCGTCCGCCCCCGATAGTCTCTGCTTATCGAAAGCATACCAACAATGAATTGGCCGGAGTCGCCGCTCGCCCGGTAGCCTGCGCGCCGTCAATCAATTTCAAAACCCAGGAGTCCACCGATGCACAACCATGAAGGCCAGCGTGTGCCGAACGTCACGTTCCGGGTCCGCGAGAACGACGAATGGAAAACCGTCACGACGGATGATCTCTTCAGCAACAGGACCGTCGTGGTCTTCTCGCTGCCCGGCGCATTCACGCCCACGTGTTCGTCCACCCACCTGCCGCGCTACAACGAGCTTGCGCCGTCGTTCTTCGCCAACGGCGTCGATGCGATTCTCTGCGTATCGGTGAACGATGCGTTCGTGATGAACGAATGGGCGGCTGACCAGGAATCCGACCACATCACCCTGATCCCGGACGGCAACGGCGAGTTCACCGAAGGCATGGGCATGCTCGTCGACAAGCGGGATCTCGGCTTCGGCAAGCGCTCGTGGCGCTACTCGATGCTGGTGAAGGATGGCGTGGTCGAGAAGATGTTCATCGAACCGCAGAAGCCCGGCGATCCGTTCGAGGTGTCCGACGCGGACACGATGCTGAACTACCTCAACCCGCGCGCGAAGAAACCCGACCAGGTGGTGGTGTTCACGCGCGAGGGCTGCCAGTACTGCGCACAGGCGAAGGCCGCGCTGAAGGATGCCGGCTACCAGTACGTGGAAGTGCCGCTCGCGCACCAGACACGATCCAAGGTGATCGGCGCGCTGACCGGCCAGGGCACCGTGCCGCAGGTGTTCATCAACGGGCAGCACATCGGCGGCGCCGACGACGTGAAAGCGTTCCTGAAGACACGCCAGGCGGCCTGATCCCCCGCCGCCACGCCCCGGCGCGCACGGCGCCGGGGTGTCCCGCCGGGCGGCGCCCGCCGCCCGGATCAGGGATAATCCGCGGAACCTCGCAGCGGAGTCCCCGTTGAAGCTTTCCCGTCGCCATTGGCTTGCGCGCGCAGGCGCGCTGTCCTCTCTCGGTGTCAGCGGTCCGTGGCACGCACTCGCCGCCGCGGTCGTGGCACCGACCCCGCCGCTCGGTCCGCTCGGGGCACCGGACGTGCACGGCGTGCGGGTCGCGCAAGGCTTTCGTGCGCGACTGCTCGCGACCTCCGGCCGCCGCGTCGACGGCACCGACCATCCATGGCATGCCGCGCCGGACGGCGGCGCGACATTCGCACATCCGGACGGCGGCTGGGTGTACGTGTCGAACGCGGAAGTGGTGGACGGCGGCGGCGGTGCCGGAGCGCTGCGCTTCGACCGCAGCGGCGCGGTGGTCGGCGCCTACACGATCCTGTCCGGCACGCACCGCAACTGCGCCGGCGGCCCCACGCCGTGGGGCACGTGGCTGTCCTGCGAGGAGGTCGAAGAAGGCCTGGTCTACGAATGCGATCCCGCGCGTCCCGGCCAGGGCCTGGCGCGCCCCCTGCTCGGGACGTTCATGCACGAGGCCGCGGCCGTCGACCCGGCATCGGGTTTCGTCTACCTGACGGAAGATGCGATGGACAGCCGCCTGTACCGCTTCCGCCCCGAACGCCGCGGCGACCTGTCGGCCGGCGTGCTGGAAGCCGCCGGCGTGCAGCCGGACGGTCGTCTCGCGTGGCGACACGCGGCGAGCTCGGGTCCCTGCCGCGCGCCCGAGACCACCGCATTCGCACGTGCCGAGGGCGCATGGTTCCACGCCGGCGTGCTGTATTTCACGACGACCGCGGACCACCGGGTCTGGGCCTACACGCCGGCGACGGCGCGCCTGACGACGGTCTACGACGCCGCGGCACTCGGCGCACGCGGACTGCTGCGCGATCCGGACAACCTCACCGTGCATGCGCCCAGCGGCGCGCTGCTCGTCGCGGAGGACGCAGGCGCGCTGCAGGTCGTCATGCTGATCGCGCGCCCCGACGGGGTCGCGCTCGCGCCGCTCGTGCAGTTCGTCGGCCATGACGGTTCCGAGGTCACGGGTCCCGCGTTCAGCCCCGACGGAACCCACCTGTATGTCAGTTCACAGCGCGGCCGCGACGGCGAGCACGGCATGACATTCGAGATCACCGGGCCCTTCGCCTCGCCGTAACCAGGCCCCCGCAACTTCACGCACCAACCCCGAGCCGACACCATGTGGAATTTCGAGACCGACGCCGAGTTCGATGACAGGCTGCAGTGGATCGCGCGTTTCGTGCGCGAGGAGGTCGAGCCGCTCGACTACCTCTTTCCGAAGGACGAGACGTACAACACCCGCAACCAGGCACTGATGGCGATCCTGAACCCGCTCAAGCAGCAGGTGCGCGAGGCCGGGCTGTGGGCCTGCCACCTGCCGCCGGCGCTCGGCGGTGGCGGCTGGGGTCAGCTGCGGCTCGCGCTGATGAACGAACTGCTCGGCCGTTCGTTCTTCGCGCCCACGGTGTTCGGCACTGCCGCGCCGGACACCGGCAACGCGGAGATCCTCGCGCACTTCGGCACGCCGGCGCAGAAGGCGCGCTACCTTGCGCCGCTGCTCGCCGGCGACATCGTCTCGTGCTTTTCGATGACGGAGCCGCAGGGCGGCGCCGATCCCAAGGTCTTCACCTGCCGCGCCGAACGCGCGGGAGACGGCTGGCGGCTTGCCGGTGAAAAGTGGTTTTCCTCGAACGCCCGCTGGGCCGACTTCCTGATCGTGATGGCGGTGACCGACCCCACCATCTCGATCTACAAGGGCGCGTCGATGTTCCTGGTGCCGACCGCGACCCCCGGGGTCGAGTTCGTGCGCAATTCCGGCATGGCCTTCGAGCACGCGGAGCACGGCGCCCACGCGTACCTGCGCTTCCACGACGTGAAGCTCACCGATGCAGACCTGCTCGGGCGCCCCGGGGATGCCTTCAGGATCGCGCAGACCCGCCTCGGCGGCGGGCGCGTCCACCACGCGATGCGCACGGTGGGGCTCGCGAAGCGCGTGTTCGAGGCGATCTGCGAAAGAGTGCAGTCGCGCACCACCCAGGGCGAACTGCTCGGCCGCAAGCAGCTGATGCAGGCGACGGTCGCCGATCTCTGGATGGAGATCGAACAGTTCCGGCTGCTGGTGCTGCAGACCGCGTGGAAAATCGATCGCTTCGACGACTACGCGCAGGTCAAGCAGGACATCGCCGCGGTCAAGGTGCTGAGCGAGCGCGTGATGACGAACGTCGCCGCGAAGGCGATTCACCTGCACGGGTCACTCGGCGTCTCCAACGAGATGCTGTTCGGCGAGTACCTGCTGTGGGGCCACGCGCTCGGGCTTGCGGATGGTCCGTCGGAAGTCCACCAGGTCACGGTGGCGAAGGAGATCCTGCGGCGGACCGAGCCCGTGACCGGCCTGTTCCCGTCTGCGCACGTGCCGTCGAACGCCGCGGCGCTGCGCGCGCGGTACGCCGCCGCGCTCGCGCTGCCGGGACATCGTCGCGGGTGGGTGACTTGAGCGCATCCGTTTAGCCGCCGCGCGCGTAAGGACAGGACGTGCCCGAAGGAGGAAATCGAGGATGGAACGGCCGGGAAGCGGCGGATTGCGGCACCGGGCGTGCATCGCCCTGCTGCTGGCGAGCGGCCCCGCAACCGCCCACGAGGACGAGGAGATCACGGTGTACGGCCGCGCGTCCAGCCGGCTGGGCGACGCCATCACCTCGACCGCCGGTTACGTGGGCGCCCACGACCTCGCGCGCCGGCCGCTCCTGCGCGCGGGTGAACTGCTGGAAGCGGTGCCGGGCATCGCCGTCACGCAGCACAGCGGCACCGGCAAGGCGAACCAGTATTTCCTGCGCGGGTTCAACCTGGATCACGGCACCGATTTCGCGGCCTTCGTGGACGGGGTCCCGCTGAACCTGCGGACCCACGGGCACGGCCAGGGCTACCTCGACCTGAATCCCCTGATTCCCGAACTGGTCGATCACATCGAGTTCGGCAAGGGCCCGCACTTCGCCGATGTCGGCGATTTCGGCAACGCCGGCTTCGCGCGCTACGCGCTGACCCGGCACGTGCACGGCCCGATGGCCTCGCTGACGGTGGGCGAGTACGACTACCGGCGCGTGTTCGGCGCCAACGGGTTCCGGCTCGGCGACGGCGAACTCATCGTCGGCGCGGAAGGCCAGTACTACGATGGCCCGTGGGAGATCGGCGAGGACGGCACCCGCTTCAACGGCCTGCTGCGCTATGTCCGCGGTGACCGCGACGCGGGCGAGAGCCTGACCGCGATGGCGTACGACGCACGCTGGGACGCCACCGACCAGGTGCCGGCCCGCGCCGTCGCAAGCGGCGAGATTTCACGCTTCGGGTCCATCGATCCGACGCTCGGCGGCGCGAGCAGCCGGCAGAGCGTGAACGCGGAGATCTGGCGGTCGACCGCCCGCGGTGGCTGGCACGCGAACGCGTTCGCCGTGCACTCGGACTTCGAGCTGTTCTCCAATTTCACCTACCTGCTGGACGATCCCGTGAACGGAGATCAGATCACGCAGCGCGACGGGCGCTGGCTGAGCGGGTTCAACGCGGAATACGCGCAGTCGGACACGTGGTTCGGACGCGACACCGGGAACCGGCTCGGCATCCAGGTCCGCCACGACGCGGTGGACCGGCTCGACCTGCTGCGCAGTCGCGCACGCGTGCCGGTATCCACTGTCCGGCTGGACGAGGCCGCAGAAACGAGCCTCGGCCTCTACGCCGCAAGCGAGACCCGCTGGACCGGCTGGCTGCGGACGGTCGCCGCGCTGCGCGGCGATCTCTACTGGTTCGACGTGGAGGCGCTCGACCCCGCGAACGCCGGCACACGCGCCGATCACACCGTCAGCCCCAAGTTCGGCCTGGTCTTCGGGCCATGGGCGGCCACGGAGTTCTACCTGAACGTCGGGCGCGGCTTCCACAGCAACGATGCGCGCGGGACCACCACGAACGTCGATCCGGTGTCCGGCGACCCGGTGTCGCCGGTGGATCCGCTGGTGGCCGGCTGGGGCGTTGACGGCGGCGTGCGCACGGTGCTGTTCGCGCGCTGGCACAGCACGTTCACGTTGTGGATGCTCGAATCCGACTCGGAACTCGTGTTCGTCGGCGACGCCGGCACCACCGAGGCCAGCGGCGGATCACGGCGGCACGGGCTGGAATGGACCAACGTCTATGCGATCACCGAGTGGCTTGATTTCGATCTCGACGTCGCGTTGTCGCAGGCCGCGTTCCGCGACGCGGCGGACGACGAGGTCCCGAACTCGGTGGGGCGCGTGATCACGGGCGGCCTCTCGCTCGCGCTGCCGAACGGGATCGAAGGCGCGTTCCGCGTGCGTCACTTCGGCGACGTGCCGCTGATCGAGGACGGCTCCGTGCATGCGGGCAGCACCACGGTGGTCAACGCGCGCGCCGGCTACCGGTTCAGCCCGTCGCTCGCGGTGCACCTGGACGTGTTCAATCTTTTCGACAGCGACGATGCCGACATCACGTATTTCTTTCCCTCGTGCCTCGCGAGCGATCCGGCCGGGGCGTGCGATCCCGCTGCGCCGAGCCGGGACGGTGTGCCGGACATCCACAGCCACCCGGTCGAGCCACGAGCGCTGCGGCTCAGCCTGCAAGTGGCGTTCTGATCGGCTGATCTGTCCCGCGCATGCGCGAACGCGTGCGGCGCTGCGGGGCCGCGCTGCACTCGCTACACTGCGCCCCTCACGGCCGGCGTACTGCCGCGGGTGGCGGCGCGCCGCCGCCGGTGGGTCCCGGACCGAACATCAACAACAAGGAGTGGACATGAGTCACCTGCTGTACATCGAATCCTCCCCGCGCAAGCAGCGCTCGGCCTCGATCGAGGTCGC
>JBFWUN010000064.1:0-21282 GCA_050247235.1 Gammaproteobacteria bacterium
TCCCGTCGGATCACCGCGAGCTCGTCGGCGGAAACCGGGTGGAAGCGAATCCGATCGAAGAAGCGCAGCAACCAGGGCTGGGCGAACGCGTCCGTCCTGCGATGCCGGTTCCACATCTGCAAGGTGCGGCCGACAAACTGGTAGCCGCCCGGCCCTTCCATGCCGTAGACGCAGAGATACGCGCCGCCGATCCCGACCGCATTTTCAGGCGTCCACGTCCGCGCCGGGTTGTACTTGGTGGTGACCAGCCGATGGCGAGGATCGAGCGGCGTCGCGACCGGCGCACCGAGGTAGACGTCGCCGAGTCCCATGACGAGGTACTCGGCCGAGCAGACGATGTCACGCACGTCATCGATCCGATCAAGGCCGTTGATGCGCCGGATGAACTCGATGTTGCTGGGACACCAGGGCGCGTCCGCGCGCACGGACTGCATGTATTTCTCGATCGCGAGCCGGGTGCTCGGATCGTCCCATGCGAGCGGCAGGTGCACGAGGCGGCTCGGCACCACCGTCGTGGGCTCGGTGTCGAGGCGCGCCTCGAGCGCCGCGAGGTAGTCCAGCAGCCGAGCCAGCGGCAGGCGCTGCGGATCGTAGTGCACCTGCAGGGAGCGGATGCCGGGTGTCGTCTCCAGCAGTCCGTCGGGCGCTTCGCGCTGCAATCTCAGCATCAGGGTGTGCACACGGAAGCGCAGGCTGATGTCGAGCACCTGGGGTCCGTATTCGATCAGCAGGTAGCGATCCCCGGCAGGACGATACACCACCCCGACCGGGTGCGCGGGAGGCGTGACTTCCCGCAGCACCGCGCGACGTACCGGCGCCGCGTCCCACGCCTTGTCGAGGGGTGCGAGCGCGTCGATGGCCGCCTGCTGATACGCCTCCAGCGCATTGGCCGTCGCGATTTCGACCGGCGCGAACCGGATCCGATCGCCCGGGCGCAGCTGGCCGATCTTCCAGCGATCGGCGGCAATCACCGTGACCGGACACACGAAGCCACCGAGACTCGGTCCATCCGGGCCGAGAATCACCGGCATGTCTCCGGTAAAGTCGACGGCCCCGATAGCGTACGCATTGTCGTGCACGTTGGATGGATGCAGCCCGGCTTCGCCGCCGTCCGGCCGCGCCCACGTCGGCTTGGGGCCGAGCAGCCGCACGCCCGTCCGGCTCGAGTGGTAATGCACTTCCCAGGACGTCGCGAAGAACTGCTCGATGTCCTCGGGCGTGAAGAAGTCGGGCGCCCCGTGTGGGCCATAGATCACGCGCAGCGTGTGCCGTGTCGCCAGCGGCGACGGATACGCGCTGGTCACCTTCGGCGGCATCGGCGCCGCGCACTCCGTGCCGAGATGAAGCACGTCGCCCACGCGCAGCGGGCGCCCTCCGTGTCCGCCGAAGCGGCCGAGCGTAAACGTGGACGCGCTCCCGAGGTAGCGCGGCACATCGAGCCCTCCCGCCACGGTCAGGTACGCACGGGCTCCGCCTTCCTGTACGCGACCGAGCGCGAGCACGCTGCCGGCGTTCACCGACACAGGGATCCACGCGCGCAACGGTTCTCCGTCGAGCGTCGCATCCATGGGCGCGCCCGTCAGGCACAACGTGGTCGCCGCGTTGACGCGCAAGGTCGGGCCGGTCACGTTGATCTCCAGACCGGGCGCCTGTACCGGATTGCCGAGCAGGCGGTTGCCGATCCGGAAGGACACGTCATCCATCGGCCCTGACGGCGGGATCCCGACCGCCCAGTAGCCGACCCGGCCAGGGCAGTCCTGCACCGTGGTCTCGGTGCCCGCCGCCAGCACATCGATCGTCCGCGCGTGATACGCGAGTTCGCGCAAGGTGCCCGTGGTGTGCGTGCCGTCGGCGAACGCCGTCAGCGCCAGCACGTGCCGGAGATAGTCGAGATTGGTCTCCAGGCCATCGAGCCGTGTGGCAGACAGCGCGCGGAGCAGCGCCGAGCGCGCCGCGGCACGATCCGCGCCGTGCGCGATAATCTTGGCAAGCATCGGATCGTAGAACGTCGACACCGGCGTCCCGGTCTGTACCCACGTATCCACCCGCACGTCGCCGGGCCACGTCACGTGGCTGAGTTCGCCAGCGGAGGGCTGGAAATCTTTCGCGGGCTCTTCCGCGTAGATGCGCACCTGGATCGCGTGCCCTCGTCTGCGCGTGGCGAGCGTCGCGAGCGGCGGCAGCTCGCCGGCGGCCAGCCGGACCATCCAGGCGACGAGGTCGATGCCCATCACCGCTTCGGTCACGCCGTGCTCGACCTGCAACCGGGTATTCACCTCGAGAAAGTAGAAGCGTTCGGAGGCCGCATCGACGACGAACTCGACCGTGCCGGCCGATTGGTACTGCACCTTGCGACCGAGTGCGACCGCATGCTCGGCGAGCGCGGCGCGGGTCGCCGCCGACAGGCCGGGCGCCGGCGCCTCCTCGACGACCTTCTGGTTGCGCCGCTGCAGCGAACAGTCGCGCTCGCCGAGCCCCAGTACGGCCCCGCGACCGTCGCCGAAGATCTGGACCTCGATGTGCCGGGCCGCCATCACGTACCGCTCGAGATACACGCCTCCGTCCGCGAAACTCTTGACGGCGAGCCGGCGCACCGCTTCGAAGGACGCGCGCAGAGCGGCTTCGTCCTCGCACAACCGCATACCGATACCTCCGCCACCCGCGGTGCTCTTCAGCATGACCGGATAACCGATGTCGCGCGCGGCCGCGCAGGCGGTGGCCACATCGTCCAGCAGTCCGGTTCCCGGCAACATCGGAACCCCTGCCGCTCGCGCGAGTTCCCGCGCCGTATGCTTGAGACCGAAGTCGCGGAGCTGCCGCGGCGTGGGGCCGATGAACACCAGCCCCGCGTCCGCACAGCGTGCCGCAAACTCCGCGTTCTCCGACAGGAAGCCGTAGCCTGGATGGATGGCTTGTGCACCGCTCGCGTGTGCCGCCGCGAGAATCCGCTCGATATCCAGGTACGAGTCCGCCGCGGGCCCCTCCCCGATGAGAATCGCGTGATCGGCGGCGTCGACGTGCCGCGAGGCGCGATCGGCCTCGGTGTACACCGCGACCGACGCAACACCCAGCTGCCGCAACGTACGGAGAACGCGGCACGCGATTGCGCCGCGGTTCGCGATCAGGACCTTGTCGAACATCTGCTTCACCCAGCTCTCGACGGGCCGTCCCGTCACATCGGAGACACCGGGGTCGTCCCCGGCGGCACGACGGCGGCATGCGATGCCACCGTCGGCAGGGTTTACGCGTCCCAGATCAGCATGCGGACCGGGGTCGGGTTGTAGGCATTGCAAGGGTTGTTGAGCTGCGGACAGTTCGACACCAGCACGATGACATCCATCTCCGCCTGCAGGTCCACGAACTTGCCGGGCGCGGAGAGGCCGTCCTCGAAGCTCAGATGTCCCTCCGCCGTGACGGGCACGTTCATGAAGAAATTGATGTTCGAGACGAGATCCCGCTTGTCGAGCCCATACGGCGATTCCGCGCACGCGAGCAGGAAACTGTCGCGGCAGCTGTGCATCGGCCATTTCTCGAGCGCGTAGCGCACCTGGTTGCTTTCCGCCGCGCACGCGCCGCCGAGCGTGTCGTGCCGTCCGCAATTGTCGGCCACGATCGTCAGGAGCGTGTTGCCTTCGGTGGAAACGAGGCGGGTGCCAACCGACAGGTAGAGGTTGCCCTGTGCGACGATCGTGTCGGTGGCACTGTAACGTTCGCGCGGATCGGCCGCGCTGAAGAACAACGTGTCGACCGCCTGATTGCCGTCCACGTCCAGGATGCGCAGGACCTGGCCACGTCGCACCACGTGGATCCACGGCCGGCCGGCCGGCACGATTTCGTCGTGAACCGCGGTGGCCGGCACCCGCTCGCGCGCTTCCCTGCGACTCATCGCGCGCCTCCTTGTCCCGGCGCATGGCCTTGACAATGATAACGAGCGGTCAACGCGTAGCCTCGTCCATTCTCCGGACGTGACAGCCGGCATGCATCCCAGGCCGGCGTCTCGCCAGTGAAGGTGATCTCCACGCCGATCGGCTTCGGCTGCCAGGGTGATGCCGGGTCCAGCCGATGAGGACAGGTGTTCAGCACCACGAGCGTGTCCATTTCGGCATGCAGTGCCACGCGCCCGCCTGCGGGCGAATGGCCCGCGACGAATGACAGCGCGCCATCCGCGTCCGGCGCGACTTTGCTGAAGAAGTTGACGTTGGCGACGAGATCACGCCGTCCCAGCCCCCATTTCCCGAGTTCGATCAGAAAGAGCTCGCGTCCGTCGCGCAGGAACGCGTTGCGATGCGTCTGGAATGTCGCCTCGCCGTGGCGCGCGGCAACTTCTGCGCGTGTGCTGACCCCGCAGAAGGCGTCGTGCCAGCCCACCGTGTCCGCCGTGATCGCAACCAGGATCCGCCCCATGTCCGAGTAGCACACGTGTCCGCGTGTCAGGAATGCGGTGTACTGGGCCTTCAGCGTATCGGCCATGTTGTAGCGCTCGAGCGGGTTCTCCGCGTTGAAGAACAGCGCGCTGCAGTTGCCGCCACCCTCGAGGTCGACCAGGGTCAGGGTGTGCCTCCGCCGCAGCACGAGCGACCAGGCGCGTGCCCCGGGTATCGTCTCCGCGAGAATCGATCGCATGGTTTCAGGCATGGGAAATCTCCTGCTCAGGCCGCAAGGCCGACCCCGGGATCCGGCACAGTGCGCTCCAGGTTGCGCGTGACCGGCAGGTCGTAGGTGATGCGTGCACCGTACGCATTCGGCGCCTGCGGATCGTGCCGCACCTTGTCGAACACGACGAGGCGGGTGCCCAGTTCGAAGCCTTCCTTCAGATCGTGCGTGACCATGACGACCGTCGGCCGGTATGTCGACCACAGGTCACGGACCAGGCGATGCATGTCGGCCTTGATCCCGGGATCGAGCGCACCGAACGGTTCGTCCAGCAGCAGCAGCCGCGGACGCGTGACAAGGGTCTGCGCCAGTGCAAGACGCTGTTGCATGCCGCCGGAGAGTTCACCGGGGAAACGGGTTCGCGCATGCGCGAGTCCGACAGCCTCGATCATCGCGAGCGCCTTGTCTCGTGCCGCCCGGCGCGCCCGTGCGAACAGGCGGCCGCACAGTGGCGCGCCGCGGAACTCGAACCCGAGCATGACGTTCTGCAGCACGGTCAGGTGCGGGTACACGGAGTAGCGCTGGAACACCACGCCGCGGGTCGCGTCCGGCTCGTCGCGCAGCGGCCTACCATCCAGCAGCAGGCGCCCGCGGGATGGCCGCTCCTCTCCCAGCAGCAGGCGCAGGAACGTGCTCTTGCCGCAGCCCGAAGTACCCACCACGACGCAGAACTCGCCCTCCGCGAGCTGTACGTTGAGACGCTCCAGCACCACGTTGTCGCCGTACCGCTGCCACACGTTGTCCAACTCGATGAATGCCATGACTGACTCCTCTCAACCCAGCTGACCGAACCGGGCCCACCGGAACAGCCGTCGCGATGCCTGGGCCAGCGCCACGTCCATCAGCGATGCCAGCAGCGTGATCCAGGCGACGTACGGCAAAATGACATCCATCGCGAGGTAACGCCGGACGAGGAAGATGCGATAGCCGAGACCACTTTCGGCCGCGATCGCCTCGGCGGCGATCAGGAACAGCCATGCGGAGCCGAGCGCGAGGCGGACGGCGCTGAACAGGCGCGGGACCGCAAGTGGGACCACCACGCGCAACACCACCTGCCAGGTGCTGGCGCCGAGGGTCTGCGCCTTGACGATGAGTTCGCGCGGAATCTCACGCACGCGCAGTGCGATATCGCGCGCGATCACCGGGGTGATGCCGATCACGATCAGCGTGATCTTCGCCACTTCGCCCAGCCCGAACAGGATGAACAGGATCGGCAGCACGGCAAGCGGCGGAATGAGCGACAGGCCCGCGACGAGCGGCGACAGTCCGGCGCCCGCAACCGGCAGCGCCCCCATCAGGATGCCTGTCACCAGGCCCAGTCCGGCACTCAAGACCACCGCGATGCCCAGGCGTCGCAGGCTCGCCGCGGTGTCGGCCCACAGTTGGATCTCGCCGGTGCGCACCGACGGTTGCAGCGCGAAACGTTCGATCGCCTGTCCGAACGAACTCATGGCGGGGAGCAGCTTGTCATGCGCATTCACCGCAAGCCGTGCATGCGAAGCCATGACATACGCAGCCAGCAGCAGCAGGAACGGCAGGATTCCAAGCGCGAACCGGAGTCCGCGTCCCGGTCGCTGGTTGATCAGGCTGCGCATGGCGGCGACGACCGTGACTGTCAGAGCTTGCCGTCTGCCGCCATCTGCATGTACGCCGGATCGAATCGCAGCTTCACGTTGCCCGGATCACCCACGGTGCCGGCCGCGGTCTCGATCCCGATGTACTCCGCACCCGGCGCACCTTCACCGAGCAGGCCGTGCGCAAAGGAGAATTCCGCCACCTTGCGCATCGTGGCGGCGAGTTCTGCCGACCGCGTGAACGTCACGGCCTCGGCCGCGTTGTAGAACATCCTGGTGGTGGCGAGCTGCGCGTCGTAACCGGTGAGATCAGTGCCGGACGCCTTGCCAAGGGCGGAGCGCACCGCACGCCCGGCATCGTCATCCCGTGCCATCAGCGCCATGACCTCGTACCAGGCGCCGGCGAGCGCCTTCCCGAACGCGGGATTGGCGGCCAGTGTCTTCGAGTTGACCACCGTCAGATCGATGATTTCGCCAGGGATCTGGCTGGAGTCGAACACGCGATGCATGCCGGGTGACTTGAGGATCTCGGACAGCTGCGGATTCCAGGTCACGATCGCCGTCGTATCCTCCGCCGCGGAGGCCGCGACGATATCGGCATCGGAGGTATTGATGACCTTGAGATCGCGTTCGCTCGCACCGATCGAGTCGAGCGCGCGCGCCAGCAGGTAGTGCGATACGGAAAGCTCGACCAGGTTGACGTTCTGTCCCTTGATGTCGACCAGGTTCGACTTGCCCTTCAGAATGATCCCGTCGTTGCCATTGGAGAAGTCGCCGACGATCAGGGCGGTGCTGTCCACGCCCCCGGCGGCCGGGATGGTCAGTGCGTCCATGTTCGTCATCACGCAGGCGTCGAAGGCGCCCGCCGTGAACTGGTTGATCGACTCGACATAATCGTTCAGCTGCACCGCATCGATCTCGATGCCGTACTTGTCCGCCCATTTCTTCAGGATGCCGGATTCCTCGGCGTAGTCCCACGGCATCCAGCCCACGTAAATCGTCCAGGCGAGTCGGAACTTCTGCTTGTCATCCGCCGCGCGACTGTCGGCGGCAACGCCGAGCAGCGCCGCGCAGACGGCGAGCAGCGCGGCAAAATGGACCAGGCTGGGGCGGCTTGAACGAGGCATCGCGATTCTCCCTGCAGTTGAGGAACGGAACGGGTCAGGAGAACGCCGCACGTCCCTGGTCGCAGGGCCGTCGGATCGATCTCCCGGGCTTTTGTCCCGCCGTGTAACCTCGTGCAGAGGCCGGAAGCTCTCGGACCAGTCACGCACGCGGCGCCGGAACCCTAGCTTCCCTGGTCAGTCCGTCGCGTCGCGGAGCGACGTCGCGGGCTCTCCTTGGGTTGCGTGTTGCGAGAACTGTGCCAGCGGGCGACGGCCGCGTGCAGCAGCCGATTTTCGAGCGGTGGCGTCACGCAGGCTTGCCGCGACCGCGCCGATCCGGCGCTTGCGGAGAAACGGCTGCACCGTCGTGGGGCGATCCGGTGCAGCGGGGGAATCAGGCAGCGGCGCGGACGCCGAGCATCGAATATCCCGATACGTGCGTGTTCGCGATGCGTCGCGCATTGCCCGTCAGCTCGATCCTGGGCAGCACCGGTCTCAGCGCTTTCAGCACGGAACGAAGCTCGGCCTTCGCGAGGTTCGCACCCAGGCAGAAATGCGCGCCGAAGCCGAACGTGAGGTGCGGGTTGGGATCGCGGGTGATATCGAAGCGGTACGGATCCGCGAACACGCGCTGATCGCGGTTGGCGGAGGGGTAGAACACGCACACGGTATCGCCCTCGCGCAACGGCGTTCCGTTCAACGTCGTATCCTCTGTGACCGTTCGGAGAAAACTGACCACGGGCGACGTCCAGCGCAGGATCTCGTCCACCGCACCCGGGATACGCCCCGGATCGCTGACCAGCAGGTCGCGCTGTGTCGGGTGCTCCAGCAACGCGACCAGTCCGCCCGTCGTCGCGTTGCGCGTGGTATCGTTTCCCGCGCCGATCAGCAGGAACAGGTAGCTGTTCAATTGCTGTTCGTTCAGCAGCTCCCCGTTGACCCGTCCGTTCACGAGCCGGTTGATGAACGCCGACGGTCCGCCGCCTGGCGCGCGGTGCTCGCGGATGAGTGCCTCGAGGTAGCTCCGCAGATCATTCATGTTGCGTTCCGCCGCATCCGCAATCGACTCTCCGGGCCGGACGTGCTCGGGCTCGACTTCGCCGAGAATGGCATTGGACCACACGAGCAGCTGCTTCCAGTCGTTCGGCGGCAGCCCGATGATCTCGCCGGTCGCCGCGAGCGGCAGCTTGGCCGCGAGCTCATGCACGAAATCGCATTCCTCTGTGCTGGCGAGCGCTGCTGCAAATTCCTGCGTGAAGGTTTCCGCGAGCGCATCGAAATGGGCGCCGGCGGCCCGCATGCACCCCTGCGTGAAGGCCCAGCTGGCGAGCTTGCGGGTCTGCCGGTGACGCGGATCGTCCATGAACGTGAAATCGGGCGGTTCATGCGGGTCCCAGCCACGTGACTTGCCGAACGAGTCGAGTCCCCCCTTCAACAGCTCCGGTTCGCCCTTCAGCGCGAGCCGCAGTCGCGGGCCGCCGTTGATGAAGAGTTTCGAGTTCTCGGAGACGGCCTTCACGTCCGCGTACCGCGTCACCGCCCAGAACGGCTCGATGTCGTCGCGCTCGTAGCGGAACACGGGCGCTTCCTCGCGGAGCTGATCCCACTCGCGCCAGGGGAAACCCTGCATCGCGTACCGCGTGGGCCGGTGGAGATCGATGTCGTCGAGATTGAATCGCATGTCGGTCCTTTCGGCGCGTCGTTGGAACCCCGGGATTGCCGGTTCGTTAGATACACGAGTACGCGCGAATTGAAAACATGACACGGTGGGTGTTGCGCCGCACACCGATATCGACATGACGTGCCGCGGGGCGATGTGGTACACGTGCGCCAGACGCTGCATACCGGAGGCCGCCAGTGAAGACCACGCTCAAGATTGATTTCGTGTCCGACGTATCCTGCCCCTGGTGCGTGATCGGCTTGCGGGCGTTGGAGGGCGCACTGGCCGACCTGTCCGGCAGCGTCGACGCCGAGATTCACTTCCAGCCCTTTGAGCTCAACCCGCAGATGGGGCCTGAAGGGCAGAACCTGGACGAACACCTGCTGCAGAAATACGGACGCACGCCCGAACAGTTCGCCGACGTGCGTGAAGCGATCCGCGCGCGCGGCGAGGAACTTGGTTTCGAGTTCCGCATGGATCGTCGCAATCGCATCTACAACACGTTCGATGCTCACCGCCTGCTGCACTGGGCCGAACAGGCGGGCCGTCAGCGCGCACTGAAACACGCGCTGTTCAGTCGCTATTTCACCGAAGGGCAGGCCCCATCGGATCACGATGTGCTGGTGAACGCGGCGGTCTCGGTCGGTCTGGACGCGGCGCAGGCACGGGAGATCCTGGCCAGCGCCGCGTTCGCTGACGAAGTGCGGGCGCGCGAACAGCGCTACACCCAGGCCGGCATTCACTCCGTGCCCGCGGTCATCGTGAACGACCAGTATCTCATCCAGGGCGGGCAGCCCCGGGAAGTGTTCGCCTCGGCGCTGCGGCAGATCGCCGAGGCGTCGACCCGCACCTGAAGAGCGCTGGTCCCGCCGCCCATGTCCCGCCTCGCCATGCCGCGGTTTGCCGCGAATCTCTCACTGCTGTTCACCGAGTGGCCGTTCATCGCGCGGTTCGAGGCCGCGGCCGCGGCAGGTTTTCGCGGCGTGGAATGCCAGTTTCCGTACGAGGTGCCTGCCGCGGACATCGCGACCCGGCTGGCCGCGGCCGGGCTCGAACTGGTGCTGTTCAACGCGCCCCCGGGTGACTTCGCCGGCGGTGAACGTGGGATCGCCGCGCTGCCGGGACGCGAGCGTGAGTTCATGGCCGGGCTCCATCGGGCCTTGGCGTACGCCACGACGCTCGCGTGTCCGCGCATCCACGTGATGTCGGGGCTGCGACACCACGGCGCGGATCGCGCGGTGCTGGTGCGCAACCTGCGCGCCGCGGCGCCGCTCGCGGCATCTGCCGGCGTGACCTTGCTGGTCGAACCAATCAATCCGCGCGATTTGCCCGGATACCTGCTGAACCGCACGGAGGACGCGCTCGATATCGTCGACGAGGTGGGTGCCGGGAATGTCGCGCTGCAGTTCGACCTCTACCACCGCCAGGTGGTCCAGGGCGATCTGATCCATGCCGTGCGCCGCTGGGGCGCGCGGGCGGCACACGTGCAGATCGCACAGCCGCCTGACCGAGGTGAACCGGACCGCGGAGAGATCCGTTACGGGGAAGTGCTCGCCGCCCTCCGGGACACGGGCTACTCGGGTTGGGTCGGTTGCGAGTACCGCCCGCGGCAGGGGACGCTCGCCGGGCTGACGTGGCTCAAGGCATTCACCGCGCCGGACGACATGGAATCCCGATGAACCGTGAAATCTACGTCCCGCCGATCAATCCCGGCTCGATCCCGCCGCCCAGCCGCGAAATATTTGCCGTGATGGGCGAGCACAATATCGAACGCCTGCTGGAGGCCTTCTACCGTGAACTCGACCACAGCTCGCCGATGCTCCGCGCGCTGTTTCCAGCCGACATGGTGGCCGCGTCGCGTCGCTCGGCGGCGTTCTTCGTGGGGTTGCTCGGGGGTCCGCCGAGATACCACGAGCGCTACGGCAACCCGATGATGCGCGCCCGCCACCTGCCGTTCCGGATCACGGAGTCGCTGCGCCAGGAATGGCTCGCCTGCTTCGACCGCGTGCTGGACCGCGCCGTCCAAGACTTCGCGTTTCCGGCGGCGCACCTGCCAGGCTTCCGCGGCTTTCTCGCGGGATTCTCGGCGTGGATGGTGAACACTGCCGACTGAGCCCCCGCTCCGCAGAAAGGCAACCCATGTCCGCTCCCTGCCCCGGTGACACGCTCGCCTCGATCCTCGACCACGTGCCGCGCCCCCTGCGTTTCGGCACGAGCGGACGTCGGGGCGATGTCGTCGACCTGACGCAACTCGAGATCTATCTGAATGTCCGTGGCGAACTTGACCATCTCCTCGGGCTGCCGTCGTCGGAAGGCGGAATCCGCCCGGGGCAGGCATTTTTTCTGGCGCACGATCTGCGACCGAGTTCAACCCGGTACGTCACCGACCAGGGTGGTCGTGGCGAGATCGCGCAGGCCGTGGAACGCGCGGTCCGTGACGCCGGGCTCGTGCCGGTCAATCTTGGCGAGATCCCGACCCCCGCATTGATGGCCTACGCATTCGCGGCGAACTGCGGCAGCATCATGATCACGGGCAGCCACATCCCGTTCGAGCGTAACGGTTACAAGACGAACAGCGCGCGTGGCGAACTTCGCAAGGAAGACGAGGCACCGATCGACGCCCGTGTCGCGCGCTGGCGCGCCCGCCTGCTGGAGCAGTCGCCCGCGGAGTCGGATTTCGATGCGAGCGGTCGCCTGCGTGACGGGCACCGGGAATTGCTGGCACCGATCGCCGCAGGGCGCGACGCGTACCTGTCGCGCTACTTGCGGTTCTTCGGTGCCGGTGCGCTCGCCGGCCTGCGCGTGCTCGTGTACCAGCATTCGGCCGTCGGGCGCGATCTCCTGGTCGACATGCTCGGCGCACTTGGTGCCGATGTCGTGGCGGTGGGTCGCAGCGACACGTTCGTCCCGATTGACACGGAAGCCGTTGACGAACCGACGCTCGCCGCGATCGAAGCGCTCGCGGTGGACGCGAGCCGCGCCGGGGGGCGCTTCGACGCACTCGTCTCGACCGACGGCGACAGCGACCGGCCGCTGCTGATTGCCCTGACCTACGACGATGCTGGCCGAGCCCATGCGCGCTTCTTTGGGGGCGATCTGGTCGGCATGGTCGTGGCCGAAACGCTCGAGCCAGACGCGGTGGTCGTGCCTGTGAGCTGCAATGACGCGATCGATCGCGGCCCGCTGGCTGCCGTGCTTGAACCCAAGACGCGAATTGGTTCCCCCTACGTGATCGCGGGAATGGAACAGGCGCGCGCCCGAGGGCGTACGCGAGTCTGCGGATGGGAAGCCAACGGCGGTTTCCTGACGGGATCCGAATTCGCGCGCGAGGGCCGCACGCTGGAGCCACTGCCGACCCGCGACGCGTTTCTCCCCCTGCTGTGCGTACTGACGCGCATGCGCGCGGAGCGCAAGCCGATGGTGGCGCTGTTCGATGCCCTTCCCCGCCGCTTCAGTCACGCAGGGCTGCTGCGTCGATTTCCGCGCGAGATCAGTCAGCGTATCGTCGATGCGCTCGCTGGGCTTCCGCTCGCGTCGGCGGCGTTTGGCCGCTGCTTCTCGCGGGAACTCGGCTTCGGCACGCTGACGGGACGCGACGTGACGGACGGCGTCCGCCTCTTCTTCGACAACGGGGACGTGGCCCACGTCCGTCCATCGGGCAATGCGGACGAGCTCCGGCTGTACGCGGTGGCGGACACCCAGCACCGCGCGAATGCGATCGTACGCGCGGGCACTGCGGAACCGGACGGGATCCTGCGCCGGCTGGCGGAAGAATTCGCCGCCTGAACGCGACGCGGGCCTTGCCGCGCGAAGACGACCTCACCAGCGGAGATCGTCGGGAACCGGGTGTTCTGCGTACGCCGGGTCGTCGACGTCACCCCCGCCGGTCCGATTGGCAACCAGCACGAGTTCCGGCGCCTTCGCGGCAATGCCGTTCGCGGTCTCGGTAGGTACCACCGCGTAGCGGGTCCGCAGCCTGACGATGGCCAGTTCGCCGCGTGACAGTTGCGCGTGCGTTTCGGCTGTCACGTAGATGCGCGCGACCTTCCTGCCGTCGATGAAGTTGTAAACCTCTTCGCCGTCGTTGTGCGGCCGCCGATTGGCCTTGATGACCTGCACGATCTCGCGCTCCAGCTCGCGGCGCGCTGCTTGGGCAGCCTGGCGCGCGGACTCCGCGTCGGCGGACCTGGCGGCAACCGCGGGCGCCAGTCCCTGACGCCGCACGGGTTCGGCGCGGTCCTTGCGCTTGCCATGCTTGCCGTGCTTTCGGTGTGGCGCCGGCCCTTTCGCCGCTGGCGGGCGCTGCTCCCGACGCTTCTCGCGCTCGGCTTCCTCGAGACGCTGTTCGTCGATGAGCCCCGCTTTGAGCAACTGCTCGTGCAACGCATTGCGCATGCCTGGTTCCTCTCGCCTGACGATCCGCCAAAACACGATGCTTGGGCACGGGGATCTCTGTCGCAGCGTAACGCGTGAGGCGCGCGCGTGCCAGATCGGATGACCGGCGAACGCTGCCGATGAATTCGCTCAGTCCGCGCGCGGCGCCCGGTGTCGGAACTTCACGAACAGGTTGGTCGGCGACATCGTGAACGCGAAGAGCTCCTTCACCGGCTGCCCGCCGTTCGCCATGACGACGTCGAAGTTCCGGCACAGCATCGCCAGTACCATTTTGATCTCGAGTAGCGCGAGGTTGCGGCCCGGACAGAATCGGGGGCCACCGCCGAACGGCACGAACGCCTTCTGGTTGTGCGTTCGCGTTTCGCCCTGTCCCTTCTCGAGCCACCGGTCAGGCGCGAATTCCTCCGGCCGACTGAAGTTCTCGGGGCGCGTCGCCATGTAGCGGGACAACATGATCACCGCGGTGCCGGCGGGCACGCTCACCCCCGCGAGTTCGATTGGCGCCTTGGCCTCGGAAACCGTCAGCGGCGCGACCGGTTTCAGGCGCATCGTCTCGTTGGCGAAAGCTTCGAGCAGCGGGAGCCGCGCGATGTCCTGGTGATGCACCGGAACGGTCGCGCCTCCGAGGGCGGCGTCCACCTCGGCGCGCGCGTCGGCGAAATGCCCCGGAAAATCCGTGAACAGCTTGATCGCCCACGCGAGCGTATTGGCCGTGGTGTCCTCACCGGCCAGCAGCAGCGTGAAGACGTTGGCGATGATATCCGCATCGGAGAAGGGAAGGTTCTCGGCTTCTTTCGCCGCGATCATGGCCTCCAGGAAATTGGTCGGCTCCTGCAGCAGCGACGGAGTGGCGGCGATGCGCTGGCGCGCCTGCGCGATAATTGCGCCGATTTGCGCCTGGATCGCCTCGACCGCAGCGTCGAGTTCGCGATCCTTGCTGAAACGGACATAGCGCCAGTATGGGAAGGGTGCGCCGAGTCGCCTGTTCAGCATCGGGAACACCTTGTCGAGGTGATGCTGGATAACCGGGCCGTCGGTCTCCAGTGTATTGAAATCGATACCGAACGCGAGCTGGGTCGTGACGTCCACCGTGTAGCGCATCAGTTCGGCGCACAGGTCCACAGCCCGGTCCTCGTCCGCCACGCGTGCCCAGCGTCTTCGCAGCCGTTCCGTCGTCTCGCGCATCGCGCCGAAGAAATCGTGCAGGTGCGACGAGTTCAGGGCCGTGATGACAATTTTCCGCTGGCGTCGCCAGTTGTCGTCATCCGCAGAGAACACCCCGTTGAAACCGAGCTCGTCGAAGATGTGTTCCAGCGCGACCCGGCGGCCGAACAGGTGCGGCCGCTCGCGCAGCACCGTCGCCGCCGACTCGACATCGCTGATCACGACGAACTGGTTGGGGCCCAGCTGGAAGCGGTACGGCGTCCCGAACTCGTCCGCCCACCGCTCGAGCTGGCGATGGAACTCGCGGAAATCGACCTGCGGAAAGTTGCCGAGCAATGGCCACCCACGGGGACCGGGCAGCGCGCTCAGCGGGCGGGGATTCTCCAGCGTGACCGTAGACATCGTGGGACTCCTGCAGGATGGTTGCGGGAAATTCTGCACTCAGCAGTACAGGATGTCTCCCCCCGTCGGCCCTCGAATGTTGGCGAATTGTTTCAGCCCACCGGTCCGGAAGAACCTGCCAGCGCCGCGCCCTGCACGAGTGCCGACAGCTTGGCTTCCGCGACCCCGCGCGACATCGGCGCCATGCCGCAGTTGGTGCACGCCACCAGCCGCTCCGCGGGCACGAACCGCCGAGCGCGCGCAATCGTGGCTGCAACGTCCTCGGGAGTCTCCACCCGGTCGGTCGCAACGTCGATGACACCGACCAGTACGTCCTTGTCCTTCAGCAGGGCCATCAGGTCCGGCGGCACGTGCGAACCCGCGCATTCGAGCGAAACCTGGTCGATCCGGGAACGCGCAAGCGCGGGAAACACTTTTTCGTACTGGCGCCATTCCTCGCCCAGAGAAAGCTTCCAGTCGACGTTCGCCTGGATGCCGTAGCCATAACAGATATGGACGCACGTCGTGCAATCGAGCCCATCGATTGCACGATGCAATGCCTCCACGCCCCAGTCGGCGGCCTCCGCCATGTAAACGTTGAATGCCGGTTCGTCGAACTGGATCACATCCACGCCGTCCGCCACCAGCGCGCGGGCCTCCTGGTTCAGCAGATCGGCGAACGCCATCGCGAGCTTGACCCGATCCCCGAAGTGGCGATCGGCAACCGTGTCCACGATGGTCATCGGGCCCGGCAGAGTGAACTTCAAACTCCTCCGCGTGTGCGCACGACACAGTCGCGCTTCGATCGCGTGCACCCGTTCCCGCAGCACCGGCCGTCCGATGACTTGCGGCACCATGGCGTCGTACCGGTTGTTGCGAATCCCCATGCGGACTTTGTGGTCGAAGTCGATGCCCTCGACAAACTCCAGGAATCCGTGGACGAAGTGCTGGCGTGACTGCTCACCGTCCGTGACGATGTCGAGGCCGGCATCTTCCTGGAGCTTGAGCCAAAGGAGCGTTGCGTCACGTTTGGCGTCCATCAGCGCCGCACCGTCGCTTCGCCATTGCGGCCATAGTTTGTCGGTCTCGGCGAGCCATGCGGGTTTCGGCAGGCTGCCCGTGATGCTGGTGCGGTACATCGTCGTTCTCCGGGGAATTCGCCGCACGGTGCCGTGCTTTGACCACGTGCGCAAGCGCGGGCACGGTGTCGCGCACCCACATTGCGGCCGTTCGGGTCAACCAGTCCGCGTGCACGCCTTCGGCACGATTATGGTGCTCCGCAGCAACAGGATGCGCCAACTTGTTTGCCTCCGACGACATCTGCCACGGCCGATCGGTGACGCGCGATCCGTCATCGACGGCAAGACGAAGCCGATGTCGACGTCCCGTCAGGAGAGACCCGCTACTGGTGCTTCCCGCGACGGAATCCACACTTGATGTTGTGGTGCAAAGCGGATCGACCGCCTATATTCAGTGGACGTTACGCTACGGCGGAGTAACTTTCGTATAGACAGATGCAACTGGCACATGCTTTGCACTGTCATATCTCAAGGAGGTCATCGCGGCGCTCGGCCGGAGAAGACCCACAAGAATCGGGCACGGTTTGATCGTTGCGAGGACCTCACTGCGGAATTAAGGAGTGAGGCTGCCACTATGACGATATTCGACAAGTACCGGTCGCGCTACGAGCACGCCCAGGAAACCGAGCTTTCCCTGAGTGAATACCTGGCCCTGTGCCGGGAAGACCCGACGACCTATGCCACCGCGGCCGAACGCATGCTGCTGGCAATTGGGCAGCCCGAGGTGATCGACACCCGCAAGGACGCGCGGCTCTCGCGGATCTTTTCCAACAAGCTTATCCGCGTCTACCCGGCGTTCCGCGAGTTCTACGGCATGGAGGATACGGTCGAACAGATCGTCGCCTACTTCCGGCACGCGGCGCAGGGACTGGAGGAACGCAAGCAGGTGCTCTACCTGCTCGGCCCGGTGGGTGGCGGCAAGTCGTCGCTTGCCGAGAAGTTGAAATCGCTGATGGAGCAGCGACCCTTCTATGCGCTCAAGGGATCACCAGTCAACGAATCCCCGCTTGCACTCTTCTCACCTACCGAGGACGCGCGGATCCTCGAGGAGGATTACGGGATCCCGCGCCGGTACCTGAGCGGCCTGATGTCTCCCTGGGCGGTCAAGCGCCTGCACGAATACAACGGAGACATCTCGCGCTTCCGGATCGTGAAGCGTTTTCCCTCTGTACTGCGCCAGATCGGGATTGCGAAAACCGAACCCGGGGACGAGAACAACCAGGACATTTCCGCGCTGGTCGGGAAAGTCGATATCCGCATGCTCGAACACTATGCCCAGAACGACCCTGACGCGTATGCGTATTCAGGCGGGCTGTGCCTCGCCAACCAGGGCTTGCTCGAGTTCGTGGAGATGTTCAAGGCACCGATCAAAGTCCTCCATCCCTTGCTGACCGCCACCCAGGAAGGCAACTACAAAGGCACCGAAGGTCTATCCGCAATCCCGTTCGAAGGCGTCATCCTCGCGCATTCGAACGAATCTGAATGGCTCGCGTTCAAGAACAACCGCAACAACGAGGCGTTTCTCGACCGCATCTACATCGTCAAGGTTCCGTACTGTCTGCGCGTCTCGGAGGAAGTCCGGATCTACCAGAAACTCCTGCACAGCAGTTCGCTCGCCAACTCACCCTGCGCGCCGGGAACGCTGGAAATGATGGCACAGTTCGCGGTGCTGTCGCGTCTGAAAGAGCCGGAGAACTCGAATCTCTATTCGAAGCTGCGCGTCTATGACGGCGAGAACCTGAAGGACACCGACCCGAAGGCAAAAAGCTACCAGGAGTACCGTGACTATGCGGGAGTCGACGAGGGAATGACCGGCCTGTCGACGCGCTTCGCATTCAAGATATTGTCGAAGACGTTCAACTTCGACCACACCGAGGTGGCGGCGAATCCGGTGCACCTGATGTATACGCTCGAGCAGGCAATCGAGCGCGAACAATTCCCCAAGGAAGTCGAGGAGAAATACCTTGCCCACCTGAAGGGCTACCTTGCATCGCGGTATGCCGAACTCATCGGCAAGGAGATCCAGACTGCGTACCTGGAGTCCTATTCAGAGTACGGGCAGAACATCTTCGACCGCTACGTCACCTACGCCGACTACTGGATCCAGGACGAGGACTACCGTGATCCCGACACGGGGGAGATATTCGACCGCGCGGCGCTCAACGCCGAGTTGGAGAAGATCGAGAAGCCCGCCGGCATCAGCAACCCGAAGGACTTCCGCAACGAGATCGTCAACTTCGTGCTCCGTGCGCGCGCCAATCATGGCGGGAAGAACCCCGCGTGGACGTCCTACGAGAAGCTCCGCGAGGTCATCGAGAAGAAGATGTTCTCTAACACGGAGGATCTGCTGCCGGTAATCTCGTTCAATGCCAAAGGTTCGGCGGAAGAGCAGAAGAAGCACCAGGACTTTGTCGGGCGTATGGTTTCCAAGGGCTACACCGAGAAGCAGGTGCGGCTGCTTTGCGAATGGTACCTGCGGGTGCGGAAATCGGCGTGACCATGAACAACATCGTCGACCGGCGCCTGAACGGGCGCAACAAGAGCGCGCTGAACCGCGCGAGATTCGTTCGCCGTTACAAGGCCCAGATCAAGGAAGCCGTGACCGATGCCATCGGCAAACGTTCGATTCGGGACCTCGAACGCGGTGAGCGAGTGGACATTCCGCGTCAGGACACCCACGAACCGTTCTTCCATCACGGTCCTGGCGGACGGCGCGAGACCGTGCACCCAGGAAATCGCGAGTACGCCGCGGGCGACCGGCTGCCACGCCCACCAGGCGGCGGCACCGGCGGGCGCGGTCAACAGGCCAGCGAAGACGGCGAAGGCGAGGATGACTTCAGCTTCGTGCTGACGCGCGAGGAGTTCCTCGAGTTCTTCTTCGACGACCTCGCGCTGCCGGATCTCGTGAAGACTCAACTCACTCGACTGCCCGAATACACGCGCGTACGCGCCGGCTACACGAGCACCGGGGTACCGACCAACCTCAACGTCGTACGCTCGCTGAAGAGTGCCGTCATGCGACGCAAAACGCTGCAGGCACCCCATGCCAGGCAGCTTGGCGACATCGACGCCCTGCTCGCGGACGAACGGGATCCCGAACGACGCGCGGCGCTGGAGGAGGAACGAGAGCGTTTGGCGAAGCGCGTTCGCGCCGTCCCGTTCATCGATACCTTCGATCTGCGCTACAACCACCGTGTTCGAATCCCGCGACCGACCACACAGGCGGTGATGTTCTGCCTGATGGATGTTTCGGGTTCGATGGACCAGCCGCGCAAGGACATGGCAAAGCGGTTCTTCGCGCTGCTCTACCTGTTCCTGACCCGCGTCTACCCCCGTCTGGACGTTGTCTTCATCCGGCATCACACCCAGGCAATGGAGGTCAGCGAAGAGGATTTCTTCAGCGCGCGCGATACGGGCGGCACTGTGGTTTCGACGGCGCTTGCACTGATGGGCGACATCATCAAGGACCGCTATGCGAACGGTGACTGGAACATCTACGGCGCACAGGCTTCGGACGGCGACAACTGGCACACGGATTCGGCCCACTGCAGCGAACTTCTCGCCAAGGTTCTACTCCCCAGCGTGCAGTATTTTGCGTACGTTCAGGTCGGCGCGGAAGAGGAGCAGGGGCTGTGGCAGGCATATGCCGAACTCGCGGCGGCGCACCCGAGGCTCGCGATGCAGAAGGCAATGACCGCCGCCGAGATTTATCCCGTGTTCCGGCAACTGTTCGCAAGGAAGGTCGCGTAATGACCCGAGAACCCCTGTCTACCGGTTCCGAATGGACGTTCGAACTTATCGAGCGATACCACGAAGCGATCGCGGATGCCGCTCGGGAGTATGGTCTCGACACGTACCCCAATCAGATCGAAATCGTGACCGCTGAACAGATGATGGATGCCTATGCGTCCGTCGGAATGCCCATCGGCTACCCGCACTGGTCCTATGGAAAGGAGTTCGTGGCCGTCGAGAACAGGTACCGCCGCGGCCATATGGGGCTCGCGTATGAACTGGTCATCAACTCCAATCCCTGTATCGCGTACCTCATGGAAGAGAACACGATGGCGATGCAGGCGCTCGTGATCGCACATGCCTGCTTCGGACACAATTCGTTCTTCAAGGGAAACTACCTTTTCCGCGCCTGGACCACGGCGGATGCCATCATCGACTACCTCGTGTTCGCACGGAGCTACATCCAGGACTGCGAGCAGCGTCATGGCGAGGAGGCCGTCGAACAACTGCTGGATTCCTGTCATGCGCTGCGGAATCACGGCGTGGATCGCTACAAGCGTCCACCACAGCTCTCGCTCGAGCGTGAAGCGGCGAAGCGACGTGAACGCGAGGATTATCGTCAAAGCCTGGTCAACGATCTCTGGCGCGCGACGCTTCCCGCGCGCGACGCGAGTGAGAGCGTGGAAACCGAGCAGAGATTTCCGGCCGAACCGCAGGAGAACCTGCTCTACTTTATCGAGAAGAATGCGCCGCTGCTTGAACCCTGGCAGCGCGAAGTCATCCGGATCGTGCGTAAACTGTCGCAGTATTTCTACCCTCAGCGTCAGACCCAGGTGATGAACGAAGGCTGGGCGACATTCTGGCATTACACCTTGCTCAACCGGCTCTACGACACGGGTCTCGTCAACGATGCGTTCATGCTCGAAATCCTGACGTCGCATACCAACGTGATCGCACAGCCGCACTTCGAGAACCGGCACTACTCGGGAATCAATCCCTACGCGCTCGGTTTTGCAATGATGTCGGACATCCGTCGCATCTGCGAGGATCCGACGGACGAGGATCGCACGTGGTTTCCGGACATCGCCGGCACGGATTGGCTGGTGACGCTCGATTTCGCGATGCGGAATTTCAAGGACGAATCCTTCATCGCCCAGTACCTTTCACCCAGGCTCATCCGCGAGCTACGGCTCTTCGCGGTTGTCGATGATGATCGCCAGAAGGAGTACGAGATCAGCGCGATCCATGACGAGCGCGGGTACCGGCACGTCCGCCAGGCGCTTGCGGAACAGTACAATCTCGGCAGCCGTGAACCTGATATCCAGGTTCACGCGGTGGACCGGCGTGGCGACCGCTCCCTGTTGCTGCGGCACACCCCGCACGAGCGACGGCCGCTCGGGGGCTCGACGGCCGAGGTACTGAAGCACGTCGCGCGACTTTGGGGATTTCCCGTCCGTCTCGAAGCCCCGGACGAGAACGATCACTGGACGCTGGTCGGTCACGCGGCGCCGGCAAGCTGAACGCCGCGCTGCCCGACC
>JBFWUN010000065.1:0-20974 GCA_050247235.1 Gammaproteobacteria bacterium
CACGACCTGCGCGCCCGCTGCCACGCGCCCGGCGATGCGCGGGACTGGATGACCGGCGTCTGCGGTCCCCACGAACTCGCCGTCCACGGGCGCGGCCGCCTGCGTTTCCGCCACGCCGGTCACCGGCTCGGCGCGCTGACGACGTCGATCGGCGTCGTCGAGTACGGACGCGACGTCGAGATCCACATCGATGCGGGCACCCCGCTGCGCTGCTATAGCGTGAGCCTGCCGCTGGAAGGCGAACAGGAACTCCGCACCGCCGGGCGCAGCAGCCACTCCCGGCCGGGCACCGGCTGCATCGTCGCACCGGCGGATACCCAGACGCTGTGGATCTCCGGCCGCTGTCGCAAGCTCATCGTTGCGCTCGACCAGGCGCGCGTCCGCGCGGAACTCGAACGGCTGCTCGGCCGGCCGCTCGATCACCCGCTGCGCGTCGCCCCGGTCAGCGACACGCTCGCCGGCGCCACCGCCAGCTGGTGGCAGCTGGTCCAGCACCTGGCCACCGAGCTCGCGAATCCCGGCAGCCTCTACCACGATCCGCGCTTCGCCGCCGAGCTCGAACGCATGCTCATCCGGGGGTGGCTGCTGGCGCAGCCGCATACGTATTCAGATGCGCTCGCCGCGGCGCGCACGCGCCGCGAACCGCCGCACGTCGAGCGCCTGCGCGAGTTCCTGGTCGCGCATGCGCGCGGCCCGGTGACCTCGGCGGATCTCCCGGTCGCGACCGGCGTGTCACGCAGCAAGGCCTACGCGGATTTCAAGACGCACCACGGGGTCTCGCCGCTCGTCTACCTGAAGCGCCATCGCCTGCAGCAGGCGCGCGAACAGATCATCGAATACCCGACCGCGAGCGCGGTGTCGGAAGCGGCAATGGACTGGGGATTCTTCCATCTCGGGCGCTTCGCGCAGGAGTACCGGGCGCAGTTCGGTGAACCCCCGTCGGAGACGGCGCGACGCGCGCGGTGTGCCGCGAGTAGGCCACCCGCGACGCGCGGGGTTTGCGATGATCGACGCCCTCACGGAAGCCGTGGCGGTTCCACGTGATCACATCGTCGGGAGGACTGGCATGCAGACAGCACCTGGGGCGCAGACCGCGCTCGACTACTGGCCGTACCGGACGTTCAACTGGCAACGCTGGCCGGGCCCGCGCGGCACCTTGAACCTGGTTGACCACGCGGCGACCGCGCGCGGCGTGGCGGCGATCGCGAGCCACCAGGTCATCAGCCTCGGTTCGGCGCTCCGCGCCGACTACGTGCTGGGCGACACCGCGTACGACTGCGAGTACCGGCACGAGCTGCTGCGCGCCGGGAAGTATGATTTCGGGCCGAGCGACGAGCAGCTGCTGGAGTCGGGCGATCGGATCTCGATCGCGACGCACGGCATGACCAACTCGCACATCGACGCCTACTGCCACGTCGGGCATCACGGCCGCTGCTTCAACGGCGAGCGCTTCGAGGATGTCGTGACCCTGGCCGGTGGCGCGGTGCGCTACACGATGCCGGAACTCGGCGGGTTTGCCACGCGCGGCTGGTTCATCGATGTGCCCGCAGGGCGCGGCCTCACGCACCTGAAACCCGGCGATCCGGTGACGCCGAGGGATCTGCAGCCTTTCGCGGATCGCGTGGAACCGGGCGACGCGCTGGTCATCCGCACGGGCCGGTTCGCCGCGCCGCTGGTGCTGCCAGGTACGGCGGAAGCCGAGGACGATCACGGCCACTGGAGCGGCCTGCACGTGGAATGCATCGACCTGATCGCCGAATGGGACGTCGCAACGGTCGCGACCGACGGTCCCGGCGACAACTTCCCGAGCACCTCTCCGCACTGCTCGGTGCCCGTTCACGTGCTGTGCGAGGTCTATCTCGGCCTGCCGCTGATTCACCACCTGGATCTCGAATCGATGGCCCTGGCCATGGCCACGCGCACAGAGAAGTGCTTCCTGTTCGTCGTCGCGCCACTCGTGATCGAGGGCGGCACGGGGTCGCCGGTCAGCCCGACGGCGATCCTCTGAACGCAGGTCGCGGGATCCGCGACGCAAGATCCCGCCCTGCCGACCAGCCTGGCGACGGCACGATGCGTGGGGACGCACGGGTCGGCCCCCGCGATTCACCCCGACAACCCTGGAGGTCCGGATGACCGACACGAACCTGGCACAGCGCTTCATTCCCCTGAGCGCGTACCTGGATCCCCCCGCGGATCTGCAACCGCCGCTGCGCGAAGATCTGCGCGCGTCCGTGGCCGTGATCGGCGGCGGCTGGACCGGACTGCACGCGGCGATCGCGCTGCGCCTGGCGGGCGCGGACGTGGTACTGCTCGAACAGCGCCACTGCGGGTACGGCGCGAGCGGGCGATCCGGTGGCCACCTGGTCGGCCCGGGCAAGGAGTTCCGGCGCCTGCTGGCGGAGCCAGGTTCGGACACGGCGCGGCGCTACGGGCGCTACATCACCGACATCGTCGACGAGGCGGAGTCGCTGCTGCACGACTACGGCATCGACTGCGACTACGTGCCGAGCGGCAATCTCTTCGGCGCCACGCATCCCTCCATGCTCACGGAGGCGCAGGCGCTCGCGGCGGCTGCGGGCCCGGCCGGCTTTCACGCCGAGTTCTGGGATGAGCGCCAGTGTCGCGCACGCGGCATTCCCGCGGCGTGGATTGGCGGCGCCTACCTGCCGCGCGGCGGCACCCTGCATCCCGGCAAGTACGTGCTCGGGCTGCGCGCGGTCGCGCTCGCCAAAGGCGTGCGGCTGTTCGAGAACACCACCGTCGCGCGCATCGAGGACGGAGCGCCCGCGGTGGTGCGTGCCGCCGAAGGCGCGGTCACGGCGGACACGGTGGTGCTCGCCACCAACGCGTTCACGCCGACGACGTTGAACCTCCACAAGACCGCGATGGCGGCCTTTCACATCGGTGCGTTCGAGACCAGGCCGCTCGCGACCGTCGACCTGGAGACCCTGGGATGGCCGCAGCGCGAAGGACTGGTCAGCCTGCACAACGTGATCGAGGCCTACCGGGTGACCCGGCACGCCACGATCGTCGCCAACACCAAGCGTATCCAGGTGGCGTACGCGAACGCGCTCCCGACTTCCTACGCACCCGCGATCTTCGAACCGATGGTGCAGGGCTTCCGCGATCGCTTCCCCGGTCTCCGGCACTTGGAGATCGCGAGCCTGTGGGCCGGCTGGTGCGGGCTGACGAGCGACATGCTGCCACGCATCGGCACCAGCGGACGGCACCGCAACGTGCACTACGGCTTCGGCTTCAACGGGCACGGCGTTGCGCCGACCGCCGCGATGGGCCGCGCGCTCGCCGCACTCGCGCAGGGCCGGCGACATCCCGCACTCGAGTTCCTGGAGCGCAAGGCCGCCAACTGGCCGCCGGAGCCGTTGCGCTGGCTCGGGGCGAACCTCTTCCTGTGGTCGCTGCAAAGGAAGGACGATCGGATCGATCGCGCGCTGCGCACGGGCTGAGCGCGACGACGGTATTCGGCGCGTCACGGTCAGCGGCACACACTTGCGTGTGCGACGGGCGCGCGCGCAGCATGCAGATGCGCCGCCCCGGCGCGCACCTTCGGAGGCCCGGTGTCCACCAGTGAAGCTCCCTCCCGTTCCGCCTGGCGCGCGTTCGGCCCCGGCCTGCTGTTCGCGGGCGCCGCCGTGGGCGTCTCGCACCTGGTGCAGGCCACGCGTGCGGGCGCGAGTTTCGGCCTGGCCGCGCTGCTGGTGATCGCGTTCGCCTGCGCGGTCAAGTTCCCGGCGTTCCGCGCCGGGCCTCACTACGCGGCGGCGACCGGTCGTTCACTGCTGGAAGCGTATCGCCACCAGGGCCGCTGGACATTGGTGGCGTTCGCCGCGCTGACCCTGATGACGATGTTCACGGTGACGGCGGCCGTCACGCTCGTCACGGCCGGCATCGCCGTTCCGGTCCTCGGTCTCGCGCCGCTGCTCGCCGGCACCGTCGGCGCCGCGCACGGCCCGCTGGCGCTGTCGGCCCTGCTGCTCGTCATCGCCGCTGCGCTGCTCGCGAGCGGCGGTTACGCGTGGCTCGATCGGTTCATCAAGATCGTCGTGCCGGTGCTGACTCTCGCCACCCTCGTCGCGACCTGCCTCGCGCTCGGCCGCATCCAGTGGTCATGGGCTGCACTGCTGCCGGACACCCGCGTCGTGACGGGTGCGGGACTCGCATTCACCGTCGCACTGATCGGCTGGATGCCGTCGGCGATCGACACGTCCATCTGGAGCTCGCTGTGGACGGTCGCGCGGGCCCGCCAGCAGCACGCGAACATCGACATGCGCGCCGCCCTGCTCGATTTCGACGCCGGGTACACCCTCACCCTGCTGCTCGCGCTCGCCTTCGCGCTGCTGGGGACGGGACTCATGTACGGTCAGGGGATCGACTTCGCGAACGGCCCGGCGGCGTTCGCGACCCAGGTCATCGATCTCTACGTGGCGACGCTCGGCGCGTGGAGCCGCCCGTTCATCGGGCTGATCGCGCTGCTCGTGATGCTGTCGACGGTGGTGACGGTGGTCGACGGGTTCCCGCGGGTCATCGCCGCGCTCGTCGCACAGCTCGGTCTCGCGTTCGTGCCGGGGCGCGGCGCGGGGCCAGCGGACGCGGCAGAAGGCGATCGGCGCGTCTACCGGGTGACGTTTGGCGTGCTGACGGGGGGTGCACTCGCGATCCTCGCATGGGGCATGGGGAGTTTCACCGCGCTCATCGATCTCGCCACCACCTTGTCGTTCCTGACCGCGCCGGTGCTCGCGTTCTTCAACCACCGCGCGCTGCGGGCGCCGGAAGTGCCGCATGCGTTGCGGCCGGGAACGGCAATGACCGCCTGGAGCGCGCTCGCGGTCGTGCTGCAGGCGGCGTTTGCCGCGTGGTACCTGTGGTTCACGTTCGGGCGCGCGTCGTAGACCACGCGAAAGGGCCGCCGCATCGTCGGGGTCACGTGCGGCGTTGAGGATTCCGCAGTCACGGCCGCTGATCGGAACGGTGACCGTTCAACGAACTGGAATCGATGCCATGTGCCAGGTCTCTCCCGACAACGTCCCGCTGCTCACCGCGTTCGGTACCGTGTTCTTCGCGGGTGGCATCCTGTCGGTATTGACGGGTCGAACCTACTTCCGAGGCGTCGTCGCGCGCGCGGAAGATCCCTTCGGTTTCTGGAGCGCGGTGATCGGTCTGCTGCTCATCGGCGGTCTGTGCCTCGTCGGCGTCGGCGTGTGCCCGCGGGGCTGAACGCGGATCAGAACAGCGCCTCCCGCTCGATTGAATAGATCAGGTCGGCGCCCTGCCGCGCGCCGGACTCACCTTCCACGCTCCACTCGGGCGTCAGCTGGTAGCGCACGAACACGGCCCACAGCTGGTCGAACGGATTGAACTCGGACCTTACCCTGAGCCGGGGCGAGAGTTGTTTGCCGGCGACGAGCATGGTGTCCCGGACGGTCTCACCCCCTCCGACGCCGAGCTCGTCGAGCGCGAACCACTGTCGCAGCTGGTCGGTGAGACCACTGGCCTGCTCCACGCCAAGCCCGAGCGCCGCCTTGGCGAGCAGGCTCGCGCGGCCGCGATCCGTGCCTTGCAGCGGCTGCCCGGTGATCACCCACGACAGCGTCTCCAGGTCATTCATCGGCGGCGCCGCGTACAACCGCACGACGGGCGTCTGCACGGTGCCGCCGATCGTCACGCCCGCCTTCACGTCGATGCCGGGCCGCAGCGCGAGCACGTCCAGCGCCGGGTTGTCCGCCGGGCCGGCGAACTGCAGTTCACCGCGGACCAGCGACAGCGGCTGGCGGTACGCGACATATCGGCCGTCCACCAGCGCGATGCGACCGTGCGCGAGCCCTGGACTGCCGGGATCTTTCAGCAGCCGCAATCCGCCGGAGAGCCTGGCCTTCAGGCCGAGTCCCTCCACGCGCGCGGCATCGCCCAGGTTCACGGTGAGCGCGGCGCGCAGGCGTTCATGGTAGAAGCGCCACGCGGCTGACTTGGGCGCGTCCGTCACCACGTTCCCCTGTGCATCGAGCAGCACTTCATCCGGGCTGACCGTGACGGCCTGCGGGGGGAGCTGGCTGAGCTGCAGCGCGAGGCGCGGGATCTCCACCGTGCCGTGCAGGTGCGGCGCCGCCAGCGTCCCGTCGATCCGCAGATCCGGCACGATGTCCGCGACGAGTTCGGGGCGACGGATCGCGGTGAAGCCGGCGCTCGAGAACCGCAGGTCGAAGGCCTGCGCGAGCTGCGTGGGCAACGTCCCGGTGACGTTCAGCCGCTGCGCGCCCTGGCCGATCTCACCCTTCATATCCAAGCGGCCATCGGCGGGCCCGGTCACCACGAGGCGGACGCGATCGAACCCGATGCCGGCCTCGTCGAACCGCAGTTCGCCGTCGCGCAGCTGCGCTTCCGCGTGGACCCGCGGCGTCGGGAGTGCGCCGTGCACATGCGCCGAGAGCGCGATTCGTCCCGTGCTGCCAGCGAGTATCGGCATCCGCGCGGCAAGCGTGGAAAGCTCCGCGCTGTCGAGCCGGAGTCGCGCATCGACGCCAAGCGCGTTCCCGGTGGCACGCAGCTCGCCGGCCGCGTGCAGCGCGCCAAGGTCGGCATTCGCAACCTCGAATTCGAACGCGCGTGCCGCGCCGCGCGGCTGCGTACGCAAGGCAAACGGTTGCAGCGGCAGCGCCATCGCCGCGGGGGTCCCCGCCGCCAGTTCGAGCGCGACGCCCCGGCCGGTCAGTGTGCCCTCCGGCAGCCAGCCCGCTGCTTGTCGCGTGGCCGCGATCTCCCCGTCGAACGCGCCCACGAGACTGACGCCGTCAGGCAGCCAGGGACGCGCGAGCGCGGCCGGGATGCGCGTCAGGTCGAGCTCGAGCCGGCCCTGCGTGGCAGCCAGCGCGTGTGCCTCGGCACATGCGCGCGCCGCGTCCTGCGTGAAGCACAGCGCATCGAATGACCACGCACCGCGCGCGTAACGGTAAGGCGCGGCCGCGGCCAGCCGCCAGCGACCGGCCTCCGGCCAGGTGAACGAGAACGCCTCGAGCGTGCCGTCGAGTGCCTGCTCCCGCCAGCGCCCACGGAGCCGCAACGTCAGGTCATGCCCGTCGCCGGCGGCGGCCAGCCTGATGGTGTGAGCTGCCGCCGTGCCGCGCGCGTCGAGCCGGAGCGTGTCCCACGTGACCGCGCCGAGCCGCGCAGCGCGCGCCGAAAGCGTTGCCGTGGAGGACCCGCCCGGCGCGGTGGCGGCGACGAGGTGCGCCTCGTCCACCGAGAACCCACCCGCGCGCAGCGCGGACACGACGAGATCAGCGTCGGGCAGCGGTGACGCGAGCGTGCCGTGCACGCGGGCCTCGCCCCGCACGGCGCCCGCGAAACTCGCATCGAGATCCGACAGCACCGGGAGATCCAGGCGCGCCGCCAGCGCCAGCGCCGGCGTGATCGTGCCGTCGACGTCCGCCCGGTTGCGGCCGATGCGAAGCGCGAGGTCCTGCACCCCGATGCCCTCTTCCGACAGCACGATGCCGCCCGCGGCCGCGAGCGTCTGCCCGCGCCAGCGACCACGCGCGTCGTCGAGCGCGAACTGCACCCGGGATCCGGCGAGCGTCGCGGTCCCGTGCAGACTGACGCGTGTCGCGAGTCCGGGACGGACGTGCGCGAGGTCGAGGTCGCGCGCGATCACTGTGAAGGTGCCGGTGCGCGACGCCAGCGAATCGAGCGCGCCGCGGGCGGTCAGCGTGCCGCCGAGCAGCGACGCGGTCAGGTGGTCGAGCGTCACGCGGTCGGTGTCGAGATCCATCCGTGCGTGCGCATCGACGGCCCCCACGGGCGCCGCCGAAACCCGACCTTCGAACGCACACGCGAGCGCCGGGTAGCGACCTTCGATCGTCAGGCGTCCCCGGGGCGACTGCACCGTCGTCCCGGCGACCGCGAGCGCAAGGGATTCCCAGGTTGCCGCGAGCGACACCTCGGGCGCCGGGCCCGGCGCGATCGTGCCCGTGAGTTCGAGCGGTGACGGTGCGTGCAGGTGCTGCTGCAACGTCAGTTGCCTGCCATCCCAGCCGACCTCCCCACCGCCGGCGATTTCCCCGATCCCGAAACGTGGCGAATCCGGGATCACCGACCACGTGAGCATCGCGCGCGGCCCTGCGGGCGCATCCGGCAGCCGCGTGCCGGCGAGCGTCACTTCGACGCTCGGGCCCGCGGCAAGCCGCACATCGGTCGTCGCGCGCAGCGTGAGCTCGGGCCAGGTTCCGGCCAGCGCGAGGCGCACCGCCGCGAGCTCCGCGGGGCTGCCGTGCGCCGCCAGCCATGGCTGCGGCAGTGCTTCACCCTGCACGTCCAACCGTGGCGCCCGGCCGGCCAGGTCCAGCACTCCGGCCAGGCGCGCGGCGAACGGCGCGTGCACCTGCAGCGCCGCCTGGACCGCCGACCACGGTCCGTGCGCCCGCATCCGCGCCGCGATCGGCGTGCCGTCGATCTCACCGGCGTACTCGACCTCGCCCGCGAGACTGCCGTCCCGGATGTCGACCCGCAGGTGTCCGCGCAGCCGGTGCGCTGCGAGCGCAAGATCGAAGGGGCCGAGTTCGAGTGTGTCGCGGGTGATGCGCGCGCGCGTGGCGAACGCCGCCACGTGATGCCGCGTCGAACCGATCACCAGCGCGAACTCGCGCACGTCGAGCGAAGCGACGTCGACGGCCAGCGGCACGCGCGGGAGCCCGCCGGCCGCTGATGCGCCCGCGGCCGTCACCTGCAACGTGCCCCGGTGAAGTGCGGCGTGCGTGAACACGAGGTCTCCGCGCCACAGCGTCCACGGGTCCCAGCGCACCCGTACGGTTTCCAGCGTGAGCGTCATGCCCGGCGCGCGCAGCGCGACGTCCGCGATGTCCAGGCCGCGCAGGAGATCGCCGCGGAACGTACCGTAATGCAGTTCGATTCCCGCCCGCCTGGCCGCCTCATCGAGCAGCAGGCGCGCACCCGCGGACGTGAGCGCGAGCCACGCGAGCGATGCACCGAACATCGCGCCGCCCAGGAGCACCCACCTGCGCCAGCGCCGGGTGTGCTGCATGTCCACGGTCACAGGTCCGGCCCCACGCGCAGGTGCAGGCGGACCTGCGCGGCATCGTCGAGCGGATGGGCGAGGTCAACCCGGATGGGGCCGATCGGCGAGCGCCAGCGCACGCCCACGCCCACGCCGGTCTTGAGGCCGGTGTCACGGCCAGTGCCGCCGAACGCGTTGCCGGCATCGACGAAGCCGGCGAGCCCCCAATGCCCGGTGAGCGCATGCTCGTACTCCACGCTCGCCACGCCGAGGTAGCGTCCGCCAACGACATTGCCACGCGCGTCGACCGGCCCCAGGTCCTGGTAGCCATAGCCCCGGACGCTCGCATCCCCGCCGGTAAGGAAACGCAGCGATGGCGTGAGCCGCGCGAAATCGGCGGCCCACAAGCCCCCGACCTCCGCGCGCAGCAGCAGCCGGTCCTGCCAGGGGAGCGTCGTGAGATAACCCCCGGCGATCACCGCGCGCACGAGCGAGGTGTCCGAGGCGAGGGTTTCGCTCGCGGCGCGGATCTCCGCCCGGACGCGGTAGCCCCGGCGCGGATACAGCGCGTGATCCTGCCGAATCTTCGCGTAGCGCAGCCCGGGGGTCAGGAAGAGCCCGGTTCCGTCCTGGGTGGCGATGTCGAAGCTCTGTCGGTTCAGCTCGACGAAGCGCGTCTCGACGAAGCCGTACGGGCGTTCATGGGTCTCGGACAGCGTGGCCTGGGCTTCGAGCGTGTCGAAGGTGTCCACGCTCTCTCGCCGCACGCCGGCCTGGACGCTCAACCATTCGCTGCGCGGACGTGCGCGCGGCAGGCGGTACTCGGTGGAGAACTGCTGGGCGATCGCGGAGGCGCGCGCAGCGGCGATGAACCGGTGACCGCGGGCGTTGACGCGTCGATCGAGATATTCGAAGCGGGCGCGCAGCGCTTCGTCCGTGGAGAAGCCGACGCCGGTGCTGAACGCGTGACGCCTGCGCGGCGCGAGCGACACGTCCAGTGGCACCCGCCCGTCCGCCCGGGCACCGATCCGGGGCCGGATGTCGCTGCGTTCGAAATAATCGCTGGCACGCAGTGCGGCGTGGATTTCGGCGATCCGCGTGCTCGTGTAGTGCTCGCCCGGAGCAAAGTCGAAGAACCGGCGCACGACGTCCTCGTCGAGCGCGAACGGGGTCTGGGTGATCGTCAGATCGCCGAAGCCGTAGCGCGCGCTGGAGTCATACACCAGGCGCGCGCTGGCCCGGCGCTGCGTGGGCTGGACGCGCAGCTCGCGCGTCAGGAACCGGCCGTCGAAGTACCCGTGATCCGCGGCCCAGGTGTCGATTCGCGCCCGCGTGGTGTCGTAGAGACCGTGATCGAGCGGTGTCCCGGCCTTCAGCTCCAGGCCGTCGATGAACGCGGTGAACGCGGGATCGGCACGCCCGGGTCCGCGCACCGTTGCTTCGACATCGTCGAGCTGCACGCGATCTCCCGGCTGGATCGTGACCTCGAGTCGCGGGCAGGTGTCTGCGTCACGCAGCAGCTGCGCATCCACGACGGGTTCGTAATAGCCTTGTGCGCGCAGCGCCCGCCGGGTCTCGGCCTCGGCATCCGCCGCGATCCGTTCGTGGCGGGCAGCGGGCGCCGTACACGGCTCACGCAGCAGCGCGAGGTGCGCGCGCACGTTGGCCGCCACCGCGGAATCCACGCCGGTCACGTCCGCGGCGACGCGGGGGAGCTCCTCGGGTGTGTCGGTCGAGTCCTGCCAGGGTGCGCGCGGCAGTGCGCCGCAGCCGCCGAGCGCCGCGGCGGTGGCGAGCAATACACAGCAACGAAGTTGGCGGTGAGTCTCGGCAAGCATGAACCCGGTGTGTGAAGCACGGGGCGGATCGCCGCGCGCGGTGGGGGGCGGACACGGGTGCCCGACAGGCTCAACCTGTGGGTCGCGGGTCGAACCCGCGTTCGGCGCGTGACCCGCAACGAGCGAACACCATCCCGGATCAGGGCGACGAGCGCAAGTCGTGCAAATGACGTGCACGGCGCAGCCGCGCGCGCGGCTTGCGCAAACCAGTCACCTCGGGATTTCAATCGTGCGCGGGCACCGCTCCAGGTCGCGTTCCGTGCGCTCACCGGGCGCGACGGACCTGCGTTGCAGGCGCGCGGACGCGGCGCCGGCGATCCTCCAATGCGAGCAGCACCGAGGCGAGAAGCAACCCTGTGAGTGGCAAGAGAACCGGCGCCACGATCGCGTGGCGAAACTCGAAACCACACAATATTGCGTGTGCATTAGCCAAGAGTTCGCGCGCACACTCCAAGTGACGCTGCGCCCTTGTCGTGTCCCCCGTGGTCGCCAAGGCGTGCGCTCGCGGCGCTTGAAGTCGGCGTCGAACACCTCTCTGCGCAAGCGGAGCGGAGACGGCGAGGCGCCTTGCAGAGGGTGGCGGGACGGGTACCCCGCCTATCTATCCTCCAGCGGAGAACGCCGTGGTCTCCCCGCTGCCGCCCGGGAAGTGCGGGACCGATTAGACAGGATTTCCCTTCGTCGAGCGGGAAAGCTGTCGGTTTGCACTGTTTGCCCGCTGACGAACGATACCAAGTGCGGCCACGCCCACTCCCAGGAAACCGAGACTCATCGGCAACGGTACATTGCTGGGTGTCAGGCTGCCTTCCCCGCTAAAGTTGAATTGTGACGAAACGAAGTAACCTTCCGGTAACGTGAAGCCCAACACCGCGGTTGAACCGAACTCGGCTTTCTGCCCGGTATTCACCAGCAGATCCACGATCGTCGCGAAGGAGAACGTCGACCCGACGTGAATGTTCGGCAACGGCAGGGTCAATGTTTCATTAACATCAACCGGATGAGAACTGTTGAAGTAATGAATGAGGCTCCCTCCACTAAAAGTGCTGCGCGCCCCGGGGCCACCCAAATTGAGCAGGCCGAACCCAATTGCGCTATTCGCCAACGAGCTGCGCGAGCCCGTGACATGCAAACTGGCTGAAAAAGACAACGGTGCACCCTCGGGGCCGTGGAGCGTGTAGATGTCAACAAAGCTTGCGGTCACGCGGCCTCCCAACTGGGTACCATCGATGTCCGCCTTGACGTAATTGGCGTCGACGGAGGCACCTGCATTCATGACTGCATCGTCTGAGCGGTCATACGTCTGATACGGAGCTTCGCTGGTGGACGTTTCGCAAGGCGCGGGTTGTCCGCCGCCGTCTGTGCAGAATTGACCGTGAATCTCGATCCAACCGCCCGTCGGAGGGACAGAGAATGCCTGCACAGAACCGATCGACGGCAGTAACAATCCGATAAGCCAGCTTATATACACAAATGTCTGGTTGTTCATTCGGTACCTCGTTCACGGCAAGCCTTCGCAGTCAGGATTAAAGAGTTTCCACTAACCTGTGGACGGTTCCCGCCGGGCGCGACGCGCGGTCAGTCCCGCCGGCGGTGCGGCCATGATCACGCCCCACCCCAGCGGAGCCGGGCGGATTCTCTGCGCGCCAGCCATCGGGACAGCAATCGAACGCAACGTCACCACGCTGCATGAATACCCGATGACATCCTACGGCCGGACCCGACGCGACCATCCGTACGAAAGTACGGGTTCCACCCACCGGCATGCGCCCACTGTGAAACAGTTGGCGAAGGTCGTGATAGCTTCTTCGGGGATGAGGCACGACAGGCAGGATCCGCCCCTGGCCGTGAACCCGCGCGCCGCGAATCCCGCGGTCCACGCCCCGGAGAACGACGAGCGCGCACTCGCCGCGGCGCAGGCGCGCGCCCGGCTATACCTGCGCCAGCGCCTGACATTGTGGGCGGGCAACCTGGGGTTGCAGCTAGTCTGCGTGAGCGTGCTGTACCCATTTCACCCGCCCTGGATGCTCGCCGCGTGGGTGCTCGCGAACGCGTCGCTGCTGCTGCTCCGCGCGCGCGCCACCGCCCGCCTGCGGCGCGGCGACGTGGCCGGCGTGGCCGGCATCGACGCCTGGTTCCGAGTGCTCGCCCGGTACCTGTTCGGGGCCGGGCTCATCTGGGGGCTCGGCGCGTTCGTGCTGCTGCCACCGTTGCACGATCCGCGCGCGCTGGTCTTCCTGCTGACCCTGATGGGCGTGTGTTGGGGCGCGGCGGTCTCCCTGTCCATGGCGTTTCCGGCGGTCGTCGCGTTCATCGTCCCGGTGACCACGCTGACCGCCACGCGGCTCGCGCTGTCCGAGACCGAGACCGGTGTGCTGCTGACGATCCTGACCGCGGCGTTCACCGGGTTCGTGCTCGCCACGGCACGCAACTACGCGCGCGCCGTCGACGTCACCTTACGGCTCGACAGCGAGAACCTCGCATTGCTCGCGGAGGTGTCCGCCGCGCGCGACGCGGCCGAGCGCGCCAGCGCCGAGAAGTCCCGCTTCCTGGCCGCCGTGAGCCACGATCTGCGCCAGCCGCTGCATGCGGCACGCCTGGCCGTCGAGGCGCTCGCGGCCGACGCGCGGCCGGGAGACGCGCCACGATCCATGGCGGGCGCAGTCCGCGCGCTGCGCGATCTCGAGACCCAGTTCGACGGCCTGCTGGAACTCTCGGAACTCGAAGCGGGCGTGCTGCGGCCGCGGCCATGCGATTTCGCGCTGGGACCGCTGCTGGCGGATCTCGCCCGCGAGTTCACGGCGCCGGCCCGGGCGCGCGGGCTCGCACTCTCGGTCCCGCCCGCCACCGTGTCCGTGCATAGCGATCCGCGGCTCGTCCGCCGCATCCTGCGCAACCTGCTGGATAACGCGCTCAAGTACACCTCGCGTGGCGAAGTCGCCGTGACAGTGGACGAACGCGCCGAGGGCCTCGCGCTCCGGGTGAGCGACACGGGCCCGGGCATCGCGCCCGAGTGGATAGATCGTATCTTCGATCCGTACGTGCGCCTGCCCGATGTCCGGCGTGCACCCGGGCATGGGCTCGGGCTCGCGATCGTGCGCCAGCTCTGCGACCTGCTGGGCGCGCGCATCGACGTGGAGACCGCGCCCGGGAACGGCTCGCGCTTTACCCTGGTGCTTCCCCGCGACCGAGACGAGGCCGCGCGCGAGGTCCGGCCCGTCGACGCCGGCTTCGAGGGTCTGCACGTGCTGTTCGTCGAAGACGATGCGCGGGCACGCGCCGCACTGGGCGCGATGCTCGCGACGTGGGGTTGCCAGGTCAGCGCGGGTGCCACACTCGAGGCAGCACTCGGCGCCGCGACCGGCGTCCCGCGACCGGTTGATGTGCTCATCAGCGATTACCGGCTCGGGGTCGGTGAGGATGGTCTCGCGGTCATCGCCCGTGCGCGGGCGACCCTCGACCCGGCGCTGCCGGCACTCCTGGTCAGTGGCCAGTCGGACGCGGCGCTGACGGCGCGTGCGGACGCGCTCGGTGTCCCGTTGCTGGTGAAGCCCGTCGATGTCCTGGCGCTGCGGGCGACGCTGATCTCCCTGACCATGACCTGACTGCGCAAGCGCGATTGGCGGCACCTGGAAATCAGCCGTCGAGCAACCCCAGCGCGCGGGCGTGATTGACGCACGCGGTGCGGTTGCCGGCGCCGAGCAGGTCGAGCAGACAGGACACGTGCCCCTTCACCGTGCTCTCGCTCAGCGCCAGGCGTGCGGCGATCGCCTGGTTGCCGAGCCCCTGCGCCATCAGGCGCAGCACGTCGCGCTGGCGTCGGGTCAGCCGGGGAACACCTCCCGCGCCGGCGCCCTCCCCGCGCTGGTGCGCCAGCGCATCACGCAGTGCGGCGGGCAGGTAATGGCCGGTCGCGCGGAACTGCCGTAGCGCATTCACCAGGTCAGGCCGCGCCAGGGCCTTGACCAGGTAACCCTGCGCCCCTGCCTCGAGCGCCTGCGCGACTTGGGTCACGTGGTCCGTTGCCGACAGCACGATGATCGGCAGTGACGGGCGCAACCGTCGCAGGCGGCGAATCAGCTCCACCCCGTCGAGGTCCGGCAGACTGAGATCCACGCACACCAGGTCGTAGGCATGCGCGGAGACCGCGCGGAGCGCCGTATCGGCCTCCGGGACGCCGTCGCACGCTGCGTCGGACCAGGCTTCCGCGATCACGTCCTGAACGCCGCTCAACATCAGCGGATGATCGTCGACGATCAGGACCCTCACGATCGGAATCTCCCTTGCGCCGGTCCGCGCCAGCGCGCGCCGGACCCCGTGTGGACAGTACCCGCACCGGCCGCGCGGCGTCCAGCCGCGGAGTGCGGTTGCGCGAGATGCCATGTGCTGCGTACGCTCCGCTGACGCACGCTGAGCGGAGCAAGGCATGGGCAGGTTTCTCGTCGGAATAGACGTCGGCGGCACGTTCACGGATTTCGTCGCCTACGACCGCACGTCCCGCGCGCTCGCGGTCTGGAAGAACCTGACCACGCCGGACGATCCAACGCGTGGCATCCTGACAGGACTCCGCCGCCTCGATGCGCCCGCCGACGCCGGCCAGCTGCGGCTCGGTACCACCGTCGCGACGAACGCGATCCTCGAACGCAAGGGAGCACGCGTCGCCTACGTCACCACCCGCGGCTTCCGCGACATCCCGTTCCTGCAGCGCGGGCACCGCAAGGGACATTACGACAGCGGCTGGGTCCGATCGCGGCCGTTGGTGCTGCGCCGCGACTGCTTTGAAGTGGACGAACGGCTGCTCGCGAGCGGCGAGGTGCTGACCCCGCTGGCGGATGCCAGCGTCGACGCCGTGGCCGCGGCGATCGCCGCGGCCGGCGCCATCGAAGCGATCGCGGTGAACCTGCTGTTCTCGTACGTGGACCCGGCGCACGAGCGCGCGGTGCGCGCGCGCCTGCAGGCCGCGCTGCCGGAGATCCCCGTGTCCGTATCCTACGACGTGCTGCCGAAGTGGAAGGAGTACGAACGCGCGTCCACCACGCTCGCCGACGCCTACGTGAAGCCGGTCATCCGTCGCTACCTCGGCACGTTGCGCGAGTCGCTCGACGCGGCCGGCATCGCCGCCCCCGTGGCGCTGATCCGCTCGAACGGCGGCGAGATGAGCATTGCCGCGGCGCGCGAACAGCCCGTGCAGCTCGCGCTGTCCGGGCCGACCGGTGGCGTGGTCGCTGCGCGCCACGTCGCAGGGGCGCTCGGCCTGCCGCGCTTGGTCACGCTGGACATGGGCGGAACATCCACCGACTGCTCGACGATCGCCGACGGCCGCATCAGCTTCACCACCGACTTCGAGATCGAGTTCGGCCTGCCGATCCAGATCCCGATGATCGACATCCGGACGATCGGCGCGGGCGGCGGCTCGATCGCGTGGATCGATCGCGGCGGCATGCTGCGCGTCGGCCCGCAGAGCGCCGGCGCCCAGCCGGGCCCGGCGTGCTACGGATTCGGCGGTGCCGCGCCCACCGTCACGGATGCCAACCTCGTACTCGGCCGCATCAACCCCGCCAATTTCCTCGGCGGCGGCATGACGCTGTCGGCGGACGCCGCGCTGCAGGCACTTGCGCAGGTGGCGGTGCCGCTCGGCCTGTCCGTGGAAGACACCGCGCTGGCGATGCTGCGCATCGTCAACAACAACATGGTAGGTGCGCTGCGCACGGTGCTGCTGGAACGCGGCCATGATCCGCGCGAATTCGCGCTGTGCGCGTTCGGCGGCGCCGGTCCGCTGCACCTCTCGGACCTGCTCACCGAAGCGGGGATCCCGGAGGGCGTGGTGCCACTGCATCCGGGGCAGTTCTCCGCGCTCGGCTTCGTGCTGACCGAGGCCCGCGTCGACCTGGAGCGCACCATCCAGATGACGTCGCGGCGGTTCAACGCCGAACGTGCCGGCAGTCACCTGCGTGACCTGATCGATACCGCGCGCGCCGACCTGGCCCGCCAGGGCCACACCGGGGATGTACACGTCGCACGCACCATCGACCTGCGCTATCTCGGCCAGAACTACGAGCTCGAGGTCCCGTTCACGTTCGATGCGTTCACATCCGACGACCTGGCGCGCCTGTGGGCCGATTTCCACGCGCTGCACCAGGCGCGCTTCGGCTTCCACATCCCGCAGGAGGTGATCGAGGCGATCACCTTGCGCGTGACCGTCACCGGCGCCGCGACGCCACCCGAGTTCCTCGCGCTGCCGTCCCGGCACGCGCCTCTGGTGGCGGGCAGCGAACGGCGCGTGGTGTTCGGGGACGGCGCGCGGAGCACGCCGGTCTACGCACGCGACGCGCTGTGCGCGGGCGATGTGCTGCATGGTCCCGCGCTGGTGGAGGAAGCAGCGTCGGTCACCGTGCTTGCGCCGGGGCACCGGCTGGAAGTCACCCCGCAGGGGCATCTGCACGTCAAGGTGCGTTGAAGGTTCGGCGGCGGCGACCCGCCCGGAGGAATGGCGATGGATCTCGTGACGATGAACATTCTCGACAACACGATGCTCTCGATCTGCCGCGAGATGGGCATCACCCTGATGAAGACGAGCTACTCGACGATCTTCAACGAGGCGCTCGACTTCACCTGTGGGATTGCGTCGCCGCAAGGCGAGATGCTCGCGGCGGCGGAGTTCTGCCCCGCGCAGATCGGCGGTCTGCCGCTGCTCATCCGTTCCTGCCTGCAGGAGATCCCGCTGGCGGAGATCGCCCCGGGCGACGTGCTGATCCACAACGACCCCTACCGCGGCGGACTGCACACCCCGGAGCATACGCTGTTCTGCCCGGTGTTCGTGGACGGCGAACTCGTGGCGTTCACGGTTGCGATCGGCCACGTCGCGGAGGTCGGTGGCATGGTCCCGGGCGGCTTTCCGGCGGAGGCCACCGAGATCTTCCACGAAGGGATCCGCGTGCCGCCCGTGCACATCAAGCGGCGCGGCGCGGACGTCGTGGAAGTCTGGAAACTGTGGCTCGCGAACGTGCGCACGCCGCGCCACAACTACGGCGACATGCGCGCGATGATTTCCGGCGTGGAACTCGGCGCGGAGCGGCTCGCCGAGACAGTGCGCAAGTTCGGGCGGTCGGTATTCGCCGCCACCTGCCGCGATCTCATGGACTACGCGGAGAAGCGCATGCGCGCCGAGATCGCGGCGATCCCGGACGGCCGCTACAGCTTCGTGGATTACATGGACAACGACGGCGTGTCGGACGCCGAGATCCGGATCGAGGCGCATTGCCACGTGATCGGCGATGCGCTGGTGGTGGACTACACCGGCTCCAGCCCGCAGGTCCGCGGCCCGATCAATGCCACGCTGGGGGTTGCGTGGTCGGCCGCCTACAACGCGGTGCTGCACCTGACGGATCCCGGGATCCCCAAGAACTCCGGCTGCTTCCGTCCGATCAAGATCATCGCGCCGCGCGGAACGATCGTGAACGTGGACTACCCGGCGCCGGAAGTCGGCGGCAACACGGAAGCCCACCCGCGCATCGCCGGCTGCGTGATGGGTGCGCTCGCCCAGGCGGCGCCGGCGCGCGCGATGGCGGGCGAAGGCGGCACCCATCTCAATTTCGTGTTCGGCGGTCACGATCATCGGCACGACGAGTACTTCGCGTGCTATGACCTCGAAGCGGTGGGCTGGGGAGCGCGTCCGCACGCCGACGGCAACGACGCCACGGACTCGATCAACGGCAACTGTCGCGTGATGCCGGTGGAAGTATTCGAGACCCGTTACCCGTGGCTCACGGAGGAATACAGCCTGCGGTCGGATTCGGGCGGCGCCGGCCGACAGCGCGGCGGCCTCGGCACCTGCAAGGTGTATCGCTGCCTGGACGCCGAGATCACCGCCTCGCAACTGACCGATCGCCATCAGCACCAGGCTTACGGGCTGGACGGGGGTAAGCCGGGCGCGAGCGGCATGACCCTGTTCCAGGCACAGGGCGGCACGGACTGGCAGACGATGGTTGATGCATTCGGCAAGCGCTCCACCAGCAAGTGGTCGAACGTGACGTTCCGGCCCGGTGACCGCGTGCGGATCCTGACTCCGGGCGGCGGGGGGTTCGGCGACCCGCGCACCCGCGACCGGGCACGCGTGGAAGACGATCTGCGGGACGGGTTCATCTCCCCGGATGCCGCTCACCGCGACTACGAACCCTGAGGGAGATCGGCGATGCGATTCAGCGCGAACGGCTATTACATCGAACGCTACGTCAAGTGCGACTGCTGCGGCGTGCTGATCTACGGCGAAGGCGTATCCGCGGCGGCACCCCCGCCCGGCACAGCACCGTACCTGTACTGTTCGACCTGGTGCCGTGAATGGCACACGCAGAAGCTCACCGGGATCACCTGTCCGGTGGTCCCCGCCCGCTTCGACTGACCCTGGATGCTTGGTGACCCGGGCGCCCCGGGATTAGCATGCGGGCCTGTGTTCACCGGCCACGCAGGAGAAGCCCCATGATGAAAGATGCGTACGTCGCCACCCGCGACCTGCCCTGGTTGCAGTTCGGCAACGGGATCGATTTCAAGATCCTGCGCACCAGCCAGGAAACGGGCGCCTGGACCGTCGTCTTCCGTTGCGCCGCCGGGTCGTCATTCAATCCGCACCGGCACCTGGCCGGTGGCGAATACCTGATGCTGAAAGGCACGATGGAGGTGCGTGGCGGCCAGGAGAAGGGCGGGGTGACCGCCAAGGCAGGCGATTACGGCTACGAGCCCAACGGGGTGCTGCACGACGAGACCTTCTTCCCGGAGGAGTCCGAGCTCTATTTCACGAATCACGGCGCAATCCAGTTCCTGACGCCGGACCTGAAGCCGGATTTCGTGCTCGACTACGCGCTGCTCGAAGAACTCGGGCGCACCGCGGCGAAGGCGGCCTGAGACCACCGCGTTCCTGCCCACCGTTTCGGCCCAGGAAGGACCCTCGGTTGTCCAGGTTGAGCTCCGTGCGGAACTTCGCGCGACGCGGAGGCGGCGTCGTCATCCTTTGCCTTGCGTGGATGGGTTGCGGCGCCGCCGCGGAATCCGCGCCCGCCGCCACATCCGTCGAGGCGCGCGTGGACATGACCACCGCCGCGGCGGCAGACACCCTCGTGCTCAACCATCGCCCCATCGTGACATTCCGCGCGCAGCTGCTCGGCCGCGCACCCGCCGAACGCGCGGCACTCGGACGCGCCGCGATCGATGCGGCACTCACGCGTGGCGGGCCGGGCCACGTCAAGGTGTGGCTCGAGAGCCCGACCGCGCGCGTGCGACGCGCCACTGGGGCATCGCGCGCGCGTGACGCCGGCATCCATGGCGCCGCGGCAGGGCTGGTGGTGGATGACAGCATCGTCTTCTACCTCGTCCCCGGGGACCTCGATGATCTGGAGGACCCGGATCTCGCCGGCGCCGCCGAAGACATACGCGCGCGGCTCCAGCGTGCTGTGCTGGAAGTGCGCGAGCGCACCGATCCGCAGCGCGTCGCGCTCGGCATCGCCTATGCCGTGGGCGCGACCGCGGGCGCGTTCCTGCTGCTGCGGGGTGCGCTCGCCCTGCGCCGACGGGCGATGCGCCGGCTGCGCGCGGTGCTCTACCGCTGGGACAGTCCTCGCGAAGGCGAGAACCTGGTCCGCACCTACGCGCACCACATCTGGACGACGCTCGATTCGCTCGCGATGGTCCTCTGGTGGGCGCTGTGCCTGCTGGTGATGGACCTGTGGCTGACCTTCGTGCTCCGGCAGTTCGCCTACACGCGGCCCTGGGCCGAGCGATCATCCCGCTGGCTGTTCGACGTGCTGGCCGATTTCGCGCTTGCCATCGCGGAATCGATTCCCGGGATAGTGACCGCCGTCCTGATCTTCGTGCTCGCGCGGCTCGTCTCGCGCGGTCTGACAGCGCTGATGGATCGCGCGGCGCGCGGCGATCTCGTGCTGGGCTGGCTGGATGCGGATACGGCCGGGCCGACGCGCAGGGTCGGCAACGGCCTCATCTGGCTGTTCGCGCTCGCGATGGCCTACCCGTTCCTGCCGGGCGCGAGCAGCGAGGCCTTCAAGGGTGTCTCGGTGCTCGCGGGTCTGATGCTGTCGCTCGGCGCGTCCGGCGTGGTGGGCCAGGTGGT
>JBFWUN010000066.1:0-20681 GCA_050247235.1 Gammaproteobacteria bacterium
CCGGCAACCGGCTCCGACTGCTGACGCGGCTGACCGCGCGCGGCGGCACACCGCTGACCAAGGGCCGCTGCCTGCCGCTGTTCGAGTGGACCGGGCGCCTGGAAGTCTTTCAGCAGCCGCACGTGCTGCCCGGCCGGCTCGCGCTCGGCTTCCGCGTGACGGACTCGAACATCCTGGGTGACGAGGGCGAACGCCGCGCGGTGCCGGGCGTGTTGTGGAACTGGATCAAGGACGATGTGCAGCCGCGCCTGGAGAGTTACACCCTCGACCTCGAACCGCTGCGCGAAGGTGCACGTGACGCATTCGCGGGCGCGTTCACCGCGGACGCGCAGACGATGCTCGAATCCATCGCGGTGACCGCGGCAACCGTCGGCACCCGGGCCCTCGAACTGACCTTGACCATCGACGCGCCCGACCCGCCTGCCGGCTGGCAGCCCGCGGCGCCGGAACCGGCGCTCGATCTCGCCGCGATAGAACGCTGGCGCGCCGGCTGGCAGACCTGGGACGCATTCGTGACGTGGCTCGTGAAACATACAGCCGAGCGCCGCAGCGGTGCGCTCGGTGCAGCGCTCGCGGATGCGTTACTGGAGGCCCGGCACGATCTCGTCACCGCACTCACGCGCGACACCCTGGAAGACCCCGTGCCGATGCTGTTCCTGCGCACCTGGGACCGACTCGTCCCGCTGCTCACGGACGTCAGCCAGGAATTGCCTGCCGCGCGCGCACTGCGCTACCTGACGTTCATCACGGCCGCCGACGCCCTGCGCGCGGTCAACGGCGTCGCGCCCCAGTTCGGGTTCAGGCTCGATCGGGACAGCCTGCGACGGCTCGCGCGCATCCTTGCACCCACCGTCGACGACGCGGCGCTCGCCTACGATACGTCGCTGGACCCGGCGCTGCGCGAACTGCTCGGCTTCGCCCGCGAGTTTCCGCTGACGGAAGCGCCGGCGCGCGGCGGCTGGCAGTGGCTGATCGCGGACGCGCTCGCGGCATCGGGAGTGGATCCGGCAATTTCCGAACGGCTTCGCGGCTGGGTTCCGGGGAACGACGACCTCGATGCCTACCTGGACGAGGTGGCTGCGCTGTTCGACCAGGTCGCCGCTGCCGGCCGCACGACGGCGCGGCTCGAATCCGCGTTCATTCCGGTCTACGAAACGCTGCTGCGGGCGACCGCCTGGCAGGAAACCTGCTGGCGCCAGTTCGTTGCGAAGAACGGTCGCGTGGAAGCCATCCGTTCGTCGGCGGGTTCGGTCGGAATCATGCAGATCAACACGCACGTGTGGCGCGGCGTCTATGAACTGAACGGTCTCCTTCGCGACGTCGGCTACAATGCGCGCGCCGGCAACGAAATCCTGCTCCACTACCTGCTGGACTACGCGGTGCGCCGACGCGAGCACACCCGCAAAGGCGGCGTGGACAACCTCGCACGTGCCACTTACGCGATGTACAACGGCGGACCCGGCCATCGCACACGCTACCGCGAACCGGGCACGTCGGAGTCCCTGCGCAGGATCGATGCGGCCTTCTTCGAGAAATATCGGGCGATCCGGCGGCAGGGCGCGGACGCCGTCAAACAATGCTACGGACAATGATTCGGACGATACGCAACACCTCGTGCCTGTGGACATGCGTGCTGCCCGGCCTGCTGTGCACGCTGCTGGCGGGCGCGGCACCCGCCGAACCGGCCGCGCCGCTGGACATCGCCGGCGAAGCGATTGCGCCAGGCAGCGTGCGCCGCGTGAAGCTGCGCTACGGTGATTCCTTCGACGGCAATGCGCTGACGACCCCGGTGCTCATCGCACACGGCGCGCACAAGGGACCGGTGCTGTGCGTGACCGCCGCAATTCACGGCGACGAGTTGAACGGCATCGAAGTGGTGAGACGGATCGTGCACGCGCGCGATCCGGCGCGGTTGTCCGGCACCGTGATCGGCGTGCCGGTGGTCAACCTGCTCGGCTTTGCACGCGGGTCCCGGGAGACGCCCGACCGCCGTGACCTGAACCGGTACTTCCCGGGTCGGCCGGACGGTGATTTCGCGAGCCGTATCGCGTATCGCCTGTTTTCGGGGGTCATCGAACCTCATTGTCACTTCCTGGTCGATCTGCACACCGGCTCGTTCAACCGCGCCAACCTGCCACAACTGCGTGCGGACTTGTCGAATCCCGCCGTGCGACGCCTCGCGGCGAGCTTCGGAACGACTCCGGTGATGCGCAAGCGCGGCAGTTCGCGGATGCTGCGACGTGTGGCGTCCGAGCGGGGCATCCCGGCGGTGAGCCTCGAATTCGGCGAATCCACCACCTTGCAGGCTGCGCACGTGGAGTACGCGGTGAGCGCGCTCGAAACCGCGCTCGCGTCGCTCGGCCTGGTCGCGGGTCGGACTGTCGAAGGCGCGGTGCAGCCGATCTACGAGAAGCCGTTCTGGATCCGCACGGAGCGCGGCGGCATCTTCCTGAGCCGCAAACAGCTGGGTGACATGGTGAACGCGGGCGAGGTGGTCGGATTGATTGCCAATCCGCTCACGGATGAGCAGTGGGAAATCGTGGCGCCCAAGGCCGGGCGGATTCTCGGGCTTGCGAGCGACCAGTTCGTCCTGCCGGGATACGGAGTCTTCCACGTCGGGCAGGCGGTCATGCCCGGGAAGTGAGGCAAAAAAACGGCCGGGGCGCCTGGGCAGGCACCCCGGAGCAGGGTCTCACTAGGAAGTCATCGTTGTTGTCGTGCTGATCAGGTGTGACGCCGGCTCAGTCCCTGAAGCGTGGCGCCACCTGCTTCGCGAACAGTTCCATGCTCGCGCGGATATGGCTGGGATGCAGCCCCGGCAGCGCCTGGGCGGTGACGAGATGGGTCACGCGCCCCTTGGAGACATAATCCGCAATCATCTCGCAGGCATCCTTGGGCGTACCGACGATGGCGTCTTCGCCGAAGAAGCTGAACTTCTGTGCACGGATCATTTCGTCGACGCTCGGGATCCCCTCGCCCGCCTTGTCGTCACCCGGCTTGTCGTTCGCCTCGGCGAACCATTTCGCGTAGCACGACGCCATGTAGTGCAGCGGCTTGGCGGCCAGCTCCCACGCCTGTTCACGGCTCGGCGCGACGTACACGGCCTGGAGTTGGGCGATGTTGAAACTGGCGGGGTCTCGCCCGGCGGCGCGCAGCGCCGCGTCGTACTGCTTGTCGAGCATCGTGGACCCGACGCCCTGGAAATGGAAACCCATCTTCGCCGCCCGCTCGATTGCCTTCGGCGCGATCGCGCCGAGCCACAGCGGCGGGTGCGGGCGCTGCAGCGCCGGTGGCGAGATCCGGATGTCCTTGAGCTTGCTGAACTTGCCGTCGAAGGTCACCGACTCCCCGCTCAGCAGGCGCTGGATCACCGCGATCCCCTCCTGCAGCCGGGCCCCACGCTCGGTGTGCGAGATGCCCTGGTTGGAGAATTCCTCGCGGCGGTAGCCGAGACCGACGCCGAGTTCGAAGCGGCCGTTGGAGATCAGGTCCACCGTCGCGGTGTCTTCCGCGATGCGAACAGGGTTGTGCAGCGGCAGCAGCACGAGAAACGTGCCGATCCGGATGCGCGTGGTGCGCGCCGCGACCGCCGCGGCGATCGGCAGCAGTGACGGCGAATAGCCGTCGTCCACGAAATGATGTTCCGTCAGCCACGCGTCGTCGTAGCCCATGGCTTCCGAATCCGCGATCAGGTCGAGGTGCGTGTCGTACAACGTCTCCCACGGGACGCGCGCAAACTCAGGGTTGCGGAACGGCCACAGCACGCCAAAACGCAAGCTCATGTCATCCTCCTGGTGAATCTTCGGCGGCGGGCGCATGGCCATGCCGGTCGACCGGAAGTTACACTCGCGCGCCCCGTGTCGGCAAGCAACACACGACTGATGCAACGCACCATCCAAACGCGACAACACGGCCGACGATGCTGAGCTACCGTCATGCGTTTCACGCGGGCAACCACGCCGACGTACTGAAGCACGTCGTGTTCGTCAACGTTCTGCTCGCGCTCCAGCGCAAGCCTGCGCCGCTGTGCTGTATCGACACCCACGCCGGGCTCGGCCGCTATGCGCTGGACAGCCCTGAGGCGCTCAGGCTCGGCGAATTCCGCGAGGGCATCGCCCGACTCTGGCGGGCCAGCGCACCCCCGGCGGCGATTGCGCCGTACCTGGAGTTGGTGCGCGCCGCCAATGATGGCCCGGACCTGCGGCACTACCCCGGATCGCCGGCCCTCGCGGCCGCGCTGCGCCGGCCGACCGATCGGCTCGTGCTGATCGAACGCCACCCGGCCGATCACGCGCGTCTCGCGCAACGCTTCGGCGGCGTGCGGCATTGTCGCGTGGAAGCCGGCGACGGCTATGCGCTGCTGCGGGCGCACGTGCCGCCCCGCGAGAAGCGCGGGGTGGTGCTGATCGATCCATCGTGGGAACTGCGTGACGAGGCCCGGTTGCTGCTGGACAGCGTCACGGACGCGCATCGTCGCTGGGCCACCGGCGTCTACCTGGTGTGGTACCCGTTGCTGGCGCGCGCGGAGGCCGATCGCCTGCTGCGCCGGTTCACGGACACCGGGATCCGCCGCCAGCTTTCCATCGAACTCGCGTTGCGCGCGCCGGAAGTCGACCGCGGGATGTGGGGATCGGGTGTCATCGTCATCAATCCGCCCTTCGGTCTCGAACCCGCGATCGCGGAGGCGCTGCCGTGGCTCGCGCGACGGCTCGGTGCCGCCGCCGATGCCCGCCAGGTGGTGGACTGGCTGGTCCCCGAGTAGCGCGTTCAGGCGTCGATCGCGCGGGCCACCAGCGCGCGCGCTTCCGCCTGCAGCGCGCGCAGGTGGGCTTCGTCGCGGAAACTCTCGGCATAGATCTTGTACACGTCCTCGGTGCCGGACGGCCGCGCGGCGAACCAGCCGGCGCGCGTGCAGACCTTGAGCCCGCCGATTTCCGCGCCGTTGCCGGGGGCAGTGGTGAGCACCTGCGTGATCGCCTCGCCGGCGAGTTCGGTGGCTGCGATCGCGGCGGGCGTGAGCTTCTTGAGCGCGGATTTCTGCGCGGATGTCGCCGGCGCGTCGATGCGGTCGTAGCACGGCGCACCGAATTCACGGGTCAAGGTGGCGTAGCGTTGCGCGGGATCTTCACCCGTGCGCGCAGTCATCTCTGCCGCGAGCAGGTCGAGCAGGATACCGTCCTTGTCGGTCGTCCAGGCGGTACCATCGAAACGCAGGAACGCCGCACCCGCGCTCTCCTCACCCCCGAACGCCAGTCGGCCCGTGTGCAGGCCGTCCACGAACCACTTGAAGCCGACCGGTACCTCGAAGAGCGTGCGCCCGCGCGCGGCGACCACGCGATCGATGAGACTCGAACTCACCAGCGTCTTGCCGATGGCGGCGGTGCGCGGCCATCGCGGCCGATGCGCGATGAGGTAGTCGATCGCGACAGCCAGGTAGTGGTTCGGCGCCAGCAGTCCGCCGCTGCGGGTCACCACGCCGTGACGATCGTGATCGGCGTCGCAGGCGAACGCGACGTCGTACCGATCGCGCAGCGCGACGAGACCCGTCATCACGTACCGCGAAGAGGGGTCCATCCGCAACTGGCCGTCCCAGTCGCGCGGCAGGAAGCGGAACGTCGGATCCACCACGGGATTGACCACGTCAAGGTTGAAACGCTGCCGCGCGGCGATCGCCGCCCAGAAGTTCACCCCGGCGCCACCGAGCGGGTCCACGGCGAGCGCGAGTCCCGCGCCACGGATCACCTCGAAATCGATCGCGTTCGCGATGTCTTCCGCGTAATGCGCCACGTAATCATGACGCCGCGTGGTGTCCGCGCGAAGCGCCCGGGCGAGCGGCCAGCGGCGGATCGCCGACGGCTCTGCGAGGAGCGCATTCGCGCGCGCTTCGATCGCCGCGGTCTCCGCGGTACCGGCCGGTCCGCCGTGCGGCGGGTTGTACTTGAAGCCGCCGTCCCGCGGCGGATTGTGCGACGGCGTGATGAGAATGCCGTCCGCAAGCCCATGCGTGCGTCCCCGGTTGTAGGTCAGGATTGCGTGCGAGACCGCCGGCGTCGGCGTGCAATCGTCGCGGGCCGCCACCAGGACGTCCACGCCGTTCGCCGCGAGCACTTCGAGCGCGCTCGCGTGCGCGGGTGTCGACAACGCATGCGTGTCGCGTCCGAGGTACAGCGGGCCGTCGATGCCCTGCGCGCGCCGGTACTCACAGATTGCCTGCGTGATCGCGTGAATGTGGGCTTCGTTGAACGCGGCGTCGAGCGCCGACCCACGATGACCGGACGTGCCGAATGCCACGCGCTGGCCGGACTCCCCCGGGTCCGGTCGCAGCGTGTAGTACGCGGTCACGAGGGCCGGCACGTCGATCAGATCTCCGGGTGCCGGCAACTGGCCGGCGGCGGCATGCGTCGTCATAATGTCGGGTAAGAAGCCGATGAATGCGGCAGCCAGCTTAACCTACGTCGCCCGCGCCGCGTGCACGTCAGACGCAGTCGCCACCCGCGCGCCCCAGTCCTCGCGGCCACGTGGCGCCGCGGAGGGTGGCAAGACCCGCGCATCCAACCGATCTGAACCCCGATGCCGCCCAGTCCGTCCACCGCGTCGCGTCCCGCGTCGAAGAACCTCCGCCACCTGCGCCTGCTGGGCAGCTACCTGCGGCCGTACCACCGGCAACTGGCCTGCGCGCTCGTCGCGATGCTGGTGTCGGCCAGCAGCGTGCTGGCGATCGGTCAGGGGCTTCGGCTGGTCATCGACCACGGGATCGCGCGCGGCGATCCGGGACTGCTGGACGAGGCGCTCGCGGGCCTGTTCGCGGTAATCGCCGTGATGGCGGGCGCGACGTTTGCCCGCTTCTACCTCGTGACCTGGCTCGGCGAGCGCGTGACGGCAGATATCCGGCGCGACGTGTTCGGGCACATCCTGGGCCTGTCACCGGTGTTCTTCGACAAGGTGCGCACCGGTGAGATTGTCTCGCGGCTGATCAGCGATACCGCGCTGCTCGAAATCGTTGTGGGTTCGTCCGCGTCGTTCGCGCTGCGCAACCTGCTGCTGATGCTCGGGGGGCTCGTGATGCTTGCGGTCACGTCGGCGAAGCTCACCGTGCTGGTGCTCTTCGGCATTCCGCTGGTGTTCCTGCCGATCATCGTGCTCGGCCGCCGCGTCCGCGCGCTGTCCCGCCAGACCCAGGACCGCGTGGCGGACGTGTCGGCCCATATCGATGAAACCTTGCACGAGGTCCGCACCGTCCAGGCCTACGGCCACGAACCGCACGATCGCGCACGTTTCGGCGCGCGCGTCGAAGCGCAGTTCGACACCGCGCGCGCACGCATCCGCCTGCGCGCCGTGATGGTCGCGAGCGTGCTGTTCCTTGCGTTCAGCGGCATCGGTTCCATCCTGTGGATCGGCGGGCATGACGTGGTGGCCGGCCGCCTGTCCGGCGGCGACCTGTCGGCGTTCGTGTTCTACGCGGTCCTCGTCGCCGGCGCGGTGGGGGCAATCGCCGAAGTGATGGGTGACCTGCAGCGCGCCGCCGGGGCTGCCGAGCGACTGATCGAGCTGCGCGCGACGGCGCCGGCGATCACCGCGCCCGCGGACGGCGGGACATCGCTGCCCGGATCCGTGCACGGGGCGATCTCGTTCGAGGACGTCACGTTCGCGTACCCCACGCGCACCGAAACACCCGCGCTGCAGGGACTCACGCTGCGCGTGGCGCCGGGCGAGAAGGTGGCGCTGGTGGGCCCTTCCGGTGCCGGCAAGTCGACGCTGTTCCAGCTGCTGCTGCGCTTCTACGATCCGGACCTCGGCTCCATCGCGCTCGATGGCCACGACGTGCGCGCCCTGGACCCACACGCGCTGCGCCAGGCCTTCGCGCTGGTCCCGCAGGAGCCGGTGATCTTCGCGACCACGGTGGCGGACAACGTCCGTTACGCGCGCCCGGACGCCACCGACAGCGACGTCGAAGCCGCCTGCCGCGCAGCGTTCGCATGGGAGTTCATCGCGCGCCTGCCGGAGGGGCTCGCGACCGAGCTCGGCGAGCGGGGCGTGCGGCTGTCCGGCGGCCAGAAGCAGCGCATCGCGATCGCGCGCGCGATGCTCGCGCGTCGCCCCGTGCTGCTGCTCGACGAGGCGACGAGCAGCCTGGACGCCGAATCGGAACGCCTCGTCCAGCTCGCGATGACCGAGCTGATGCGCGGACACACCACGCTCATCATCGCGCATCGCCTGGCGACGGTGCAGAATGCGGATCGCATCGTGGTACTGGACCACGGCCGGATTGTCGAGCAGGGCACGCACGCGAGCCTCGTCGCGGCGGGCGGGCTGTATGCCAAGCTGGCGGCGCTGCAGTTCGGGTTCTGACGGGAGGTGGAGATGGATTTCGGATTCGTGTTCATGGGCTCGGTGCATGCCGCGCCGCTGGTCAGGCACGCAGAGGACCGTGGGTATTCGCATGCCTGGTTGTATGACTCGCAGATGCTCGCGAGCGAGGTCTATGCATCACTCGCGCTGTGCGCGGCGGCAACGCAGCGGATCAAGCTCGGGCCCGGGGTCACCAACCCGAAATCCCGCATCGCACCGCTCACCGCGTGTGGGATGGCGAGCATCAACGCGCTGGCCCCGGGCCGCGCGATCCTCGGCATCGGCACGGGCAACACGACGCGTCGCACACTCGGCATGCCAGCCGCGCGCCTCGCTGAACTGCGTGAACACATCCAGGTCTGCCAGGGGCTGTTCCGCGGCGAGCTCACGGACTACACGGAAGGCGATCGCCATCGCAAGATCAGGTTCCTGAACCCGGACATGGGTTACATCAACATCCGGGACCAGATTCCCGTCTACGTCTCCGCGAGCGGACCCAAGGTCGCGCAGATGGCCGGTGAGATCGCCGACGGGGTGATCCTGTTCGGCGCGGTGCATCCGTCGCTGATCCGCTGGATGGTGGACAACGTGAAGGAAGGCGCGCGGCGCGCGGGTCGCGATCCCGAGCGCATCCACGTGCTGTCGATGACGGCGTTCTACCTGACCAGGCACGCGCGCGACATCCACAGCCGCGAAGTGCGGGAGGCCGTGGGTCCGATGGTCGCGTCCAGCAGCAACATCTTCGCGCTGTCCACGTATCGCAACCCGGAAGTGCTGCCGGCGGATTTCCGCGCCGAGCTGACCGCGTTCACCAATGTCTACAAGGAGCCCGAGGCGCCGGTCGAAACCCGGCACATCAAGCTGTACAGCGGTTACCTGCAGAAGCTCCGGCCGGAACACGAGGCATTGATGACTGAAAAGATCATGCGGGCGACGACGCTCGTCGGTACCCGGGACGAGGTGATCGAAGCGATCCGCGCGATGCGTGCGGCGGGCGTGCACCAGGTGGCGGTGCAGCCGATCCTCGACACGCGCGGGACGATCGATCAGTTCGCCGACGAGATCATGCCGGCGTTTCGGTGACGGACGGCGCGAGCAGCGTGCGAAAGTTGTCCAGCGACATCAGGTGGGCGTGGAGCCGCAGCAGGGTCCCATCGCGCACGAATCCCGCGAGCGTCGCATCCGGCAACGCGCGCAGCGCCTCATCGCGGACGCGCCACATCCGGGTCATGCGCGTGCGGCGCCCCCGCGCCGGCTGGATGTCTGCATCGAAAGGTTCGAAGACATTCAACGCCTCGAGCCCGGCGACGAACGCCCGAGTCTGGCCTTCCGCCGCGTCGAACTCTTCGATGAAGCGCAGTCGTGCGTGCCAGAACGCGGTGGGCTCGCCGCGCGCATCGAACAGGTGAGGCGCCGCTTCTCCGAGCCCCGCCTCGTCGACCATGATGAGGCGCTTCTCCTCGCCGTCCTGCACCAGGCGACTGGTCGCGAACGGGTAGCGCCGGACCCACGCGGGACAGTACGCATCGTCACGCCAGCTGCCATCGGCGGTCACCCACAGGTTGCGTCCGGGTTCAGGGCCGACCACCGCAACGGGGTGCAGGGTGTTCGCGTCGTCGCGCGCGAACACGATCGGATAGTGGCGCGACGCGGCAGCGAACTCCGGGGTCGTCAGGTAGATCGCGTGGAGTGATGCCGCGAACCGCGCGGCACCGGCAGCCACGCCCTTCGCGCGGTGGCGCTGGCGGTCGAGCGCCACCAGGCTTCGATAGCCGGGTGGCGTGGACGACGTCATGTGCGCTCAGCAGCCGGCGGGATCGGCCGACGGCGTCGGATCCGTGTTCAGCGGGTTCTGCGGGGAATTGAAATCGAGCGGCACGGGATCGCCGCCGGGCGGCATGAAGCCCCCCTGGTTCTGCTGGAAGCCCTGGCCGTTCACGTCGATGCCGCCGTCGTGCACCTTGAAGTACAGTGCCGGGGGCGCGTCGACGTCGATCTCCGGACAGCCGAGCGAGCAGTCCAGCACCTCGAGATCGGTGCCGCGGATACCGATTGTCGCCACCGCCGTCCGGAAGCTCACGTTCGCCTGGTTGCGCTTGCCGATCGCGCCCGTGACGGCGCGGAATCCGCCTTTCAGCAGGCTGAACAGGCTGCGCCCGGCCTCCGGCGCATTCTCCGCGTACTGGTAATCCTCGATCACGAACCGCGTGTTCGGACGGAGCAGGATGAATCCGCCGTCCGCGAGCTGCAGGCGCACGAAACTGTTCGCGCCGGTGACGACGGTGTCACCGGCATTGACCTTGCCTTGCTCGGCGAGCGCGCGGATGTCACCGTCCGGCGTCGCGGCGGACGCGCGGCCGACGAGCTTGACCACTGCGCCGGCGGCGCTTGCGGCCTCGGCGAACGGCGCGGCCAGGCCGAGCGCCAACGTGAGAAGCGCGGCAGTGGCCGGCAGGATGGATGCTTTCATGCTATGCACGGTCCTCACTCGCACATCTGGCCTGTGTTGCTCTGCTGGGTCAGCAGCTGGTCGCCCTCACCCTCACCCTCGCCTTCGAGCACGACGTACTCGTTCTCCTTGTCCTCGGTCTCCTCTTCCTCGCCATCGAGCTTGAACTCGTTGACGATGGGCACCTCGAATACCTGCTTCAGCTGCTCCGCGATCGCGGACTGGCCCGTGAGGAACAGCGGGATGCCACCGACGAGGCTCAGCTGTCCGAAGAATCCCTTGGTCTTGAAGTTCGGGCTGATGCTGGCCTTGCCGCGGCTGACGAACGCAACGTTCTGGCTGCCGATGTCGATGGGTCCGTTCAGGCCGACGAGCAGGCTGCCGGTGTGCGGCCCGCCGAACAGCGACTCGCCGCCGAGCACGAGCGTGGTGCCCGGCAGCTTCGCAAAGTGCTCGGAACGGAAGAAATTGGCCTTGCCGACGTCCGGGCTGTCTTCCACGACGATATTGCGCGAGGGATCGAACGTGCTGAACTGCGCCAGGAAATCGATATGCGGATCCGCGGTGATCCCGGGCCCGAGATCGAGCACGCCATCGGTCTGGAACACGACGTACGGCGTGTCCGGATCCTTGAAGTGCATCCCTTCGTCGAAGAAGATGCCGTTACGCGCGCGGAACACCGCGTTCGGACCCACGCCGACCGCGCCTCCGAAACTCGGGATCCCGGGGCCCTTGCCGAAGAATTCCACGGTACGGCGCAGCGCGTTGACCATGACCTGGTCACCGAATTCCGCCGGCAGCGGCAACCCGCCTACCGTCACATGGTGATTGAAGAAGATCGCTCCGTTTTCGGAATTGACCGCAAGATTGCGCGCCGCGAAGCTGCCGAGGATCGCGGTGTTCCCGCCCATGTTGAGCTTGACCGAGCCGAAGTTCACGCCGTCGCTTGCTATTTCATACACGGTCCCGAAGCCGACATAACCTTCATCGAACGGACCGAATTCGCCCGAGACGAACGCGCCGGTCTGCATGTTCACCTCGGTGAAGCCGGTGTTTGCGCGGTTGTCGACCGTCAGGTTGAGTTGCCCGGCCCCGAGCGCGGGACCTGACCCGCCTTCTCGGCTGCCGCTGCGCGCGAACAGGCCGAGGAACAGTTCATCCGCCTGCGTCCGCGCGTCGATGTCGACCTGCGGGAGCAGTGGCACGCTGCCCGCGCCGAGGGGATCCCAGCCAAGCCCGACCGATCGCGCACGCAGCAGTGCGGTGCCGGCGGCGTCGATTCGTCCTCCCGTGGGACCCGCCAGCCCAAGCGCGATTACGCTGATGTCGGCCTTCGCTTCCATGAGATCGCGGACCACGATGCCCTTGCCGGCGGTCAGTGAAATGCGCGCGGCGTCATCCCCGAGCGCCTCCATCTGCTGGTTGACGGTGATGAAGCCGAACGCGTCGACCGAGATCAGTGCTTCATCGTCGGCATCAACGCGGACCCGGCCGCCGAAGTTCACGTTGCCGGTGGCGAACACGCTCAGCCCGACATCGCTGCCGGTGAGATTGACATCGCCGAGCACGTTGACCTGGTTGCCCACGAGGAACGCGAACGCATCCGACTCCGAGCTGCCGGTCATCGTCAGCGCGTTGACGGTGATTTCATCGCCGAAGATGCCGATCCCGCTGCCGCTGTCGGCGAACAGGTTGCCCGTATGCACGATGCCGTCATGCGTAATCACGCTCGACTCGGAAGAAAGGTGTGAATTGATCGAGATACCCCGTGCAGTGACGTGTCCCAGCACGACGTCACCGCTGACCTCGCCCGCCTCGGCGTCGAAGAAGCCGCCGATATTGAAGTTCACGCCGGACAGCAGGATGCTGCCGTTTGAACCCGGGGTGAACGTGGCGCCGGAGCCGGATGGATCGCAGACACCCGCTGAGAGGCACTCGCTCAACGAACCATGACCGCCGAAGGAACCCGAGCTGTCCGTCGGGAACGTGACTTCGCCTATCCGCAGCGCGAGATCGCCGAATCCGGAGGCATTGATGCTGAACAGTCCCGAGTTGGTGATCTCGTCGGCCGCCGCCAGGGTGACATCGATACTCGAATTCAGCAGTGACTCCAGGTAACCCTTGCCGACGGTCGCCTCGGTGCTGCCGCTGCCGTAGGACGCCGCGGGCGCCGAGGCATCGTTCAGAATCGTGAGTCTCGCGGGGTCGATCAGGACATGTCCGCCGGCGCCGGCTTCGAGATCCGCTTCGACCGCCAGAGTGCGATGTCCGCTGACCTCGATGAATCCGCCGGCACGGGCCGCGCCGTCCCCACCTTCCACGTTGACGGTGGCCTCGCGGCGCACGGTCAGCTTGCCGTCCGCGATCAGCCTCACCGCGCCGCCGCGCCCGGTGTCGTCACCGCCCGCCAGCACCGCGGCCCCGTCTTCGACCACGACATCCTGGTCGCCCTTCACGATCACCGTGCCGCCGTTCGCACCCTCCACGCCGCGCGCATCGAGCGTACCCGCCTGGCGGATGTCCCCGCCGCTCGCGCGGAGATAGATTTCGCCGCCAGTGTCGTCGATGCGATGGGCCTGCACGAGTCCCTCGTTGTTGACCGCGGTGGCCACGAGATCGTTGGCCACCTTGGCGGTCATCAGCACCCGGCCGCCTTCGGCGACGATCTGGCCGGCGTTATCCACGCCTGCGGTGGCCGCGACGGCGGTTTCGTCCACCGCGAAGTTCACCAGCCCGGCATCGTCGAGCTGCAAGGTGGTCGCGCTGCCGGCGGCAAGGACCACGGTACCCAGTCGCGCCTCGATCAGTCCTTCGTTTTCGACCCGTTCACCCATCAGCACGACAAACTGGTCGGCGCTGAGGTGGCCGTCGTTCCGCACCTGTCCGCCCGCGCCATTGCGCGAGAAGACGTGGCGGCCAGCCATGAAGTCGTCATCCGCGATGTCCAGCGCACTCGCCGCGAATCCCGAGGTGTCCACCCGCGCGCCGGCGCCGAAGTAGATGCCCTGCGGGTTGACCAGGAAGACCCGGCCATTCGCGTCCAGCCGGCCCAGGATCTGGGATTCCTGCCCGCCGACCACCCGGTTCAGGATGGCCGCGGAGGCCCCGGGCTGCACGAACTGCACGGCTTCTCCGCCGTCGATGGAGAAATCGTGCCAGTTCAGGACCGCGCGCTCGCTCGTCTGCGTGATCGTCGTCGTCACCGCGTCAGGCCGCGCGACCGCGGCGCTGCCCTGTACCAGTGTTTCACCGGTCGGCCCGGCGAAGGCGAGTCCGGGCACCGCGAGCAGCGCGCCGGCACGCACGGCCGCGGCCAGTCGTGACAGCGAGGGCGGAAGCGATTTCTTGGGCATGGCGTTCACCTTGTGGCCATCTCCGGGCCGCTGATTTTCATTCCCGATGCAGCGCGCGGCCCCCTGGAACTGCGTGGCCGCCGCGCGGTCGCCGACGTGCACGTCGGGCGAGTTCCCATTCGCGCATCGTGGTGGGAGCACTGTCCGTGCGCTCCCCTGGATTTTTCAAAAATTTGCAGAAACGTTCATCCAGAAGCGCGCGCCGCGATCGGTGTCCGACGAATCGTGCGCGCCGATCGGCTGCGCCACCGCGAGATCGATGAATATCTTCTGGTACAGCGAGGTCTGCAGCCCCACCCCGGCGCCTGAGAGCGACTGCGAATCCTTGACCCCGAGCAGGTTGTGATTCTTGTTGTGGACCGTGCCGGTGTCGAAGAATCCCTTCAGGAGCGTGGGCACCGCGGTCACGAACGGGATCGGGTGCTGCAGTTCGAAACTGAGGAAGTATCCGCTGTCCCCGGCGAACTCCGCCGCGGCATAGCCGCGGACGCTGTTCGGTCCCCCGATTCGGAAACGTTCGAGATCCACCAGCGGATCCACCGACACCACGCCGGTGAAGCGGGTCAGCAGCGACAGCTGCCGAAAGACCGGACGGTAGTGGCTGAGGTCGAACTGCAGCTTGGCGGTCTGCGCGTTGTTCTCCACCCCGAGGATGCCGGGTGGCACGATCTCGCGCTCCGCCCCGTTGAAATTGGTGGAAAACGTGGCCCCGAGTGTCGAGAAACTCTGGTCGGGCGCGAGATAGGTGAACAATGCGTTCACGCTCGCGAGCGTCAGGTCCTGCTGGGTGCGGGTGCCGAACGCACGTTCGCGCTGGTCGGTGTTGGTGCGATCGATGCCGAAGCCAACGTACAGGTTGTGCGTGGTCGTGCGCCAGACGGGATGGTCGACCCGGACGCCGAAGTTGTCGCCTTCGCCGGCGATGTCGAGCAGTTCGAGGCCCGCCCCGAGCCGCTTCGAATTGACCTTGTAGTCCCAGGCCGCGTAGTAGACGCTGGCGCGCGTGCCCCACGGCGACACCGGCAGGCTGTACGCCAGGCGTCCGTAATGCAGCAGGTCGCCCTCCGCGTACACGCCGTTGACGTCGAGCCGATCGCCAACGCCGAGCAGGCCGTTCAGGCCGGCGCCCGCCTCCAGGCGCTCCTCGCCGATCGACTCACGCCCGTAGTTGTTGTAACGCGCATTGGCATCGAACAGGTCTTCCTGGGCGGTGAGCACGAGATCCGAGCTGCCGAACTCGGCGCCTGGCCGCACCACGGCTTTCGCGTCGAGCCCGGGGATGTCGTTCAGGAGCAGCAGTTCGTTCTGCAGCGGTTCGTCGCGCAGCGGTTCGCCCGGATGAAGCCGATCGAGCTGCCAGTTGACGAAGGCCGCCCGCGTGCGGCGCGTGCCTTCCACCTGCACCGCGCCGAGCGTGCCCTCGAGGATTTCGATGTGGATGACGCCTGAACTGATCTTCTGCTGGGGCACATACGCGCTCGCGAGCGTGTATCCCTGCGTGCGGTAATGCCGGGTCAGCGCGTCCGCCGCCTCGTAGATTTCGGCGATCGTCAGCGGCCGTCCCGCGAAGGGCGCGATCACCTGCTGGAGTTCGTCCGTGCCAATCGCACGGTTGCCGGAGATCTCGAACGCGCTGACCAGCACCGCCCGACCGCCGGTCGGCACCCCGGCCGCCGCGCCGGGCGCCGGCGCCGACACGCTGGGTGGCGTGGTGGTCGGCACGGTTGGCGTGGGCCGCAGCTGTTCACGTACCTGTCCCGGCGTCGGCACGGCCTGCGCCCACGCCGCGGACGACAGCACGCCCAGGCACGCCAGGGTCGCAAGCAATACACGTGACGCGCGAGGATTCATACCGCTGGATGTCCCTGACCCGATATTCTGACTTTGCATTATATGCAGCGTCTAACTCTATATAAAAGCGATTTAATTTTCGCTCAGACCCGAGGGGCGGGAAGGGCTCCGACGCGTATCGGCCGCCGGTTCGGGAACTGGAGCCGGGCGCGTCGGTTCGCCGGCCCGGGACCCGCGGGAGATCTTCTCGGCCTGCATGACGACAGGCCGGCGGAGCGTTTATTGTCGGCCCTCCCCCGTTGCGAAGGAATTCCGATGCATCACCCAGGCGCCCGTCCCCCGGGGACCCCGCTCGCCGGCCAGTTCCTGTTCCTGCCGATCCGGGATGTCCACTACGGGGTCGGCTGCCTGCGGCACCTGGCGTCCGCGCTGGAAACCCACGGCATCGCCCGCGCCCTGCTCATCACCGGCCGCACCCTGGCGCGCGAGACCCCGCTCGTTGCGCGCGTCCGCGAGGCGGCCGGCGGACGCATCGCCGGCGTGTTCGACGACACGGTTCAGCACGTGCATCGCACCTCGGTGCTGCGCGCGGCCGAGGCCGCCCGCGACCTCGGCGCCGATGGGATCGTGTCGTTCGGCGGCGGCACGCCCAACGATACCGGCAAGGCCGTCTTGCTCGCACTCGCCGTGGACGTCCGAACCCCCGCGCAGTTCGACGCGCACCGCGTGAAGTTCGCGTATCCCGCCACCGTGGAGATCCCACCGGTGCGCGGCCCGGCGGTGCCGATGATCGCGGTGTCGACCACCCTGTCCGGCGGCGAGTTCACGCACTTCGCGGGCATCACGGATGAGGTGCGCAAGGTCAAGGATCTCTACATCGATCCGAAACTCGCCGCGCGGGCGGTCTTCCTGGATCCCGAGTTGACGCTCGCGACGCCAACCTGGCTGTGGTTGTCCACGGGCATGCGCGCCGTCGACCATTGCATCGAGGCGCTGTGTTCGACCAACGCCCACCCGTTCACCGACGCACTCGCCGCGCATGCGCTCGCGACCCTGAATCGCCGGCTGCGCGACTGCAAGGCCTACCCCGAGGACCTGGAGGCTCGCGCGGAGGCGCACATCGCCGCGTGGATGTCGGTGTGCGGGCTCGCCAACGTCAACCTCGGCCTGAGCCACGGCATCGGGCATCAGCTCGGCGCCCGCTGCAACGTGCCGCATGGACTCACGTCCTGCGTGATGATGGCGCCGACCATGGCGTACAACCAGGCGCATGTCGGCACGCGCCAGGCTTGGATCGCGGAGCTGATGGGGCGGGACGTGCGCGGACTGACGGCAGACGCGGCCGCCGCCGCGGGACGCGATGCAGTCAGCGCGCTGGTGCACGACCTGGATCTGCCGCACCGCCTGCGCGATGTCAGAGTGACGCGCGCGGACTTCGCGGCGATCGCTCAGGATGCGCTGGAGGACCTGGTCGTCGCGAGCAACCCGCGGCCGGTCACCGCGGTCGACGAGGTGATCGCCCTGCTTGAGGCCGCCTACTGAGCGACGCCACGGCGCGTCGCGGTCCGCTGCTCAGAACAGCCCGGTAATGCGCCCGTCATCATCGACGTCGATGCGCTCGGCGGCCGGTGACTTGGGGAGTCCCGGCATCGTCATCATGTTGCCGGCGATCGCGACGACGAACCCGGCGCCCGCGGCGACCCGCGCGTCCGAGATCTCGAGCGTGTGACCGCTGGGCGCACCGCGCGCGGCGGGGTCGGTGGAGAACGACATCTGCGTCTTCGCGATGCACACCGGGAAGTTCGGATAGCGCGCATCCCACTCCGCGAGCTGCTGGCGCACCTTCGCGGGCGCCGTCACCCGGGCCGCCCCGTAGACGCGGGTGGCGACCGCCGAAATCTTGTCCCACAGCGGGACCTCGTCCGGGTACACGAAGCGATGCCGGTGCGGGCCACGGTCGAGCACTGCGATCACTTCGCGCGCGAGATCCTCTGCGCCCTTGCCGCCCTCGGCCCAGTGTCGCGCAAGGACGCCGGTGGCGCCGAGTTCGTTGATCTTGCGCAGGAGCAGCGCCACCTCCGCCGGGGTGTCCTGCGTGAAGTGGTTGATACTGACCACGCACGGCAACCCGTACTGCTCGCGGATATTCTCGACATGGCGTGCGAGATTCACACAACCCGCCTCGAGCGCCGCGAGATTCTCGCGTCCGAGGTCAGCGACGGCGACTCCGCCGTGGTACTTCAGCGCGCGGATGGTCGCGACGAGCACCACCGCCTGCGGGGCGAGACCCGCCATCCGGCACTTGATATCGATGAACTTCTCGGCGCCGAGATCGGCGCCAAAGCCTGCTTCGGTCACGACGTAGTCCGCAAGCTTCAGTCCGGTGCGCGTGGCGGTCACCGAATTGCAGCCGTGCGCGATGTTGGCGAACGGTCCGCCGTGCACGATCGCGAGGTTGTTCTCGAGCGTCTGCACGAGGTTCGGACTAAGCGCATCCTTGAGCAGCGCGGCCATCGCACCATGCGCCTTCAGATCCGCGGCCGTGACCGGCGTGCGATCAGTCCGCGTGTAGCCGACCACGATGCGTCCGAGTCGCTCCTTCAGGTCGCGGATCGAGGTCGCGAGACAGAAGATCGCCATCACCTCGGAGGCGACGGTGATGTCGAAGCCATCCTGGCGCACGTAACCGTTGGCGGTGCCGCCGAGCCCCACGACGATCTCGCGCAGCGCGCGATCGTTCATGTCCACCACGCGCTTGTAGCTGATGAGGCGCGGATCGATGTCCAGCGTATTGCCGTGGTTGATGTGATTGTCCAGCATCGCGGCGAGCAGGTTGTGCGCGGCGCCGATCGCGTGGAAGTCGCCAGTGAAATGCAGGTTGATGTCCTCCATCGGCACCACCTGCGCGTAGCCGCCGCCCGCCGCCCCGCCCTTCACGCCGAAGCACGGACCGAGCGAAGGTTCGCGCAGGCACACGAGTGTGCGCTTGCCGAGCCGGTTCAGCGCGTCGCCGAGACCGACCGTCGTCGTGGTCTTGCCCTCGCCGGCAGGCGTGGGACTGATCGCAGTCACGAGGATGAGTCGGCCATCGGGACGCGACTCCAGGCCGCGGATGAAATCGAGCGACAGCTTGGCCTTGTAGTGCCCGTAAGGCACGAGGTGTTCGGCGGCGATCCCGTACTGCGCGGCGGCGATCTCGAGGATGGGCTTCTTGTGCGCGGCCTGCGCGATCTCGATGTCGGACATGGAACGTTCTCTCGCTTGAAAGGAGGACCCGGTGCATCGCGCGGGCGCGGGGCGCCGGGGAATGTGCGCGGCAGCCTAGCGGGCCGCCGCGCGCGAGTAAATTGCGCGGATCAGTCCACGCGATCGCGCGGGCCGGTTCCATCGAAGAATCCGCGCAGGTTCTCCAGCACCCGCATGCCCATCGCTTCGCGCGTCTCGCGGGTCGCGCTGCCGAGGTGCGGCAGCAGCACCACGTTCTCGAGCGTCGCGAGCGCGGTCGGAATTTCGGGCTCCCCCTCGTAGACGTCCAGCCCGGCACCCGCGAGCCGCCCGGCGCGCAGGGCATCCGCCAGCGCCGCCTGGTCCACGACGTCGCCGCGCGCGGTGTTCACGAGGATCGCGTGCGGCGGCATGCAGGCGAGCCGCGCGGCGTTCATCAGGTGACGGGTGGTGGGCCCGGCCGGGCAGTGCAGCGACACGAAGTCCGCCTGCCGCAGCACGTCCTCCGCATGCGCGCAGGCCGTCGCACCGACCGCCGCGGCAAGCGCCGGCGGCACTGGCAGCGGATCGTGAAACAGCACGCGCATGCCGAACCCGTGATGCGCGCGCCGGGCCACCGCGCGCGCGATCCGCCCGAAACCGATGAGACCGAGCGTCCTGCCGGTCACGCGGGCACCGAGCAGGTGCGTGGGCCGCCAGCCGGTCCACGCGCCGCGACGGACCTCGCGTTCGCCCTCCCCGGCCCGCCGCGCGGCCATCAGCAGCAGGGTCAGCGCGAGGTCCGCGGTGCAGTCTGTCAGGACGTCGGGCGTGTTGGTCACGGCCAGGCCGGCCGCGCGCGCGGCCGCGAGATCGATATGGTTGAACCCCACGCCGTAGTTCGCGAGGAGTCGCGCCCGCGGCGCCGGCGCCCCCAGCACCGAGGCATCGAGCCGATCGGACACGGTCGGGCACAACGCGTCGCAGTCACGCAGCGCGGCCCGCAGGTCGTCGGCCGTGAACGGCGTGTCGTGCGGATTGAGCACCGCGTCGAAGCGTTCGCCCAGCGCGTCCTCCACCGCCGCGGGCCAGCGGCGGGTCACGATGATGCGGGGTTTCGACATGCGGTTCACTCCATGACGCGGGGCGGTGAATTACTATACCGGTTCCCACCCGCCGCACGCGGCGGTGCGCCGGTCAATCTGGAAGGAGCGTATGAGCGACAACAAGATCCTGGACGGCACGCGCGTCGCGCAGGACGTTCTGGCGGGTGCCGCGGCCAAGGTGGCACGCGTGCGGGCCGTGCGCGGCGTGACGCCCTGCCTCGCGACCGTGCTGGTGGGCAGCGATCCGGCGTCGGCCACCTACGTGAAGATGAAGCGCAAGCGCTGCGCGGATGTCGGCATGACTTCGCTGCCGATCGAACTCCCCGCGACGACGACCACCGCGGAGCTCGTCGCCGAGATCTCGCGCCTGTCGGCCGACCCGGCCGTCAACGGCATCCTCCTGCAGCATCCCGTACCGGCGCACATCGA
>JBFWUN010000067.1:0-19541 GCA_050247235.1 Gammaproteobacteria bacterium
CGCCTGCCGCGCGTCGGCGCTGACGAGCAGCACCCCCTCGCGCGAACGTTCACCGACCTGCAGCACGGTGGGGCGACCATCGATGTGCAGCATGGCCTTGCCCGGGAACAACGCGACGACGCTGACCCGCGGACGCGCGTCAGCGGCGCTGGACACACCGCTCGCTCCCCACGTCACGCACAGGCACAGGAGCGCGCAGCGTTGCCGCCGCTGCCATCGGGTTGCCGCTCGTGTGTTGCCGTTCATCCGCAGCCTCCGTTCACCGTCCGCGCGGTTCTCCGTCGCGGCACGGTTTCTTGTATCCTGCCTGCCAGCCGGCGAGGGCACCCGCGTGACCGGGCGGCGCCCGGACGGCCAGGGTCCCTGGGGTATCGGCCCGCGCGTTCCACGTGTTTAACGCAAGCAGAGGTGTTCGTTGAATATCGCATGTCTCGACTTCGAGGGTGTTCTCGTGCCGGAAATCTGGGTCGGGCTCGCCGAGCGGACCGGCATCGACGCGCTCAAGCTGACCACCCGTGACATTCCCGACTATGACCAGCTGATGCGCCAGCGGTTGCGGATCATGAACGATTACGGGCTCGGGCTGCGTGACGTCCAGGCGGCGGCCGATGCGCTGGAGCCGCTTCCAGGCGCGCACGAGTTTCTCACCTGGTTGCGCACCGAGTACCAGGTCGCGATCGTCTCCGACACCTTCTACGAACTGGCGGCACCGCTGCTGCGCAAGCTGGAGTCCCCGATGATGCTATGCCATCGCCTCGTCACCGACCCGAACGGCCGCATCTCCGACTACCTGCTGCGCCAGCCCAACCCCAAGCAGAACGCGGTGATGGGCTTCAAGGCCATGCAGTTCAAGGTCGTCGCCACCGGGGACTCCTACAACGACGTACCGATGCTGACCGCGGCCGATCGCAGCTGGTTCTTCTGTCCGCCGGACAACGTCTGCCGCGACCACCCAGAGATCCCGCCGGTCCGAAGCTACAACGAGCTGCGCGAAGCACTGCTGGTTGCAAAAGTGGACCTTTCCTAGCCGTCACTGCGCTGGCGCGACCCGGGATGCCACCGGCGGTACGCGCGGGAGAGACCACGCGATCATGGCCCAGGCCAGGAGTTCGCGGTGCGAGGCGTGCGCGAGTTCGACGGGCGGCGGGTGACCCAGCCATGCCAGGGCGGCCGACAGTGCGAGTGCCGGCGGCAAGGTGTCGATCGCGGGAGCGTGCTGCTGCTTGCTGAGTTTCTGTCCGTGCGCGTCTACCGCCACCGGCAGGTGCAGATACGCGGGCTCCGCGAATCCGAGCAGGCGCTGCAGGTAACGCTGGCGCGGGGCTGAATCGATCAGATCGGTGCCACGCACGATCTCGGTCGCCTCGAGCGCGGCGTCGTCGACGACCGCGGCGAGATGGTACGCGGGGAGATCTTCGACCCGCCAGATGACGAAGTCCCCTCCGTGCGTGGTGAGATCCCAGCGCGACTCCCCCTGCAGCCCGTCCTCGATCACGATCGGTGCGGCGGTAACCCGGAGTCGGACGCAGCAGCGTCCGCGTGGCGCCGTGCGACGGTGCCGGCACGTGCCGGGATACGCGTGATCACCGATGACGCGCCGCGAGCATGTGCAGTAGAACGCGTGACCCGCCTCGATGAGCCGCGTGCAGGCAGCCTGGTGCTCGGACCGTCGGGACGCCTGGTAAACGACCGGGCCGTCCCAGGTCAGACCGTAGCGCTCCAACGTGCGCAGGATCCCCGTTGCCGCGCCGGGCACCACGCGCGGGGTATCCAGATCGTCCAGGCGCACATGCCACTCGCCACCGGCCGCGCGGGCGCGCAGGAATCCGGCCAGTGCGGTGATGAATGAGCCGAAGTGCAGCGGGCCGGTGGGCGAAGGGGCGAAGCGCCCGCGATAGCGCGGTTCAGCCATCGTCCGCGCGCAGTCTGAACCGTTCGTGACACAGCAGCGTCGCGGCGGCGACCCCGACCGGCATCGCCACGAAATTCAGGATCGGCACGACGGTGATCAACGCAACGCCCGCGCCGAATCCGAACGCCAGTCCACGCTCGCGACGCGCGACCCGCAGCGCCGCCGGGAACGGCTGCAGCTGGTTGCCGAGCGTGCAGTCCAGGTACTCGACGGCGAGTGCCCACGCACCGAACGCCGGCCAGATCACCACGCTCAGCAGGTTGATCCCTGGAATGAGCAGCAGAAGCGCGCACGGCAGCGCAAGCCTCGCGAAGTACCACGTCTTGCGCCATTCCCCGGCCAGTCCGCGCCGCAGCTCCTCCAGGAACGGAACCTGTGGCATGGACACGTCACCGCGCAGTTCGCGCAGCACGGCGGATGACAGGTAGCCGTTGAAGGGCGTCGCGACCAGGTTGGCGATGAAGCTCGAAACCAGGAAGAACCCCAACGCGAAAATCAGCCCGGCGAGCGGGAGCAGCACGTAACGCAGCCACTCGAACGCGGCGGGGAGCCAGCGCGTCAGCGCGGGACCCAGCCAGTCAATCAGCAGTAGCGCCGCCAGCGCAAACAGTGCGAGGTTGGTGACGACGGGTACGACCAGATAGCGTCGCAACCCCGGCCGGCGGAGCAGGCGCGCGCCGCGCCAGACGTAACGAAGCCCGGTGGCGAAGCCGGCGGACGGTCCCGGCATGGCGCCGGTCACTGCGTCATCGCCCGCGCACTGTGCGCAATGGCACGCCCGCGCGCGCTCAGGGAAGGTTGACCGGGACTGGTGCCTGCCAGCCCACCGCCCGGTGCTCGGCGACGACCGTCGGGTATGTGCCGCCGCGCACATTGAACTTCGCGGTCAGGCGCGCGAAGCGCGGGCGGCATGCCGAAACCAGGTCGTCGAGCATCCGGTTGGTCACCGCCTCGTGAAAATGCCCCTCGTCACGGAATGACCACACGTAGAGCTTCAGCGATTTCAGCTCCACGCAGGTGCGGTCGGCGACGTATTCCAGGGTCAGGTGCGCGAAGTCGGGCTGTCCGGTCTTGGGGCAAAGACATGTGAACTCCGGGATCTCGATGCGGATCGTGTAATCGCGTTCGGGGGCCGGATTCGGAAAGGTGTCGAGATGGCGGGCGGGTTGGCTCGGCATGCGCGGAAATGCTCTCGAAAAGGCTGCGGGCGAGATGATACATGACCCGGCGAGACGGGCCGCGCCGGCCGCGCGCGGGCGGCGTTTCCGGATACCTGTCAAGCCTGCGTCTGCCCCGGATTCCGTTTTGTTTTCAGCAAGATGAAACGTCACCCGGGCGGCATTCGGATCTGTCCGGAGAGCCGCCCGTACGGTATGCTCGCGCCATGCGCATCACCAAGATAAAGCTCGCGGGCTTCAAGTCGTTCGTCGATCCCACCACCCTCTACCTGCCGGGCAATCTCACTGGCGTCGTCGGGCCCAACGGCTGCGGCAAGTCGAACATCATCGACGCGATGATGTGGGTAATGGGCGAGTCCTCCGCCAAGCACCTGCGGGGAGATTCGATGGCGGACGTCATCTTCAGCGGCTCGAGTACCCGCAAGCCCGTCGGTCAAGCTTCCGTGGAACTGGTGTTCGACAACGCCGACGGTGCGCTCGGAGGTGCATACGCGAGCTTTGCCGAGATTTCCATCAGGCGCACCGTCACGCGCGACGGCGTCTCGAAGTACTTTCTCAACGGCGCGTCGTGCCGCCGCAAGGACATCATCGACGTGTTTCTCGGCACCGGGCTCGGTGCGCGTGGCGGCTACTCGGTCATCGAACAGGGCATGATCTCGCGCGTGGTCGAGGCCAAGCCGGACGAACTGCGAGGCTTCCTGGAAGAGGCTGCCGGAATCTCCAAGTACAAGGAACGCCGTCGCGAGACGGAGACACGCATCCGTCACACCAACGAGAATCTCGCGCGCGTCAACGATGTCCGCGAGGAGCTCGACAAGCAGCTCGGCCATCTGCAGCGTCAGGCAAAGGCCGCGGAAAAGTACCAGGAATTCAAGCACGAAGAGCGTCGCCTGGAGGCGGAGGCCCTGACGATCCGCTGGCGCGCGCTGGCGCGCCAGCGCGCCACGCAGCAGCAGCTGATTGCCGAACGGGAGACTGCGGTCGAGGAGGCATTGGCCGGACTGCGCCGGATCGAAGCGGCACAAGCCGAACTTCGCAGCCGCCAGGCCGCGGCGCTGGACACGTTCAATGCGCGGCAGAGCGAGTTCTACACGCGCAGCGCGGAAGTCTCGCGGCTCGAACAGAGCATTCAGCACAACGAGGATCGCCGCAAAGCACTCGAGCAGGAACTTGCGCGGGCGCGCTTCAGCCTGGACGAGACCACGCGCCTGCATCAGGAGGATCTCGCGAAGCAGGCGGCTCTGGCACAGGAAATCCTCGCGCTCACGCCCGACGACCAGGCCCAGGCGGCGGCTGAAGAGGACGCGGCCGAAGCATTGCGCCGGGCCGAACAGGCCGCGGAGGCATGGCAGTCCGAGTGGGATGCGTACAATCGGCAGCAGGCGGAGACGGCCCGCCTCGAACACGCCGAACAGGTGCGGGTCGAACTGCTGCAGAAGGGATTCTCCGAGGCGCGGCAGCGCGCCGAGACGCTCGCCGCCGAGCAGGCGCGCCTGCAACCGCAGGACCTGGACGGCGCGGTCACGCGGCTGGAACAGGCACTCGCCGAGCATGAACGGGATTACGACCAGCGCATCGGCGAGCAGCAGGCGATCCGCAGCGCGCTCCAGGCGGCCCGCAACGCGGCCGCCGAGCAGGCGCAGACGCTGCATCGGCTGCGCAGCGAACTGCAGCAGAAGATCGGGCAGGAAGCCTCGTTGACCGCGCTGCAGAACGCGGCGCTCGGACGTGACCAGTCGGCGCTGACGCGCTGGCTGGAGCGGTATACGCTGAGCGATCCTCACCTGCTGGCGGGGGAACTTCGCATCGACGAGGGATTCGAGCTGGCCGTCGAGATGGCACTGCGCCTGCCCTTGTCGAGCCTCTGCGAACCGGGTCTCGTGGCGCGCCTCGCGAGCGCTTCCCGTCATGATCTGCCGGTCGCGCGGCTCGGCGGGATAGAAACCGGGGTCAGCGTACCCGTGGCAGTCTCGCGGCCGGACATGCCGCCCCGCCTGCTGGAGCGCGTGCACTGCGCGTGGTCGCTCGAACCGCTGCTGTCTGGGGTGTACGTGGTAGACGACATCCCGAACGCCCAGTCAGTGCGACCCCGGCTGCAGGCGCACGAGTCCGTGATCACACGGGACGGTGTCTGGTTTGGACCCAACTGGGTGCAGCTGCCCGGGCGAGAAACGCTGGAAGCGGGGGTGCTGGCGCGCCAGCGCGTGCTGGAAGAGGTGTCGGCACAGGTTGCCACGGGACGGGAACAGGTGCAGGCGGCGCAGGCGGAGCTGGAACGCCTCCAGCAAGCCGTCGCGGACGCCGAACAGCAGGAACGAGCGCTCGCGGATGCGCTGCGAACGGCCATCGCGGCCGGCAGCGAATGTCGCACCCAGCTCGGCCTGCGTCAGGCCGAGCGCCAGCGCGTACAGGAACGCCTCCACGTGATCACGCGCGAGCTCTCCGAACTCGCACGTCAGAGCTCGCAGAACGAAAGCACGCTGGTGGACTTGCGTGGACAGGTTGACGGACTGCGCGCGCATCTCACCACCCTGGCACAGACCGGTGAAGCACTGAACGCGGCCCGACGCGATGTGCAGGCGACGCTCGAGTCCACCCGCCAGGCGTGGCGTACCGCGCGCGAGGCGCGGCACGCGGTTGCACTGAAGCTCGAAGGGTTGCGTTCGACCCACAATTCACTCGAACTTGCGCTTGGACGCAACGCGCGCCTCGTGCAGGAACTGGGGGCACGCTGCGCCGATCTCGACGGGGCACTCGCCGACGCGATCGCGCCGCAGGAGACACTCTCCAGCCAACTCGATGCGGCACTCGCTGGGCGGCTGGCAATCGAGGAAGCATTGAAGTCCAGCCGCACCGATCTGGAATCCTGCGAGAACGCGCTGCGTGGCACCGACGAACAGAGCGGCAATGCAGCGCGCGAAATCACCCAGCGCCAGCAGCAGCTCGAACAGGTCCGACTGGAGGAACGCGCGTTGCAGGTTCGCGCGCAGGAACTCGAAGAACGACTTCAGCAGCAGGGACACGCTGTCGAGGACCTGCTGCCGCAACTGCCGGAGGACGCTGACGAGGAAACGTGGCGTGCGCGACTCGAAACCCTCGGCAACCGCATCCAGCGATTGGGGCCGATAAACCTCGCGGCAATTGACGAATTCGCCCAGCTGACCGAACGCAAGACCTACCTGGACAACCAGTTTGCTGATCTGACGCAGGCACTCGCCACGCTCGAGGACGCGATGCACAAGATTGACAAGGAAACCCGCACCCGCTTCCGCGAGACCTTCGACAAGGTCAACAGTGGCCTGCAGTCCATGTTCCCGGTACTGTTCGGCGGCGGACATGCCTATCTCGAACTGACTGGGGACGATCTCCTTGAAACCGGCGTTGCGGTAATGGCCCGCCCGCCGGGCAAACGCAACAGCACCATTCACCTGCTGTCGGGCGGCGAGAAGGCGCTGACGGCGCTCGCGTTCGTGTTCTCCCTGTTCGAGCTGAACCCGGCGCCGTTCTGCCTGCTCGATGAGGTCGACGCGCCGCTCGATGACGCGAACGTGGTGCGGCTGACAGAAATGCTGAAATCGATGTCCGAGCGCGTCCAGTTCCTGTTCGTCACGCACAACAAGATCACGATGGAGATTGCGCAGCAGCTCATCGGGGTCACGATGCACGAAGCGGGCGTTTCCCGGCTCGTCGCGGTAAACATGGACGAGGCTGTCGCGCTCGCGGCGACTGCGTGACGTTGCGAGGGATCCCGGCATCCATGCGCCACCACTCTCTCGTTCAGTTCGGGCGCGGTGCGGGGCCGCGTGCCGGGTGGCGCAATGGGTGATTTTTCCTGGGCGCTGCGGATCGCACTGCTCGTCGTCGGGCTCGCGATCGTCGGCGCGGTGTACGTGCTGGGGGTGGTGCGGCGGCGACAGCGCAACCGTCGCTACAGCAGCGGCGGCAGCGCGTGGCGGCGACGCGCGCGGGAGCAGGACGAACTGCCTGACGTTGACCTCGATCGCGATCCGACGGACGACGTCGTGGGGCCCGTGCGGGTGCGCAAGATCGAACCGTTGCCGGAGCTGCCGGTCATTCGCAACGACGCCGTGCAGGAACGCCCCGAGGCAGCACTGGCGGAGGCCGCGCCCGCCGCGGAGGATCGCCCGGCACGCAGCCGCCGCGCACGCCGGAAGCAGGCGCAGCTCGACTTCGGTTTCGAGACGCCCGCTTCCGCGAACGCCGTGTCGTCTCGAAACAATCCGGACCAGCCACCGCCGGAGCCGGCGCTGCTGACGTTCTACCTGCGACCGATCTACGGCCCCGCGTTCGTCGGACCGATGATCGTCCGAAACGCGAACGCGGTCGGCATGAAGCACGGCGACATGCAGGTCTTCCATCATTTCGGAGCGGGGGATCTGCGCACTGAGCGGGCGCTGTTCAGCCTCGCCAACATGTTCGAACCCGGCAGTTTCGACCTGCAGCGCATCGAAGCCTTTCAGACCGCCGGTCTGGTGATGTTCCTGCACCTGCCCGCCCCGCTGGACGGCCCGGTGGCGTTCGAACTCTTCCTGAACACCGCGCAACGACTTGCCGAGGGGCTGCAGGCCGAACTTCTGAGCGACCCCAAGACCGTGCTCGACAGCGCGGGTATCGAGCAGATGCGGCGGATTGCCGCGAAGTTCCCGACGCATGCATGAATCGCGGGCAGCGCACCGGATAGCCGAACTCCGGCAGCAAATCGAAGCGCACGACCATCGATACTACGTGCTCGACGATCCGGCCATCTCGGACGCCGAATACGACGCTCTGATACGCGAGCTGGTCGAACTCGAGACGGAGCACCCCTCGTTGCTCGCGCCGGACTCTCCTTCGCAGCGCGTCGGCGGAAAGATCGCGGAGGGATTCCAACCCGTTACTCATCGGGTCCCGATGCTGTCGCTCGCGAACGCGTTTTCGCCCCAGGATTTCCTCGATTTCGATGCGCGCGTGCGCGCGCGGCTCGGCGACGCGCCAGTGTGGTATTCCGCGGAGACCAAGCTGGACGGGCTGGCAATCAGCCTGATTTACGAGCACGGCGTGCTGGCGCGCGCGGCAACCCGGGGTGATGGCGAGAATGGTGAGGATGTCACCGCGAACGTGCGTACCATCCGCGCAGTCCCGCTGAGGCTGGCCGCGCGCGAACCGCCCGTGCTGCTCGAGGTCCGGGGCGAGATATACCTCGATCATGCCGGGTTTGAACGCCTGAATACGCAGCAGCGTGCGCGTGGCGAGAAGCCGTTTGCCAACCCGCGCAACGCCGCCGCGGGCAGCCTGCGCCAGCTCGATCCGGCGGTCACGGCGAGCCGGCCGCTGACGATATTCTGCTACGGCGTGGGCGCCGTGGAGGGAATCGAGCTGCCCGATTCTCATCACGCACTGCTGCGACTGCTCGCCCGGCTGGGGCATCGCGTGTCACCGGAAGCGCGGCGGCTGGAGGGTGCCGAAGCCGCACTCGGGTTCTACGCCGAGATTGGCGCCCGGCGGCAGGCGCTCGGCTATGACATCGACGGGGTGGTCTTCAAGGTCGACAGTCGCGCCGCGCAGGAGCAGCTTGGCCAGGTGGCGAAGGCGCCGCGCTGGGCAATCGCGTACAAGTTTCCGCCGGAGGAGAAGGCCACCCGGGTACTCGCGATCGACGTGCAGGTGGGGCGGACAGGCGCACTGACGCCGGTTGCGCGCCTGGAGCCCGTGCTCGTGGGCGGTGTCACGGTGACCAATGCCACTTTGCACAACGCGGACGAGCTCGCGCGCAAAGACGTGCGTGTCGGTGACACCGTCCTCGTGCGTCGCGCGGGTGATGTCATTCCCGAGATTGTGGGGGTGCTGCGGGAGCGTCGCCCGTCCGGCGCGGTGCCGTTCGAAATGCCGCGCCACGTACCCGGCCAGGCCAAGGCCCAGCGCGTGCAGGCGATCATCCACTTCGCATCCCGGCGCGCGATGGACATCGAGGGATTGGGTGAACGTCTGGTCACGCAGTTCGTCGACGCGGGCCTGGTGCATGACGCCGCCGATCTCTTTGCACTGACGGTCGAGCAGATTGCCGAACAGGAACGGCTCGGCACGAAGTCCGCGACGAATCTCGTCAACGCGATCGCGACCAGCCGGAAAACGACACTGCCCCGATTCCTGTTCGCGCTTGGGATCCGGGAAGTGGGCGAGGCGACTGCGCGCCAGCTTGCACACGCGTTCGGCGGGCTCGACGCGCTGATGGACGCGTCGAATGAAGCCTTGGAGGAGGTGCCCGACGTGGGACCCGCCGTGGCGGCGAGTATCCATGGTTTCTTTCGGGATCCCGACCAGCGGGTCCTGGTGCAGCGGCTGCGCGACGCCGGCGTGACCTGGGCCGAGCACCCGCCAGCGCAGCAGGCGCCGGCGCCGCTGGCAGGATGGACGATCGTGCTGACCGGCACGCTGTCGGGGATGACGCGTGACGAGGCTGCCGAGCGCTTGCGGGCGCTGGGCGCGAAGGTCGCCGGCAGCGTGTCGGCGAAGACGCGGATCGTGGTGACGGGAGAGGAGGCGGGCAGCAAGGCCGAGCGGGCCCGGGCGTTGAATGTTCCGCTGATCGACGAGACGGGGTTCGCGCGCCTGCTCGAGGCACCCGAGCGCGCGGCCGAAATCGTGGAGGCAATGAGACGCTGACGGTACGTCCGCGCCGGCCCTCGCGCATCGCGCCGGGATCCGCACGCCGGGGCAGCGGGCGGGTTCCCGGGCAGTCCGCGGAGAAATTCCGCGACGGCGGTGGACGCGTCGTACGCGTTCAGTCGTCGGCGGTTACGACCTGGTTGCGTCCGCGGTACTTGGCGCGATAAAGCATCGTGTCCGCCCGTTCGAGCAGGTCGATCTTGGAATCCCCGGCCGTGAGCTGGGCAACGCCGATACTGACGGTCACCTCGATCGTTGCCTCCTGGGACCGGATCTCGAGTTCGTCGACCGTCGCGCGGATGCGTTCCGCGAGCAGGCCGGCGCCCGCAGAGCGCGTGTTGGTCAGGATGACGGCGAACTCCTCCCCGCCGTACCGGAACACGACGTCGCTGTCCCGGGTGCATCGCACGATGGCCTCGGCTACCGTGGCCAGTACCGTGTCACCCGCCACGTGGCCGTGCGCATCATTGACCGTCTTGAAGTAGTCGATATCGATCATCAGCATCGACAGCGGTGTGCGATGACGAACGGCGGACAGCACTTCGTGTTCGAGATGCTGTTCCATGCAGGCGCGATTGTTCACGCCGGTCAGCGGATCCTTGAGCGCCGACTTCAGCGCCCTTTCGTACATCAGGGCATTGCGCAACGGGTAGATCAGCGCGCAGAGCATGATCTCGAACAGCGCCTGCTCGTCGGCGTTGAAAGGTTGATTGCGCATGAACGTGACTTCGCCCATGGACTTGCCGAGCAGATTCAACTCGTAGCTGCAGCGATGCAGCTGCTGTCGGCCTTCCTGGAAAAGGCAATCGTCGGTGCGATTGCGATACCGCAGGGCGACGCGGCGCACCAGGCGCCGCGCTTCGCTGGCGAACGCGTGGACCACGTCCTTTACGTAGAGACTCGATTGCAGCGCATTCGCGATGCGCAGCAGCGTGCTGTCGGACAGCAGCCGTCGGGCCTGCGGGTCGGGCGCGAAATACGGCATCGCGCCGATTTGAATCATGGGCTCTTCGAGCGCTGCGCGTTCAGCTTGGGGGTTCATGGCACCCTCCGGGTTGGCGTCCTGGGCAGTGGAAGCCAGAAATGTGCCAACCATCACATCAGGACCGGTGACATCGGTTCGAAACGGAATGTGGCCGGTTGAATGTCGGAATTCTTCCCGTAGCCCCCGATTCCAGCGACTCAGTGCCGTCGGCGTCCCGACGCGTTGCCCCGTGTCTGCCGGATTTCTGGCGCCGCCGGCCCCGGGAATCGCCTGACGGACTTCACCGGCGGCAAAGGTTTGCCGCCCATGTCTTTGAATCGCCGGTTTCTCAGCGCACCGCGGTGGCAGCCGGAAGGGTCAGCGCGACGCCGTGGTAGGGGTGTTCACTGCCGAGCAGGTGGACGAAAGCGGGGGCGACATCCTCTGGTGTCGGCAACGTGGTCGGATCCTCCGCCGGGTAGGCTTCGGCCCGCATCCGGGTCCGCAGGCGCCCCGGGTTCACGGAGTTCACCCGTACGCGCGAGACGTCGCGCAGTTCGTCGGCAAGCGTCTGGAGCATCCCTTCGAGCGCGAACTTGGACGCCGCGTATGCGCCCCAGTACGCGCGTCCTCGCCGGCCGACGCTCGAAGAGACACCGAGCACCGACGCCGAAGGCGCCGCACGCAGCAGCGGCAGGCAGGCTTGCAGCAGCAGGAACGGCGCGTGGACGTTGACCTGGAACACCCGAGCCCAAAGCACGGGATCCTGATGCTCGAATGAGCAGAGGGTGCCGAGCATCGCGGCGTTCAGCACGAGCCCGTCGAGATGCCCGCAGTGCTCGCGGACATGGGACGCAATTGCCGCGTGATCGTCGACGGTCGTATTCTCAAGGTTGCAGGGGACGAGCAGCGGAGCCGGCGCCCCGCTGGCTTCGATCGCGTCTGCAACCTCCTCGAGGCGGCGCACATCGCGCGCCAGCAGCAGCACTCTTGCGCCGTGTCCAGCGGCTGCCATTGCCACCGCACGTCCCAGGCCGCGGCTCGCTCCCGTGACCAGCACCACGCGCCCGTTGAGCGAGTCCGGCGCCGGTGGGACCGGCATGTCGAGCATCGTCATTGAATTACCCTCAACCGAAGTCCCCGGCGCGGAGGATCGTATCGCGCGCATAGTTCACGTCGTCCCGTTCGGGGAAGTCGAGCGTGAAGTGGAGTCCGCGGCTCTCCTTCCGCTTCAGCGCGCAGCGGATGATGAGCTCCGCCACCTGGACCAGGTTGCGCAGTTCGATCAGGTCGCTCGTGACGCGGAAGTTCGCGTAGAAGTCACTGATCTCGCCGCGCAGCAGGTGGACTCGTCGACGCGCCCGCTCGAGCCGCTTGGTCGTCCGCACGATACCGACGTAGTCCCACATGAAACGGCGCAGCTCGTCCCAGTTGTGGGCGACGACCACCTCTTCATCGGCATCCGTCACCTGGGACTCGTCCCATGGCGGCACCGCCGGAAGCACCGGTACGTGCGCTTCCTCAGCAGTGATGGCGGCGGCGGCAGCAGTTCCGGTCACCAGGCATTCGAGCAGCGAGTTGCTGGCCATCCGGTTCGCGCCGTGCAACCCCGTGCAGGCAACCTCGCCGATGGCGAACAGCCCCGGCAGCGAGGTGCGCCCGGCGAGATCGGTCACCACGCCTCCGCACAGGTAGTGCGCAGCCGGCACCACCGGGATCGGTCGCGTGGTGATGTCGATACCAAACTCGAGACATCTCGAATACACCGTGGGGAAGTGCTCGCGGACGAACGGCGCAGGCTTGTGCGTTATGTCCAGAAACACCGAATCGACCCCGAGTCGCTTCATCTCGAAGTCGATCGCCCGCGCCACGATATCGCGCGGCGCGAGCTCCAGGCGGTCGTCGAAGCGGTGCATGAAGCGTTCGCCGTTCGGGAGCCGCAGGTATCCGCCCTCGCCGCGCAGCGCCTCGGTCAGCAGGAAGGTCTTCGCGTGCGGGTGGTAGAGGCAGGTCGGGTGGAACTGGACGAACTCCATGTTCGCGATGGCGCATCCCGCCCGCCAGGCCATGGCGATCCCGTCGCCGGTGGCGACATCCGGGTTGCTGGTGTACAGGTAGACCTTGCCCGCACCGCCCGTTGCGAGCACGCTCCAGCGCGCGCGAACGGCGCAGACCATGTTCTCGCGACGGTCAAGCACATAGGCGCCGACGCAGCGATCGGGTGTGCCGCCGAGCTTGCCGGTCGTGATGAGATCGATGGCGACGTGATGGGGGAGCAGCGTGATGTTGGGATGCGCGCGCGCCTGTCCGATCAGCGTGCTCTCAATCGCGCGCCCGGTCGCATCCGCCGCGTGCACGACGCGGCGGCGGCTGTGGCCGCCCTCGCGGGTCAGGTGCATCATCTGCCCGCCGTCGGCGGCGTCGGTCGTCGTGAAAGGGACCCCTTGCGCAAGCAGCCAGTCGATCTGCGATCTGCCCTGCGTGACGATGTCCTCGACGATATCCCGGTGACAGAGGCCTGCGCCGGCCCGCAGGGTGTCTTCGACGTGCGACTCGATGCTGTCGTCCTGGTCTATGACTGCCGACACGCCGCCCTGCGCGTACAGCGTCGCGCCTTCTTCGATGTCGCGCTTGGCCAGGACCGTCACCGCGAACCGCTCCGCGAGGTGCAGCGCCAGGCTGAGGCCGGCCGCGCCGCTGCCGATGATGAGCACGTCGCAGTCCTGCAGGTGTGGCATCGCCCCTCGCTTGCTATACTCCGGCCCATACCAAGAACGTCCACCCACCCGAACTAATCCGCCATCGTGATGGTCTATGCGTCAGGTGTAGGCGCGGCGCGCGCCCATGATACAGGGACAGCCCCCTGATGGGCGACACCACCGATCAGGCGTTGGTCGAGCGAGTTCAACGGGGAGACAAGCATGCATTCGACTTGCTGGTCTCCCGTTACCAGCACCGGATCATCAAGCTTGTCTCGCGGTTTGTCCGCGATCGTGACGATGCAATGGACGTCGCCCAGGAGGCGTTCATCAAGGCGTATCGTGCGCTCGCGAACTTCCGTGGAGAGAGCGCGTTCTACACGTGGTTGTACCGGATCGCGATCAACACGGCGAAGAATTACCTGACTGCCGCCGGTCGCCGGCCCGCGGAAGCGGACCTGACGAACGACGATGGCGAGGAACTGCCGATCGACGAGCTGATCCCCGATACGGAGACACCCGAGACATCGCTGCAGGTCGAAGAGATGAAGCAGATCATTTTCGACACGATCGAGAAGCTGCCGGAGGACTTGCGGACGGCAATCTTGTTGCGTGAAATGGACGGGCTGAGCTACGAAGATATCGCCACGGCGATGGAGTGCCCGGTAGGTACTGTGCGCTCGCGGATATTCCGCGCGCGCGAGGTCATCGATGGCAAACTCAAGCCGCTGCTGGAGCGGTGAACGACCCGGCACACCAGGCTCGCGGTAAGCACAGACGGGGTTAGAACCTATGCAGACATCGGAACGAGTTTCAGCGCTGGTTGACGGCGCCGGCGAAGCGGACGACCTGGGCGCGCTTGCGGAGATTATCCGCGACCCCGCCGAGCGCGCACGCTGGGCCCGGTATACGCTGATGGGTGATGTGCTGCGAGCACCGGACGACAAGGCGGGCCTGGGATTCGATCTCTCGGCCCGCGTCCTTGCTGCCCTGGACGCCGAACCGGTGGTTGCGCCGGGCACGGCCAAGGTGGTGCCCTGGCCGGCTGGACCTGCGCGCCGCTGGCCGGGTGCGCTCACCGGCCTCGCGACGGCAGCCTCGCTTGCCGTCGTCGCCTTTCTCGGTCTCCAGTTCCAGCCTTCACCGCCCCCCACCGCCCTCAATCCACAGGCTGCAACTGCCCCGGTGCCGCCGGTTGCCACCGCCCCCGTGTCGACGCTCGCGCTGGCGGACAGACCGGGAGATGCCGCCGGGGCCTCCCCGGATCGTGATCAGGTATCCACGCTTTCCCCGGAAGAATACCAGCGGCGGATCAACCGCTACCTCGTGAACTTCAACGAACAGCGCGCACAGATGGGGGTCCCGGGGGTACATCCTTACGTGCGGGTGGTAGGCCTCGAATCCACGTCCACGCCGACGCCCTGAACACCTGACATGCAGGGTTTCGCTCGCACCGTCCCCTGGCTTCTGGGGTGCTGCCTGGTCACCGGCGCCACCCGGGCCGAGGTGGTGGATCCCGCGGTGCTCCTCGCCCAGGTCACGCCCGCGACCAAGTCGCTCAATTACGAAGGGACGTTCATCTACGCACACGGTCGCGATGTTGATGCGATGCGCATCGTGCACAAGGCCGAGCATGGGGTCGAGTACGAGCGCCTCAAGTCACTGACCGGCCCGGCCCGCGAAGTCGTCCGTGACGGAACGCGGGTCACCTGCACGTTTGCCGACGATCGCGAAGTGATGGTCGAGAAGCGCCGTCCGCAGGATTTCATCGGTCTTGCGCTTTCGGAACCCGTCGACAAGATCCGGCAGTACTACGATTTCGAACTGCTGGCCGACGGCCGAATCGCCGAGCGCAACGCGAAAGTCGTCCTGGTGCGCCCACGCATGCCGGATCGGTACAGCTACCAGCTTTGGATCGACGAGCGCACCAACCTGCTGCTGAAGTCCGCGGTGCTCGGCCAGGGCGGCCAGGTGCTCGAGCAGGTGATGTTCATCGACATCGAGATCGGGCACGCCATCGACGACGCCAAGCTCACCGCCGAACTCGACGGTGCGGGATTCACGTGGCGGACGAACGAAGCGGAATCCGCGGAGGCGCCCGGCACCGACGCCATGGCGTTGAATGTTCAGTGGGTCCCGGCGGGTTTCGCACTCAGGAATTCGCATACGCGGCCGCTCGTGAGCAGCCGGGCACCGGTCCGGCATGCCGTGTACTCGGACGGTCTCGCGATGTTCTCGGTGTTCATCGAGGAGATCTCGCAGGAACAGCCGCCTCTCCAGGGATACTCATCGATGGGCGCGATAAATGCGTTCAGCCGCATGTACGATCGCTACCAGGTCACCGTCGTCGGTGAAGTTCCGCAGACGACGGTGCGACGGATCGCAGCGTCCGTCGCCATCCAGTGATTCAACCCGGTTTCCTCCCATGAAAAGAATGCATTGCCCGGTCCATCGGCGCGCCGCGTGGCGCGGGTGCATCGCCGCCCTCGCGCTGATCGCTGCAGGCGCTGCGCCCGCGCTTCCGGCCGGTTCGCTGCCCGATTTCACGCAACTGGCGCGGAACAACAGCCCGGCGGTGGTGAACATCAGCACCACCGCGGAGCGCGACGACGAGGACAACGAAGGACCCCGACTCCCGCCAGGCTTCTCGATCCCGAACATCCCGGACGACAGCCCGCTGAACGACTTCTTCCGGCGTTTCTTCGACGACCAGATGCCTCCGGGCGACATGCTTCCCCGGTCGTCGCTCGGGTCGGGCTTCCTCGTATCGCCCGATGGCTACGTCATCTCCAACTACCACGTGGTGAAGGATGCCGATGAAGTCGTGGTTCGCCTGAGCGACCGGCGCGAACTCAAGGCGAAGATCGTGGGAACCGATCCGCGCAGTGATATCGCGGTGCTGAAAGTCGAGAGTGACAAGCCGCTGCCGGCGCTGAAGCTGGGCCGCTCGGCGGACCTGAAGGTCGGCGAGTGGGTGCTCGCAATCGGCTCACCGTTCGGTTTCGACCATTCGGTCACCGCCGGCATCGTGAGCGCGACGGGGCGCAGCCTGCCCAACGAGAACTATGTGCCATTCATCCAGACGGACGTGGCGATCAATCCGGGCAACTCGGGCGGGCCGCTGTTCAACCTCGACGGCGAGGTCGTAGGTGTCAATTCGCAGATCTACAGCCGGACGGGCGGCTTCATGGGGCTGTCCTTCGCCATCCCGATCGATGTCGTCATGAACGTATACCAGCAGATCCGCGAGAAGGGTGAAGTCAGTCGCGGCTGGCTCGGTGTGCTGATCCAGGACGTCACTGCGGAACTCGCGGAATCCTTCCACATGAAGCAACCGCACGGCGCGCTCGTATCCAAGGTGCTGCCTGACAGCCCCGCGGAGAACGCCGGGCTTGAAGCCGGCGACATCATCACGAAGTTCAATGGACAGCCGATCGGGACCTCCTCCGATCTGCCGCCGCTGGTGGGTGCGGCACCGATCGACAAGAAACTGCCGTTGGAAATCCTGCGTGCCGGCAAGAGCCGCAGCCTGGCGATCGAGATCGGCAGGCTGCCGGCCGAAGAGGACATGCCGGTGGCGCAGGAAGAGGGCAAGCCGCCGCGCACCGGTATCGTCGACGAGCGTCTCAAGGCCAAGGTGCGGGATCTGACTGAGGCCGAGCGCAAGGAGCTTTCGCTGACCACGGCGGGCGTACTGGTGGAGGAAGTCAAGGCGGGACCCGCCCGCGAAGCGGGGCTCCGACCGGGCGACGTGCTGGTGCAGATTAATTTCAAGGAGATCAAGTCGGCCGCCGCGCTCAAGGATGTGACTCGCGCACTCGCCGCGGGCGACAAGGTGCCGGTCCTGGTGAACCGCCAGGGTAATCCGCTGTTCATGGCGCTCGAACTGCCCAAGTGAGCCCGCGATGAACGAATTGCCGCTGCGACTGTTTCTGCGCCGGGATTGCGAGATCTGCGAGGCACTCCATGCACTACTGGAGACTGATCCCCGTACTTCCGGGCGCGCACTCGAGTGCATCGACATCGACGAGCACACTGACTGGCGGCCGCTGTACCACTACCGGGTCCCGGTGCTGGTCCGCGGAACAGCCGAGCTCTGGGCCGGTCCGGTCGGAGATCATGAACACGGCGAGTTTTTCTCCCGGGTACTCGCCGGGTGAGGGCGGCACTGGCCGCGACGTCGGCTGTCGCGGCGGCGCGTCATCGAGTAAGATGCCGCCCGCACGCTGCCGACACGGCTGGCGTGTGACCATCGCCCGATATGCAGCACATCCGCAACTTTTCGATCATCGCCCACATCGATCACGGCAAGTCCACCCTGGCGGACCGGTTCATCCAGATCTGCGGCGGGCTCGCGGATCGTGAAATGTCGGCTCAGGTCCTCGACTCCATGGACCTGGAGCGCGAGCGCGGCATCACGATCAAGGCGCAGAGCGTCAGCCTGAACTACACCGCGAGCGACGGCCAGACCTACCTTCTCAACTTCATCGACACGCCTGGCCACGTGGATTTCAGCTACGAGGTCTCGCGCTCACTGGCGGCCTGCGAAGGTGCGCTGCTCGTGGTGGATGCAGCGCAGGGCGTCGAAGCGCAGTCCGTCGCCAATTGCCACAAAGCGGTCGATCAGGGACTGGAAGTGGTACCGGTGCTGAACAAGATCGATCTGCCGTCCGCGGAACCGGTGCGCGTCGCGGAAGAGATCGAGAACATCATCGGCATCGACGCCACCGACGCGGCGCTCGTGAGTGCAAAGTCCGGACTGGGCGTGCGCGATCTGCTGGACAGGCTCGTGCGCCTCATTCCACCGCCGAAGGGTGATCCGGCTGCACCCCTGAAAGCCCTGATCATCGACTCCTGGTTTGACAACTACCTCGGGGTCGTGTCGCTGGTACGCATATTCGACGGCGAAATGGTGGCCGGCTCCCGGATCCGAGTGATGTCGACGGGCAGGGACGCCGACGTCGACCAGGTCGGCATTTTCACGCCAAAGCGGGTTCGCAAGCAGAAGCTGTCTGCCGGCGAGGTCGGGTTCCTGGTGGCCGGAATCAAGGATATCAACGGTGCGCCCGTCGGCGACACCATCACCAGCGCGCAGCAACCGGCGGCAGCGCCGCTGCCAGGCTTCCAGAAATCCAAACCGAACGTATTCGCAGGGCTCTACCCGATCGATTCCTCGGACTACGAGGCGTTCCGCGAGGCGCTGGCGAAACTCAGGTTGAACGACGCGGCGCTCTCGTACGAACCGGAGACATCCGAGGCGCTGGGGTTCGGCTTCCGTTGCGGGTTCCTCGGCATGCTTCACATGGAGATCGTGCAGGAACGGCTTGAGCGCGAGTACGGCATGGCGCTCATCACAACGGCACCGACGGTGGTCTACGAGGTTGTGCTGCGCAACGATGACGTGATCCAGGTGGACAACCCGGCGCGCCTCCCAGATCCTGGCCAGGTGGCCGAGATCCGCGAGCCCTTTATCCAGGCCGACCTGCTGACGCCCCAGGAGTACCTCGGCAATGTGATCTCGTTGTGCGTCGAAAAGCGCGGAATCCAGACCAAGCTGAATTTCGTCGGCACCCAGGTTTCCGTCGGCTACCTGCTGCCACTCAGCGAAATGGTGCTGGACTTCTTCGACCGTCTCAAGTCCCTGACGCGCGGTTACGCGTCGATGGACTACAGCTTCGACAGCTATCGTCCGGCCGACATGGTCAAGGTGGATATCCTGATCAACAACGAAAAGGTGGACGCGTTGTCGGTGATCGTGCACCGGGAAGATGCGCAGCGGCGTGGTCGCGACCTCGTGACCAAGATGCGCGAGATCATTCCGCGCCAGATGTTCGAGGTCGCCATCCAGGCGGCAATCGGCTCGAAGATCATCGCGCGTGAGTCCGTCAAGGCGATGCGCAAGAATGTCACCGCGAAATGCTACGGCGGCGATATCACGCGCAAGCGCAAGCTGCTGGAGAAGCAGAAGGAAGGAAAGAAGCGGCTCAAGCAGGTGGGGTCCGTGGAGATCCCGCAGGAAGCGTTCATGGCCGTGCTCAAGGTGGGCAAGTGATGGTTTTCGATTTTTCCGCCGTGATGGTGCTGCTCGTGGTCAGCAGTGGTGCGATCTGGGCGTTCGATGC
>JBFWUN010000068.1:0-19029 GCA_050247235.1 Gammaproteobacteria bacterium
CGCCGCGCCGCGCGGATGCGCTACCATCGAAGATTCCTGACATTTCCGATCGAGGCGCACATGCGCGCAGCCGTCCATCATCGCCCCGGCGCACCGCTCACCATCGAAGACGTCGCACCACCGCGCACCTCTTCCGGCGATCTCGTGATCGCAGTGCGCCGCTGCGGCATCTGCGGGTCGGACCTGCACATGGCGGACGTGCACGGCCCGGACTCCGGCATGGCGCCGTTGCCGCCGGGGACCGTGATGGGGCACGAGTTCGCGGGCGAGGTGGTCGAGGTGGCGTCCGACGTCCGGGGCATCCGCGTCGGCGATCGCGTCACGGCGATGCCATTCTTCGCGTGCGGGCACTGTGCCGCGTGCCTGGCCGGCAACGGTTACCGGTGCTCACGGGTCCGCTATTCCGCGCTCGGCCAGGCGCCGGGCGCGTTCGCGGAGTTCATGCGCGTCGGAGCTGCAGAAACACTCGTATTGCCCGCGGGCGTGGACGACGCGATGGGTGCGCTGGTGGAACCGTTCGCGGTGGCGTTGCACGGGGTGAACGCCGCACGGCTCGCGCCCGGCGAGCGCGTATTGATCATGGGAGGCGGGCCGATCGGCCTCGCGTGTGCGGCCTGGGTGCGTCACTTCGGCGGCCGCGACGTGGTGGTGTCCGATTTCGTGCCGGCGCGGCTCGCGCTCGCGGAGAAGCTCGGCGCCACCGCGACGATCGATGCGGGCCGCGCGCCCGTGGTCGCGACCTACAAGCAGATCGCCGGGCAGCGGCCGGACGTGGTGTTCGATTGCGTCGGCGTGCCGGGCACCCAGCAGCTCGCGATGGACTATGCACCGATGGGCGGGCGCATCGTCATCCTGGGGGTCTGCATGGCACCGGACACCATCCGGCCCGTCAAGGCGATCACCAAGGAGCTGCAGGTCAGCTATGCCTACATGTACCGCCGGCAGGAGTTCGAACTCACGATTGACCTCATGAACCGCGAACGCCTGGACCCGACGCCGATGGTCACGCGTACCGTCGGTTTCGACGGCTTTGCCGCGGCGTTCGAGGCGCTGAAGACGGACAAGTCGGCGTGCAAGGTGCTGCTCGACCCCCGCACCTGAGCATGTCGGGCGCCGCCGGCCTTACCCGGATCAAGGCCGGCGCGCGCGGCGCACGATAGATTTCGCATCGAGCAACCCGCAGCGGCGCCACGCAATGGACCTGGAACATCACCGCGACCTGGCCCACGAGTTCCCGGAACTCAAGGCGCGCATTCACGCACTCAAGCTCGAAAGCGCCGAATTCCGGCGGCTGTATCGCGAGTACCAGTCGCTGGACAACGCCATCCACCGGATCGAGCAGGAAATCGAGACACCGTCCGACGCGTTCACGGAGGCCCTGAAGTTCCGTCGCGTCTGGCTGAAGGATCACCTGCATGGGCTGCTCACCGGGCGTATCGTCACCCCGAGCGAGGTGGACCTCTCGCTCGTTCAGGGCCGCTTCCCGCCGCGCGCGCGGCCCGAGGACGTGCAGCGCGAATGGGCCGCGCGCGGCTATTCCTGTCACGACGAATCCGCGCCGCCCGGCGACGAACGGGCCGGCCTGGTGCACGATGTGGACAGCCTGCTGACCGTGCGGAGCGGGCGGCTGGTCGTGACGGTTGCAGGCGCGGACTGGATACTCGAACCCGGTGACGAACTCGCGATCCCGGCCGGCGACGTGCACGGGATCCGCAACGACAGCGCGCACGCGACGCATTGGATGTTCGGCTGCGCGGGTCACTGAGCCCGCGGCGCGTCACTCCGTCGCGACTTCGATCTCGACCAGGTTGGGGCGGCACGACACGATGCCGTCGTTGACGGCCGCGTGGACTTCGTCCGCGCGGGTCACGCGTCGCGCGGGCACCCCCATCGACGCCGCCAGCGCGCCGAAGTCGATCGCCGGGGACACCAGGTCCATGCCGATGAAATCCCCGGTGCGGGCCGACAGGTAGTGCGGCTGCGACCGCATGAAGTTCTTCAGGATGTTGTATTCGCGGTTGTTGATCACCACGAACGTGACGGGCAGGTCCTCGCGCGCCGCGGTCCACAGTGCCTGCGGTGAATACATCGCCGCGCCGTCACCCACCAGCGACACCACGGGTTTGCGGCCGAGGCCCAGCGAGAACCCCACCGCCGCAGGCATGCCCCAGCCGAGCGCACCGCCGCGCAGGAACGAGTACTGGCGCGTGGACCCGTTGTTCAGGAACGCGCGCAGGTGCGCCGCGGTGGCGATGGCCTCGTCGACGATGGGGGTGGCGGCGATCGTCTCGGCGAGGATCTTCGCGACCACCAGCGGATGCAGCACCGGGTTCGCGGCGAACTGGCGCGCACGCTGATCGAGCGCCTGCTTGCGAGTGACGAACGCGTCGCGCGCGCGGTCGCGCGCGGTCGCGTACTCCTGGGCACGCGGCGCGATGCGTTTGGCGATCAGCGCGTTCAGCGCGTTCAGAGAGAGCTCGATGTCCCCGACCACCGAGAGCCTGGACGGAAAGGTCCGTCCGAGATCGCGCCCGTCCACGGAGAGCTGGTACAGCTCGCAGCCCTCGGGCAGCGCGGACGCCTCGGTGTACAGGATCGTGATGAACGACTTGCCGCCGAGCGCGAACACGCAGTCGAAGCCGCTCATGGCCTGCGCGATGTCCACCGCGCGGGTCGGCAGGTTCCCTTGCCACAGGTAATGGTTGGTCGGGTACGGAATGTGCGCCGGCCAGGATGATCCGAACACCGGTGCGGCCAGGAGTTCGGCGAGCCGCACCACCTCCTTGTAGGCATCGTGGAACGAGATCTCGTCGCCGGCGACGATCGCGACGCGGCCCGGTGCAACCGCCGTCAGTTCGATCGCGAGTTCGGTCAGCGAGCCCGCGATCGGGCGCCGGTCGACATGCGAGGTCCGCGGCACGGTCACCGTGCTGGTGGCTTCCATGACATCCATCGGCAGTGACAGGAACACCGGGCCGCGCGGCGTGGCCTGGCAGTCCTGGAACGCGCGGTGGGCGAGGATCGCGATCTGATCCGGCGAGGTCACCTCGGCCGCCCACTTGCAGGCCGGTCGCGCGATCGAGACCAGGTCACCCTGCAGCAGCGGATCCGTGATCGCGTGCCGCGAATCCTGCTGTCCGGCGGTGACGATGAGCGGGGTGCCGGACGTCGTCGCGTTGAGCAGGTTGCCCAACCCGTGACCGAGACCGCCCGCGGTGTGCAGGTTGATGAAACCCGGTTTGCCGGACGCCTGCGCGTAGCCATCGGCCATCCCGACTACCGTGGCCTCCTGCAGGCCGAGCACGTAATGCAGGTGCGGACGGTCCACCAGCGCATCGATCAGCGGAAGCTCGGTGGTACCCGGGTTGCCGAAGATGAATTCGCAGCCCTCGCTTTCGAGGACGTCGAGCAGGATGTTGGCGCCGGTGCGGCCGGCGGCGGGGCGTGCGTTGGGCATGCGATTCCCTCTGGGCGGTTCCGAAGTCCGCGGGCGCGGGCGCATCGAGCCAGGCGCGCGTGACCCGCATTCTACGAAGTCCCGCCGGCGATCACACTTCGACGCCGCGCGCGAACGATTACTCCGGGCGCCTCGCCGCGCGACCCGGGTGCGCCGTCACCGTTCGATGATCCACTGGATGATGAACTTGGCGACGAAACCCACCATGCCGAAGGCAAGGCCGAGGAAGAGCACGAAGGTGCCGAACTTGCCGGCCTTGGACTCCCAGGCCAGCTGCCCGATGATGAAAAGCATGTAGCACATGAACGCGCCGAGGCCGAACGTCAGGCCGAAGCTCGCGATCTGCTGCTCCGTGAAACCGAAGATCGTGCCGTTCATGCGACGGGATCGGCCTGTCGCGGCGGACAGCCGCTTGCGTCGATCGTCGTGCGGTACGCGTGCCAGCTGGCATGTCCGAGAATGGGTACGACGACCACGAGGCCAAGCAGCGCGGGCAGCAGGCCGCACAAGGTCAGTCCCATGATGAGCGCCGCCCACAGCGCGAGCGGCGCCGGGTTGGCAAGCACCGCGCGCCAGCTGGTCAGCACGGCATCGAGCACCCCGATCCGACGATCGAGCAGCAGCGGCAGGGTGATCACGCTGGACGCGAACACCGGTGCCGCCAGCACACCGCCGAGCGCGAGCCAGGCTTCGAACAGGAAGCCTTCGCGCGCCAGTACCACGTGCTGCAGAAAATCGAGCGGACTGCGGATCGGCGCCGGCGCGAACAGCGTGATCAGCGACGCCGAGGTCATCACCCAGCCGGTGCCGGCCAGCGCGAGCAGCAGACCGAAGCGCACGAGCCGCCAGTCATGGCGCTCGCGGCCGCGCCAGCTCAGCCACGTCCGCCAGACGAGTCCGAGGCCGACCGCTTCATCGCGTTCGAGCGCCCGGCTCACCGCGTAGAGTCCGACCGCGAGCACCGGCGCGATCAGCAGGAAGCCGGAGAACGCGCCCGCCAGGAACCAGAACTGGTTGCCGGCCACTGCCAGGAGCGCGGCACCGAAGCCCGCGAGCGCGAACCCGTGCAGCGCCCCGATGAACGGTGCGCGCCGGAAATCGCGCCAGCCGGCGCGCAGCCAGTCGAGCGGCTGTGACATCTCCAGCGTGCGCGTGATCGGCGCGGCCGCTGAATTGCCCGATGGGTTGATGTCCATCGACCGAGTCTAGAACGGGGTGACCGGAGGCGTACAGCGCCGCGCGAGCGTGGCGCTCAGAGTTTCAGCGCCCACACGTTCAGCGCGGCGTGCGGGCTCCCGGTGATCAGCAGCGAGAGCTCGAGGTCCGCGTGCCAGACCAGCATGAAGTTCAGCTTGCCGATCTCGGGCGTGTCGATCGGCAGCGCCTCGCAGCGGCCGGCCGCGGCGTCGTAGAGAAAGGTGCGTGCCGGGCGCGCGTCCCCTGGGCTGGCGAGGATCACGAACCGCTCCGCGCGGCGATCATAGGCGACCGGTGACGCGGACATGTGCGGACAGTCCTGCGCTGCCAGTGGCTGCCACGTTCCCGGTTCGAGCGAAGTTGCGGCCGGTGAATAGGCGCGAATCGCGGCGCTCGGCCGATAGCCTCCGAAGTAGAGCACCCGGCCGGTGCGCGCATCGAACTCGGCAACGTGATGGATATCGCACTGCGCGGGAACACCGATGCGCCGCCAGCGCGCGCGGTCGGGGCCGAGCTCCCACAGCGCATCGTTCTGACAGAACACGAGCGTGTCGCGGTTCCCGTCGTACACGAGCGAGGCGCTGAACATGCTCCGGCTGAACTCGCCCGCCGTCGCGAGCACGCGCCATCGCCCTTCGGCGCGATCGAACGACCATGGACGTTGCACGCGCGTGCCCGGTACTTTCACGGGCGTATGGTCAATCGACGCCGCGACGACCAGCGCATCCGCGCGCGGATCGTACGCCAGGCCGTCGTACGTGTGCATGGCCCACGGGGACGCCGCGCCGGGACCGGCCACCGGTTGCCCGCGCGCATCGAGCGTGTAGCTGTCCGCGGCGCTCGGTGACCCCAACGGCCGCCACGACCGCAGGACCGGGTTGAACTCGTGCACGACGTTGTCCCAGTCGGTGCCGTGAGTATCGGAACCGAAGACCAGGACGGTGCCACGACGGCTGTCATACGCAGCCCCCGCGTGCGCCTGCCGATGCCAACCTGCCACCTGCGTGGACGCAACCTGCGTCCACTGCCGCGCCGGCATGGACTCGTAGAACGCCAGCGCGTCGAGCGCGCGGGACATCGCGAGATCGGTGCGGGGGCGCAGCGTCCACGCGATCGCGACGCACGTGAAGGTGATCACGCCGAGAATCCACGGCCAGCGTCGGCGCGGGCGGGCGCGCCGAGTGCGCCGGGCAGGGCGACGTCCGTGCTGAGACTCCGGTTCGGGCACGCGGGGGCTCCTCGGTCTTGGGCGGTCGGTAACCGCGGGACGCGATCGACGAGCGCTGATTGTATCGACGCCACGGTATCCACGCATCGCGCGGGATCCCGCGCGATGCGGTGCGGCGTTCCAGCGGTGTGGCGCGCGTACGCCGGGCGCTACAGCTCCGCAAGCCGCCGGATCTCCGCCGTCGACCAGCGCTGGTGCGCGACCTGCGTAGCACCCAGTGCGCGCAGCAGCGCGATCGCGGCCGATGGATCGGCGCGCGCGAGGCGGTCGAAGGCAGGCCGGTCGAGAATCCGCAAGTCACACGGGGTCACCGCGATCGCATCCGCCGCGCGCGGTCCTGGCGCCAGGAATGCGAGTTCGCCGAACAGGTTGCCCGGGCCGCATTTCGCGAGTCGCTTGTGGTGATCCGCCCGCGTCGGCACCACGATGTCGATCTCTCCGCGCACCACCACCACGAGGTCATCGCCGTGTTCTCCCGCACGGAACACCGTCTCGCCGGCGCTCACCGTGCACGGGCGCATCGCGCGATCGAGTGCCGCGACCTGCACCGGCGTCATGTCCGCGCACAAGTCGCAGGCCGCGAGCGGCACCGCGACGTCGGCGCGCGCAGGGGCATGGCCGAGCGTATCGAGCAGCGCGTGTTCGGCGTACTCCAGCGCTTCGTCCAGGCCGTTGAACACGGGGATGTCGGTGCCTGCCTCACCGCCCACCGCGCGCAGCGTGGACTCGGCGCCGTCCCCGAGACCGATGCCGGGGTGCACATCGCAGAGCAGCAGCCGGCCGCCGTTGCGGGCCAGCTGAGTGGCCATCTGCCGCAGGATCCGGGCGCCGGTGAGGTCGACGTGGCCGATGCGGCGCAGGTGCAGGATGATCCACGCCGGGCGCTGCAGGTCGGGCAGGACCTGTGCGTAGAGCTGGTCCGCGGTGGCGAAGAACAGGTTGCCGCGCAATTCGTAGACAACGATGCGTGCGCCTTCGGCGTCGAGCAGTCGGCGTTCCTGCCGGGTGCGCGCGCGCACCGAATGGATGTCCGCGCCGGTCGAACGCCGATGAATCACCGGGGCGCGCACCTGCGCGCGCAGGAACAGCACGATGGCGATGGCAACCCCCACCGCGATTGCCGAGATGAGATCCACCCAGACGGTGACCACCGTGACGACCAGCGCGACAGCGCCGTCCAGGCGTGTGCCGGGTCGTCGCAGCCAGGTGACGATATCCCGTTCCACCGTCCGCACCGCCACCGACACGATGATGCCCGCGAGCACCGACACGGGCAGGAGTTCGCCCAGACGACCGCCGGCGAACACCAGCACCGCGAACGTCAGCCCGCACACCAGCGCTGCCCACCGCCGGCCGCCGGCGCGCAGCGCCACCAGCGTGGCGCCCGTGGTCGCGGAGCCCCCGACACCGCCCGCCAGTCCGGTCATCGCGAGCGCGAGACCCTGCGCAACGAGCACGCGACCCGAGGGATGCCGGCTGTCGGTGGTGACGTCCGAGATGACCGCGACCAGCAAGGTGTTCATCGCCGCGAGCACCGCGAAGGCGGCAGCGGGTGCCACTAGCGCCGGCCAGGGCAGCGACCCGAGCGTCGCGGCGTCCAGCGTGATCGCGGGCCGCGCGAACGCCGGCAGTGTCCCGATCAGCCAGTGTGCTGGCGGCGATATGCCGGCGATCGCCGTCAGTACGTGAAAGAGCACCGACCCGCCCGCGAGGGCGATCATCACCGCCGGCACGCGCGGCAGCAGCCGCTCGCCGAACGAGGCGAGCAGCCACGTGCAGAGCGCGACGCCCGGCGGAATCGTGTGCCACGCGCTCCAGGCGTGCGCGTCACCCTCCCCGCCGATCACGCCGACCTGGCTGCGGATCATCTGCAGTGCCGAGCCCGTCATGAAGCCGGCGATCACGGGATAGGGAATGAACTTCACGAGCGTGCCCGCGCCCACGGCGCCGATGACCGCCTCGAACAGCCCGGCGAGCGCGGTCAGCGCGAGCAGCGCGAGCAGCAGCGACTGCCCGGACAGTCCGTCGGCGGACAGCGCCGACACCGCGCCGCCGAGCAGTACCATTGCGGGACCGGTGGGGGCGCTGATGAGCGCGTTGGAACGCCCGACCAGCCCCGAGACCGCGCTCAGCGCCGCCGCGCCCACGAGCCCCATCATCGCCGCCTGCGCGGCAGGGATGCCGGCGCCGGCGCCGACGGCGACGCCGAACGCCATGGCCTGCGGGAGCACCACGGCGACCGCGGCGAATCCGCCCGCGAGATCGCCAAGGCGCGGCAGCGGCACGGAGATCACGGCGCGTTCCGGGTGTCTGACATGACCTGACAGCTTGCGACCGCCGCGACGCGGGCGCGTTGACGCCGGTCATCGTCAATCGCGTTCGCACGTGCCAGATTGTTCCGGCAGGTCGGCGCCATGGGCCCCTGAAAGGAGAGGAAGCGATGTTCGAAGCGGCGGAACTGGGACGCAAGGTGAGCAAGAAGGATTTCGCGGCCGAGGAGCCGGGACTGCATACCGCGCTGCTGGAGGCGCAGCGCCAGCTGCGCGGAACCCGGATCCCAGTGATCGTCATCGTGTCCGGCGTGGAAGGCGCGGGCAAGGGTGAAGTGGTGAACCTGCTGAACCGCTGGCTCGACGCGCGTGGCATCCAGACGCATGCGTTCTGGGACGAAGCCGAGGACGAGCGCGTCCGTCCGCGCTACTGGCGCTTCTGGCAGGCGCTGCCGCCGCGCGGCACCGTCGGCATCATGTTCGGGTCCTGGTACACCCGGCCGATCATCGACCACGTGTTCGATCGCATCGATACCGCCGCGTTCGAACGGGAGCTGCATCGGATCACCGAGTTCGAGAACCTGCTGATCGAGGATGGCGCGCTGGTCGTCAAGTTCTGGTTCCACCTCGGCAGGAAGGTGCAGCAGGCGCGGCTGAAAGAAGAACGCGGCGGCAAGGCGGGCCTGCCGCTGAAGAAATTCGCCCGGAACTACCGTCACTTCGTCGCCGCGTCCGAGCGCGCGATCCGGGTCACCGACACCGGGCCCGCGCCGTGGCACATCGTGGAGGCCGAGGATCGCCGGTACCGTGACCTGACCGTCGGTCGGACGTTGCTGGCGGCGATGCAAACCCGGCTCGCGCAACCGGCACAGGTGGCGAGTCCGGAGATTGCGAAGCCGGCGCCGGTCCCGAAGGAACACCTGCTGACTGTGCTCGACCAGGTGGATCTTCAGCGTCGCCTCGCGCCGCGCACCTACAGCGCACACCTGGAGAAGTACCAGCAGCGGCTGTACAAGCTGGCCTGGAAGGCGCGCGCCGCCGGCCGCAATACCGTGGCGGTGTTCGAAGGCTGGGACGCCGCGGGCAAGGGCGGCGCCATCCGCCGTCTGACTGCCGCGATGGATGCGCGCCTGTATCGCGTCATCTCGGTCGCTGCGCCCACCGACGAGGAGAGGGCCCATCACTATCTGTGGCGGTTCTGGCGCCACGTGCCGCGGGCCGGCTACGTGACGATTTACGACCGATCCTGGTATGGACGCGTGCTGGTGGAACGCGTGGAACGCTTCGCGCGCGATGACGAGTGGCTGCGCGCCTACCAGGAGATCAACGATTTCGAGGAGCAGCTCGTCGAACATGGCGTGGTGCTCCTGAAGTACTGGCTGCATATCAGCGCCGAGGAACAGCTGCGGCGATTCCAGGAGCGCGAACGCATCGAGTGGAAGCAGCACAAGATCACGGCCGAGGACTGGCGCAACCGCGAGAAATGGGACGCTTACGAGGCGGCGGTGAACGACATGGTCGCGCGCACGAGCACGCAGCATGCGCCCTGGTCGCTCATCGCCGGCAACGACAAGCGCGTCGCCCGCGTGGACGTGGTGAAGACGATGTGCGAGCGGCTGGAGGCAGCGCTGGACGACTGAGGTATGCCGGAACGCGCGTGCGATCGCGCGCGCGCCGTCCCGGGAAACCGGGCCGCGGGTGTCAGGTGAACTCGCTACGCACCGCCGCGAGAAACTCGAACGTACGATCGAAGGCTCCCGGTTCCACGTCGGCGATCGCGGCATTGAAGTCGGTCACCCCGGCATCGCGCCGGCGCGCGAGCTCCGCGCGCAAGGTGGGCTCGTCCCCTACCAGCGCCGCATCGGCGGGTCCGGCGTACCCTTCGCGATCGAGCATGGCACGGTAACTCGGCAGCTGGCCGTAAATGGCGAGCGTCTTCGCGATCGTCGCGCGCGCCGTGTCGACCTTGCGCGTCAGCACGATGGGATAGCCGCCGATGATCCGCGGCGCGGGTCGGCCCGCGGCCGCCGCGGCCGGCAGGAGATGCTTCACGATATGGTCTTCGATGGTGCGTGGGCCGGTCATCCAGGTGCTGGTGCCGTCGGCGAGCCTGCCGGTCAGACGCAGCATGTGTTCCCCGAGCGCGGCCACCACCACCGGCACGTCCGTCACGCCCGGTACATCGATCTGCAGGTTCGCGACGCGGAACTCCGCACCGTCGAATGTCACGTTCTCGCCACGCAGCAGCGGGCGCAGGACTGCGAGATATTCGCGCATGTGGCGAGCCGGCGCTGCGTACGAAAGCCCCAGCATGTCTTCGATCACCAGCTTGTGCGACAGGCCGATGCCCAGCACGAAGCGATTGCCGGTCAGCTGCGCCGTGGTGAGTGCCTGCTGCGCCATGGCCATGGGATGGCGCGGATAGGTGGGCGTGACCGCGGTGCCGAGTTCGATCCGCGTAGTCTCCCGCCCGGCAACACCGAGCGCAGCGATGGCGTCGATGGAGCGGATGTGGGCCATCCATAACGTGGCGAACCCGGCGGCCTCGGCGCGCCGGGCCAGGGTCACGATGCTGTCCACGCTGATGCCCGTCATGCTGGCACCGCTCATCAGGCCGAATTTCATGAAGTTCTCCCGCGTGATCGTCCGCTTGAAATCGAGCCGCCACCTTAACCCATTCGAGACGCCTTGCATCCCACGCCGCGGCGCCCGTCCCGTTTGCGGTGGGATGAACCGCGCCTGCCCCGGAGAAGACACCCATGACGGCAAAGCCGGAATGCCGCGCATGCCTCCATTGAGCCCAGGTGATGCCGCATCGGGATTCCCGGACAGGAATTCCGGACGAATGGCGATGTTCCCGGCGCGCGCCCATCGCTAGTCTGATCGGCGGGACGAGTGCGGGGAGTGCAATGAAGGCCCCCGTCAGTGCCAGCATTCAGCAAGAGGCAAGGAGCACGACAGGATGCGCAGCGCGGACGTTGTCAGTACCGGTCGCGGAGGATATGCCGGGCCAGTTCGGCACCGCGTTTCTCGTCTGGCGAAAGGATTGGTTCTCGGACTCGTCCTCATGGCTGGCGGGGCGCAGGCCCGCGCGGCCGTCATTCTGCGGTCCACGACTGCCCAGATCAGCGGGCAGGCCCAGTTCATCAGCCCGAACGTCTCGGTGGAGGAAAGCGGCTCAATCCGCACACGGCCTGGTGCGCCCGACACCCTCGAATTCTTCGTCGGGACCACCATCGCCGAATCCGGAGCGCAATGGTTCCCGTTTCCGCGGACGCTCGATGAGACGGAGTTCACCCGCCGCGCCTTTTCCTCCTCGGAGGTCAACGCGAACGGTGGGATCGAGGTTGGGGTCAGTGGTTCGTTTCAAGCGCTGCGGGACGGTGAGAGCGCCATCATGTTCGCAACTGCGGTCTTCGGTTCGGACGTATGGAATTTCGGCGACGGTCTCGCGGATGTCTCGCTCGACCTGGAAATCCCGCGCATGACACTGGCAGTCACGACCCCGCCGCGCCCGGAGATCCGGGTTACGGGGGAGGTGACCGCAAGCCTCGGCTGGATTTCCTTCACGCCGGAAGGCGAACTCTGGTTCAGCGACGAGGTCTTCGCGCTCACGCTCGGCGTCATCGACGGCGGTCTCGACCTGGAAGAGAGCATCGATTTGCTCGCACGTACCGATGTCGCGCGCGAGAGTCCCTGCCTGGGCTGCATCGCGCTCACCGCGACCCCGTTCGCGTTGCGTGACGAACTGATCACGCTGCTCTCGCCGGGAGAGCATCTCGAGTTCACGTACCGCGTGTCGGCAGTCCTGAGATTCGACGGACTCCGCGCCGACGACATGGTGGGCGGACACGCGTTCTTCGGCGATCCTTTCAACGTCGGCGGCGGCGGGGGTGCGTTCCACATCCCGACACTGACCAGCGTACCGGTGCCGCCGATGGCGTGGGCATTCACCACGGGACTGTTCGCACTTTTCGTCTCCGGCCGGAGACGTCGCGCCGGGCATCACCTGCGCGCCCGCATTCGACGCACAGCTGGAATCGCGGACTAGCGCGACGGGTCATCCGGCGATTCCGGTGGAGCCGCCGGGAACCAGATCCAGGCAGGAAAGCCGCGTGCGTCCACGTCCACGACCTGCTTCGCGATGTAGGGTGCGTCACCCCTGCAGCGCCATTCGTAGACGGTTTCCCGACCGCTGGCGAACATCGGGATGCTCTGCGCATCAGGATGATCGCGGCAGAAACCCCGTGCGCCTTCCCCGGGGAGCCGGCGCGTATCGGCCTTGCTCCAGCAGGGCAGATTGGCCCCGACGTGGCAGACCCACACCTTCGCATCCATGCAGCGCCAGGTCAGACCCGCCCTGAGCAGCGCGTCAGGCATCTCGTCAGCCAGGCCGAGCGCATCGCGCGCCGCGCGCGCCAAGGCCGACGGCACGCCGTCGCCGAGGTACCGTTCGGCGACGAAATCCACGTTCCCGGCGGACCGGCAGTACGCCCATGGGTTCAGGTTTTCGTCGATGGCATCCTGGCCGGAGGCTGCCCCCGGCACCAGGCCGCCCAGGACGAGTATCGCGACGATACCGCACGCAATTCTCATGGTTGCTTCCTTTGTCGACGCATCATGCGGGTACGCACGACGATACCTCAACGGACACCGAAGCCAGCGCCAGGCCCTGACCGCGCGAGGCGCAGCCGCGTGTTTCGACCGTGCGCCCCGCCTGACCCGCTGCCTGAGGCCAGGAACGCGCCACGCGGTTCATCGCCCGCGCCGTACACAGTAGCGTGTCGCGCCGTGCACAGTACCGGCGCCGATCCGCGGTTGCTTCTGCCAACCCCGTTGGTCAAGAATCCGGCGCATCGATCAACGTCGCGGGGAGAGGTCAGCATGGGACGTCTGCAGGACAAGGTGTGCATCATCACGGGTGCCGCGGGGGGACAGGGCCAGGTGGCGGTTGAGCTGTTCCTGCGCGAAGGGGCGAAGGTCGTCGCGAGCGACGTGGATGCCAGGGGCGCGACGGCGCTCGCGAAATTCCTTGACGCCCACCCGGATCGCACCTGCTACGTGCCGGCGGACGTCACGGTGGGCGCGCATCTCGATGCGATCGTGACCTCCGCGGTCGCACGCTTCGGCCGTATCGACGTGCTGTTCAACAATCACGGCGCGATGGTGGGCAGTCCGTTCCTCGAGACGACCGAAGCCGAGCTCAACCACGTGCTGGACGTGAACGTGCGCGCGTCGTTCATGCTCAGCCAGCGTGTCGCGCGGCAGATGGTGGCGCAGGGCGGCGGTGGGTCGATCATCCACAACAGCTCGGTTGGTGGCCTGGTCGGTTTTCCCGACATGGCGGCTTACGGTGCGTCGAAGGCGGGCCTCGCCCAGCTCGCGCGCTCGATGGCGAACGACCTGAAGGTCCACCGCATCCGCGTCAATGCGGTGGCGCCGGGCGCGATCGATACGCCGATGCCGCACAAGTACCTGGAAAAATTCCCCAATCGCGACGAGATCTGGGCGGCGATGGAACAGGCCCATCTCGTGGGGCGTCTCGGACGGCCGGAGGAGGTGATCTGGCTGGTGGTGTTCCTCGCGTCCGACGAGGCGTCCTTCATGAACGGGGCCGTCGTGGCAGTGGACGGGGGATACTCCGCGGTATGAGGCACGTCCCTCCCCGACGCGCGTGCTGACCGCGCAGCCGGAATCAAAGCCCGGAGATCACCCCATGCACGCCGATGACGTTGCCGATATCCGCCGCCGGTGCGTGCCGCTCTACAACGCGAACCGCATGAAGATCGGGGTGTTCGGCGTCAACGTCAGCGGCGGCGGCACGATGACCAGGGCACCGACGAGCTTCGAGCCGACCTTCGAGCACAACCTCCTCATCGCTGAACACTGCGAGCACTACGGGCTGGAGTTCATCGTCCCGTTCGGGCGCTGGAAAACCTTCGGCGGCGATACCGACTACAACGGCGAATGCATGGAGGTCTACACCTGGGCCGCGGCGCTCGCCGCGCGCACGCGCGACGTGATGATCTTCGCCACCTCGCACGTGCCGACCGTCCATCCCGTCGTCGCCGCCAAGCAGGGCGCGACCATCGATCACATCTCCCACGGCCGCTGGGGCCTGAACGTGGTCTGCGGGTGGTACGTGCCGGAGATGGAGATGTTCGGCGCGCGCCAGCTGGCGCATGATGATCGTTACCGGCGCGCCGGTGAATGGATCAGCGTGGTCAAGCGGCTCTGGCAGGAGCAGCATTTCGATCACGAAGGCGAGTTCTACCGCGTGACCGACGGTTACCTCGCACCGAAGCCTGTTCAGCGGCCGTACCCGGTGATCGTCAACGCCGGCGTGTCGGAAGCAGGGCGCGAGTTCTCGGCCCGCCACGTGGACTTCAACTTCATCACGATGGACTCGGCAGAGACCGCCGCGGCGATGGCGGTGGACGTCCGCCGGCGCGCGCATGCACACGGCCGCGAGATCGGCGTGCTCGGCAACGGGTTCGTGCTCGTGCGCGACACCGAACGGGAGGCGCGCGAGGCGTTCGAGCGCATCGTGGCGGCCGGCGACTGGGGTGCGGCGCGCACCATCATGCAACTGCTCGGCATCGAGAGCAGCTCGTTCAACGCGCAGATCGAACAGTTCGCGCGCCGCTTCGTCGCCGGCTGGGGGGGGTACCTGCTGGTCGGCACACCGGAGCAGGTGGTCGATCGGCTGATCGAGCTCGAACGTGCCGGCGTGGAGGGCATGGCGCTGGTGTGGCACGACTATGCACAGGAGATTCCATACTTCGGCGAGCGGGTGCTGCCACTGATGCGGGAGGCGGGGCTGCGCTGCTGACACACCCTGCCGTGCAAGCGCGGCCGGGTGCGGCCCATCAGGATTGCTTCCGGCGTTCATGCGATCGGGATCCGGTTTTGCGTAGAATGCGGTCAGCGTCACGCGCGGGCGCCGTGGCCGTGACAAGCGGGCGCTGTCCCGGCGGGCGCCCGGTGCGGAGGGTCGGTGACACATCGCACCTGGTCGCGTTTCTCGCCTGCGAAAGCCCCAAGCCTGCGGTTCAGCTCAGATGACGATCGATCTCATGAAGGCGCCGGACCGGTTCTGGCAGGCGATGACGGCCTGGCTGCGGGATCCCGCCGCGTACGGGCAGTTGCTCGCCCTTCTGCTCGCGGTCACGGTGGCGCTGCTGCTGGCCGCCGTGCTGCGGCGGCGTATCGCCGCGCTGCGGACGGCACCGGCGGACGGTACGCTGCTGAAGTTCCGCCGCACCGTGTTCGCGGGACGTCACCTGCTGCTTCCCGTGCTGCTCGTGTTCCTGCTCGGTGTCGCGGCGGAACTGCTTGCGCGCCAGACCGCACAGAACTGGCTCATCCACATCGCCCAGAGTGTCGCGCTGATCTTCCTGCTGGTCACCGCGGTCGAGCGCTTCGTCGCGAGTCCGTGGATCGTCGCCCTGACGCGCTGGGTAGGCGTGCCGGTGGCGGCGCTGCACGTTTTCGGGTGGCTGGACGACGTCACCGCTTACCTCGACGGAATCTCGCTCGAAGTTGGCAACATTCACGTCTCGCTCTATGCCCTGTTGCGCACGCTGGTGTTCGGCAGCCTGCTGTTCTGGCTGGGCAGGCATTCGAACGCGGTGGGCAAGGAGGCGATTCGCAGTCAGCGCGCGCTGGACGCGGGTACGCGCGAAGTGCTCGTCAAGCTGTTCGAGATCGGAATCTACCTGCTCATCGGGCTGCTCGTGCTGCAGGTGATGGGCATCAACCTGACGGCGCTCGCGGTGTTCGGCGGCGCGCTCGGCGTCGGTCTGGGCTTCGGCCTGCAGCAGATCGCGTCGAATTTCATTTCGGGCCTCATCATCCTCATCGATCGTTCGATCACGATTGGAGACTACATCGAACTCGAGGATGGCCGCGCGGGCACGCTCAGCGAACTCAACATGCGCTACGCGGTGCTGAAGACTTTCGATGGCAAGGAGATCATGGTGCCGAACGAGAAGTTCATCACCACGAGCTTCGTGAACTGGACGCACGACAACAGCAAGCAGCGTTATTCCCTGACTTTCGCGGTCTCCTATGCCACGGATCTCGACCAGCTGCTGCCGCTGATCCGGGAAGTCGTGTCGGTGCACCCGAAAGTCATTGCGGGACCGGGTGTTGATCCTGAAGAACTGCCGGATGCCGAGATCCGGGCGTTCGGCGATTCCGGTATCGAGATCCTCGTCGAGTTCTGGATGTCGGGGATCGACGACGGGCGCAACCGCGTCGGTGCCGACCTGCTCCTCGCGATCTGGCGCGCGTTGCGCGAACATCACGTGGAGATCCCGTTCCCGCAGCGCGAGGTTCGCATCCTGCGCGAGGGATCGTCATCGCAACGATGATCGGGGACTGCGTCGTCTTCGAAATCACCGGTCACGGACGGAAACAGCGGCGTGGGCGGCGCTGAGCGCACGGCGCCTCCATTTGCCGTGCTGACCGAGGTTCTGCGGTTCAGCGCGCGGCGCTTCGCGGACGCGCCCGCGCTGGTGATGCGCATGGGTCTGCGGACGGTACGATTGCGCTACCGTGATGTGCTCACCCTGGCGGAGGGGATCGCGGGCGTGCTGGCAGGCGCCGGGATCGCGCGCGGCGATCGCGTCCTGCTGCTGGCACCGAGTTCTCCTTACTGGGTCTGTGCGTTCTGGGGCGTTCAGCTCCGGGGCGCGGTGGCCGTACCGCTGAACACCCAGAGCACGGCACGGATGATCGAGGACATCGCGCGCCAGACCGCCGCACGTGTCGCCTTCGTCGCGCATGCGCAGCGCGACCTGCTGCCGGGCGCGCTCACGATCTTCGAGATCGACGACCTGCCGGGCCTGCTCGTGGCGGGACCTTCCTCGGAACCGGCCGTGTGTGCCCCGGACGACCTGGCGGAGATTCTCTACACCTCGGGGACCACCGGTAATCCCAAGGGCGTGATGCTCAGCCAGCGGAACCTGTGTGCAAGCCTCGCCGCGCTGGACGGTCTCGTGCCGGTCACCCCGCGGGATCGCCTCCTGTCGGTGCTGCCGCTGAGTCATATCTTCGAACAGCAGGTGGGATTCCTGCTGCCGTTCAGCCGCGGTGCGTGCGTGATCTATGCCCACACGCCTGCCGCGATCGGCCCGCTGCTGTACGAGTACCGCGTCACCAAGCTCGTGGCGGTCCCCGAGTTCCTGCGGCTGCTGATGGCGCGAATTGACCAGGCGATGACGGCTGCGCCGCCCGTGTTCGCGTGGCTGCGCGAGCGCGCACGCCACCGGCGGTCGCCCACCCTGCGGCGGTTGCTGTGCTGGCCGCTGCGCAGACGCCTGGGGGGATGCCTGAAGGTGATCGCGAGCGGCGGCGCGGCGCTCGATCCGCGGCTCGTTGAAGCCTGGGAGACGCTCGGCATCGCGGTGCTCGAAGGCTACGGACTCACCGAAACCGCGGCGACAGTCACCAGCAACGACCTCGCGCGTCGCCGGCCGTGCACCGTGGGACGCGTGTTGCCGGGGGTCGAACTGCGCATTGCCGAGGACAGCGAGATCCTCGTCCGGGGCGCGCCTGTGTTCCGCGGCTATTTCGCCGATCCGGCCCGTACGGAAGCCGCCTTCGACGCGGACGGCTGGTTCCATACCGGCGATCTCGGTGAGATCGGGGGCGATGGCTTCCTCGCGATCCGCGGGCGCAAGAAGTACCTGATCAAGGGCGCCGGTGCGCAGAACGTTCATCCGGAGGACATCGAGCAGGTGCTGAACCGGTTGCCCGGGGTTCGCGACAGCTGCGTGCTGGGCGTCGCGCGCGCGGCGGGCGCAGTCGACATTCATGCGGTTGTGCTGCGCTCGCCAGCGGGTGACGGCGGCGAGGCGGCACTGGAGACCCTCGTCACCGCTGCCAACCGTGACCTCGCGTCGTACCAGCGCATCAACCACGCGTCCTGGTGGCCCGATGCGGACTTTCCCCGCTCCGCCACCCGCAAGGTCAAGCGTGATCTCGTGCGCGAACGGCTGGCGACGGGCGTCATGCCCGCTGCCGAAGCGGCGGCCGACTCACCGCTCGTCCGCCTGCTGGCCGACCTGAGCGGGCGGCCGCGCCACGAGATCGCGCCGGACACGCTGATCGTGCCCGAACTCAACCTGGACTCCCTGCTCCGAATCGAACTCGTGACCCGGATCGACGAGACATTCGGAATCGACCTCGACGAGGCAGTGATCGACGCCGAACTGACCGTCGCCGGACTCGAGGCAGTGCTGTACGCGCCGCGTCCCGCGCGGAAACGCCGGCCATTCAAGCGGTGGCTGCGCCGCGACTGGGCGTGCGCGCTGCGCGCGCTGTTGCAGTGGCTGCTGGTGTTTCCGTTCGCACGTACATTCGTCCGGCTGGACGTGCAAGGCACGCAACACCTGCGCGATCTGCCGTTGCCGTGCATCCTGATGGCCAACCATCTCAGCATCATCGATTCGCTCGTCCTGCTGCGCGCGATTCCCGCGCGGATCCGCTGGCGGCTCGCGTACGCGGCGGCGCGCGACGTGCTTTACGACATTTACCGGCGGCAGGCGCCGCTGGTGGAGTTCCTGTTCAATGCGTTCCCGTTTCCGCGACTGGCGCACGAGAACATCCAGGACGGGCTGGACACGTTGGGCCGGCTGCTCGACCTCGGGTTCAGCGTGGTGTTCTTTCCGGAAGGCAGGCTCAGCGAGACGGGTGCCTTGCTGCCGTTGCGGCGGGGTGCGGGACTCGTCGCCACTGGAGCCGAAGTCCCGGTGGTCCCCGTGCGGATCCGCGGCACCGCCGCGATCGTGCCACCGGACGGATTCTGGCCCCGGCAGCGCGGGCGCGTGTCCGTGCACTTCGGCGCACCCCTGCACTTCCGGCGCGCCGAG
>JBFWUN010000069.1:0-18662 GCA_050247235.1 Gammaproteobacteria bacterium
TCCAGGGCGTGGCCACCGGCGTCGACCTCGGCGCGAGTCACGGCATCGGTCACATGCTCGGCGGCACCGCCGGGATGCCGCACGGGGAAACGTCGTGCGTGATGCTGCCGCACGTGCTGCGCTTCAACGCCACAGTCAACGGCGCGCGCCAGGCGAGCCTGGCCACCGCGATGGGTCATCCGGGAGAGAACGCTGCGGAGATCATCCAGGCGCTCGTCGCAAGCCTGGGCCTGCCGGGCCGCTTGCGTGACGCCGGCGTGCCGCGCGATCTCCTGCCACGCATCGCGGACGAATCGATGCGCGACATGTGGATCCCCACCAACCCGCGCCCGATCAGGGACGTCGCGGAGGTGCTGGCGCTGCTCGAGGCGGCGTGGTGATGCGCGGGCGTTCCTCAGCCCGCGACGTCCGGCCCGGTGCCCCGCCCCAGGGTACCGTCCCGCACCGCGCCTACAGCTGGAACTCCAGCCACAGCCACAGGTTGCGCATGTCCGCCGCCTGCCCGGTCGCGGCATTGCGTACCCGGTTGCGCGCGTTTCCGTCCGCGGCGTAGTCCGCGTATTTGAGGCCAACGGTGCAGTGTGGGTGCACGGGCTTCGTCAGCATCCAGTCAAGTTCCTCGCCGTACGCATAATGATCCCGATCGGACGCGAACCAGTGGTACATCACGGTCAGCGTGAAACCGCTGACGCCCGACTGGAACGTCACGTAGGTGTCCTCGACACCGTCGCCAGGGGTGTTCAGGAAGCGGTCCGCCCAGCCCTGGAACGCGTGACCGGTAGCGAGCGGCGTCGTGAATCGATCCGCGCCGCCATCACCACCGAGGTGCTCGTGGCTGATTCGCGCGGTCAGCGTCTGCACCCACCGGTGCGGACGATGCGTCATACCGAGTGATCCCCAGCCGAAGAACTGGTCGATGTCACCGGTGGGATTGCCGGCGAAATCCCCCTGGTGCGCGACCTCCGCTACGTACAGGAAATCGCTGCGTGGCGACAGCGCCGCGGCGCCGTCCAGACGTCCGCCATAGGTCTGCGTGGACGGGTAGAAGCTCCGGATCGCCCGCACGGTCGAACGTTCGAAGTCGAGCAGGTACGCGTACAGCTCGAGCCGGCCCCACGGCAGGCCCGTGTGAACGACGTTCAGCAGGTAGCCGTCGAGCGCCTTGTCGTCGAAGCCGCGCACCGGGTGATCTTCACCGAAGATGCGGTTGACGTTCCAGGTGTACCAGGCGCGCACTATCGTATCGGGCAGCGCGGCGTTGACGGCACCGACGGCGTCGAAAGTCTGCCAGTTCTGCCGCCATACCACGTTGCCCACATGCCGATGCAGCGGCGCTTCCCGATCGGTGATCACCTGGCGTCCCACCTGCACGACGGTGCTTGGCAGCCCGTCGAACCCGACGTACGCCTGGTTGAGTTCCGTGCCTTCGGGATCTGCGATCAGCGACAGCCGGGGCGCTTCCCCGCGATTGGCGCCGCCGTCGTCGTAGTCCCCCACCGCCAGCACGCTCTCGATCTCGGCGAGCGCGAACACACCGTGCAGGCTCGCTGTGCGGAAACCGAGCGCGGTGCGCAGGCTCAGGGCATCCGCGGCTTCGAAGCGCAGTGCATCGTCCGCGTGTTCGTAGCGCAGTCGCACGCCGAGCAGCGGTCGCCCGGCCGTGAACCACTCACCTATCGATGCCGCTTGCGGGATCACCGGCAACGCGGGCACCGGCGGCGCTTTTGGAGGTGGTGCCGCGGTGACCAGTCCCGACAGGACGGTCGCGCACAGCAGGCACAGGTGACGACGCCAATTGCGCCGCCGGGTCGTGGGGAAAGTCATGCTCTCACTCGTGTCGATTGCAGTTGTTCTGTCGCAGTCCGCCTGCGCTTACGCGCCGACCAGCGGCATGGCAGCAGTGTCCAAGGTCACGCCCTCGATCCGCGCGGCCGCCGCCAGGATGCGCAGGTACTGGCGCAGCGCGGCAACGAACGCCCGCTGCCGCAGATCGTTCTCGACGGCGCCGCGCACGTCTTCGAACGCCGGCGTGTCGCCCGGCTCGCGCGCGAGCACCTCCACCACGTGCAACCCGAAGCGGGTGTGGACCAGCCGTGGCAGCACGCCGATCTCGTGGCCGCCTAACACGGCGCGCGCGAACTCCGGCGCACAGTCCGCGGCCGTGAGCCAGCCGAGCGCGCCGCCGCCGGCGCCGCTGGGGCAGTTGGAAAGCGTGCGCGCGGCGGCGGCGAACGCATCCTCGGCGCCGTCCTCGCGGCATCGGACCTCCAGCAGGCACGCTTCCGCCCGCTTGCGCAGCGCAACGACGTCCAGGCCCGGCGTCACCGCGAACAGGATGTGTCGCGCGAGGACCCGTGCACCGCTCGCGAAGCGGTTGAGGTTCGCATCGAAATGGCGCCGGCACTGCGCCTCGTCCGGGGCCGGGATCGTCAGCCTGCGATCGAGCAGCACTTCGATAGCGTCGGCGGCGTCGGCGCTGATCACGCCGTCCGCGTCCGGCCGGTCGTCCGCGGCGAGCAGTCCCTCGCGCTGCGCGGCCTGCCGGAGCAGCTCCGTACAAGCGCGCTGCCGCAGATCGTCCGGTGCGGGCACCGCACCCGCCGGGTGGAGCATCACGTTGTTGACCCGCGCGGGGCAAGTCGCGACTGCAGTGTCCATCATGTTCTCCCGGGATGTTGGGTTCAGACCCGCGCGCCTGGCGGCCGCGGCAGGTTGTGGCCCGGCGACACTTCCAGCCGCCGGCTGCGCACCAGCTGGTAGGGGCGGAACAGGTATGTCACCGTCGCGAAACCGCTCCACACATGCACCAGGCGGGTGAACGGGAACACCAGGAAGATCGTCATCCCAAGGAACATGTGCGCGCGGAACACTGGATGCACCCCCGCCATCAACGCGGCGGCATCACCGCGGAAGGTCACGATCCGCTGCGCCCACTCCGCGAGGCGCAGCATCACGCTGCCGTCGAGGTGTTGCGCAGACAGCGGCACCGTCGCCAGTCCCAGCGCGAACTGCAGCCACAGCAGCGCCAGCAGCACGATATCGCTCGTACGGCTGTTCGCGCGGATCCGTGGATCGGCGATCCGCCGGTGCAGCAGCAACGTGACGCCGAGAAAGCCGAGCAGTCCGAACAGTCCGCCGGAGACCATCGCGAGCACCTGCTTCGCGCCGGCGCTGATGAACGGCGCGTACACGAAGTGCGGGGTCAGCATGCCCACCGCGTGCCCGAAGAACAGGAACAGGATTCCGGCATGGAACAGGTTGCTGCCCCAGCGCAGCTGACCCGCGCGCAACAGCTGTGAGGAATCACTCTTCCAGGTGTACTGGTCGCGATCGAAGCGCAGCAGGCTGCCGAGCAGGAACACCGAGAGACAGACGTAGGGGTAATAACCGAACAGCAGGTTATCGAGCCACGCGTTCATGCGGGTTCTCCCTCGATGGTGCGCGCGCGCGGCACGTAGTGGAGCGGCGCGACAGTGGACGGTGCGGACTGGCCGGACATCCCGCAGCCGCCGAACGCGGGTGGCTCCTCCCAGGTGGCATCGAGCGGTTCTTCGATAGCCGGCGGTATCGGCTGCGCGCGTTCGCCGGCCAGGTCGAGCAGCGCGCCGAGCACGCAGGCGTAGCGGCTGCGCCGCGCGGTCAGCGCGGCAACCAGCGCGTTGAACAGGTGCGCCATCTCGCCCAGGAATGCGCGTGCGGCAGTCGCCGGCAGCGTGGAGGCGAACTCCAGCACCACGGGCAGGTAATCGGGCAGTTCGTCCGGGGCCAGATACAACCCGGCCTGTGCGTACGTACGGGCGAGATCGACCAGCGCCGGTCCGCGTTCCCTGGAATCCCCGTGCACGTGTTCGAACAGGTGCAGCGAGGTGGTCCGTCCGCGATCGAACAGTTCGACGTACGCGGCTTCTGCCGCGAACGGATCCTGTGCCCGCAGGAAATCGATCAGCGCGCAGAGTTCGTCACGGCGCGTACGGCTCAACGCAGACTCCCGTCCGAGTGCTGCGCGCAGTTCGGGCAGCTGCGCACGCAGCTGCCTGTCCGGGTAGCGCAGCAGGTGCGAGGCGACGCGCAATGTCAGGGCCATCGTCTTGGGTCGGTCATTCAGGCGCATGGTCAGACCTCCGCCTTGATCGGGATCGTGCGTCGGCGGCTGCCACCGAACAGGCTCGTCCGGGTTGTGCCTTCGGAACAGCCGTTGCCGAACGAGAAGCCGCAGCCGCCGCGCAACTCGAACGCGTTCTCGGCATACTCACGGTGAGTGGTCGGGATCACGAACCGATCCTCGTAGTTTGCGATTGCCATCACGTGGTACATGTCCTCGACCAGCGCCTCGTCGAGACCGGTCTGTGTCAGCACCGCATGGTTCAGGCGCCCCTCGACGTGCTTGTCGCGCTGGTACGCACGCATCGCGAGCATCCGCTGGAGCGCGCGAACGACCGGCGCGGGATCGCCGGCAGTCAGGAGGTTCGCCAGGTACTTCACCGGGATGCGCAGATCCTCCACCGCCGGCAGCGCGCCGTGCGCGCCCAGCTGCCCCGCGTTCGCGGCGGCCGTGATCGGCGACAGCGGCGGCACGTACCACACCATCGGCAATGTGCGGTACTCGGGGTGCAATGGCAGCGCCACTTTCCACACCATCGCCATCTTGTAGACGGGGCTGCGCCGCGCGGCCTCCAGCCACGCCTCCGGCACGCCGTCGGCACGAGCCTGCGCGATCACCCGCGGGTCCTCCGGATCGAGGAACAGATCGAGCTGCGCCTGGTAGAGATCGCGATCCTGCGGGGTGGCGGCCGCCTCGGCGATGCGATCGGCGTCGTACAGCAGCACCCCGAGATAGCGGATCCGCCCGACGCAGGTCTCGGAGCAGACGGTGGGCTGCCCGGCCTCGATGCGGGGATAGCAGAAGATGCACTTCTCGGCCTTGCCGGTGCTCCAGTTGTAGTAGATCTTCTTGTACGGACAGCCGGACACGCACATCCGCCAGCCGCGGCACTTGTCCTGGTCGATCAGCACGATGCCGTCCTCCTCGCGCTTGTAGATCGAGCCCGACGGGCACGATGCGACGCAGGTCGGGTTCAGGCAGTGCTCGCACAGGCGCGGCAGGTACATCATGAAGGTGTGTTCGAACTCGCCGTAAATCTCCTTCTGGATATCGTCGAAGTTGCGGTCGCGCGAGCGCTTGCTGAATTCGCCGCCCAGGATCTCCTCCCAGTTCGGCCCCCACTCGATTTTCTCCATCCGCTGGCCGCTGACGAGGCTCCGCGGTCGCGCGGTCGGCGCCGCCTGCATTTCGGGTGCCGACTGCAGGTGGTCGTAGTCGAACGTGAACGGCTCGTAGTAGTCGTCGATCTCCGGCAGGTTGGGGTTCGCGAAAATGCGCATCAGGAGCTTCCAGCGCCCACCCTGCCGGGGTTCCAGCTGGCCATCCGCGCGCCGCACCCAGCCACCATTCCACCGATCCTGGTTCTCCCACTCCTTCGGATAGCCGATACCGGGCTTGGTCTCGACGTTGTTGAACCAGGCATATTCCACCCCCGGCCGACTGGTCCACACGTTCTTGCAGGTCACCGAGCAGGTGTGACAGCCGATGCACTTGTCGAGGTTCAGCACCATGCCGATCTGCGCGCGTACTTTCATGCGTCGTTCCTCCTCAGGTCCGGGGACCGGCAGCCGGTGAGTCCAGCCAGTCGACCCTGTTCATCCTGCGCACTACCACGAACTCGTCACGGTTGGTGCCGATGGTGCCGTAGTAGTTGAAGCCGTAGCTGAGCTGGGCGTAGCCGCCAATCATGTGCGTGGGCTTCAGCACCGTGCGCGTGACGGAGTTATGAATGCCGCCGCGCGCGCCGGTGATCTCCGATCCCGGCGTGTTCACGATTTTTTCCTGCGCGTGGTACATCATCACCATGCCGGGATTGACGCGCTGGCTGACGACGGCGCGCGCAGTGATTGCACCGTTGATGTTGAACAGCTCCACCCAGTCGTTGTCCGCGATCCCGGCCTGCCGCGCGTCGTCCTCGGAGAGCCATACCACCGGTCCGCCGCGGTTCAACGTCAGCATCAGCAGGTTGTCGGTATACGTGGAGTGAATGCCCCACTTCTGATGCGGCGTGATGAAGTTCAACAGGATCTCCGGCTGACCGTTCGGCTTCACGCCGTGGATGCCCGAGGTGGTCTTGAGATCGACGGGCGGACGATAGGCCGCCAGTCCTTCGCCGAACGCCCGCATCCACGGGTGGTCCTGATAGAACTGCTGGCGTCCGGTCAGGGTGCGCCACGGGATCAGTTCGTGGACGTTGGTGTAGCCGGCGTTGTAAGACACCTTCTCGGATTCCAGCCCCGACCACGTGGGCGACGAGATGATCTTGCGCGGCTGCGCCTGGATGTCGTGGAAGCGGATCTTCTCGTCCTCGCGATGGTGCGCGAGGTGCGCATGCGCGCGCCCGGTCACCCGGGACAGCGCATCCCAGGCCTTGACCGCGACGTGCCCATTGGTCTCGGGCGCGAGCATCAGCACCACCTCGGCGGCATCGATATCGGTTTCGATCCGTGGCATTCCGCAGGTCACACCCTCGTCTCGAACTACCCCGTTCAGCTCACCGAGCTGCCGGACTTCATCCTGGGTATTCCATGCGATGCCCTTACCACCGTTGCCCACCTTTGCCATCAGCGGACCGAGTGCCGTGAACCGCTTGTAGACATTGGGATAGTCGCGTTCGACCACGCTCATCTGCGGCGCGGTGCGACCAGGGACGAGTGCACATTCGCCATTGCGCCATTGCGCGACATCGAACGGCTGCGCCAGTTCGGCCGGACTGTCATGCATCAGCGGCGTCAGCACCACGTCCTGTTCGACGCCGAGATGACCGACGCACACGGTGCTGAAGGTGCGCGCGAAGCCCTTGTAGATCTCCCAGTCGCTCCGCGACTGCCATGCAGGGTCTACCGCGCTCGATAACGGATGGATGAAGGGATGCATGTCGCTGGTGTTGAGATCATTCTTCTCGTACCAGGTAGCGGTGGGCAGCACCACGTCCGAGTACAGGCACGTGGTGCTCAGCCTGAAATCCAGGGTGACCAGCAGGTCCAGCTTGCCGACGGGCGCGTCCGGGTGCCACACCACTTCTTCCGGTTTCGCGTCTTCGGGCCCGAGGTCGCGACCCTGGACACCGTGACTGGTCCCGAGCAGATGCTTCAGGAAGTACTCGTGTCCCTTGCCGGAGGAACCCAGCAGGTTGGAACGCCACACGAAGAGATTGCGCGGCCAGTTCTCGGGGGCGTCCGGATCTTCGCAGCTCATCTGCAGACTGCCGTCCTGAAGCGCGCGGGTGACGTAGTCGCGGGGCGCAAGGCCCGCCTGCTGCGCGGCGCGTGCGAGCGTCAGCGGATTCGCTTTCAACTGGGGTGCGCTCGGCAGCCAGCCCATGCGTTCGGCGCGCACGTTGAAGTCGATCAGGCTGCCGCTGAACCGTTCCCTTGCCGCGAGCGGCGAGAGGATCTCGTCGACCCCCAGCTTCTCGTAGCGCCACTGGTCGGTGTGCGCATAGAAGAAGCTGGTGCTGTTCTGCTGGCGCGGCGGCCGGATCCAGTCCAGCGCGAACGCGAGCGCGGTCCATCCCGTCTGCGGCCGCAGTTTCTCCTGCCCCACGTAGTGCGCCCACCCCCCACCGCTCTGGCCGATACAGCCGCAGAACATCAGCATGTTGATGATGCCGCGGTAGTTCATGTCGCTGTGGTACCAGTGGTTCATCGCGGCACCGATGATCACCATCGAGCGGCCACGGGTCTTCTCGGCGTTGTCCGCGAACTGGCGGGCCACCGCGATCACGCGATCGCGCGGCACGCCGGTGATGCGCTCCTGCCAGGCCGGTGTATAGGGCAGGTCATCGTCGTAGCTGTGCGGGGCGTCGTCGCCCGGCAGACCGCGTGCAATGCCGTAATGCGCGGCCTGCAGGTCGAATACCGTGGCGACCAGCGCCTCGCGCGGCTCACCGTCCTTGCCCAGCCGGATCCGGCGTACCGGCACCTGGCGAACCAGCACCGCGTCACCCGGGTTGTGCGTGAAGTGCTCGCGCGCGATGCCGCCGAAGTACGGGAACCCGACGGCCGCGGCATCGGCCGACGGGTCGTCACCTTCGAGTACGGACAGCGTCAGACGCACGTCGCGACCGTCGCGTGCCTCCTTCGCCTCCAGGTTCCACTGTCCCTGGTCGGCGCGCCCTTCCGCACCCCAGCGAAAGCCGATCGCGCCATGCGGCAGCACCACCTTGCCGGCGGCATCGAACGCAACTGTCTTCCACTCCGGGTTGTTTGCCTGGCCGAGCCGTCCGTTGAAGTCGCTCGCGCGCACGTAGCGCCCCGGCACATGCACCGTGCGACCGTCCGGCAGGCGCTGCTCCTCCAGCAGCACCAGCATCGGCAGATCGGTATAGCGGCGCGCGTAGTCGTCGAAGTACTCGCACCGACGATCGAAGTAGAACTCCTTCAGGATCACGTGCCCCATCGCCATCGCGAGCGCGGCGTCGGTGCCCTGCTTGGGATGCAGCCACAGGTCGCACAGCTTGCTGACCTCGGCGTAGTCGGGTGTGACGGCCACCGTCTTCGCGCCCCGGTAGCGCACCTCGGTGAAGAAATGCGCATCCGGCGTGCGCGTCTGCGGCACATTGCTGCCCCAGGCGATGATGTACGTCGCGTTGTACCAGTCCGCAGACTCCGGCACGTCGGTCTGCTCACCCCACACCTGCGGGCTCGACGGGGGCAGGTCGCAGTACCAGTCGTAAAAGCTCATGCACACGCCGCCGATCAGCGACAGGTAGCGCGATCCTGCCGCGTAGCTCACCATCGACATCGCCGGGATCGGCGAGAACCCGCACACCCGGTCCGGTCCGTGTGTTTTGATCGTGTGGACATTCGCGGCGGCGACCAGCTCGTTCACCTCGTCCCACGTCGCGCGTACGAAACCACCCAGTCCCCGCACGCGCTGGTAGTCGCGCCGCTTCTCCGGGTCGTCGACGATCGACGCCCACGCCGCCACCGGGTCCAGGTGCATGCGCGCTTCCCGCCACGACTTCAGCAGACGGCCGCGCACGAGCGGGTACTTCACGCGATTCGCGCTGTAGAGGTACCAGCTGTAGCTCGCGCCGCGCGCGCAGCCGCGCGGTTCGTGGTTGGGCAGGTCCCAGCGGGTCCGCGGGTAGTCGGTCTGTTGCGTCTCCCAGGTGACGATGCCGCCCTTGACGTAGATCTTCCATGAGCAGGAGCCGGTGCAGTTCACGCCGTGCGTCGACCGCACGATCTTGTCGTGCGCCCAGCGGTCGCGGTACGCATCCTCCCAGGTGCGATCTTCGCCGGTGGTCACGCCGTGGCCGCCGGCGAAGCGCTCCCTCGGCTGCCGAAAATAGGTGAGGCGATCGAGAAAGTGACTCATGACGGATACCTCAGGGATTCTTCACGTAGGCGTCGCGGCGCAGGTAGAACCACCAGTTCAGCACCAGGCACACTGCGTAGAACGCCGCGAACCCGTACATCGCATGCTGCGGCGTGCCGGCGGTGATCTGCCCGCCCATCACCACCGGGGCGATGAACGCGCCGTAGGCCGCGATCGCCGACGTCCAGCCGAGCACGGGTCCTGCCTGCTGGCGGTCGAAGATCACGCCGATGCTGCGGAACGCCGACCCGTTGCCGGCGCCGCTCGCCGCGAACAGCAGCACGAACAGCGCCATGAACGCGGGAAACAAGGTCTCCGGCTGCGCGGACTGGTAGGCCTCCAGCATCACGTGGCCGACCGCGATCGACCCCGCCACCATCACCGCGCAGGTCACCTGGGTGACGAGCGCGCCACCCACCCGGTCGGAGATCCAGCCGCCGACCGGGCGGATAAGCGCGCCGACGAACGGCCCGATCCACGCGTACGTGAAGGCTGACGGCGCGTTCGGATTCCTGAGCGTGTGCTGCATGACGCCTGCCGCGTCCGGCACGTGACTGATGCCGAAGATCACGGTGATCGACAGCGGCAGCGCCATCGAGAAGCCGATGAACGATCCGAATGTCACGATGTAGAGCGCCGTCATCGCCCAGGTGTGCTTGTCGCGGAAGATTGCGAACTGGCGGGCGATGTTCTCCTTCATCGTGCCGAATGCCGTCAGCCGCATCACCAGCAGCGCGGACACGATGTCCAGCGGAATCGCGGCCCACATGCTGATCAGACCGAGACCCGTGGGCGCCGGCAGGTAGAGATAGAGGCCGAGGATGGACGGCACGAAGGCCAGCGTGTAGAGCCAGGTGATCTTCACGAAGGCGAGGATCGGATGACCCGTCGCAGGCGATACCGGCTTCAGGTTGTTCATCCCGAACCAGCACAGCACGACGAGCGGCACCAGCGAGATCATCCACGCAAAGCCGGCGTTCTGTATCCAGGTGGGTGTCCCGGCCGGGATCTTGCCGAAGATCCACCCGCTGTCCTTCTGCAGGGTCATCGGATCGCCGCCCAGCGCGCCGAACACGCTCATCGTCATCAGCAGCGGGATGATGATCTGCATCGTGGTGACGCCGAAATTCCCGATACCGGCGTTGATTCCGAGCGCCGTCCCCTGCAGGCGCTTCGGAAAGAACGTGCTGATGTTCGACATCGAGCTCGCGAAGTTGCCGCCACCCACGCCCGACCACAGCGCCATCAGCTGGAACGACCACAACGGCCACTCCGGGTGCTGGAGCACGATCCCGGTCCCGATGGCAGGCGCGAGGAGCATCGCCGTCGTCAGGAAGATCGTGTTGCGCCCGCCGGCGAGGCGGATCAGGAACGATGCCGGGATACGCATCGTCGCGCCGGCGATTCCCGCGATGGCGGTCAACGTGAACAGCTCCGCCTGCGTGAACGGAAAGCCGAGGTTGAGCATCTGCACAGTGATGATGCTCCACATGCTCCAGACCGCGAATGCGCAGAGCAGCGCCGGGACAGACAGCGCGAGATTGCGGTAGGCGGCGCGCTTGCCCGTGTGCGCCCAGAACGCCTCGTCCTCCGGACGCCAGTCGTCGATCTCGCCACGCGCGGTCCGTGTGTCCAGGGCCTTGGGCAAGGAAGTGTTCATCGCATGACTCTCCGCCAGGTCTTCACAGCGAGAAGGCCTTGGCCCGCGGCCCGATCACCTCGGCCTGGCGGACTTCGGTCCAGTACATCCAGATGAGCGACACCCACACGATCCCGTACATCAGCATGAAAGCGGTCGAGCGGATGCCGGTGAAATCCATCAGCGCGCCGAACAGGATGGGCAGCACGAACCCGCCCAGGCCGCCGGCCAGCCCGACGATACCGCTGATGGCGCCGATGTTCTGCGGGTAGTCGTCGCTGATGTACTTGAAGACGCTGGCCTTGCCGAACGCGAACGCGACACCGAGGATGAACATGAGGCCGGTGAACGCGTACACGTTGAGCCCGATGTGGAACGTGCGCGGGCCGTGCGCCGTGTGGATCGTGAAGTCGGTCTGCGGGTAACTCAGCAGGAACAGGCAGATCCAGCTCACCCACAGCACCCACCAGGTCACCGCATGCGCGCTGTAGCGATCGGACATCCAGCCGCCGATGGCGCGCAGCACGCCTCCCGGCAGCGAGAAGCACGCGGCGAGCAGCGCCGCGACCCGGATGTCCAGTGCGTACTCGCCGACGTAGTACTGCACCATCCACAGGGACAGCGCGACGTACCCGCCGAACACGATGCTGTAGTACTGACAGTACTTCAGCACGCGGGGATCCTTCAGCGCCCAGAGCTGGCTGGAGAACGTCACGTTCGCGGGGACGAGGTGCGCAGGATCGGAATGGCTGAACAGCCAGAACACGATGACGGTGCCGATCATGATGGCAGCGTAGACCTGCGGCACCATCGTCCAGCCGAACGCAATCACCAGCGCGGGTGCGACGAACTTGTTGACAGCCGCACCCGAGTTGCCGGCACCGAACACCCCCATCGCAAAACCCTGGCGATGCGGGGGGAACCAGCGCGCGACGTACGGTGTGCCCACCGAGAAGCTGCCCCCGGCGAGTCCCACGAACAGCCCGATGACCAGGAAATGCCAGTACGCGGTGGCGTGGGCCATCAGGTAGATCGGCGGCACCGTGCAGATCATCAGCACGGTCAGCACCAGGCGTCCGCCGTACCTGTCGGTCCAGATCCCGAGCGGTACGCGGACCAGCGATCCGGTCAGTACCGGGGTCGCGGTCAGCAGCCCGAACTCGGTGGAGGAGAGTGCGAGCGTGTCGCGGATCGGAATACCGACCACGCCGAACATCATCCACACCATGAAGCACACCGTGAACGCGAGCGTGCTGACGATCAGCACCGAGAGCGCCTGGCCTTGTCGTGTCACCACCAGATCCCCGTTTTCTTCCGGGGGTCAGAGTAGAAAACCAGGCCGCGCGCCGGCATCCACCGCTCGCATGCTGCGTGCGCGGCGGAAGAACGACGGCGCGGACACACGCACCCTCCGGAAGAACTAGCGCGCGGGGATTCGCGCACTAGATTGCGTCAAGTCAATTCTTTCCAACGAGGATTCAGGTATGCACCGTGTTTATGGTTCAGACGAGCCCGCGTTCGGCCGCGAACACCGCGGCCTGCACTCTTGAGCTGAGTTTCAGCTTGCGCAGAATGTGCTGCACGTGGATCTTCACGGTGGTCTCCGCGATCCCGCACGCGCGTCCGATTTCCTTGTTGCTTGCGCCGCGGGCAATCTCGCGCAGGATCTGCTGCTCACGGCGGGACAGCGCGGCCAGCGGGTTGGCGGGCGGAGCATCCGCGGGCGCGCCGTCGGCAGGCGTCGCCCTGAATGCCGAGACCAGTTTCGTGGTCATCTCCGGCGCGAGCACGCTGTCGCCGCGCATCACTCGCCAGATTGCCTCGTGCAGCGCATCACCCTCGCTGGTCTTCAGCAGGTAGCCGCTCGCGCCCGCGCGCAATGCTGCGGTGAGGTCGCTCTCGTCCTCGCTGACCGTGAGGATCAGGAAACGCGCCGCCGGCGCCGCTTCGCGCAGCGCGGGCAGCGCGTCGACGCCGCTCACGCCGGGCAGTCGGTTGTCGAGCAGCACCACGTCGGGCTGCAGCTCATGCGCGCGGCGTTGCGCCTCGCCGGCATCGGCGGCATCGCCGACGATGCGGAAATGGGGCTCGCGCGCGAGCAGGGCTGTCAACCCGCGCCTGAACAGCGTGTGATCGTCGACGACGAGGATACGGACGACTTGCGGCGTGGACATCAGTGAACGACCTCCTGGCGCAGCGTGGAGGAGGCGGGCAGGGTCAGGATCACAGAGGAGCCGCGGCCGCGGGTCGACAACACCTCGACGCGCGCGCCGATGCGCTCCGCGCGCTCCTGCATGATGCGCAGTCCGACGTGCGTCTCGTCGGGCATGCTGGTGTCGCCGTCGAACCCAATGCCGTCGTCGCGCACTTCGATCCGCCAGTCCGGCTGCCGCCGTACATCCACCCATACGTGGCTGGCATGCGCGTGCTTGCGTACGTTCGACAGCGCTTCCTGCACGATGTGCAGCACCTGCACCTGCACGTCCGGCGCGAGCGGCAGACCATGGCTGTGCATCTCCAAGGTTCCCGGCAGACCGGACTGGTGTTCGAACTTGCGCAGAGTTGTCTGCAGCGCGCTCCCGATATCCTCGTCCTCGGGACGCGTCCGGAAGTGCACCAGGAGTTCGCGCACATCGCCGTAGCTCTCCCGCACACCGGTGTCGATCTCGTCCAGCACGTGCGCAATCTCGCGCGAATCACCGCCCGCCACCGCTTCGCGCATCAGCTGTACCTGGATCTTCAGGAAGGCCAGCGACTGCGCGATGGAATCGTGCAGCTCGCGCGCCAGGAACGTGCGTTCCTGCGAGACCGCGGCCTCCTTGGCCAGCGCGTTCAGCCGCAGGCTGTCCAGGCCGCTCGCGAGATGCGCAACCAATGCCTCCAGCAGCGAGCGCTCCGGTTCGGACAGGACATAGTCCGCGTGGAACAGCAGGTCAAGCTCGCCGACCGGCCGATCGTGGTGACGGATGGGCACGGTGACGACGGTGTTGAACCCGGCGATCGTACACGGCGGCGGTGCTGGCCCGCGCCGCAGTGCGACCACCCGGATGTCGGCGCCGGCCGACGTCGCGCCGCAGTGACAGGCCCCGGTGACGATGCACTGCTCGCGCTCGCGCAGCGCGTCCGGCAGACCTTCCGCGGCGAGCATCACGTAGCGGTGATGCTTTGCATCCGCCCAGCGCAACGCCACACCGTCGGCCCGCACCACGCGCCGGACCCGCGCCACGAACGCATGCGCGAGACTCTCGGGCATGGTTGCGTCCGCCACCATCGCTGTCACGTCGTACAACGCTTCCAGTCGCTCGTGCTTCTCCTGCAGCTGCGCGGTCTTCTCCGCCACCCGCGCCTCCAGGCTGCGGTACAACTGCTGGAGGTGCTCGGCCATGCCGTTGAAGCCGTCCGCGAGCGTGCCGAACTCGTCGTCGGATCCGCGGGTGACGCGGGCGTCGAAGTCTCCCCCGTCGATCCGCTCGATGGCCTGCTTGAGCTGTCCCACAGGTTCCAGCACGAAGAGGTAACCCGCGTACAGCAGCACCACCGCGCCAATGATGGCGATGGCGATCATCGCCATCTGCAGCAGATGCAGCAGCGCCGTCCAGCGCGAGATGTGCCGCTCGATCGCGGACACGAATGCGTCGATGGTGGCGACGAACGCCGCGGTATCGGTGGCGAGCGCCCCGGTGTACAGGCGAGGGGAATCCGTCCAGCGAGTCCGGAAGTCCTGCCATTCGCGCTCGACCCGCGCGAAGCGGGCACGGACGTCGCCATCCCACGGGACGAACAGCGGCCGCTGCGGATCGCCCTCGCGCAGCAGCGCGAGGCTGTGCGCGAACGTCTCGACATCGCGGCCGATGCGTGCGGTGTCGCCGGCGGCGATCGGCAGCGACAGCCGGTAGGTCTGCATACGCATCCGTCCCGCTTCGTTGAGCGCCGCGGCGCCGCCGTCGAGCTGCCACGACACCCCCAGGGTGAGCGCGATGACAACGCCGCTCAGCACCACGAACGGTGCCGCCACCAGCGCCAGCTTGGTACCGAGGCTCCAGTGTCGGAACGGCTTCATGCAGGTGGCCGCGCGTTCAGGCGCGCAGCAGCAGCTCCCGCGCGCGTCCGTACATCGCGGGCACTGCCTTGGCCATGTCTTCCCACGCCGGGTCCGGACGACGTCCCTCGCGGTGGAGCCTGGTGTACAGCCCGGTGACCACCGCCATCCGGTAGCCGGCGAGTGCACGGTACCAGTCGAGCCCCGCGCAGTCGCGTCCCGTCAGCGCGCGGTAGTGATCGATCATTTCCTCCGGCGACAGCGGATTGTGCGGACACCAGTCCGGATGCCAGCTCGCACGGTCACCGATCATGATCTGCCAGCCAAGATCGTAGTACTGCGCACCGATGCCCGACAGTTCCCAGTCGAGCAGCGCGACCACCGCGCCGTCTGCCTCGAACAGGATGTTGCCCGGCTGGCAGTCGCCGTGCATCAGCCCGATCGGCGACGGAGGCGGCGGTCTCGCGAGCAGGAGTTCGCGGACTTCTGTGCCGAGCGCGATCCACGCGGGCTCGGCCGCCTTGTCGAGGATCGAATCCCAGCGCACGACCTCGCGGGTGATCGGTTGCGGGGTTTCCCAGTCGCCCAGGTGCCGCTGCCAGTCGATGCCGTGCACCCGCGCGAGCAGTCCGGTGGCCTGGCGCCAGATCCCCGCGACCCGGGCCGGCGCGAGGTCGAAGCTCGCGTCCGGCGCCCAGACAATGAAGGCGTGGCCCTGCAGGCGTTCGAACATCACGTAGGCGGTGGGGAAGAATTCGTCGTCGGCGCCGTGGTGGCGGATGGTCGGCACCGGGAGGCCGAGCGCACGCAATGCGGTCAGCAGCGGCACCTGCCGCAACACATCCGTGTTGCCGCTGCGCCGCACGCCGACCGGCGACAGCCGGATCACCAGCGAATCGACGCGCGTGTCAGTGACGTCGTCCCACACCTCGAAGCCGAACGTGAGACCGCCGTGGCTGCCGGCAAAGCCGCCGACACGACGCACGCTGCAGGACGAGCCACCGTGGGCCACGAAGTAACGCGCGAGGCGCGAGTGAAGTTCTGCCAGGTCCATCGTCCGCAGGGTTGGGAAGTATCGGTGGATTGTCCGGGATCCCACCCGGAGGGGCCAGTGTCCCACCTGGTAGTGCCGGTGTCCGGCCTGACGGAGCCGGTGTCTGACCCGGTGGAGCCTAGGCGCTCCGACGGCGCCGCGACGCGACCCGGCGGGACCTGTGTCACACGCGGCTCCAGCGGCCAGCGGCGCTGCCTTCGTCCGCCGCGGCCGCACGCGCGAGGCCGGTGGCCTCATGGCGCGGCCGACGCGTGGGCCCCTGTCCGACCGGGGACGTCCCGATGCTATCCTCCGCCAATGTTCGCGCCCGCACGACCAACCGACCCGGACACGCTCCAGCTGCTGCAGCAGAGCGCGCACGACGTGCGCGTGCGCGCCCTGCCACTGGGACGCCTGCGCACGCTGCAGGGAGCAGACCCACCGTACGCGCGCGCGGCGTGGGCGGCGTTCGCCGATCTCGGCTGGCTCGGATTGCGGGCGCCGGAGCCCGTCGGCGGCCTGGGGCTCGGCGCGGATGCCGCGGTGGTGGTGTGCCGTGAGCTCGGGCGCGCAGCGGCGCCGGAGCCGTATGTCGAAAACGCGCTCGCCTGTGTCGCGCTGCTCGCGTCCGCCACGGATGCCGGGGAATGGCTCGGGCCGCTGGTCGCCGGCGAACGAACGTTCACGTGTCCGCTCGCGCCCGACGCCTGGCGCACGCCCGCCGTGCGCGTCACGGCGCGCACCGCGGACGGCCACTGCGTGCTCGATGGCGCGCTCGCACAGCTGCCGCTCGCGCCCGATGCGGATTACCTGATCGTCCCGGTGCGGGACGACGATCGCCTCGTGGCGTGCGTCGTCCCGCGCGTGTGCGACGGCGTACGCGTATCGCCGCTGCCGCTCGCGGACGGCACGCGCGACGGCCATGTGCAGTTCACCGCCGCGCGCGCGCACCCGCTGGCACTCGGCGACACGGACACGACGCAACGTGCCGCGACGCGCGCGCTCGCGCAGGCGGGGCTCGGCGCCGCGGCCTACCTCACCGGCCTCTGTCACGCGCTGCTCGACATGACGCTCGATTACCTGCGCACGCGCCGGCAGTTCGGCCGGCCGCTCGGCAACTTCCAGGCCTTGCAGCACCGCGCGGTGGACATGTACCTGCACCTGCGTCTGACGGAGGCGGCACTGCGGGCGGCGTCGCCGTGCATCGACGGCCCCGACGGCCACCTGCACGCGGCCCGGGTCCGGGCCCGCGCCGGTGCCACCACAATGCTGATCGTGCGCGAGGCGATCCAGCTGCATGGTGCGATCGGCTACACCGCGCCGTGGGACGGGTCCCTGTACGTGCAGCGCGCGCTCGTCGTCGGCGCGCGCTACGGGGCGTGCTGGCGCGAGCTTGCGGACGATCCGGCGCTGGCCCCGCGCGCGTCCGATGCGCGCGCTGCACTCGCGCTGCCGGCGCCGCTGGGCGACGGGTTCCAGCCTCCCGGCGGCGACTGGAACACGCTCGACGATGCCGTGTTCCGCAGCACGGTGCGCGATTTCGTCGAGCGTCACTATCCCGCAGCGCTGCGCCACGCACCCGGTCAACTCCGCTGGGCGGAGATCGGAGACTGGCATCGGCGGCTCGTCGCGCGCGGCTGGGCCGCACCCGCCTGGCCCGTCGCCCATGGCGGAATGGGGCTCGCGCCCGGCAAGATGATCATCTTCATCGAGGAGCTCGAGCGTTTCGGTGTGGCGCGCGCGCCGGACCAGGGCGTCGTGATGATCGGCCCCATCCTGATGGAGTACGGCACGCCGGAGCAGCGCGCGCGGTTCCTGCCGAAGGCGCTGACCGGCGAGCACCTCTGGTGCCAGGGTTACTCCGAGCCGAACGCCGGCTCGGATCTCGCGTCACTCGCCACGCGCGCGGTGGCGGACGGCGACGGGTTCATCGTCAACGGGCAGAAGACGTGGACCACGCACGGACTCGACGCCACCCACATGTACTGCCTGGTGCGCACCGATCCGCAGGCCAGGCCGCAGGCCGGCATCAGCTTTCTGCTGATCGATCTCGAGCAGCCCGGCGTGACGGTGCGTCCGATCGTGAACCTCGGCGGGCACGTGGATTTCTGCGAAGTGTTCCTCGATGACGTGCGCGTGCCGCGCGAGAATCTCGTGGGTCCGCTGAACCAGGGCTGGACGATCGCCAAGTCGCTGCTGGGGCACGAACGGCTGTTCGTGGGCAGCCCCAAGCTCTGCCGCCACGCGTTGCACCAGTTGCAGGAACTGGTGGTGGCGATCGGCCGCGCGGAGGATCCGGTCACCCGGGACGCGCTCGCGCGCCTGACGCTCGATGTGCAGCACCTGGAGGCGCTGTACGAGGAGTATGCAGCGATCGTCAGGCAGGGCGGCACACCCGGCGCCGACATCTCGATCCTGAAGATCTGGTCCACCGAGACCTACGTGCGCCTGAGCGAGCTGATGCTCGCACAGGCGGGACGCGCCGCCGGCGTGTACGGACGGCAGTCATTCGGCGATGCCGAGA
>JBFWUN010000070.1:0-14067 GCA_050247235.1 Gammaproteobacteria bacterium
GCGCTGCCCGAGCACGGTCATGCCGTCAACGTCCACGTGCAGGGGCTGGCGCCGGATCGCTGGTACTACTACCAGTTCTCCTACCGCGGCACGTTCAGCCGCATCGGCCGCACACGCACGTTTCCGCTGCCCGGGGCACGGGTACACCGGCTGCGCTTCGCGCTCGCGTCGTGCCAGGACTACGAGGCCGGCTACTACGCGGCGTATCGCGACATGCTGGCGCAGGATCTCGATTTCGTTGTCCACGTGGGCGACTACATCTACGAGTACGGCGCCAGCGCGGGAGTGCCCGCGGCACGCCGCCACACGGGCGACGAGATCGTCACCGTGGACGACTACCGCAATCGCTACGCGCTCTACCGGCTCGATCCCGACCTGCAGAACGCGCACGCGGCATTTCCGTTCATCGTGACCACCGACGATCATGAAGTCGACAACAACTACGCCGGGCTGATCCCGGAGGACGACCAGACCGCGGCAGCGTTCCTGGCGCGGCGCACGAATGCCTACCGGGTCTATCGCGAGACGATGCCGCTGGTGCGGCAGGTGCACCTGCGCCACGGCGAACTCAGCCTGTATCGCCGGCTGCGTTTCGGCCGGCTTGCGCAGTTCCACGTGCTGGACACGCGCCAGCACCGCACCGATCAGCCTTGCGATGATGGGTTTCAGATCCTGCAGCAGTGCCCGGCAATCCTGGACCCGGACGTGACCCTGCTCGGGGCCAGGCAGGAAGCCTGGCTGTTCGATTCGCTGCGTGATTCAGACGCCACGTGGAACGTGCTCGCGCAGCAGGTGATGATGACGCAGTGGGACCTGGGCGTGCTGACCGGAACGCCGGCGAACATGTTCAACGTGGATGCGTGGGATGGCTATCGCGCCGCGCGTGAGCGCGTGACCCGCTTCCTGCACGACGCGCGGATCCGCAACCCGGTGGTGCTGACCGGCGACATCCACTCGTCGTGGGCGGCCGAGCTGAAGACGGACTTCGCGGATTCCCAGGCCCCCGTCGTTGGCGCGGAATTCGTCTGCAGCAGCATTTCGTCGGTGTTCGGCGATGGAAATCACGGCCTCGTGCAGGCCACCTTGCCGTCCAACCCGCACATCCGGCACTTCGACGGACTGCACCGCGGATACGCGCTCTGCACGGTGACACCGGACCAGTGGCGCACGGATTTCCGCGCGGTGACGCGCGTGGCGGACCCGGTGTTCACGGTGCCATCGGCGGATCTTGCGCTGTTCGACCTCGCGTCATTCGGGCTGGTGGCGGGGCAGCCGGGACTGAACCGACTGCTGTAGGACTGCTCCGGAAGGAGAATGCGCCGCTGTCAAGACTGGGCGGCGACACATCGCGGGTGTAGGCTGCCTCCTGTTGCAATGCACAAGCCCACAGGCCCCACAGAGGGCTGATGCACACCAGGAGGACCGGATGGAGCGTTTCAAGGTGCTTCGGATCCGCGATGGCCAACTGATCGAGCTCGGTGATTTCGACAACGAACACGACGCCACCGACCTCGCCGATCGCGCGAAGTACATGGCGCCGATCGTCCTGCGCTGCGATCACACCCAGGCGCTCACCCTGCAGGATGTCGAGCAGGCGCTCGGCACCCGGGTGCGCGTGACCGGGCGCTCTGCGCTCGTCTGAGCGCACCCCCACCGGCAATCTTCCCGCGCGCACGCCGATCCGGCGTTGGCGCCGAAGAGTGGTCGGCGGTGAACTTTGCTAGCATGCCGCGACCATCCCGCACGCGCTGAGCGCAGCCACACCCGAGGAGGTTTGCCATGCCCGCACCCCAGGACCAGATTCTCGCCGGCATCCGCGTGCTGGACTTCACGCGCGCACTCGCCGGCCCCACCTGCACGCGCCTGTTCGCCGAACTCGGCGCCGAGGTGATCAAGGTGGAGTCCGCGCCGAGTGGCGATCTCGTGCGCCGGATCTCGAAGATCGGCGGCGAGCGCAGCCTCTATTACATCCAGCAGAGCCTGAACAAGCAGAGCCTCTGCCTTGACCTTCGCAAGCCCGAGAGCATCGAACTGCTGAAAGACCTGGTGAAGCAGTGCGACGTGGTGGTCGAGAACTTCAAGCCGGGGGTCATCGCCGAGATGGGGCTCGGCTACGACGTTCTGAAGACCTTGAAGCCCGACATCATCCTGTGTTCGATTTCCGCGCTCGGCCAGTCCGGGCCGCTGTCCGCGAAGCCCGGCTACGACTACATCGCCCAGGCGTACTCGGGCGTGACGTCGATGATCGGCGATCCGAACGACGCGCCGATGCTGCCGCTGATCGGCGTGGGGGATGTCATGACCGGCGTGCACGGCGCGTTCGCGGTCGCGGCGGCGCTGCTCTACCGCAACCGCACCGGTCACGGCAAACACATCGACATCGCGCTGCTCGACGCCTACTACCACTGCCACGAAGTCAACGTGCACCAGTACAGCGGCAGCCACGGGCAGATGAAGCCGACGCGCGGCGGCCGCCACCTCTCGTACGTGTGCCCGGCAGGGGTGTTCCGCGCCAACGGCGGCTACATCACGATCATGGCGTTCCTGCATCACTTCCACGATCTCTGCCGCGCGATGGGGCGGCCGGAGCTCATCGACGATCCGAAGTACAAGGACGACGCGACGCGCCTGCCGCGCAAGCAGGAGCTGGTCGATCTGATCGAGACCTGGCTGAGCACGTTCCCGAGCGTCGACGCGGCGATCGCGAAGATGGAAGCGCACGGCGTGCCGTGCGCGCCGGTGCTGTCGGTTGCAGAGACGGTCACCCATCCGCATTTCGTGGCGCGCGGCACCATCCGCACGGTCAAGGATCGCCTCGCCGGGGAACTTGCGATCCCGGGCCACCCCATCAAGTTCGTCGGCGAGGAAGCCAACCAGCCGTTCGAGGCGCCGACCTTGGGCCAGCACAACGCGGAGGTGTTGAAACGCGTGCTCGGCAAGAGCGACGCGGAGGTTGCGGCACTGGCCGAGCGCGGGGTGCTGTTCGCGCAGGAGGTTTGAGGCTCGTCGGCCGCGTCCGATACTCGTCAGCCCGGTCCGATCCGCGTGCGGACCGCGCCGCCTGCCGCGCTGACCTTCAGTCCGCGAGGGCCACCTTGGACTGGTAATAGGCCCACACGTTGTTGCTGCCGCCGCCGCGGATCCGCTGCTTGATCCGCTCCACCGGCCACATCAGCGTGGTGCCGCCTTTCGGCCGGATCGCGAGCACGCGCCGGCCGTTGGCCGAGGCATAGCCCCACTCGCCGCCGTGGTTGCGGCGGTAGACCTCACCCACGTAACTGCCGAGCATCTGCACCAGGGTGTCCACGTCGTCGAGCGCACCGCGCTCGCGCCGCAGGTCGGCGTGCAGCGCGGCGGCCACTTCCTCGATCTCGGCAATGCTGGCATCGCTGAAGTCGAGCTTGAGATTGAGTTCGACGCGCGCGAATTCCACGAGCTCGAGCGCGCGCCGCGCCGCCAGCCGGCCGACGCCGGTATCCGGCGCGAACTGCATCCGGGATTCGAATGCCCCGGCTGCCGGCAGCAGCGCGGCGAGCAGGAACGTCATGCACAGGTGACGCATGGGTGACCTCTCGTGGGCTTTTTCTTGTAGCGACCGGCGCATTGTCCCGGATGTCGGCTCCCCGCGCCGTGAACTGTGCACCCGCGAACGCAAACAACTGCAACGCCGCTCGGCCGCCCGCCGCGGCCGGCACGCTCGGCCCGGGCGTCCCGAAGGTGCATACTCACACCATGCCGCGCACCCTGGGACACCCATGAACCAGCCGCGCGCCGTCGGGCGCCCGAAAGATCCGGAGAAGCGGGAGGCCATCCTGCTGGCCGCCGCGCGGCTGTTCCTGGAACAGGGGTTCGAGCGCACCACGGTGGATGCGATCGCAACGCAGGCCGGTGTGTCCAAGCTCACCGTCTACAGTCACTTCGACGGCAAGGAAGGGCTCTTCCAGGCACTCATCGTCGACAAGTGCGCGGAGCATTTCGGCGCCCCGGATTTCACCGCGCTCGCGCCGCGCGGACCGCGGGCCGCGCTGACCCACATCGCGCTCGCGTTCCTGCCGCTGATGTTCCATCCGGACGTGATCGCGCTGCACCGCATCCTCGCCACCGGGCGCGATGCGCAGATGAACCGCACGTTCTGGGAGACCGGGCCGCGGCGGCTGCTCGCGGATCTCGCGGCACTCCTCGCGCGGTTCCACGCGGAGCGCGAACTCGACGTGCCCGACCCGGCGCTTGCCGCGGACCAGTTCTTCGCGTTGCTCAAGGGCGCCGATCACCTGCGCGCGATCCTCGCGGTCGGCGAACTGCCGCCGCCGCACGCACTGCAGGATTACGGCGAAGCGGCGGTCGACACCTTCCTGCGCGCCTACGCGCCGCGCTGAGCGCGCCGTCGCGCCCGCTCAGGCGGGCTGCGACAGCGGCAGCGCGGCCTGCGGGGCGATCGTCTCCGGAAGGAAATCGCAGCGGAACGTGCTGCCTTCACCCAGCCGGCTCTGGATGTCGAGCGTCGCATGATGACGCAGCAGCACGTGCTTGACGATCGCGAGTCCGAGCCCCGTGCCGCCTTCCCCGCGTGCGCGTGAGCTGTCCACCCGGTAGAACCGTTCGGTGATCCGTTCCAGGTGCTCCTCCGCGATCCCGATCCCGTTGTCCTGCACCTCGAGATGCGCGCCGCGTGGATCGCGGTACCAGCGGATCTGCACCACGCCGCGCGCGGGTGTGTAGTTCACCGCGTTGATCACGAGGTTGGAGAACGCGCTGTGCAGTTCCTTCGCGGAGCCCATGATCTGCAGCGCCGGATCGACCTCCAGCGAAAACAGGTGCTCGCGCTTGCCGCTGACCACGCGCGCGGCGCGCAGGATGTCACTCAGCATCTCGCTGACTGCCACCGGCTCCGGGTTGGGTACGTCGTCGTCCTGCTCCAGGCGGGAGAGCAGCAGCAGCTCCTCCACCAGCGTCTGCATGCGGTGGGCGTGCGCATCCAGCTGTTCGAGCACGGGGGTCCATGCCGGCGGCGCCTGCTCCCGCTGATCCACCAGGGTTTCCAGGTACCCGCGGAACACCGTGATCGGGGTCCGCAGCTCGTGCGACACGTTGGCGACGAAATCGCTGCGGATCTGGTTCGCGCGATGCAGCTGCGTGACGTCGCGCGCAACGAACAGCCAGCGCGCCTTGCCGTACGGCGCGAGCAGGACACTCAGGTGCCGGTGCGGGTTGGTGGGGGAGGGGATTTCGAGCGCGCTGTGCTCGGCGCGCGCGAGGACGAAGTCGCGCACCTTCGGCGTGCGGATGAGATTGATGATCCGCTGGCCCATGTCTTCCGGCCAGCGGATGCCGAGGTGGCGCGTGGCGGCCTCGTTCGCCCACTGCACCTCGTTGTCGTCACCGAGCACCACGGTGGCGTCCGGCAGCGCGCGCGTTGCCTGCTGGAACTGCTTGAGGTAGGCCGCGAGCTTCTTCTTGCGCTTCTTGTGCCGTTCGCGCAGGTAGTCGATTTCGAGCGAGAGTTCCTCGAACACCCCCTCGGGATCCGGCGGTTCGTGGGTCTTGCGGTGGCGCAGCCACTCGAGCAGGCGCCCGAGATTGCGATGCAGCCACGCGATGTAGCCGATCGCCGCCAGCAGGTAGCAGAGCGCGTACTCGCCGCTCGCGTACCCGCCGAGCGTCGCCACCAGTGCAAGGGTGACGATGCGCCACAGGTCCTTGCTCATCATGGCGTTCGCCTCCAGTCGCGGACAATCCGCGCGTTCACCACACGGGCGTCCACCCACGGCGCCCGTGCTCTTCCCATTATCGTCCGTAACCGCGCGCCGGACGAGGCCCAGGTCAGCGCAGGTTCGGTGAGAAGCGGTAGCCGACGCTGCGCACGGTCTGGATCATGTCCTCGCAGTGGAACGGCTCGAGCACCTTGCGCAGGCGGCGGATGTGCACGTCGACGGTGCGCTCCTCGATGTAGCTGTCGTTGCCCCAGACCTCGTCGAGCAGCTGCCCGCGGCTGTGGACCCGCTCGGGGTGGGTCACGAAAAACTGCAGCAGGCGGAACTCGGTGGGGCTGAGTTCCACTTCTTCGCCGTCGATCGTGACCCGGTGCGTCCGCAGGTCCATCGTCAGGCGTCCCGCCTGCAGCAGCTCCCCGCTGGTTTCGCCCTGCACCCGGCGCAGCACGGCGCGGACGCGTGCCAGCAGTTCGCGTGTCGAGAAGGGCTTGGTGATGTAATCGTCGGCGCCGCTGTCGAGACCCTTGACCTTGTCGGCCTCCTCGCCCTTGGCGGTCAGCATGATGATCGGGAGGTTCGCCGAGCGGGTATCGCGTTTCAGGCGGCGCGCGAAATCCACGCCACTGATGCCGGGCAGCATCCAGTCCAGCAGGATGAGATCGGGCCGTTCACGGGTCAGGAACTCCTGGGCTTCGCTGACGGTGGCCGCCTCCGAGCAGCGGTAGCCGTCGCCGCTCAGCGCGAAGCCCAGCATCTGCCGGATCGCCTGCTCGTCGTCCACGATCAGTATGTGCTGGGTCATCGGCGCCTCGGGCTCTCCGCTCGGATCCGTGCGGCCGGCATTGGAGCCGCGGATTGTGACACGAATATGAATCGACCCCCGGCGCGCACCCCTGGCCGGCCCGGCTGCGCATCGGGACGACTTCATGTCCCGACCTGCGCCGGGCACCTGCCAGCGCGATTGCCCCCGGGCGCGTGCGCTGCCTATGCTCTGGCCGTCGCGCCGGATTGCGCGACGCGCGCCCGCCCCCGGGCCTCGGGAGCGGGCGCGAACCGTCAATCACCAAGGATGGAGACCTGACATGCAACCTGTTCGCAACGTACTGGGTGCGCTGCTGCTCGGTTACGCACTGAGCGGCGCGTGCGCCGAAACCCCCGTGGACATCAACAGCGCCGACGCGGCCACGCTCGCCGACGTCATGGTCGGCATCGGGCCGTCGAAGGCGGCCGCGATCGTGGAATACCGGGAGGAGAACGGACCGTTCGGGTCCGTGGACGACCTCGCGCTCATCAAGGGCATCGGCGCCGCCACGATCGACAAGAACCGCGATCGCCTGACGGCCGACAAGAAGGCACCCTGAGCGGGGGGTGAGCCTCCGGAAAGACCCCTCCATGCGCCCCTGTGCGCAATGTCGCCGGGGCGGCCGAAGGGCCGTCCCGGCGCTTTTTTGCGGTGCTTTCAAGCGCGGGCGCGCGTGGGGTATTCTCGCCGCCCACCCTGAAGCAGCGCCCTATGGAAGACCGATACAACCCGGCTGAGCTCGAGCCCCGCGTCCAGCAGCAGTGGCGGGACACGCAGGCCTTCGCCGTCCGGGAAGACCCGTCGCGCGAGAAGTTCTACTGCCTGTGCATGTTTCCGTACCCGAGCGGTCGTCTGCACATGGGGCATGTGCGCAATTACACGATTGGCGACGTGATTGCCCGCTACCAGCGGATGCTCGGCAAGAACGTGCTGCAGCCGATGGGGTGGGACGCGTTCGGGCTGCCGGCCGAGAACGCCGCCATCGAGAACAACGTCCCCCCGGCGCGCTGGACCCGCTCCAATATCGATTACATGCGCGGGCAGCTTCAACGGCTCGGATTCGGCTACGACTGGGCGCGCGAACTCGCCACCTGCGACCCCAGCTATTACCGCTGGGAGCAATGGTTCTTCACCCGCCTGTACGAACGCGGACTCGTCTACCGCAAGACCGCGGTGGTGAACTGGGACCCGGTCGATCAGACTGTGCTCGCGAACGAACAGGTGATCGACGGCCGCGGGTGGCGCTCAGGGGCGCTGGTGGAGCGGCGCGAGATCCCGCAGTGGTTTCTCCGCATCACGGCCTACGCTGACGAGCTGCTCGCCGCGCTCGACACCCTCGACGGCTGGCCCGAGGCGGTCAAGACCATGCAGCGCAACTGGATCGGCCGCTCCGAAGGGCTGCTGGTCCGCTTCGAACTGGCCGACGGGAGCGGGGACCTGCCGGTATTCACCACGCGCCCGGACACCTTGTGCGGCGTGACGTACATGGCCGTCGCGCCGGAGCATCCGGTGGCGCGCCGGGCAGCGGAAACCGAACCGGCAATCGCCGAGTTCCTCGCGCAGTGCGCCCAGGTCTCCACGTCGGAAGCCGTGGTCGAGACCTTGGAGAAGCTCGGCATGCCGCTCGGCGTGTCCGTCCGGCATCCGCTGACCGGCGATCTGATCCCGGTGTGGACCGCGAACTTCGTGCTGATGAGCTACGGCACCGGCGCCGTGATGTCGGTGCCCGGTCATGACGAACGCGACCACGAGTTCGCGCGCAAGTACGACCTGCCGATCCGCCAGGTGGTGCGCCCGGCGGACGGGCGCGTCATCGACGTGCAGGCCGAGGCGTACGTGGAGAAAGCCGTCGTCTGCAACAGCGGCGAGTTCGACGGCCTGCCGTTCCGCGAGGCCTTCGAAGCCATTGCGGCGCACCTCGCGCGCGACGGCCGCGCCGAACGCCAGGTGCAGTACCGCCTGCGTGACTGGCTGGTGTCGCGCCAGCGCTACTGGGGCTGCCCGGTGCCCGTGGTCTACACCGCGGACGGCACCCTGGTGCCGGAATCTCCGGAGCGCCTGCCGGTGGTGTTGCCGGAGAACGTGGAATGGAAGGGCGTGTCCTCGCCGCTGCGCGACATGCCGTCGTTCCTCGACACCACCGTGCCGGGCACCACCACGCCGGCGCGGCGCGAGACCGACACCTTCGACACTTTTTTCGAGTCGAGCTGGTACTTCGCCCGCTTCTGCTGCCCGGATGCGAACGCGATGGTCGACGAACGCGCGCGCTACTGGATGCCGGTGGACATCTACATCGGTGGCATCGAGCACGCCGTGCTGCACCTTCTGTACGCGCGTTTCTTCCACAAGCTGATGCGCGACGCCGGCCTCGCCGTATCGGACGAGCCGTTCACGCGGCTGCTGACCCAGGGCATGGTCTGCAAGGAGACCTACTTCCGCGATGGCGAGAACGGCAAGAAGACCTACTTCAATCCCGCCGCCGTGGACGTGGAGACCGACGACAAGGGTCGCGCGATCGCGGCCACGCTCTCCACGGACGGTCAGCCGGTGCAGATCGGACCGGTGGAGAAGATGTCGAAGTCGAAGAACAACGGCATCGACCCACAGACCCTGATCGACAAGTACGGCGCAGACACCGTGCGGCTGTACACGATGTTCGCCGCGCCGCCGGAGCAGTCACTCGAGTGGTCCGACTCGGCGGTGGAAGGCGCATACCGTTTCCTGCGCGGACTGTGGCGCATGGTCTTCGACCACGTCAGCCGCGGGCCGGCGCCGCGCGTCGCGGACGTGGCGCTCGACGCGTCGCTGCGGGAATTGCGCCGGCGTGTGCACGAGACCATCGCGAAGGTCACGGATGACGTGTCGCGCCGCTACAAGTTCAACACCGCGATCGCGGCCGTGATGGAACTGCTGAACGCGCTGCAGAAGGCCACGGCGGACGACTCCGCCACCCGCGCGGTGCGCCAGGAAGGACTGGAGACCTGCGTGCTGCTGCTCGCGCCGATTGTCCCGCACTGCACGGAGGCGCTGTGGGAAGCGCTCGGCCACCCGGCGGGCTCGCTGCTGGACACGCCCTGGCCGCAACCGGACGCCGCCGCGCGCGTGCGGACCGAGGTGGAGATCGTCGTCCAGATCAACGGCAAGAAGCGCGCGTCCGTGCAGCTGGCGGCGGATCTCGACGCCCCCGCGGTGGAGGCCGCCGCGCTGGCGGACGCGCAGGTCGCGCGCCACCTGGAAGGTAAGACCGTGCGCAAGGTCGTCGTGATCCCCGGCCGTCTCGTCAACATCGTCGCCGCGTGATGCGCCGCCTGCCGCTTCGGCTCGGCCTGCTCGCACTCTGCGCGGTGCTGCTCTCGGCCTGCGGCGGCTGGTACCTGCGCGGCACGCAGACCAGCCAGATCGCGGTGCGCAAGGTGTTCGTGCGCGCCGATACGTCCGGCTACCTGCTGAGCTGGTTCCAGACCCACCTGGCCTACAGCGGCGTGTCGATCGTGCCCACGCCGGGCGAAGCGGAGGCCGTGGTCGACCTCCGTGGCGAGCGCTACGACCGGCGCGTACTGTCGGTGGACGACCAGACCGGCAAAGTGCGCGAAATGGAACTCGGGCTCGAAGTGGAATTCTCGGTGCGCAGCCCGACCGGTGAACTGATTTCCGCGCCGGAAAGGGTGCAGTGGACGCAGGACTTCGTGTTCGACGAAATCTCCCTGCTCGGCACCGAGGAAGTGGAGACCACGATTCGCTACGAGCTCGCAAAGGACGCGGCACGCGCGCTGATGTTCCGGCTGGAGGCAGTGGATTTCGGGAACCGCGGCAGGAATGCAGGTTAAGCCCGAACGCCTCGCCGAGCACCTCGCCCGCAAGGGCGTGCCGCGCTGCGCCCTGGTGTTCGGTCCCGAACCGCTGCAGGTGCAGGAGAGCGCGGATGCGATCCGCGCGGCGGCGCGCGCAGCGGGCGTGACCGAACGGATCGTGTTCGACGGCGGCACGCAGGACTGGGGCGCGCTCCGGGCGCTGGCCGGCAACCTGTCGCTGTTCGCCGAGCGTCGCCTGATCGAAGTCCGTCTCGGCAACCGCAAGCCGGACAAGGCCGGCGCCGATTGCCTGCTGGAACGGTGCCGCGATGAAGCAACCGCCGACGTGCTGCTGGTGACCGCCGAGGCACTCGACCGCCAGCAGCAGGCGAGCGCATGGGCGAAGGCGTGCGAGCAGTTCGGGGTGGTCGTGAACTGCCGGGACCTGGATCCCGCCGCGTTTCGTGCGTGGCTCGAGGCGCGGGCGGCGGCGCGCAATCTGCGGCTCACCGCGGAGGCCGGCGAGTTCCTGGCGCTGCGCGCCGAAGGCAACCTGCTCGCGGCCGCGCAGGAAATCGACAAGCTCGTGCTGCTCGCCACGGACGCCGGGGCGGGTGCCGCGGTGACCTTGGACGTCCCGCAGATGATCACCGCGGTGACCGACAGCGCGCGCTACGACCCATTCCAGTGCGTGGATGCCGCGCTCGCCGGGGACGCGGGTCGTACGGTGCGTATCGTGCGCGGACTGCGCGAGGAAGGCACCGAACCGGTCGTCATCGGCTGGAGTCTCAACCGCGAGTTGCGTACGCTGGCGAGGGTGGCCGCCGCGCAGGCCTGTGGCACACCGCTCGACGCGGCGTTCACGCAGCAGGGCGTGTGGACCAGCCGGCAGGGCCTGCTCCGGCGCGCGCTGCAGCGTCACCCGATGGGACGCCTCGCGGTGTTCCTGGAGGCGAGCATCCGCCTGGACCAGCTCGTCAAGGGCAGCGGCGTGGGCAACGTGTGGGATGACCTGGAGACCTTGCTGCTCGCGGTGGCGGGCGGCCCGTGGATCGGACGACGAGGAACCGCGACATGAACGCGATCAAGCAGCCACCAGCGGACGACGTGGTGCAGTACGTGCACGCGCTCGGCCGCGCGGCGCGTGCCGCGGCGGTGGAAATGGCGCGCGCGACCACGGCAGCAAAGAACGGCGCGCTGGGCGCAATCGCCCAGGCGATAGAGTCCGAGGCGGATGCCCTGGCGCGCGCGAACGCGCGCGACCTGGACGCCGCGAGCGCGCTCGACCCCGCCGCGCGCGATCGCCTGACGTTGACCCCCCAGCGGATCGCCGCGATGGCGGCGGGCCTGCGTGAAATCGCCGCGCTGCCGGATCCCATCGGCGCGATCACCGATCTCACGCCGCGCCCCACCGGCATCCAGGTCGGCCGCATGCGCGTGCCGCTCGGCGTCATCGGCATCATCTACGAGTCCCGCCCCAACGTGACGGCGGATGCCGCGGCACTGTGCCTGAAGGCCGGCAACGCGGTGATCCTGCGCGGCGGTTCGGAAGCGCTGCAATCCAACCAGGCCATCGCCGCGTGCGTGGCGCAAGGCCTGGCCGCGGCGGGTCTGCCCCCGACGGCGGTGCAGGTGATCGCAACGACCGATCGCGCCGCGGTCGGCGCGCTGCTGCAGAGCCCGGAGAGCGTGGACGTGATCGTCCCGCGCGGCGGCAAGAGCCTGATCGAACGCGTCACCGCGGAGGCGCGGGTGCCGGTGATCAAGCACCTGGACGGCGTGTGCCACGTGTACGTGGACGCGGCGGCGGATCCGGACAAGGCCCGCAAGATCGCGTTCAATGCCAAGTGCCAGCGCTACGGCACATGCAACACGCTCGAGACCCTGCTCGTACACGCGGATCTCGCGCCGTCGCTGCTCCCCGTGCTGTTCGCGGACTACCGCGCCGCGGGCGTGGAACTGCGCGGCTGCGCCGCGACGCGGGCGCTCGACGCCGGGGTCAAGGCGGCCACCGAGGACGACTGGTACACCGAGTACCTGGCGCCGATCCTCGCGGTGCGCATCGTCGATTCGCTGGACACGGCCATTGCGCATATCCGCCAGTACGGCTCGCAGCACACGGACGCCATCGTCACGGAGAACTACACGCACGCGATGCGGTTCCTGCGCGAGGTGGATTCGAGCTCGGTGATGGTCAACGCGTCCACCCGCTTCGCGGACGGCTTCGAGTACGGACTCGGGGCCGAGATCGGCATCAGCACGGACAAGTTCCACGCGCGCGGACCCGTCGGGCTGGAAGGCCTTACGTCGCAGAAGTGGATCGTGCTCGGCGATGGTCACGTCCGTCGCTGAGCCGTCGCGCGGCGCCGCCGGGTTCATCCACGGTTGAAAGCGATCGGCTTCCTCGGCGGGACGTTCGACCCGGTCCATCACGGTCACCTGCGGCTCGCGATCGAAATCCGCGAGGCCGCGGATCTCGCCGAAGTGCGGCTGCTCCCCGCGCGGATACCGAACCTGCGCGAGTCACCCGGCGCGAGCGCGCAGGCCCGCCTGGCGATGCTCGATATCGCAATTGCCGGCACCGGGCTGGGCGTGGATCCACGCGAACTCGCCGGCACCGGGGTGACTTACACGGTGGAGACACTGGCGTCGCTGCGCGTCGAGCTCGGCGCGCGACCGCTCGCGTTCATCCTGGGCCAGGACGCCTTCAACAGCCTGCCGCGCTGGCATCGCTGGCGTGAGCTGCTGGATTTCGCGCATCTGGTCGTCGCCACGCGGCCCGGCCATGCGCCACCCGAGTCGCCGGAACTGGCTGCCTTGCTGGCCGGACACGCGGTGACCTCGCGCGAGGCACTCGCCGCGCGGCCCGCGGGCGGCATCCTGCTGCAGCCCATCCCGCTGCTGCCGATCTCGGCCACCGATCTGCGCGCACGCGTGCGCGCCGGACGCAACATCACCGGTCTCACGCCGGCCGGGGTTGCGGACTACATCACGCGTCATCAACTCTATGGAGGATAGAACGCAATCCATGCCAGCCCTCAAACCGAAAGACCTGGTGGATGCCGCGACCAAGGCCCTGGACGATGGCAAGGCCACCGACATCAAGGTGCTGGACGTGCGCAAGCTGACCAGCATGGCCGACTACATGGTGATCGCAACCGGCCGCTCCTCACGGCAGGTCAAGGCGCTCGCCGATCACGTGGCCGAGGCCGCGCGCGCGCTGAAGCAGAAACCGCTCGGCATCGAAGGCGAGCAGGCAGCGGAGTGGATCCTGATCGATCTCGGCGACGTCATCGTGCACGTGATGCAGGCGGAGACCCGCGAGTTCTACCAGCTGGAGAAGCTGTGGGCGCCGCCGCCGCGCGCCCGCAAGGCCGCCGCGGCCGCCGAGTGAGCGGCGATGCGCCTGCGGCTGCTATGCGTGAGCCGGCGGCCGGCCGCGTGGGTGGCGGACGCGGGCCAGGAGTACCTGCGGCGGCTGAAAGGCCAGCTCGACGTGGAAGTGCGCGAGATCGCGCCTGCACAGGCGGCGAATGCCGCCCGGCAGAAGGCCCGCGAGGGGGAGATGATACTGAAGGCCGCGGCGGGCGCGACGCTCGTGGCACTGGATGAGCGTGGCACGCAGTGGTCCACGCGTGAGTTCGCGGACACGCTCGCGCGGTGGCGTGACAGCGGCACCGATGTCGTGCTCGCGATCGGCGGCGCGGAAGGTCATTCGGATGCGGTGCGCGCTCACGCTGCGGCCACCTGGTCGCTGTCGCGC
>JBFWUN010000070.1:14167-18244 GCA_050247235.1 Gammaproteobacteria bacterium
ACCTGCCGGCCCGGCCGTGAAGCGTTGACGGCGCCCGCACGAAGTTTCAATGTCCTGCTGGCTGATCCGCCTTCGCGAGGAGTTTCCATGGACACGCCCACGTCACCCGTTCGCCTGCGCATCGAGCGTGTGCGCGCCGAGCTGCGCGCGCAGCAGATCGACGCGCTGCTCGTGCCGAGCGCGGATCCGCATCTCAGCGAGTACCTGCCGGAACACTGGCAGGCACGGCAGTGGCTGTCCGGCTTCACGGGATCGATGGGCACCCTGGTGGTGACCACCCGCGAGGCGGCGTTGTTCGCGGACAGTCGGTACTGGGTGCAGGCGGCGGCGGAGCTGGCCGGCTCCGGCATCGAACTCGTCAAGGTGGCGACCGGCAGTCCGAACGCGCATCTCGCCTGGCTGGCGGAGCACGTGCCGGAAGGCGGCGCGGTGGCAGTGGACGGCGATGTGCTCGGGCTCGCGAGCGCGAAGGCGCTGGCCGCCACACTTGCGGACAAGCGCATCCGGCTGGTGACCGATCGGGATCTCGTGGACGCCGCGTGGATCGATCGTCCGGCGTTGCCGACAGCCCCCGTCTATGCGCACGAGCCGCCGTACGCCGTGGTGCCTCGCGCGGACAAGCTCGCGAAGGTCCGGGACGCGATGACGCAGGCGGGCGCGAGCCATCACTTCGTCTCCACCGTGGATGACGTCGCGTGGATTACGAACCTGCGCGGCGCGGACGTCGCGTACAACCCGGTGTTCCTCGCGCACCTGCTGATCGACGTGACGCGCGCAACGCTGTTCGTCGGTGAAGGTAAGATCGGTCCCGCCCTCGGCGGAGCACTGGCGGCGGACGGCATCGCGATCGCCCCGTACGCCAAGGCGTCCGATGCGCTCGCCGCGCTCCCGGCGGATGCGACGCTGCTGCTCGATCCGAAGCGCGTGACCCACGGCCTGCGTGGGCGCGTGCCGGAAGGCGTGCGCGTGATCGAGACCTTGAACCCAAGCACGCGTGAGAAAAGCCGCAAGACCGCCGCCGAGGCCGCGCACACCCGTGCGGCGATGATCGAGGACGGTGCCGCGATGTGCGAGTTCTATGCATGGTTCGAGCAGGCGCTCGGCCGCGAGCGGATCACCGAGCTCATCGTCGATGAGCGTCTGTCCGCTGCCCGTGCGAAACGGCATGGATTCGTGGGCCTGAGCTTCCCGACCATCGCCGGCTTCAACGCGAACGGCGCGATGCCGCACTACCGTGCGACGCCCGAGTCGCACGCGGTGATCGAAGGCCACGGACTGCTGCTCATCGATTCCGGCGGACAATACCTCGGCGGCACCACCGACATCACGCGCGTGTGGCCCATCGGCGACGTCAGCGCCGCGATGAAGCGTGACTGCACCCTGGTGCTGAAGGGCACGATGGCGCTGTCACGCACGCGGTTTCCGCGCGGGACCCCGGGGCCGATGCTGGACGCCCTGGCGCGCGCGCCGCTGTGGGCGGAGGGACTCGAGTTCGGTCACGGTACCGGCCACGGCGTGGGCTACTTCCTGAACGTGCACGAAGGCCCGCAGACCATCAGCAAGGCCGTGCCGGAGCCGACGATGGCGATGGAACCTGGAATGATCACCTCCATCGAACCCGGCGTGTACCGTCCGGGTCTATGGGGCGTGCGCATCGAGAATCTCGTGCTGAACGTGCCGGCCGCACTGCCGGAGGGCGACACGTTCGGCGAGTTCCTGGAATTCGAAACGCTGACCCTGTGTCCGATCGATACCCGCTGCCTGGAGCGCACGCTGCTGCGCGCAGACGAGATCACGTGGCTGAACGCCTACCACGCGATGGTGCGCGAACGCCTGTCACCGCGGGTCAGCGGAGATGCCAAGGCCTGGCTGGAGACGCGCACCGCGAGCCTCTGATGGCCGGAGCGCCGGGCAGGCGCACGTAAGGCCGTTCGCGTCGTGACCGGCAAACGCGGTGATCCGGACACCACATCAATCCCGCGAAAGCGGGAACCCATCCGGCCTTTCATCGTCGTTCCCGCGAAGACGGGAACCCATGCCACGGCGCAGATCGTCGCTGCACCGGTTTCCAGGCGCTTCTCGGCTCAGATAACCCGGCACCCTCAGCACCACGACTGCCCCCCCGCGGGCGCCTGCAGCAGTTCCCGCACGTTCGCCACCAGCACCCGGTAACCCACGTTGCCGGTCAGGCGTTGACGCCCTTCGTTGAACAGCAACGTGGGGCTCGCGCGGACCTGGTTGTCGCGCGCGAGGTCGAGATCGCCGGACAACATCGCGAACGCGCGCCCATCGCGCACGAGCCCTTCCAGCTCGGCTTCTGGCAGTGCGCATTCCTGCGCGACATCAAGGAGTACCTGCCAGTCCGAGACATCGCGCAGGTCGCGGAAGAAGGCGGTCCGGATCGCGTCGGCCAGGCGCGGCACGCACCGGTCGCGCAGCGCGCCCTCGAGCAGCCCCGCGGCGCACAGCAGCAGGTGTGCGGGCATCGAGGAGGCGGGTGTCGCGCGCGCCCAGATCTCGGGATGCACCGGCACGTGACCGAATTTCGCCACCACTTCGCGCACGTGCGCCCCGTAACCCGCTGCGCCGCCGCGCTCCCGCCAGTTCGCCTCCAGCTTGGCGGCGACGTGCCCGAACACCTGGAACCAGTGATGCTCGATCAGGATCTCCTGCGGGAATTCGCGTTCGAGCTCCTGGATGCGCGCCTGCGACACGTACGCCCAGACGCAGAGAACGTCCGAGTAGAGCTGGATGCGGATCGGGGTCATGACGGCAGCCTGGTGACGGTGAGGCTTCGCATCATCGGGACCGCGGACCGGCGGGGACTTGACGGCCGTCAGGCGACGCGACGAAGACCGCAAGTGCAGAGATAGTTGTATCTACAATTAATTCAACTACCATGAGGACATGGCCACGCCCGCAGGCACCCCGCGCGGATGCACGAACTTCAAGCTGCGCCAGCTGCTGCGGAGCGTGTCGCGGCTCTATGACGCCGAACTCGCCCGCGCGGGGCTGAAGACCACGCAGTACTCGCTGCTGTCCCACCTGGTGGCCGAGAGCCCCGTCGCGCCCGGAGTCCTTGCGCGGCGGATGGGCATGGATGCGTCCACGTTGACCCGCAACGTGCAGCTCCTGGGGGCGCGCGGCTGGGTAGCGCAGGTCCCGGGCACGGATGGCCGCAGCCGGCTGCTGTCGCTGACACCGGAGGGTCGCGCCGTGCACACGGCGGCGAAGTCGCACTGGAAGCGGGCGCAGCTGGCACTGAACGCGCGGCTGGGCACGGCGCAGGTGGCCAATTTGCATACCTTGATCGATGGCGCGCTGCACACCCTGGGTGACGCCGACCCATGATCTTCCAGAGGAATCCACGATGACCCTGCATTGGCACAAGAGCGCCTGCAATCTCTGCTACGTGAACTGCGGCCTGGAAATCGGCGTGGCGGGCGAGGGTGGCGCCTCGCGCATCACGCAGATCCGTGGCGACACTGCGCATCCGCGCACACAGGGGTACCTGTGCAACAAGGCGCAGAGCATTCCGGCCTACGTGCACCATCGCGATCGGCTGGTCACCCCGCTGCGGCGGCGCGCCGATGGTTCCCACGAGCCGATCGACTGGGACACCGCGATCACTGAAATCGCCGCACGTCTCGGCCACGTCGTCAGCACGTACGGGGCCTCCACGCTGGCCCTGTACGGCGGCGGCGGACAGGGCAACCATGCCGGGGGTGCGTTCGCGAACGCGTTCCTGCGCGGACTCGGATCGCGCCATGTCTTCAACGCGCTCGCGCAGGAGAAGACCGGTGACTTCTGGGTGAACGGGCACCTGTTCGGCGCCCAGACCTGCCACACCGCCGAAGACATCGAGCACTGCGACCTGCTGATCGTACTGGGGGCCAATCCGTGGCTCGCGCACGGTTTCAGCAACGCGCGGCAGCAGCTCAACCACATTGCCAAGGATCCGGCGCGCACGCTCGTCGTCATCGATCCGCGCCGGTCGGAAACCGCGGAACTCGCGGACCTGCACGTGGCCGTGCGGCCCGGGGGCGATGCGTACCTGCTGGCAGCGCTGCTCGGCCT
>JBFWUN010000071.1:0-13453 GCA_050247235.1 Gammaproteobacteria bacterium
GGCGCCGTCCGCGAGCTGGCGTCGCGCCAGGGCGTCGAGGCAACCCATGTGAGCCTGACCGACGAACAGGAGTACGCGGCGGCCGTGGTGGTTTTCGAGTCCGCCTGAGGGAGACGTGTGACGACCCTGGACCAAGCGGTGCGTATTCGGCGCACCTTCGCAATCATTTCACACCCGGACGCCGGCAAGACCACCGTCACCGAAAAGCTCCTGCTGTTCGGTGGCGCGATCAACGCCGCGGGCACCGTCAAGGCGCGCAAGAGCGCGCGCTACGCGACGTCGGACTGGATGGAAATCGAACGCCAGCGTGGCATTTCGGTCACGTCCTCGGTGATGCAGTTCGAGTATCGCGGGCACGTGGTGAACCTGCTCGATACCCCGGGACACGAGGATTTTTCCGAAGACACCTACCGGGTGCTGACCGCGGTCGATTCGGCACTGATGGTGATCGACGCCGCGAAGGGCGTCGAGGAGCGCACCATCAAGCTGCTCGAGATATGCCGGATGCGCCGAACGCCGATTGTCACGTTGATCAACAAGCTCGATCGCCACGGCCGCCCGCCGTTGGAGCTGGTCGACGAAATCGAGAGCGTGTTGAAGATTCGCTGCGCTCCCGTCACCTGGCCACTGGGCTCCGGACAGCATTTCGCGGGCGTTTATCATTTCGGGAACCGCGAGGTCCTGCGCTACGCGCGCGACGTGGACGCCAATGCGGAGGTCGTGGAAAGCGACAGGATGTCCATCGAGGCGGCACGTGCGGATCCGCGCATCCGGGATGTCCTCGCCGAATGCAACGACGACCTGGAACTCGTGGAGGCCGCAGGGTCGGAGTTCGATCTCGAGGCCTATCGGGCAGGTCAGGTCACGCCGGTCTTCTTCGGGTCGGCGCTGCGCAATTTCGGCATTCGCGAGATGTTGGACTATTTCGTCGAGATCGCGCCCCCGCCGCTCGATCGGCCGGCAGCGGAGCGCGTCGTGCATGCGGACGAGGCAGCCTTCAGCGGCTTCGTTTTCAAGATCCAGGCCAACATGGATCCCCAGCATCGCGATCGCATCGCCTTTCTGCGGATCTGTTCGGGACGCTTCGAACCGGGGATGCGCCTGCGCCACGTCCGGCTCGGCCGGGATGTTCAGATCTCGAATGCACTGACGTTTTTCTCGCGAGGACGCGAACAGGTCGAAGACGCGTACGCCGGGGACATCATCGGTCTGCACAACCACGGCACCATCCAGATCGGAGACACGTTCACGACGGGTGAAACCTTGAACTTCCAGGGCATCCCGAGTTTCGCACCGGAACTGTTCCGACGCGTGCGACCCGTGGACCCGCTGCGCGCAAAGGCACTGCTCAAGGGGCTCACGGAGCTGGGCGAGGAGGGCGCCGCGCAGGTCTTCCGCCTCACGCAACGCAATGATCTCGTGATCGGTGCAATCGGGATCCTGCAGTTCGACGTCGTGGCTTACCGACTGAAGCACGAATATGGCGTCGACTGCATCTTCGAAGCCGTGCCCACGCAGTTCGCGCGCTGGGTATCGAGCCGCAGGCCTGGCGAACTGGAGAAATTCATGCGCCAGGTCGGCGACAACGTCGCCGTGGACGGCGGGGGACTGCCCGCCTACCTCGCCCCGACGCGCGTGAACCTGCAGTTGACGATGGAACGCTGGCCCGACATCGAGTTCAGCGCCACGCGCGAGGTCAGCCTGCGCGGGGAACGCGCGACGCTGGTCTGACCCGATGTCCGTCCGGTGGCCGGTCCTGGCCACCGGACCGAGACCTCAGACGTTCGAACGTTCTTCGTGCACCGGGGGGACATCCGCCACCGGCCGTTCGGCCGGCATGTCGCTGGGCGGAGATGAGGTCCAGGCCGGGGAGTCCGCCGAGTGGTTCGGGGACGCCGCAACCGCTTCCGTCGCCACCGGGGGCGACATCGGGGTTGCGTCGACAACCGGCACCGGTGCGACCGCCGCCGACATCGCAACCTCGTTCACCGGCTCGGTTCGCGCGACGTCGGTGGCGCCGGCCGCATTCCGTTCCTGCTGCCGCGGACCGCGTTCGCGTCGACGACCCTCGCCGCGACGCCCCGGACCCTCGCCGCCTTCACCACCCTGGGCCGAGCCCCGCTCGCGTCGATCTTCGGGACGTCCGCGGGCGTCCGGGCCACGCTGAGCTTCCTGACCGCGCGTATCACCCCCGCGACCTTCGCCGCCGCGCCGTCCACGGTTGGATTGCCGTCCCTGCGATTGGGCCTGGCCACGCTCGCGACGGCCATCCTGGCGTCCCCCGTCGGACTGACCGGCTGCATGCCCGCCGCGGCGCGAGGCCGGCGGACCGCTCGCAGGCCGTGCTTCCTGTCGTGACCCGGCCGCCCGGGGGCGTGCCGGCGACGCGGGCTCCTGTCCGCCGAAGAGCGCGGAGAAAAAGCGCGCGATTACCCCTCGCGCGGGCGGCGCAGCGACCCCGGACTCCGCTATCGACGGCTCGGACGCCGGTGTCGGCGCGTTGCGCACGATATCCCGCACAGCTGGTTGCTGCTGGCGCGGCTGCTCGCGCGGATTGACCTCGTAAACCGGGGTTGCCTCAACCTCGGCGACCATCTCGTGGCTCTCTCCGATGTCCCGGCGGGCGAGGTCCTGCTCGCGGATCCGCTGCACGTTGAAATGTGGCGTTTCGAGGTTGGGATTCGGGATGATGAGGATCTGGATGTCCTGCTGCTCCTCGATCCGCGTGACCTCGCGGCGTTTCTCGTTGAACAGGAAAGCGGCGACATCCGGAGGCACCTGCGCGGCCACCTTGGCGGTGGAGTCCTTCATCGCTTCCTCTTCCATCACGCGCAGCACCGAAAGCGCGGTGGGCCGCAGGCTCCTGATGGTGCCGACACCATCACACCGTGGACAGATCTCGTGGCTGAATTCGGCGAGCGACGGCCGCAGGCGCTGGCGCGACATCTCGAGCAACCCGAAACGCGAGATCCGTCCAATCTGCACGCGCGCACGGTCCATCTTCACGCACTCGCGCAGCTTGTTTTCCACCGCGCGCTGGTTGCGCGCCGCCATCATGTCGATGAAATCCACGACAATGAGGCCGCCGAGGTCCCGGATCCGCAGCTGCGTCGCGATTTCCTCCGCAGCCTCGAGATTGGTCAGCAGCGCGGTTTCCTCGATGTCGCCGCCATGGGTCGCGCGCGCCGAGTTGATGTCGATCGTGATGAGTGCTTCGGTCGGCTCGATGACCAGCGCACCGCCGCTCGGCAGCCGTACCTCGCGACTGAATGCCGTCTCGATCTGGCTCTCGATCTGGTAGCGGGTGAAGAGCGGAACGCTGTCCTTGTAGAGTTTCAGCTTGGACAGGTTGCCAGGCATCACCTGGTTCATGAACTCCTGGGCGGTCTCGTACAGCTTGGGATCGTCCACCAGGATCTCGGCGATGTCGCTGCGCAGGTAATCGCGAATCGCCCGGATGATGACGTTCTGGTCCTGGTATATCAGGAACGGGGCCGGCCGCGTTTTTGCCGCCTCGTCAATGGCGGACCAGAGTTGCAGCAGGTAATCCAGGTCCCATTGGAGTTCTTCGGTGGTCTTGCCAATGCCGGCAGTCCGCAGAATCAGCCCGACGTTCTCGGGGATGACGAGCCCTGACATTGCCTCCTTGGCTTCCTCGCGGTCCTCCCCCTCGATCTGGCGGGACACGCCGCCGGCACGAGGATTGTTGGGCATCGCCACCAGGTAGCGGCCGGCCAGCGAGATGAAGGTCGTCAGCGCCGCGCCCTTGTTGCCGCGCTCCTCCTTCTCCACCTGGACGATCAGTTCCTGCCCCTCCTCCAGCACTTCGCGGATGTTCACGCGCCCGCCGTTCTTCGGTTTGTCCTTGAACAGCGCACGGGACACTTCCTTCAGCGGGAGGAATCCGTGGCGGTCGGCCCCGTAATCGACGAACGCCGCTTCGAGGCTGGGTTCCAGGCGCATGATGCGCGCCTTGTAGATGTTGGACTTCTTCTGCTCTTTGCCCGTCGCTTCGATGTCGAGATCGTAGAGCCGTTGTCCGTCCACGAGTGCGACCCGCAACTCTTCTGGTTGAGTTGCGTTGATCAGCATTCTTTTCATTGTTCGAAATCCCTTACAGCGCGCCCGTTCCGCCGCTGCGGACGATCAATTGATCGCAGTGCACGTTCCCGGCACGATCCACGCCGTTCGGCGTCGTGACGAGCGCTGATTCACTTGGTGTTACGCCGGGTGCGTGGTGCGCACCGACGCGGTATTGCCCCCGTGGCCGGCGGCCAGGCCGGCTGCTGTGCGGCGAGCTCGTCGACGGCGGCGCGGGCGGAATGCGAGCGATTGCCGGAACCGTCTCGCCCGGGCGCCGTGGACTGGAGCGATTTGAGGATGCGAACGAGCAATTGTCCGGCGGGGCCCGCAAGCGGCCGCAAGGCCTGCCGTCCGGATTTGATAAACTCTCGGGCTATCCGAGCTAACTGCTTGGTCGCAGTCCAAAAATGGAATCGCTTTTCATGCACTGGGGCGGCCCGACTATAACAGCCTTGCGCTGTCGCCGGCAATTGCGGCGCAACCCGTGCGGGAGCGCCGCGTGACGGCGGAGGCCGTGCGCGCTGCGGCACGCAATCTCGTGGTCACGGCGGAAGGTGCCAATCGTCGCCTGGACAACTACTTGGGCAGCGTGCTGCGCGATGTGCCGCGGACGCTCATTTACCGGATCATCCGCACCGGCGAAGTGCGCGTGAACGGCCGGCGCGGCAAGCCAGCCCAGAAACTCGCCGCGGGCGACACTATCCGCGTGCCGCCGCTGCAGCACCACGGCGACGGGCCGTTCGCGCTGCCGCAGGAGCGTCTCACTGCCTTCGAATCCACGATCCTGTACGAAGACGATCGGGTGATCGTGGTCGACAAGCCAACCGGGATGGCCGTACACGGCGGGTCTGGACTTGCTTACGGACTCATCGACATCGCACGAGCCGCGCGGCCGGCAAGTCCGCGGATCGACCTCGTGCATCGCCTGGACCGGCCGACATCGGGGTGCCTGATGTTCGCCAAGGACATGCCGAGCCTGCGGGCGTTGCACGATGCGCTCGCGCAGCAGCGTGTCTCCAAACACTATCTTGCGCTCGTCGCCGGCAGGTTTCCGCGGCAACCGACCGTGGTGGACGTCCCGCTCGACGTTCGGCATCGCGAAGCCCATGAACGCCACACGGTGGCAAGCGCGGTCGGGGTTGCCGCGCACACGACTTTCCGGCTGGTCAGGCGCTTCGCACGCTGCGCGCTCGTTTCTGCGGAGCCCGCCACCGGCCGTACGCACCAGATCCGCGTACACGCTGCGCATCTCGGTCATCCGCTGGCCGGCGACACCCGTTACGGAGATCCCATGTTCAACGCGGAATTGGCGGCTCTCGGCTTGCGGCGCCTGTTTCTCCACGCGCACCGCCTCGCGTTTGAACTTGGCGGCCACCACTGTCTCGAGGCGCCGTTGCCGGCCGATCTGCACAGCGTGCTGCAGGCACTCGAATCACGCGAAAACTTTCATGACACCACAGGACAACCCGATGACTGACGACACTGCGTCGCGCGGGGGTACCCCGCCGGACGGCACCCAATGGGAACGCGATCTCCTGCGCCGGTTTGCGTTTGAAGCACTGCGCGAGCAGCGTGCAGCGCGCCGTTGGGGAATCTTCTTCAAGCTGCTCGCATTCGGCTACGTCCTCGCGCTGCTGGCACTGTCCCTGCCGCGGACAGCGGGGCCTGGCGCCTTTGGCGCGGACCGTGTAACCGCACTGGTGGATGTTCGGGGCGTCATCGCGGAAGGTGCGAACGCGAGCGCTGATCATATTGTGCAAGGTCTGCGTGCCGCGTTCGAAAACGAGGCGACTCAGGGCGTCATCGTGCGGATCAACAGCCCCGGGGGCAGCCCGGTCCAGGCCGGGTACATCAACGACGAGATCCACCGGCTGAAAGCCAAGTATCCCGGCAAGAAGGTCTACGCCGTGATACAGGATCTGTGCGCGTCGGGCGGCTACTACGTGGCCGTCGCTGCCGACGAAATCTACGCCGACAAGGGCAGCATCGTCGGCTCGATCGGGGTGCGCATGGACAGCTTCGGATTCGTCGACGCGATGGAAAAGCTGGGGGTCGAACGTCGCCTGCTGACTGCCGGCGAGCACAAGGGATTTCTCGACCCGTTCCTGCCCGAGGTGCCCTCGGAGGTGGCGCACGTGAAGGGACTGCTCGGCGAGATCCACCAGCAGTTCATTCACACGGTCAAACGCGGCAGGGGTGACCGCCTCAAGGAGGACCCTGCGCTGTTCTCGGGGCTCGTCTGGACCGGCGAGCGCGCGCTCGAACTCGGGCTCGTGGATGCGCTGGGGTCGTCCGGTTACGTCGCGCGCGAGATCATTGGCGCGGAAGACATCGTGGACTTCACGCCGAAGGAGGGCGTGTTCGACCAGGTGGCGCGCCGGTTCGGTGCGCAGGTCGGCAGCGCTTTCCGGGAGCTAGTCGGCGGGTTCTGGTAGCGCAGCCAGGGGATCCAGCCCAAGGTCGCGCAGGTAGCCGGAGACGGCGATGAGCGGGAGACCGATGAGGGCCGTCGGGTCCTCGCTTCCGACCGCCGTGACGAGCGCGATGCCCAGGCCCTCGATCCGGAAACTGCCGGCGCAGTCGAACGGACGCTCGACCAGCAGGTAACGATCGATCTCCGGCGCGTCGAGGGCGCGAAACGTCACGTCGGTCACCACGTCGCGGGCGCGCTCGCGGCCGTCCGGCGCGCGTACGCACACCCCGGTGTGAAAACGGATCGTGCGACCCGACGCCGCGGCAAGCTGGCGGCGCGCGGCGTCGATGCAGCCGGGTTTGCTGACGGGCGCCCCCTCCAGCATCAGCACCTGGTCGCTTCCCACGACAAACGCCGACGGGTATGCCAAGGCCGCCGCGGCAGCCTTGGCGCGCGCAAGCCGAATGACCAGCGCCGGGCCGTCTTCGCCAGGCCGTGCGTTCTCATCGACGTCCGGGGCATGGGTCGCGAACGGAATGCAGAGACGTGCGAGCAGTTCGCGCCGATAGCGCGAAGATGACGCGAGGACCAGGGCAGGAGACGCGGGGTCGGTCATGGCGCAGTTCCAGGGGGACAACAGGTGCGTGCCGTCGGTCGCACGGTGTGCGCCGGGCACATCTTTCCGTATACTACGCGGCGCCGATGGCGCCCATCCTCCCAGAACACGTCGACGCGACCAGGCTCGCCGCGCAGGGGGCCACCCTGCAGGGAGCTTACCCGGCCGCTGCGCTGGGGCGTCTGGCAGCGGCCTTCACCAAGGTTCGTGACGCCGAGGCAACGCTGACGTTCACACTGAACGAGAATCACCGGATCGTGATCAGCGGTCGCGTGAACGGGCGGGTCACGGCAGTGTGCCAGCGATGCCTGGGGCCGGTGGAGATCGTGATAGCAGGGGAATTCGAGCACCTCCCGGAGGACGAAGCGCTGACCGGGCCGGACTTGACCGCACCCGGCGCGCACGTGAATCTCGATCTGCTGGCGCTTGTCGAGGACGAATTGCTGCTCGCCTGCCCGATGATTCCGAAACATGCCGCGCCGGAATGCACCCCGCCCGGCCGGGAAGTCGGGGCGGGCGGCGGACGCGACAATCCGTTCGACGTACTGTCCACATTGCGTCAAAATGCCGACGATGCGACACGCGGAAGCGATGTCGCCTCGTACACTGAGGAGTAATCAGCCATGGCTGTCCAGCAAGACCGCAAGACCCCTTCCAAGCGCGGAATGCGCCGCGCGCACGATCGCCTGTCCAATCCGGCGCTGTCCGAGGACCCGACCACGGGCGAGACCCATCGGCGCCATCACGTGAGCCCTGACGGCTACTACCGCGGCAAGCGCGTCGTCGCCGAAAAAGAATAAGCTTCCCCGCGCGGCCACCGCCGCGCCTTCCCGGCTCGCCGAACACCTTGACCGAACTTCCCCTGAGCGCGACGGTCGCCCTCGATGCGATGGGCGGCGACCATGGCCCGTCCGTCATCGTGCCGGCGTCGCTCGCCGCGCTCGGTCGGCATGCCAACCTGCGCCTGGTGCTCGTCGGCTCCGATGCAGCGCTCGAGCGCGCGCTCGACGGATGCGATTCGACGCTGCGTGAGCGAATCACCGTCAGGCACGCCGATGAACAGGTTGAAATGAACGACAAGCCATCGGTCGCGCTGCGCAACAAGCGTGATTCGTCGATGCGCTACGCGATTGATCTCGTGAAGGATGGACTGGCGTCCGCCTGTGTCAGCGCCGGCAACACCGGGGCACTCATGGCGATCGCGCGCTTCGTGTTGAAGACGCTTCCGGGTATCGATCGGCCGGCCATTTGCGCTACCTTGCCGGGCCTCCGACAAGGCACCCGGGTGCTCGATCTCGGCGCCAATGTCGATTCCAGCTCCGAGGAGCTGTTTCGCTTCGCGGTGATGGGCTCGGTGCTCGCGACCGCAATCGATCAGAAACCCAATCCGAGCGTCGCGCTGCTCAACGTCGGCGAAGAGGAAATCAAGGGTAACGACCGCGTCAAGCAGACTGCGGCACTGCTGGAAAAGAGCTCGCTCAACTACCGGGGATACGCGGAAGGCAACCAGATTTTCAGCGGCGAGTTCGACGTGATCGTCTGCGATGGTTTCGTCGGCAACGTGGCGCTGAAGGCCAGCGAAGGCGTGGCATCCATGCTGGCCCACATGGCGCGCGCAGAGTTCGAACGCAGCTGGTGGCGCCGCCTCGGCGCGCTGTTCGCGGCCCCGTCGCTGCGCAGCCTGCGCGACCGCGCGGATCCGCGACGCTACAACGGCGCAAGCCTGCTGGGACTCCGCGGGATCGTCGTGAAGAGTCATGGCAGCGCCGATGCATTGTCGTTCGGACGCGCGATCGACGAAGCGGTGTCGCAGATCGAGCAGGCGGTGCCGGATCGGATCAGCAGCATGCTCGAACAACTGTTGGTGACAGAGCAGGACATCTGAATGAATGCTTCGCTCGCGATGGTGTTCCCCGGGCAGGGGGCACAGTCCGTTGGCATGGTGGCTGCGCTGGCGGGCGAATTTCCGGAACTCGAAGCGCGCTATCGCGCGGCCTCGTCAGTGCTCGGGTGCGACCTCTGGAAACTGGTCAATGAAGGACCGGCGGACGAACTCAATCAGACCCGCAACACGCAGCCGGCATTGCTCGCGGCCAGCGTCGGCATCTGGGATGTCTGGTGCCGGCTTGGTGGGGCACGGCCCGCGCTGATGGCCGGGCACAGCTTCGGAGAATACTCGGCACTCGTGTGCGCGGGTGCTCTGCGGTACGAAGACGCGGTCCAGCTGGTGGCCACCCGGGGACGCCTGATGCAGGAGGCCGTCGCACCGGGTGAAGGCGCGATGGCGGCGATTCTCGGGCTCGACCTGGCGGTGCTGCAGGCAGCATGCAGGGAGGCGGCCAGTGATGGCGTCGTCGATTGCGCGAACCTGAATGCGCCGGGACAGGTTGTAATCTCCGGCAGTCGGGACGCCGTGACACGCGCTGGAGAGATTGCGAAGGCGCGTGGGGCGAAAAAAGTGGTGCCGCTCGCGGTAAGCGTCCCCGCACACTCGGGTCTGATGATGGCCGCGGCCGCACGCTTCGAAAGCCATCTTGCCGCAGTCGAATTTGCCGCACCGTCGATTCCGGTCGTCCACAACGTGGATGTGGAAACGCATGACGCGCCGGCGGACATTCGGGCCGCGTTGCTGGCACAGCTCGCGCGTCCCGTGCGCTGGCAGGAGACCATCGAACGCTTCGCCCGGTCCGGCGTCAGTCGCGCGCTGGAGTGCGGACCCGGCAAGGTGCTCGGCCCCCTCATCAAGCGATGCGCTGACGGGATCGTGACGATGCCGATCGCAACACCCGCCGATCTCCGCACGGCGCTCGCCTCGCTCAATCAGTAAAGGAATCGGCATGTCGGAAGCACGCATTGCCCTCGTGACGGGCGCGAGCCGAGGCATCGGCCAGGCCATTGCCGGTGCGTTCGCGCAGGCGGGTTACCGGGTGATCGGAACGGCCACGGGTGAACCCGGGCTGGCCGCGATCCGCGCCGCGCTGGGGGACGGACATCACGCATGCCTGCTGAACGTCGCCGACAAGACCTCATTGAAGAGCTTCTTCGAGGGGCTCGAGTCGCAGGGGCTGCAGCCCTCGGTCCTGGTCAACAACGCCGGGATCACCCGCGACAACCTGCTGCTGCGCATGAAGGATGACGAGTGGCAGCAGGTCATCGACACCAACCTGACGTCCGTTTTCATGCTGTGCAGGCATTTCATCCGCGGCATGATCAAGGCGCGCTTCGGCCGCATCATCAACCTGACCTCGGTGGTCGGCGCGTCCGGCAACCCCGGTCAGGCAAACTACGCGGCCGCGAAGGCGGGACTGGTCGGCTTCACCAAGTCACTGGCAGCCGAGGTCGCCAATCGCAACGTCACGGTCAACGCGATTGCACCGGGCCTTATTGATACCGACATGACCCGCGCACTGACGGAAGCACAGCGCACGCAGGTGCTCGCGAGAATTCCCGCAGCCCGCTTCGGCAGCGGTGCGGAAGTCGCGAGCCTGGCATGTTATCTCGCGTCTGATGGCGCGGCGTACATCACCGGTGAGACCATCCACATCAACGGTGGGATGTACATGGCATGATCGGAAAATGCCAATCACAATGAAGCGCTTAGCACGTGTTCGGCGCGCGTCTGCACGGCCTGTTTTGGCTTGCAACTTAGCGGGTTTCCACTAAACTAGCAGCCGCCGCAGCCTCGGCTGCCCACGTCTTGGGAGGATGGTTTCAAAATGAGTAGCGTTGAAGAACGTGTCAAAAAAATAGTAATCGAGCAGCTCGGGGTCAAAGAAGAAGAAGTCACGAACGAAGCATCCTTCGTGGATGACCTGGGTGCCGATTCGCTTGACACGGTTGAGCTGGTGATGGCGCTGGAAGAAGAATTCAAGACCGAGATACCAGACGAAGAAGCCGAGAAGATCACCACCGTTCAGCAAGCCATCGATTACATCAATAAGAACCTGGCGTAACTGCCCTGCGACGAATTGTGCGAGGCCGCGGCTTAATCTCAGCGTTAACCGCGGCCTTTTACGTTTGGGATCCAATCGAGGAAGTATCTGGTGACGCGTCGCATCGTAGTGACAGGGTTGGGGACCGTCTGCCCGGTGGGTAACACGGTGGAGGAGGCCTGGACGAACATCGTCGCAGGCCGTAGCGGGATCGGTCCGATCACCGCGTTCGATGCGACCTCCTTCTCGACGCGCATCAGCGGGTCCATCAGGGGCTTCGATGTCGAGAAGTACATCTCCGCGAAGGAAGCGCGCAAGATGGACCCGTTCATCCACTACGGGATGGCCGCGGGGATCCAGGCAATCGAGGATGCCGGCCTGGAGATCACGGATGCCAATGCGCGCCGCGTCGGGCTCCTCGTCGGTTCCGGCATCGGCGGTCTCCCGGGCATCGAAAAGGGGTACCAGGCGTTTCTCGACGGTGGACCGCGCAAGATTTCGCCGTTTTTCGTGCCGAGCAACATCATCAACATGATCTCGGGGAACCTGTCCATCAAGTACGGGATCAAGGGCCCCAACTACGCGATCGTCAGCGCATGCTCCACCGGGGCTCATTCAATCGGGATCGCTGCGCGGCACATCGAACGGGGTGACGTGGACGTGATGATCGCGGGGGGCTCCGAGTTCGCGACGAGCCCGACCGGTATTGGCGGGTTCGCGTCGGCCCGCGCGCTTTCCACGCGAAACGACGATCCCGCGCGCGCGAGCCGGCCCTGGGACAAGGACCGCGACGGCTTCGTACTCGCGGACGGCGCCGGCGTGCTGGTCCTGGAATCCCTGGAACATGCCACCGCGCGAGGCGCCAGAATCTACGCCGAACTCGTGGGATTCGGTATGAACAGCGATGCCTTCCACATGACTTCTCCGTCGCCGAACGGCGAAGGGGCGGCGGACTGCATGTCTCTCGCGCTGGCCGACGCCCGGCTGAACGTGGGACAGGTCGACTACATCAACGCACACGGAACCTCTACACCTGCCGGTGACAAGGCGGAGACGGATGCTGTGAAGCGGCTGTTCGGCGACCACGCGTACAAGCTTGCGATGAGTTCCACCAAGTCGATGGTCGGCCACATGCTGGGCGCTGCCGGTGGCGTGGAGGCGGTGTTCTCCGTGCTCGCGCTGCGTGACCAGGTCGCCCCACCGACGATCAACCTGGAGACTCCCGATCCGGAGTGTGACCTCGATTACGTGCCGAACGTCGCGCGACAGATGAAGCTCGAGGTCGTGCTTTCCAATTCCTTCGGCTTCGGCGGCACCAACGCGACACTCGCGTTCCGCAGGTTCTGAGCGGGCGCATTCGCGTGCGCCGCCCGCTCACGTGTCCGGTCTACTGACGGACTTCCACACCGGGCCGCCGACGCTCGTCGATGGGCTCGCGAATGCGCAGATCGACTGCGCGAACCGCGGACTTGCCTACGGGGACGGCCTGTTCGAAACCCTGCCGCTCGACAACGGCGCGCCGCGCCGCTGGTCATTGCATTACGCGCGGATGCGCGACGGGGCGGCGCGGTTGTTCATGCCATGTCCGGCGCCGGAGACATGGCTGGAAGACATCACCCGCGTACATCACCTGGGGGGAGGGCCGCCACTCGCGGTGCTCAAGCTGCTGCTGGTCCGGGCGGCGGGCAGCCGGGGATACGCGCCTCCGACCGAGGCCGGCGCGATCCGCATCGTGCAACTGTTCCGTTTCCCGCAGGCGCGGGAAACGGGGCGCGTGTTCGTCGCGATCACGTGCGCGACACCGCTCGGCCTCAACCCGCGGCTTGCCGGGGTGAAGCATCTGAACCGGCTCGAGCAGGTACTTGGCGCACGCGAAGTCGCACTGGCAGACGCCGACGAAGGCGTCATGTGCGATGTCGATGGCCAGCCGGTGTCCGGCACGCGCGCCAACCTGTTCATCGTACGCGACGGTGTGGTACTCACGCCGCCGGTTGTCCGGGCCGGCATCGCCGGGGTCATGCGCGCGCGCCTGCTGGCGCACCGGGGCACCGTGCGCGTGCAGGAGGCTGCGTTGTCTGGCGACGATCTTCGACATTGCGACGAGATGTTCTTCACGAATGTGCTTCGTGGCATGGAATCCGTGGACGTGCTGCGGCTGCCGGAAGGTGAGCGCCGGCTGACGCGCCCTGTGTCGGCCCGGCTGTGCGCAGAACTGGCGGTCGAGGGCGTGCTCCCGTGAAGTCCTGGGTGCGCCGCGCCGTGCTCGCGCTCGTGGTGATCACGGTCATGGCCGGCGCCGGGTTCGCCTGGCTGTATGAACAGATGCAGCGGGCGCTCGATGCCCCGCTCACGCTCGATGCGCCAGAGCTCTTCGAAGTCCCTTCGGGACAGTCGAGCGCCGGCCTCGCC
>JBFWUN010000071.1:13553-17771 GCA_050247235.1 Gammaproteobacteria bacterium
TTCGTCGCGCGTGGCGACGGCTCGCACGAGTTCTCCGTCACGCTCGCAGATCACCAGCGCGCCGTGCGCAAGTACCAGCTGGGACAACGATGACGAATCACGACACCGCGCGCGGGAGATTCATCACGCTCGAAGGCAGCGAAGGAGTGGGCAAGTCGACCCAGGTCGCACATGTCTGCGAGTGGCTCGATGCGCGAGGCGTGCACGTTGTCGTCACGCGTGAACCGGGCGGCACCTTGCTCGCCGAGCGGTTGCGCACGCTGCTGCTCGCGACGGACCTCCCACCGATGCATCCGCGGACCGAGCTGATGCTGATGTTTGCGGCACGCGCCGAGCATCTCGCCCAGGTTATCCTGCCCGCGCTGGCCCGTGGTGCCTGGGTCGTCAGCGATCGCTTCCACGATGCGAGCTATGCCTACCAGGGCGGCGGACGCGGGACTCCGATCGATGAAATCGCGGTCCTGGACCGGCTCGTCGTCGGAACACACCAGCCGGACCTGACTCTTCTGCTGGACGCCCCTGTGACCACGGGCCTCGCGCGTGCGGCTGCGCGTGCCGACCGCCCCGATCGGTTCGAACAGGAACAGGTGGCGTTTTTCGAACGGGTGCGCGCCGCCTACCTCGCGCGCGCCGCCGCGGCGCCGACGCGCTTCCGCGTGATCGATGCCACTCCGCCGGCGGACCAGGTCTCCCGTGCCGTGGCCGCCGCGCTCGCGGCGTGGTTTCCCGTATGAACCCGCCTTATCCCTGGCAGTCCGAGGCCTGGCAGAAGCTCTGTCACGCGCGGCGCGCGACGCGGCTGGGGCATGCGCTGCTGCTCACCGGGCGGCCGGGGATCGGCAAGGGCGCGTTTGCCCGGGAGTTCGCCCAGGTCGTCCTGTGCGAGGACGCCGGCGAGGGCCTGGCAGCATGTGGCCGCTGCCGCAGCTGCCAGTTGTTCCTGGCCGGGAATCACCCCGATTTGCGCAGCGTGCTTCCGCTCGAGGACGCGGACTCGCTGGGCATCGACCAGGTGCGCGAACTCGGCGCGTTCTTCGCGCTGAAAGCGCACTACGGGCGCGCCAAGATCGCGCTGCTCGAACCGGCCGACCGCATGACGCGCGCAGCGGCGAACGCACTCCTCAAGCTGCTCGAGGAACCCCCATCGCTCGGCATGTTCCTGCTCGTTGCCCACCAGGTGGACCAGTTGCCGGCCACCATCCGCAGCCGTTGTCAGCGGGTGGCGCTGGATCGGATCGATCCGTCACAGGCGCAGCGCTGGCTGGCGGCCCAGGCGGCCGGGCAGGACGCAGCCGCTGTGCGCGACGCACTGGCGCTCGCGCACCACGCGCCTCTCGCTGCACTGGCGGCGCTGCAGGCCGGCGACTCGCAGGTTGCCGTGCGGGTTGCCGAACTGATGCGCGCGGTTGCACAGGGCCGGGTACACGCAGTCCAGGCGGCGCAGCAGACCGCGGAGATCCCGGCGGTCCGGCTCACCGACCTGATGCTCGGCATCGCCCACCGGCACTGGCTCCAGGGGCACGGGTTCGAGGCGACGCCGGCGGGTCCCTGCTTGAACGGACTCGCCAATCCATTACACTCGCGCCACGTCGGAGAATTCGCGGGGGCCGCGCTCGATATCAAGCGGCAGGCCCAATCGTCCGCTAATTTTCGACAGGGTGACCTCGCGGACCTGCTCTGGCAGGCCTGGATGCAGGCGGCACGCCCGGCGCGGGGCGGCCCGCGGCGATCCCCGGCGGTGGCATAGGAGTACGCACGATGGCAGCGACAGGCAGGAATCCGCGACAGGGCATCTTGTCGCTCACGATCCGCGACAAAAGCTCGCTGTACGCGGCGTACATGCCGTTCGTGAAGAACGGGGGACTGTTCATCCCGACCAGCAAGACCTACAAGCTCGGTGACGAGGTCTTCATGCTGCTGACGCTGACGGACAGCAAGGAAAAGCTGCCGGTCGCCGGTCGGGTGGTATGGATCACGCCGGCGGGCGCCCAGGGAAACCGGACGGCCGGCATCGGCGTCCAGTTCAGCGAACTCGACAACGGGGCGACGCGCAACAAGATCGAGAATCAGCTCGCCGGCGCATTGAAGTCGGATCGCCAGACTCACACCATGTGACTCCCCGGCGCCCATCGTGGCGCCGCAGCCCGCCAATGTCCGTCACGCTCGTCGATTCCCACTGCCATCTGCCGCTCGTGGCCACGGCGGAGCGCGATGTCGCGCGGATCGTCGGTGACGCAGCTGCCAGCGGCGTCACGCACATGCTCTGCGTGGCCGTCGACTTCGAATCCCTGCACGGTGTCCTTGCCGCCGCCGAGGCGCATGCGGGGGTTTTCGCGTCCGTCGGTGCGCATCCCAATACCGAACGTGACCTCCACGAGGAACCGACAGTCACCCGGCTGACGTCGGCAGCGGAGCACCCCAAGGTGGTGGCCATCGGTGAGACGGGCCTGGACTACTATCGCTCGGAAGGGGACGTGTCCTGGCAGCACGCACGCTTCCGGACGCACATCCGAGCGGCGCGTGACTGCGGCAGGCCGCTCGTCATCCACACGCGGGACTCCGCCGGCGATGTCCTGCGGATCCTCCGTGAGGAGCGTGCGGACGAAGTGGGCGGCGTCATGCATTGCTTCGTCGAGGACTGGGACACCGCCAGTGCCGCGCTGGACCTCGGTTTCTATATCTCGTTCTCGGGAATCGTCACGTTCAAGTCCGCGGTAGCGCTGCAGGATGTCGCGCGCCGCGTGCCCGCGGAACGGGTGCTCGTCGAAACGGACGCGCCGTGGCTTGCCCCGGTACCGCATCGGGGCAAGCCCAACGAGCCCGCATTCGTCCGCCATACCGCGGAGTTCCTGGCCGGTCTTCGCGAAGTGTCCCTGGCCGATTTCGCGGATACCACCACCCGCAATTTCTTTCGCCTGTTCCGCGCCGCGCACCCGCACTGACACTGCGCGGCGATGGTGATTATGTCGCGCCGCGATTGACGGCTTGTAGACAGTCCATGCAGAATTCCGGGGTCCGCACGCTAATCGGCGTGCTTTTACACGAGAATTGTCGACAATCATGGCTGCCTCCCCCGCGGAAACCGTGTTCGAGCAGACGACGATCGCCGATCGCGTCTGCGAGGAATTGAAGACCGCGATCATCAAGGGGGAATTTGCCCAGGGCGCCAAGCTGAACGAGCCGCTGCTCGCCGCGCGGTTCGGTACCTCCCGGGGCCCGCTGCGCGAGGCGTTGCGGCGGCTGGAAGGCCTCGGTCTCGTGGATCATGTCCCGCATGTCGGGGCAAGAGTCACCACGTTGACCCGCCACGAACTGCTCGAGATCTACTACGTCCGCGAGGCGCTGGAGGGTATGGCGGCGCGACTCGCCGCGGAGCTGATGACGGTGGCGGAGATCGAGGATCTCTACGCGCTGCTGGCCCAGCACGCGGAGCAGATCAAAGCAGCGGAAGGGCGCGCGTATTTTCAGCAGGAAGGCAATCTCGATTTCCACTACCGGATAGTACGGGCGAGCCGCAATCCGAAACTCGCGCAGATCCTGCAGAGCGACCTGTATCACCGGGTCCGGATGTACCGCTACCAGAGCAGCCAGCAGAACGCGCGCCCGGAGAAGGCGCTGCAGGAGCACCACCGTATCGTCGACGCGATCGCCGAACGGGATGGGGAACTCGCCGAACTGCTGGTGCGACGGCATATCCGCAATGCGCGCCGCGCGATCGCTGAACAACTCGACTCCGAGCGCGCCGGCGCCGCGAATTCCACCTCATGAGGAGCACAGCATGACGACTCCAGGCAAGAAGTTCCGGGACGCGGTGGCAGCGCAGCCGCCGCTGCGCGTGGTGGGGGCTGTCAACGCGTACGCGGCGATGATCGCGCAGCGCGTGGGACACCGCGCGCTGTACCTGTCCGGCAGCGGCGTCGCAACCGCGTCCTATGGTCTTCCGGACCTCGGGATCACCTCGCTCGACAACGTGCTCGAGGATGCGCGCCGGATCACCGGCGCGGTGTCCCTGCCGCTGCTCGTGGACGTCGATACCGGCTGGGGCGGTGCGTTCAACATCGCTCGCACCATCAAGGAAATGATCCGGGCGGGGGTCGCCGCCGTTCATCTCGAGGACCAGGTCCAGCAGAAGCGCTGCGGGCATCGGCCGGGCAAGGCGGTCGTCGAGCAGGCCGAGATGGTGGATCGCATCAAGGCCGCAGTCGATGCGCGTCATGA
>JBFWUN010000072.1:0-17301 GCA_050247235.1 Gammaproteobacteria bacterium
ATCGAGCGGATCACGACCGGCCTGCGCTGGCGGCTACCGTTCCCGGCGGTGATCGCACGCGGGGACCCCGCGCCGGCACAGCTGGCCGAATGTACGGAGCTGGGGCAGACCTTCGCAGCGGCGCTCGGAGCCGGCACCATCTGAAAGCGTCGCGCGGCCGACGGCGCCTGCGGACATTCCAAGTATTGCGCTGGGCATCGCAGCGTGTTCGCCACCGGTGGGTTGGCAACCCCGGCGGGATGCGGGATATAGTCAGGGCTCCGAACCCGCGGCCCTCATGAGCATCTTATGGCCCTCGCTGCCATCCCTTATGGCGCCTACTGGTGCACCCCGTTCGCCCGCTGGCAAGGCAGCCTGTCCCATCTGCACAGCCTGAAGTTCGCGGCGCACGTGGCGCGGGACGCGCTGGCTGCCCGTCACATTCCACTGACCGCGTTCGATCACGGGGTGCTGGGCCTGACGGTGCCGCAGCGTCATTCGTTCTACGGGTTGCCATGGCTTGCCGGGGAACTGGGGGCGCCGCACGTGGGCGGCCCCACCCTCATGCAGGCCTGTGCCACCAGTGCCCGGGTGCTCGCCCACGCCGCCGGCGAGATTGCGGGCGGCGCCGCAGGTTGCGTGCTCGCCATCACGGCGGATCGCGTCTCCAACGGGCCGCACATCTACTACCCCAACCCGCGCGGAGCCGGTGGCACCGGGGAGACCGAGGATTGGGTACTCGGCAATTTCGAGCATGACCCGTTTGCTCGCTGCCAGATGATCACCACCGCGGAGAATTGCGCGCGCAAGTGGAACGTGTCCACCGCGGAACAGCACGACGTCACGTTGCAGCGCTACACGCAGTACCAGATGGCCCTGGCGCCGCTGGGGGACGGCACGTTTCAGTCCCGCTACATGCCGCTGCCGCTCGCGGTGCCGGACCAGGGTTTCCGCCGGACGCTCACCACCCTTGCCGGTGACGAGGGCGTGCACCCGACCACCGCGGAGGGACTTGCCAGGCTCAAGCCCGTCCTCGAGGGCGGCACGGTGACGCATGGCGCGCAGACCCATCCGGCCGACGGCAACGCCGGGATGGTGGTGACGACGGCCGAACGCGCCCGCGAACTGGCCACCGACCCCGGCATCCGCGTGACGCTGGTAGCCACCGCGCAGGCACGCACCGAAGTCCGCATGATGCCGGCCGCCCCCATCGAGGCCGCCCGGCGCGCGCTGGATTCCGCCGGCATCGGTATCGCAGACCTCGCCGCGATCAAGTCACACAATCCCTTTGCGGTGAACGACATCATCTTCGCGCGGGAAACCGGCGCCGACGTGCAGGCGATGAACAACTATGGATGCTCGCTGGTCTGGGGTCACCCGCAAGGTCCCACCGGCATGCGCGCGATCATCGAGCTCATCGAGGAGCTCGCGCTGAAAGGTGGCGGCTGGGGGCTCTTCCACGGCTGCGCGGCCGGTGACACCGCGATGGCGGTCGTGCTGAAAGTCGAGTGATCGATGCGTTACCGCGTTGGCGTGGATGTCGGGGGCACGTTCACGGATTTCCTGATCATCGACGACACCGGCAACCCGGAGGTCGTGAAGACCTCCACGACGCCGGCCGACCCTTCGCTCGGCTTCTTCCGCGGTATCGAGCGCGCGGCGGCCCGTCGCGGGATGGACGTCGAAGCATTCCTCGCGCGCGTCGATGTCATCGTGCACGGCACCACCATCACCACCAACGCCACCCTGACGGGGGACGGCGCGGTCGCCGGGTTCATTACCACGCGGGGCTTCCGCGATCTGCTGGGTCTGCGCCGCGGCCTGAAGGACCGGCAGTTCGAGAAATACCCGCAACCCGCACCGCTGGTGCCGCGCGAGCGGGTGCATGGCGTGGAAGAGCGTGTCAATTACGCGGGCGAAGTGCTCACGCCGCTGAACGAAGCGGAAGTCGTGGCCGCGCTGGACGCCCTGGCGGCGCAGCAGGTGGAAGCGATCGCCGTGTCGTTGCTGTGGTCCTTCCAGAACCCGGCTCACGAGCAGCGCATCGGCCAGCTCGTGCGTGAACGGCTGCCGGCGGCGTATCTCTCGCTCTCCACCGAGGTGCTGCCGCAGATCCGCGTGTACGAGCGTCACAGCACCACCGCGCTGAACGCCTATGTCGGTCCGGTGCTCACGCGTTACCTGTCCAGGCTGCAGAGCGCGCTCGATCAGCGCGGCTTCCGTGGCAACCTGCTCATCATGCAGTCCAACGGCGGCGTCATGACGCCGGAAGTCGCACGCCGGTTCGCGGTGAATACCTTGCTGTCGGGCCCGGCCGGGGCACCGATGGCCGGCATCCACTACGGCGCCACGCACGGTTTCCGCAATGTCATCACGGTGGACATGGGCGGGACGTCGTTCGACGTGGCGCTGATCCGCGACGCGCAACCCGGCATCACGACGGAAGGCGAGATCGGTGGTCACCGGGTCGCGTCCCCCATCCTGGACATCCACACCGTCGGTGCCGGAGGCGGATCGATCGCGAGCCTCGATGGTGGCGGGGTATTGCGCGTCGGACCGCGGAGCGCGGGCGCGATGCCCGGCCCGGCGCTGTACGGGCGCGGCGGCACCTTGCCCACGGTCACGGATGCGCAGTTCGCGCTTGGCTACCTGGACCCCGCCCGGTTCGAGGCAGGTGAACTGAGTGCGGATCCGGCGGCGGCGACGGAGGCGATACGGACGCACGTCGCGACGCCGCTGCAGCTGGACGTCACGCATGCCGCGGACGCGATCTACCAGGTGGTCAATCATCACATGGCGGCCGCGATAGAGGTGGTCTCGGTACAGCGCGGCTACGATCCGCGCGAATTCGTGCTGGTGGTGGCGGGGGGCGCCGGCCCCCTTCACGGCGCGGCACTGGCGCGCGAACTCGACATCCCGCTGCTGATGATTCCGCGCGAGTCGTCGGTGTTCTGTGCAGTGGGCATGCTGATCTCCGATCTGAAGCATGATTACGTCCGCACCTACGCGCGCGACCTGTCCGGACTCGAGGCGAGCGACCTGGGGGTCGTGGCGCACCGGATGGCGACGGAAGCGGAAGCGACGCTCGCGAGCGAGCAGGTGGACCCGGCATCAATCGTGCTCGACTTCAGTGTCGATGTTCGGTACGTCGGGCAATTCAACGAGGTGGAAGTGGCGGTGGGCGATCTGCGCGCAGGCAGTGCGCAGCTGATGAACGAGATTGCGGCGCGTTTCCATGCGCGTCACGATGCGTTGTACGGGTACGCCATGCGCGGCGCGCCGCTCGAGCTCATCAACGTCCGACTGACGGCACGCGGCCTGACACCCAAGCCGAAGCAGGCACAGCTGCCGTTGGACTCGCCGGATTCCGCGCATGCCGCACAAGGCACACGCGAGGCGTTCTTCGATGGCACGGTGCACCACGTTCCCGTTTTCGAGGGAACTGCGTTGCGACCAGGCAACCAGGTGACGGGCCCGGCGATCGTCGTGCAGCCCGCGACCACGATCGTGGTGCCGCCCGACTTTGCGTTGTGGTGCGACGAGTACGCCAATTACCTCATGTATCGGCAAGGCGACGACCTGCAGGCACTGCGGGCACGCCTTGCGCAGTAGGGAGACCCGGATGGACGCAGTGGTGCGCACGGCCGAGATCGATCCCATCCGACTCGCGGTCATCGATCACCGTCTCGATGCGATCAGCAAGGAGATCGGGCTGACGATGCTGCGCACGTCGCGCTCGCCCATCTTCTCCGAGGCGCGTGACTTCGCCACCGCCATCTTCGATTCACAGCTGCGCCTGGTGGCGCAGACCGCGTACATCCCGGTGCTGATGGGCGCGCTGCCGTATGCCGTCCGGAGCATCGCGGAGACTTTTGCTGGCGACATCGAGGACGGGGACGTTTTCATCCTGAACGATCCGTATCGCGGCAATAATCATCCGCCGGACATCACGATCGCGAAGCCGGTGTTCCACCAGGGTGAGCTGTGCTTCTGGGCCACCTGCAAGGGACATCACGCCGATGTCGGCGGTGGCGGCGTGGCCGGCTACAACCCCGGCGCGCGCAGCGTCTGGGACGAGTGCGTGCGCATCCCGCCGGCCAAGCTGTACATCGCCGGCAGGCTGAACCGCTCGCTGTTCGACATGATCCTGCTGAACGTCCATCTCCCGTTCCTCGTCGAGGGTGACATCAACTGCCAGGTGGGTGCCGTGACGATCGGTGAGCGCGGCCTGCGCGCGCTGCTGGACAAGCACGGCACCGCCATTGTCCGGGCGGCAATCGAACGCATTTTCGATGCCGCGGAGAAGCAGATGCGCGCGGCGCTGCGGGCGCTGCCGCAGGGTCGCTTCGCGGGTGAGCGGTTCATCGACCACGACGGCATCGACAAGTCCCGCATGCTCGCCGTGCGCGTGACCGTCGAGGTGCGGGACGATCGGCTGCACTTCGATTTCTCGGCCAGCGACAGCCAGGCCGCGGGCTACGTCAACAGCACCCTGCCCAATACCGCGTCGTCAGCCTTCCTGGCGCTGTTCATGGCGCTGGGCGGCGACGTGCGGTTCAACGCCGGCGCGCTGCGTGCGCTGGCAGTGACCGCGCCGGTGGGAAGCGTGGTGAATGCGGCCGAACCGGCACCGACCGCCGGCTGCACCATTGCCGCCGCGCAGGCGATCATCGAATCCGTCTGGCTGGCGCTCGCGGAAGCGGCACCGGAGCGCGTGTATGCGTGCTGGTCACGCTGGTGCGCACCTGCGTCCATGGGCTTCAACCCGCGTACCGGCCGCCCGTTCGCGGATATCCACTTCATGAGCAAGGGCGGCGGCGGCGCAGCGTTCGGCCAGGATGGCTGGGAACACCTGGGCACGGTCATCTGTGCCGGCGGCCTGCGCGCACCGGATCCGGAGCTGCACGAGCTCGTCACACCCTACACGGTGCTGCAGTACGAATTGTGGCCGGACAGCGAAGGTGCCGGATGCTGGCGGGGCGGCCTGGGGACGGTGTATCGCTGGCGCGTGGAAGCGGACGGCATCGAAGTGGCGAACTTCGGGGGCGGCAATCGCCCCGCGACGGCGCCGTTCGGCATCGCCGGCGGTCACGCGGCGCCGCCACACCAGTTGTACCTCACGCAGCGCGGCCAGCGCATCGCGGTGGACACGGAGAGTTTCTACCAGTATCACACCGGGGATATCTTCGAGATCTACCAGAGCGGCGGTGGCGGCTACGGTGATCCGCACCAACGTGATCCGGCGCGGGTCCAGGCGGACGTGCGCGCCGGACTGGTGAGCGCGGAGCGCGCGGCGGCGGTGTACGGCGTGGTGCTCGACGAGACGGGCGGCGTGGACGCGGAGGCGACCGCCAGGCAGCGCCGGACACCGGCATGACCATGCCGCGCGACGGGTTCGCCGAAGCCTGCTTTCTGCTCGAACGTGTGTGCCGCTGGGAACCGCTCTTCACTTACCCCCGTTATGCCCACGCGGATGCGGGCACCGTGCGGGCGATCCTGCGCGCCGGGCACGAGTTCGCGGACGCGGTGCTCGCGCCGACGAACGTCGAAGGCGATCTTACCGGCGCGCGCCTGCACGACGGCCGCGTCTGCATGCCGGAGGGCTTCCGGCACGCGTACCGGCAGTACTGCGCGGACGGCTGGCCGGGGTTCGACCTGCCGCGCGACTACGGCGGCCAGGATCTTCCGCTGCTGGCACAGGTCGCATTCGCCGAGCAGGTCAATCGCGCGAACGTGGCGTTCGGCATGTTACCCATCATGCTGCGCGCCGGCGCGCAGCTGCTGCTGGAACACGGCACGCCCGCGCTCGTGGCGCGCGTGGTGCCGCACCTCGCGAGTGGCGAGTGGGGCGCGACGATCTGCATTTCCGAGCCGCAGGCCGGCTCCGACGTCGGCCGTATCACCACGCGCGCCGTGCCGTGTGCCGATGGCGCGTTCGCGATTTCCGGCACCAAGTGCTGGATCAGTTACGGGGATCACGATCTCACCGCCCAGGCCGTGCATTTCCTGCTGGCGCGCGAGACGGGCGCGCCAGCCGGCACGCGCGGGCTGAGCCTGTTCCTGGTCCCGCGGCTGCGCTTCGACGATGCGTCGCGCAACGGCTGGTCGGTCCTGCGCATCGAAGACAAGCTCGGGCTGCACGGTTCACCGACGTGCCAGCTCGGGTTCGACGACGCCGTGGGTTATCGCATCGGTCTGCCGCACGAGGGGCTGCGCGCGATGTTCACGATGGTCAACCTGATGCGCCTGGAGGTGGCCGTGCAGGGCGTGGCGCTGGCGGCCGTCGCGGCGGACAAGGCGGCGGCCTACGCGACGCAGCGTCTGCAGGGGGGCGCGGGCGACGCACCGCCCGTGCCGATCGCGACGCATGCCGACATCCAGCGGCTGTTGCGCGGCATGCAGGCACGCGTGCTTCCGCTGCGTGCCCTGGTGTACCGGCTGGCATACCTGCTCGATGTCGCGCGCGCGGACGCCGATCCCGACAAGCGTGCGGAGGCGCTGCACACGGCCGAATGGTGGCTGCCGGTCTGCAAGACCTGCGCGGCGGAGACCGCGTTCGAGGTCGCGAGCGACGCCCTGCAGGTGGCCGGTGGATTTGGTTATACGCGGGACGGCGGCATCGAGCAGCACCTGCGCGACGCACGCGTCATGTCCGTGTACGAAGGCACGAGCGGCATCCAGGCGCTGGACCTGGTCACGCGCAAGGTACGCCGGGACGGCGGCCGGCGCGCGCTGTCGATCTGCGGGACGATGCGCGACGCGGCCGCGGAATCGGACGCCGCGTGGCTGCTGCCGGTGGTCGAGCAGCTGGTGCAGGCGACGCACGCCGTCGTCGCGGCCGAGGCGAGGCATGCCGAAGCGGTCGCGTGGGACTACCTGAAGCTGGCGGGCCTGGCGGGCTGCGCGTGGATGTGGGCCGAGATGCTCGCCGCGGAAGACGGCGCGGACGCCGGGCACTCCCCGCGGCGGACCGAGGGCGAGTGCTTCATCCGCTACTGGATCCCACAGGTCCAGGTTCACGCCGCGCGCGTGACGGGTTGCGTCGGCGACTGAACGGAATCCCCGCGTCAGACGAACGGCATGACCTCGCGGGCGAACCGCTCCAGCTTGCGTTGCGAGGCCGTGAAGTCCTGCGAGGTCACGAACACCGCGATGTCCGTGATCCCGGCGTGCTTCAGTTCCCGCGCCTTGGCGATGCAATCGTCCGGCGTGCCGGCGATGCAGCACTGCATGGCGACTTCATCCGGGATCAGGTTGCGATGCCTGGCGGTGAGATCCAGGTGCTGGTCGAACCGGTACGCCTCGCTCACCGCGCGCACGGTCTCTGCGTGGACCACGCCCAGGCAGTCCGGCAGGTAGGGTTTGCGTGCGATGTTGCGCGCCGCTGTGGCGCGCACCTGGTCGAGCGCCGCACCGCGCGTGTCCTCCACGGCGCCGTCGATCGCGGCGATGAAGCGCAGCTGCGACGGATCGCGGCCGGCGCGCAGCGCGCCTCGGCGTGCGGCTTCCACGGTGGCGCGCGCCCCTTCCGCGTTGCCGCCCATGTGACCGTCCACGATGATGCCGTCGTAGAGCTCACCGGCGAGTTCCACCGCTTTCGGTCCCATGCAGGCGAGTTCGAACGGCACCCTGCCCCATTCCTTCGCGCCTTCCAGGCGCACCTGGTCGACCATGCCCCAGGTGTTCTCGCGGCGCAGTGCACCGGGAACGTAGGGTGCCGCGGCGTCGCCGTTCAGCAACGTGCGCATGTAGATCGTCGCCGCGCGGATGTCCGCGAGCCTGGCGGGTGACAGACCGGCGGTCCGCACCGCGGAATCGCCGGCCCCCACGCCGAGCACCGCACGGCCCTGGCTGACCATGTTGATGGTCATGATGACATTGGCGGTCACCGCCGGGTGCCGTGTCACGGTGTTGGTCACGCCGGGCCCGAGGCGCACCCGGCGGGTGGCGGCCGCGCACAGGCCCAGCGCGACCCACGCATCGTTCCACAGCATCTGCGAGTCCCCGACGTACACCGACTCGTAGCCGTGCTCGTCGGCGAACTTCGCGAGTTCCACCACCGGCGCGAGCGTGGTGCCGGAGAAGGGCCAGATCATCGTGCTGAAGCGCATCGCGGGTTCCTCGTCGTTGCCAGGCCGGCCGGCCGGCAATGTAGCATAGGAGCTCCGCGCGAATGCGCGACTTGTGCTGCCCTTCCGACCTGGATTGCATGGATTCCGGACGATGACGACACCCACCTCGATCACCGCGCCGCCGAGCGTGGTGCACCTCCTGCTGGAAGCGGCGCGCCGCTGCCCGACGCGCGAGGCCCTGGTGTGCGGTGACACGCGGCTGACCTATCGCGAATACCTGCATTGCGCGGTACGGCTCGCCAACGAATTCATCGGGCTGGGCGCGGCCGGGGAGCGCGTGGCGTTGCTGCTGGGGAACTCGGCGGAACTCTGCATCGCGATGTTCGCGGTGCACCTCGCCCGCGCGCAGGCGGTGCCGCTCAATCCTGCCTATACGCCGAGCGAGCTGCGGCCGCAGCTCGCGGACGCGGCGCCCCTGGTGATGCTCGTGGAGACGGACAACGCAGCGCGCGACACGGTGCTCGCCGGCGAGATCGGCATTCCGCACCTGATTACCTGCGGGGCGGGCGGTCGCCGGCTCGCGGAATCGCCCCCGCCGGCGATCACGCTGAACGGACCGCTCCCGGACGCGCACGAACTCGCAACCCTGCAGTTCACCGGCGGCACCACGGGGCGTTCGAAGGGTGCCAATCTGACGCACGGCGCGATCGCACTGAACCTCGCGCAGCGCGCCGCCGTGTTACCCGCACGTGAAGACTGCGAACGCATCCTGTGCGTGATGCCGCTGTTCCACGTGTATGCCATCCACATGTGCATGCACAACGCGGTGCATTGTCGCGGCACCCTGGTCATCATGCCGCGCTTTCAACCGGACGAACTCATCGCGCTGCTGCCGCGCGAACGCATCACCATCTTCGCGGGCAGTCCCACGCTGTTCACGAGCCTGCTCAATTATCCGCCGTTCGTGACGGCTGACTTCTCGCATCTCGCCGTCACCTATTCCGGCGCTTCTGCACTGCCCCCCGAGGTGCTCGATGCGTGGGAGAAGCTGACCGGCGCGCCGCCCATCGAAGGGTACGGCCAGACGGAAGCGGGTCCCGTCGCGTCCTTCAACCCGCTATACGGCACGCGCAAGGTGTCGTCCGTCGGCGTGGCACTCCCCGGCGTGGAGATCGAAATCGTCGACCTGGAACACGGCAACGACGTGCTGCCGGCAGGCACGCCGGGCGAAATCCGCGTGCGCGGACCGCAGATCATGCGTGACTATCGCAATCGGCCCGAGGAAACCGCGGCGACGATCAGGCGCGGCTGGCTCTACACCGGCGATGTCGGCGAGTTCGATGCCGAGGGTTACCTGTACATCCGCGGGCGCAAGAAAGAGATGATCATCGTCTCCGGCTACAACGTCTATCCACGTGAAGTGGAGGAAGTACTCCTGGGGGCGCCGGGCGTAGCGGATTGCGCCGTGCTCGGCAAGCCGGATCCGCGACACGGCGAGCTGCCCGTGGCCTTCGTCGTGCCACGCGACGGCGAGGCGGTGACGATCGAATCGCTGCATGCGCACTGCGCCGAGCGCCTGGTCCGCTACAAGCAGCCGGCGGAATACCGGCTGGTGGCGAGCCTGCCGAAAACCTCCGTCGGCAAGCTCGATCGCGTGGCGCTGAAACTGGGGAGCGGGATCCCGTCGCAGGTGCGGTGATTCCCGCGCTTACCTCACGCGTGCCCGTGCCGCAGCAGCCGGCCCGGGGTCGCGCCGGTGCACACGCCGTCGCGGAAGGTCTCCTCGCCGTTGACCAGGATGTGACGGTAGCCCGCCGCCTTCTGCACGCGCCGCCATTCGCCACCCGGGAAATCGTGCGCGATCTCCTGCGGCGTGCATTCGAGCGCGTCGAAATCGTAGATCACGAGATCCGCGGGCCGACCCTCGGCAAGCACTCCGCGATCGACGAAGCCCGACATCTTCGCCGGCAGGCAGGACAGGCGATAATGGGCTTCCTCCAGGCTCAGGACCTGGTTGTCACGCACGAAGTTCGTCAGGAACTCGGTCGTGTAGCGTCCGATCGTCACGAACTTGGTGTGCGCGCCACCATCGGACACACCCGGCACGGTGTATTCGGACGCGAAGATCTCGCGATTCAGCTCCGGATCGTCGTTGAACGCCGGCGTGAAGATGACCGTCTGCAGATCCTCGTCGATGATGAGATCGAGCAGCGCGTCGATCGGGTGCCGGCCCTGGGCCTCGCCGAGCGCGGCAAGCGTCATGCCTTCCCAGCGCTTGTTCGCGGGCTTCATCACTTCCCTGATGACGAAATTCCGGATGGGGCCGGCCGCGATCGGCATGCGGCCGTGATCGTAATCGTCGCGCAGCCGCTGGCGGCGCGCCGGGTCCAGCATCTTCGCCTTGCGCTCCTCGATCGTGCCGAGCGTCACTTCGCGCCAGTCGTCCTGGCCGTCCAGCAGGTTGAAGTCGGCGAACGTCATCGTGTTGTCGTTGCCGACGCTGATCGCCTGCAGGTAGACCTTGTGACCCTTGGCCTGGGCCTGCTCCGCCCAGCGCAGCAGGCGCTTGCTCTGGCGCGGGTGGTAGTTGTTGGCGGACACCACGTTGAACAGCACCGGCACGCCGGACACCTCGGCAAGCTTCTCGACGAACGACAGGTCCTCGTAGATGTCTTCACGTGCCTGGGTGATCTGGATGTGGCCCTCGCCACGCTTCCGAAGCACTTCCGCGAACGCGATGCAGGTTTCGTTGGACATCATGTCAGTGACCATCGGGGTGCCGTCGTAGTCCCGCTGGATCGACATGAAGCCGTCACCGAGCTTCTGCACCGACCAGCCGCAGGCGCCCGCGTCCATGCCGACCTCGATGAGCCGGCACATCTCTGCGAGCTCCGCGGGCGTCGGATCGCGCCGCTTGGCTTCCTCCAGCCCCATCACCCAGATCATCAGCGGGCCGATGGGCACGTAGGAGATGACGTTCACACCCTTCGGCATGCGTTGCAGCGAGTCGAGCCATTCCGGGAACGTGACCCAGTCCCACAGCATGCCCTGCTTCATTGAATCGAACGGGATCGCCTCCACGCGGGACATCGACAGCATCACGCGATCGCGGTTCTCCGGCGCGACCGGCGCGAAGCCGAATCCGCAGTTGCCGAGCACCAGCGAGGTCACGCCGTGCCAGCCGGACAACGTGCAGTAGGGATCCCACTGGATCTGGGCGTCGTAGTGCGTGTGCAGATCCACGAAGCCAGGCGCGACGATGAGCCCGCGGGCGTCGATCACGCGCGCGGCCGTGGCCGGGTCCAGCCCCTCGCGCGAAATGCGGGTGACGATGCCGTCCTTGATGCCGACGTCGCCCTGGAAGCGGGGCGCGCGGGTACCGTCGACGATGGTGCCGTTTCTGATAAGGGTGTCGAACTGAGCCATCGGAATTCTCCTGCTGGGGATGCGCGGCACGCCGTCCGCGACACATGGGCGGGACACTACTCCACGGCTGGTTCCGGGTAAATCCGAACATTAGAATGAATACGTTCGACATTCCGAACGAACCATCCTCACCGGGTTCAATCCCCCGGTGCGAACGAACCCGGGACTCTCCATGAATCACCGGCAGGAACTCGAGGCGCTGGTGGAACTCGCCAACACCGGCAACCTGCGCCATGCCGCGGATGCGCTCGGCATCTCGCAGTCCACCTTGAGTGACTGCGTCACGCGCCTGGAAGCAGTCTACGGCGCGCCGCTCTTCGAGCGCGATCGCCGCGGATCGCGCCCCACGGTGTACGGCCGGGTGGTGGTGGACGCGGCCGCCCAGGCGCTGCGCGTGATGGGCGAGGCGGCACGCGAGATCGGCCTCATCAGGGGATCCGAGAGCGGCCGGCTCGCGATTGGCGCCGAACCCGGACTCATCGAACCCTTCCTGACCGACGCCATCGTGCGCAGCCTGACCCGCTATCCCAACCTGCGCTACCGTCTGCAGGCGCTCGATTCGAGCACCCTGGTGCACGAGGTGCGCGACAAGCGCATCGAGTTCTTCCTCGGCGTGCCGCCCGGCGTCCCCACCGGCGGCCTGCGCATGACCCGCATCGGCGAAGTGCCGGCGGTCCCGTTCGTGCGCCGCACGCATCCGCTGGCGGCGCGCACCCAGCCCACCTTGCAGGAGATCCTGAGTTACCCGGTGGCGCAGGGCCCCGGCCCGCGCTGGTTCTCGCGCCGCGTCGCCGAGGCGCTGCGTGACGAAGTCGGCCACGCAGCGCGCGGCAACGTGGCGGTGGTGGTCAATGACTTCGGCGTGGTGCGGGCGATCGTGCGCCAGACGGACTGCGTGGGCTTCGGTGTCGCCGCGATGCTGCAGGGAGAATTCGAGCGCGGCGCGTTCGTCCCGCTCGACGTCCCTGCCGCCCAGCGCGGGGTCCTCGCGTTTCCACTCGTGGTCGGCACGCTCGAGACGCGCAGCCTGCCGCCGGCGGCCGTCGCGCTGATCGAAGAACTGCGGGCGGTCATCGATGGATATGCGCCGCGCATATCATCCGCGGAAGGTTGAGGACGGGACCGACGCCGTTCAGCAGCCGCTTCGCGGGGCAGCCGGGCGCCTTTCCGCTGCGCGCAGGCGGCCGATCGGGAGGTCTTCCGCATGCACCAGGGATGCGCGGCGTGCCGGCGGGGCAATCACGTGGCACGCACACGGGCGCCCGCCGCTTGCGTTGGATCAGGTCCGCCGGCAACCCCGGGGAGGCGCACGCCTGATCACCCGTCCTATAATGCCCGCACCTCCGCTTTCCCCGGACCGCGCAAGGACCCCCGCATGAGTGCAGAGAACACCGTCCGCCTGCCGACCGGCGATGCCCAGCCGCTGAAGCGTGATATCCGCAAGACCGGCATCGATCCGAACTTCTGGTACCCGGTCGCGCACAGCCGCGAGGTCAGGGCAGGCAAAGCCGCCGCAGTGCGCTTCGCCGGCCAACCGATCGTGCTCGTCCGGGGCAAGGGCGGACGCGTCTTCGCGCTGGAGGATCGCTGCGCACATCGGCAGGTGCCGCTCAGCGTCGGCGAAGTCCTGGAGGACGGTCTCAAGTGCGGTTACCACGGCTGGACGTACAACGAGACGGGGCAGTGCATCAGCGTGCCGTACCTCGACCAGTGCGGCATGCGCCCGAACAGCGTGAGGGCATACCCCTGCCGCGAAGCATACGGGCTCGTGTTCGTATTCCCGGGTGAGTCCTCGAAGGCGGAGCAGGTCCCGTTCCCGGATGTGCCCTCCGCAAACGACCCGGCCTACAAGACCCGTTACCTGAACCGCCGCGTGGACTGCCACTACACGTTCATGCACGAGAACCTGATGGACATGAACCACCAGTTCCTGCACCGGCGGCTGATGGGCGGCATCAAGACGATCTTCCTCGGCGTCCGCAGCGGGGACACCTGGATCGAGGCCGATTACACCTTCAAACGCAACGCCGGCAAGCAGCCGCTGGGCGAAAAGTTCATGCTGGGCAAGCGCCCGGAAGCGCAGCCCGGTGAACGCGACCTGATGACCATCCGCACCGAGTATCCCTACCAGACATTGAAGTTCTGGACCGCCGGCAGTACGCATCCGGCACTCGATCTCTGGAACGTCTACATCCCGCTCGATCGCGCGCAGCGGACCAACCATACCTTCGGGCTGATGATGATCCGCCGGCCGTCGATTCCCGGCCTGATCGACCTGCTGTGGCCGGCGATCGTCTGGTTCACCAACGGCATCTTCGGCGAGGACCGCTGGATCTGCGAACTCGAACAGGCGGCATTCGACGCGCAGGGCGAGGATCAGAACCAGGAGATCTTTCCGGCGATCCGCGGACTGCGGCGCGTGCTGGTGGACAACGGCGTGCCGCTGGAGGCCTGAGCAACCACCCCTCCGGCCGGGCGTCGTTTCACGCGCACGCTGCCCCGCCGGAGGGGTACGCACCGCCGCCTACATGTCCAGCGCCTGTGCGATCTCGACGGTACCACCGGCCTGCAGCAGGGGGCATCCGCGGGCCTTCGCATGCGCATCTTCCAGGCTGGCCGCCTCGATGAGGCTGTAGCCGGTCGCCGGGTTGGCCCCGCCGGTCGGAGAAAGTGATCCGTCCGGGTTCACGGTGCTCGATTTGCCGACCGGGTTACCGCCATCGATGACCGCATGACCCATCGAACCGAACCACTTGCCCCACGCATCCATCGCCTGCCTGCCTTCTTCCGGGGTGCTCGGCGGTTTCCCGCCGTGATAAACGAACAAGTACTTGGCCATGTTCTCTCCTTGATTGAGTTCGCCACGGTGGCGACGCACAGAAGAGTAAGTGCGCAGTCACGCTTCCGTGAGCTGCAAGCTGCGCAGAGATGTCTCGATTTCATTGTGGAGAGTGCACAATTCGCCCATGGCCACGGTCGACCACACGGCGGGGTTGCGACGGGAACTCTCGCGAATGCAGGAGGTCGGGCGTATGGCCTGGCGGGAAGCGATGACACCCGAGCGCGCCGAATCGCTGGCATTCGAAATGTGCGCCGCCGCCAGGGCCGAGCTGGCGGGATTCGCGTTGCCTTCCGGGGCGACGGTGTGGTCGGATCTGGAGAAGCACGTGCGCGACCACGTGAACGAGGTCGCGCGTCTGCTCGACGGGGGCGACGTCGGGGATCTCGATTTCGTCAGCGCGCATGCGCGGCGGCGTGCCGAGCAGCATTTCCCGCTCGAAGCGACCCTGCACGCGTACCGTTGCGGGCACCGCGTGGTTGCGCACTGGCTTCGTCGCCATGCCCTTGCCCGATCGCCGGTGAACGCTGAGCAGCTGATCGCCGTCGCGGCTGACTTCAGCCTCGAGTATACGAACGCCATCAGCATCATCTGCACGGCGGCCTACGTCGCGCACGCACGTGCGGTCGCGGAAGAGGAACTCGACCATCGCCACACGCTGCTGAAGGCGCTGCTCGAGGGGTACGACGACGCGGATGAGCGGGTCACCCGTCTGCTGCGGCGGCATGGATTCCTCGATCAGCGACAAGCGTTCTGCGTGGTGCTGGCACGGTCGGTCGATCCGCGCGAAATGGAATTCCCGGGGCGCGCACAGCGAATCCTCGAGGCGCTGTCCGAGGCCGTCGCGCCGCTGCAGCTTCGCAGGCTCATTGGCATTCGGCACCATGAGATTGCCGCAGTGATGTCGGGAACGCTCAGGACTTCCGGCTGGACGACACCCCAGTCGCGACTGACCGAACGCCTTGACGCGCCGCTGCAGATACTGGGGCCTTCGGTGCTGATCGGGACGAGTGACGATCACCCGACCGTTGCGGCCCTGCCACGGGCGCTGGAGGAAGCCGCGATCGCGCTCGACATCGCGAAAGTCTCCGAACGCGTCGTCATGTTCGGTCGGCTGTCGATGCGTCGGCTGCTGCTCCACGTGGGACGGGATGCGTTTCGACTGGCACGCTGCGCGTGGTGGGCGGAGCTACGGGAGGCTGACGCGAAAGCTCAGGGCGCGCTCCTCGCGACGCTTCGCGCGTACGCGGACGCCGATCTCAACCTGCTGGAAGCGTCCCGCGCACTGAAGGTGCATCCGAACACGATCTACGCGCGGCTCCAGCGCATCGCGGACATCACGGGACGGGATGGCCGTCGCTTTCACGACCTGGCGGAGCTGCTGCTGTTCGCGGACCAGGTGTGAAGACGCGAGCGACGTGGGAATGGGAAACGTCGCGCGGCCGCCTCGCCCTGGTGCCTGACTGTCGCAGGATCACGCCAGCGTCTGGTCCATCTCGCGCAGGCGCCCGGTGACGAGCCGCATGATCTGGATCGCGAAGTACGGCGTTTCCTGCACCATGAACAGGAAGCGTCGCTGATCGATCGCGGCAAGCCGCACCGGCGTTTCAGCCACCGCCGTCGCGCTGCGTGGCTTGGCGTCGATCAGCGCCATTTCACCGAACAGCTCCCCGGGCCGCAGTCGCCACGTGCGCAAGCCGCCGATCTGCAACGACACCTCGCCCTCGAGCAGCGCGAACATGTGGGTCCCCGGCTCGCCCTCCCGGAAGATGACGTCCCCTGCCGCGTGTACACGGACGTCATCCGCGTGCCTGAAGAGTTGCGCGACCGTGAGATCGGAATCCATGACGTGCTCCCGGGAGTGATGGCGGCGCGGATTCTAGCGCCGGCCCGCGTCGCCGCTCTACCGCGCGCATACGCGTGCTCACCGCGCCGGGTGGATGCACGCGCGGGGCCGCGACGTTTACGATGGGGATCTCACGGATCCGGGAGGCCCCCTTGAACATCCTCATCCTCGACGGACACCCGGACGCGGGCCGGCTGACCACCCATCTCCTGGATCGCTACGCGGCGGCGCTGCCCGCGCACCATCAGATCGGGCGGATCGCCGTGCGCGATCTCGACTTCGCGCCGAACCTGCAACGCGGCTACCAGGCGCGCACACCCTGGGAGCCGGATGTCGCGCGCGTGGCCCGTGCGCTTGACGCCTGCGATCACCTCGTCGTCGGGTTTCCGATGTGGTGGGGTGGAGAACCCGCGTTGCTCAAGGGACTGCTCGACCGCGTGCTGCTGCCGGGCTTCGCATTCCACACCCACGCGCACGACGTGTGGTGGGACCGTCTGCTCGCCGGCCGTTCCGGCGATGCGATCATCACGATGGATACGCCGCCGCTGTACCTGCGCATCGCGTACGGGAACCCGGTGGTGCGGCGATGGCGGCACCAGGTCTTCGGCTATTGCGGGATCGCGCCGAGCCGTATCCTGCCGCTGGGACCCACCAATCGTGGCGGCACCCGGAAGCACCTCGTGAAGTGGGAGGCGCAGGTCGCGCGGCTCGCGGAGACGGCCCCCGGCCTGCGGCGACCACCGAAGGTCAGCCGGCTCGCCGGGTTCCTCGCCGCGTCCGGGGCGGACGCGGAATGAGCGTCGTCATGCCTTGCGGACCACCCCTGCGCCCGTCGCGTCCGCGCGGCGCATTCCGGGGGAATCGAACAAGGCAGGGTCCGCGACGTATGCGGCCAGCCAGTCCAGCGTGTCCAGGCCCCAGAAGAGCTGGTCACGCACCGCGATCGTCGGCACGCCCCACACGCCGGCCGCGACCGCCGCGTCCGTGTTGGCGGCGAGCTGCGCCTTGACCTCGGGGTCCGCGATCAGCGGCGCCGGATCGGCCACGCCGAGCGCGGCCGCGAGCGCGGGGAACTCCGCATCGGGATCCCGCCCTTCCGCCCACGTGAACGCGTAGGCCCGCGCGATGTCCTCGCGCCG
>JBFWUN010000073.1:0-16931 GCA_050247235.1 Gammaproteobacteria bacterium
GTCAGGTACTGCTCCGCACCTTTCACCGGCGCGTTACGCACGAGGTAGCTGCGCAGGTTCTCGCGCCGCGCGGTGACGCCGCCTTCCGCGATCTTCACGGGCTCACGGTACAGGATGCCAAGCCGACGGCTGATGCAGTCCGCCCGCCACGCCGGCGCTGCCATGCGGCCGCGTTCTTCCACCGCGATGTGCACCAGCTGCTGCTGCGTGTCCGGCTGTTCGCGCGCCACGCGTGCGCGGATCGCCGCGTGGGCCTTGTCCAGGCTGCCCTGCTGAACGCACAGATCGTAGAGCGCCGCGAGGCACGCGAAGTTGTCGATCTTCCCGGGCCACAGTCCCTTCAGCCAGGACAACGCGACGATGAGCTTGCGGCCATAGACGTCGTACGCGTAGCGCAGCATCACGCGCCGGAACGCCTCCTGCCGCCCGACCGCCTGCAGCGCGCTGCGCCACGGTTCGGCGACCTGCGTCTTGCGCGCGCCGGTGCTGAGGCCGTCGGCCCAGGCCACCTGCTGGGCGCGCGGACGCCTGAGCAGCTGCTGCCATTCCTGCCAGCGCACGTCGCTGCCGAAGCATGTCGCGAGCAGGCGCGCGTTCTCCTGCTGGAAGCGCCGGAAGAGCTCCGGCAGCGTCCCCGTGCCGAAGTTGACCTGCAATGGTCCGAACGACAAACCCGCACCATCGAAATTGCCGGTCACGGCCTGGTATGGATCACCGCTCGTCTCGTAGGCGGCGGTCACGCGCACCGCGCGTTCCAGCGCATTCGCGGCGGGCAGCGGCAGCGGATGCGCGGGATCCGGGATCTCGACGTGGAGATCTGCGCCTGCGCGCGCGGCGCTCGCCAGGAAGCCCTGCTTCACCAGCGGCAGCGCCGCCGCCTCCAGCGCGGCCGGATCGGCGGCCGCGACGAACGCGCAGCAGCCGGGGCGGCCGGCACGGCGGGCGCGCGGGGCGAGTCCTCGTATGGTGATCGGCGCACCGTGTGCTTCGCGCAGCTCCTGCAGCGCGCCCACGAGTTCGCGGTGTACGTGCAGGCCCGCGGGAGTCATGAACTCGCGGACCTTGAAGTTCGGCGTGATCGCGTCCTGCGGGCGTCCGCCGACGAGGTAGTCGTCCCTGTACGTGATAGTCATCATGGAGCCTCGTGATCGGACCGCCGGTCCGAGTATAGGAGTGGGTCAGCGGCCGGTCACGTGCGGATGCACGGTGCCGGTGGTCATCGTCGCCGGCGTCACGATCGATCCCTCATGGACCCGCGAGTCCCGGCGCACGCGCGACACGGTATCGCGCTGACGCGCTGTCCGTACCGGCGCGGATGCGCAGGTGCGCGACCCGCATTGCAGCCAGGCCGAACGGCGGTTTACGAATGTCACCGCACCCGCACCGCGAGCCAGCCGCGGTGCCAGGCGTGCTACTGCGCCCGAGTGCACTGCGCATAGCCTTCCACCAAGGTCACCAGCGCGGCGGCCGCGGCACGCTCGTCCGCGCGGCGCACGCGCGCGACGTACGGCGGCAGCACGAACGCGAGCTGATCGGCGACGGAAGCCCACTTGAGCGGCGCAGGCACCCGCTGGTGCAGATCGGTGAATTCACGCGCGAGCGATTCACGTGTGCCGGCAAGATCGCCGATGGCCAGCGCGCGCAGCAGGCGCAGTTCACTGGTGGCCGCCACGTTCCAGAAATCCGGCGCGGCGCGCACTTCCGCCACCAATGCCCGCTCGAGCGCCGCGAACGTCGCAGCCTCCAGGCCGCGGCGCGCGTCGCCGGCATGCTGCGCAACTTCCGCGGCGAGCCGGTTGAGCGCCGCATGCAGCGCGGCGTCCGCGTCCTCCGCCGCGTGCGCGTGGTGTTCCGCCGCCGCGTAATCCGCGGCCATGCGCGCCAGCGCCGCTTCTTCCGGCCGCCGGCGACCGGCCGCGCGTTCGAGCATCGCGAGCCGCTTGAACGCGGAGGCGCGCAGGGCGTAGCGTTCCGCGGTCCCGTGAATGCCAAGGAGCTGATCGAGACGCGCGAGCTCGGCGGCGATCACGGAGCGCGCGGCGGCAATCGCGTCACGCACCGCGGGCGACGGGCGCGCGCCGCCCTGTGCGCGGTCGCCGCGCTGCGCCGTCGCGATCTCGGACCACGCTTCGCGCACGCGCAGGTTCGCGAGCTGCTCGCTTGCCTTCAACGGTGCCGTGGCATCCGCGGCGGCGAGCGCCCGCGCGTACCAGGCGATCGCGGACGGCCGATCGCCGAGCGCGTGCCACGCTTCGCCGAACAGGCACGCGGTGTCGCCGCGTGACGTCCAACCGGCGAAGCGCGCTTCGAGATACCGCAGCCGCGCCGCCTGTCGCTCGGCGGCGACATGCTGGAAGCGGCTCTGCACCGCCAGGGTTTCGAGCGCCGTATGCAGCGCGGGCGGCGACGCGATTCCGTCAAATTCCTCGGCGAGCGAGGCTTGCGCGGCGCGCGGTACGCGTGCCGCGTGGTGGCGCAGCGTCCAGTCCGGATCGCCATAGCACTGGTACGCGGCCCAGGTGTTGCCGCCGGCGGCATGCGCGGCCTCGCGCGCGAGGCTCACGGCTTCGATGAAACGCGCGCCGCGCAGCAGCGCGTCGTAGAACGTTGTTGCGAACGTCGCGGCCGGCAGATCCTCCACCGCCCAGCCGGCAGCCACCACGCAACGCACCCCGATGCGGATGAGCTCCTCGGCGACACCGGCGGCGAACGCCGCCCGGTCGTAGCGGCCGCTGGGTTCCGCGTCGAGCACCGTTGTGGGAATCGCTGCCAGGTGGCAGCAGTTCACGAACACGAGCTCGGGGACGACGCGCATGTTGCGGATCTCGCGGGGCCCGAGAAAAGTCCCGTCCGAGAGCACCACGCCGCGCGGATCGCGTACCCGCGATCCGCCTTCCGCAGCGGGTGTGATCTCGGGCGGTTCGCCGTGCCCGGCGATATGCACGATGCGCCAGTCGCGCGCCATCAGCGCATTGATGACCTCGCGCGCGCCGGGGCCGGGCGCGGCGGGATCCGGACCGACGAGCGCGGTGACCCGATCGGATCCCAGGGCGCCGCTTTCGAGCAGGCGCTGGTGTACAGCCTGTGCCTCCGCGCGCGCGCCGGGCAGCCGCGGATACCGCGCGTCGTCGCAGCGCGGTTCGCCGATCACCAGCACGTGCGCGTCCGGCGTCGCATCCACCACCTGCTGGCGGTAGTCATCGAGGCGCAGCTTGCGCAGCAGCCGCGACCGGATTGCCCACGGCCGGCGATCACCCGCGTCACCGCCGTTCGCCGCGTGCGCGGGTTCCAGCAGTTCCCATGGGATCCCCGCCGTGCCGCGGTCGAGTTCGAGCAGCATCTCGCTGCTCGCGCCGAGATAGGGTTCAAGTTCGACCGGCACCAGCAGCTGGAACAACGTGCGTCCGATCTGGGGATCCGCCTGGCGATCGTTCGACGCATGCGCCACCAGCTCGCGCACCAGCCGCGCCTGCGTGGACTGCGCGCGGACCTCGGTGCGCGCGCGCCGGGTGTCGATCGTGTACAGGATGCGGTGATCGCCGGGCAGGTCCTCGTCCGCCACCGCGGAGATCAGGTCGTAATCCGCGCCGCGGTAGCCGCCGTCGATGGGGCGGACCAGTGCGCTTGCGTCGCGCCGCACTTCGTCGCCGATCGCGAACGCGCCCTGGGTCGCCGCGGACAGCACGCGCAGCGCGTGCCAGGCTTCGGTCGCGCGGTCGAGGTACAGTTCGACGAGTCGCAGCTGCCCGACCCGCGGCCAGCGCCGCGGTCCGTCGGCCCGCTCGTTCAGTTCGTGGAGCGCGAGATCGGCGTCACGCACGCCCTGCGCGACGAGCTGCGCCGACTGCCCGGCGCTGATCCCCACGCCGCCGCTGCCGAGCAGGGTGGCCGCGAGATCGAATTGCACCGGTGTGTCCGTCGCGCGTTCGACCAGGCGCTGCGCGAGCGCGAGCACGCCGAGCCGGACCGTGTAGCGCAGATCGTTCGGCCGCAGCTTGCCCTCCGCGCCGAGCCCGACCACCACCACGCACTCCGGACGTGGCAGCGCGAGCGGGTTGTCGCGATGCGCGCCGCGGTTGGCGAACACCTGGTGCGTGCCGGCATCGTCCGGGTACTGGCCGAGCCCGAGCGACTCGGCCATCGTGCCGCCGATCAGCAGGTTGACCACGCGTTCGCTGCCGGTCAGCGTGTGGGTGTGGTAATGCCCGATCAGCAGTGGTTCGCGCACGAACTGCAGGTCCGCGTTGAGCACCGTGACCGCGAGCGCACGTGGCGGCGGCTGCATTTCCCGAACGCCGGTATCCGAGCGCAGCAGTGCTTCGCTCGATTCCGGCATCGCCAGGCTCCGGGCGCGACGCGCCGGACGGCTCGGCGCGTGGACCGGCGCCGGCGTGGAATCGCGCATGGCCGGCAGCGCGGTGAGCCGCGTGGTGGTCCCGGTTTCGAGCAGGTCGAGATACGCCGGGAAGGCGTCGTGCGCAGCGGGCAGCGCGCCGTGCGCGCAGTCGAGCGTGTACGTCCGCACGCCCGGCAACCGTGCCTGGGCGAGTGTCACGCGCCCGTCGCCGGCCTGCACGGCGTTCAGGTAGGTCAGGCCTTCGGGCCCGATCGTGTAGCCGTCCGGCGTGAATTCTGCGCGGCCCGTCACCAGCAGCATGCGCGCGGCAAACGCGGGCAGTACATCGCGACTCTGCGTGTCCAGCCGGCGGCGCAGCGCGACCGCGCGATCGAGCACGTCCTGCGGCGGGATCCCCCACAGGTACGGATCCGCCTGCAGCGGATCGCGATGCCACCACACGTGCGTGCGCAGCGCGTCCCAGTCACGGGTGGCGAGGTCTCGCCACGTCTCTGCGAGATGCAGCGCCGCACCCGGATCGAGCAGGTTCGCCTGCAACTGCATGAACCCGGGGAAGCGCGCCATCAGGTCGCGCGCCGCACGTGTGCGGAACGGCGCGCCGAACGCCACCAGCGCGTTGCCGAACGTGTCGTCCCCGGACAGCACCTGCATCGGTGCCCACGAGCCGCCGTTCGGCGTGCCGAGCATCAGCACCCGTGCGCCCGGATGCGCGAGCATGCGCTCCCACACCGCCGGCATCTCCAGCTGCACGGTGCGGGCGACCACCCCGCCCATCGAGTGCGCGAGCAGGCGCACCGGCTGACCGCTGCCGGCTCGCGCGGTAAGCGCGAGGTCGATCGCGCGCCCGAGGCGCGCGGCCTCGTCTTCGATTGGTCGGCGCCAGTCGTACGCGAATTCGATCACCTCGTGCGTGTCGGCGAGGTAGTCCATCAGGTCGTCGTAGCTGAGCCCGACGGGGCCGTCGGGTTCCACGAGCGTCCCCGCCGGCTCCGGGTATGCGAGCTTCTGCAGCCCGTTGACGAGGCGGACACCAAGCCACACGCGCTGTCCGTCGACCTTGAGATGGCTGCCGAGGATGCCGGGCAGCACGAACACCGCCGGCAGATCGGACGCCGCACGGCCGGCGCCGCGCGCGGCGCGAGCCGCGGCACGGATCCCGCTGGCGGATTCCCCGGCGTAGGACAGCGGCCCGATCGGCCGGTAGCCCACGGGGCGATCCGACACCAGCCCCTCGACGAGCGCGGCAACCGTCCGGTCGTTCGCGAAGTAATTGAAATGCGACACGCGCCCACCGCGATCGAACACGAACCCGGCGTCGCGTGCGCGTGGCGCGCCGCCGTACATCGAACTCGTCTGCACCACCAGATCGTGATCCGTCCAGAAGAATGCATCGCTCATCAGCGTCTTGATCCAGCTGCCGAGCGAATCCGCGGCGAGATCGCCCGCGATCACGCGCAGTTCGCTGTCGAGCGGCGCCGCGGCCGCGTGCAGCCACTGCACCAGCGCGCTGTCCGGGATCATCGCCGCGACACCGGGCAGCACCGCCGGATCCGTGCGCTGCTGCGCGACCGCGCCGATGAACTCCACCAGTGCCGGCAGTACCGGCACCTGCGCGAGGTCGAGCGCCCAGCGGAACACGGACAGGTACGCATCCAGTCGCCGGCCCGCGAGCAAGGTGCCGCGCGCCGGACAGGCCACCCGCACGACACGGGTGATGCGCACGTCGCGCGCCTGCATCTCGGTGATGAGTTCGGCGAGCGCCGCGCGCTGGGATGCGAGATCGGCCGCGGCGAAATGCGCGTCGTCGTCCGCACCGGGCGCGGCCAGTGCACCCGCACGCACCAGCACCTCGGCGACGAGCCCGCCGCGCGAATGCGTCACCAGGTGCAGGCGCGCGCCGTGCGCGCACTGCCGGACGAGCGACAGCGCGTTGTCGAGCGGACTCGCGCCGAGCGTACGGTGATCGAGCGCATACACCCGCGCACGGTAATGCGCGAACAGCACGCGGACCTCCTGCGGATGCCGCGCCCACAGCTTGCCGAACGTGCCGGCGGTGTCCGAGAACGTGCCGTGCACGAACACGAGACAGGGTCCATCTCCCCCGATCGGTCGCGTGACCTGCGGCTGCCCCTTGAGCGTGCCGAGCGCAGCGGCGGTGAGCGGGTACACGCCTTCGTCGACCTGCCCGTCGATACGCGCGATGAGCGCCGCGACGGTGGCTGCGACCGCGCGTTCGCGCACGTGACCGGTGACGATGTCGATGCCGGCGAGCAGCACGTCGCCGAGCCAGCCGCGCGTGGCGCCGCGGGCGGCGATCGCGGGCGCTTCGAGACCTTGCCAGCGCAGCTGGGTGGGGACCTCCAGCGCGGTGGTGGCCGCTCCGCGCGTGTCCGCATCGGGACGTTGCGCGAGGAGCAGGTCACGCGCGGTCGCGGGGTGCAGCACCAGCGAGGGCCCGTTCGCCAGATGCAGCACCACGATGTCGCGGCCGGACACCGCTTCCAGCCGGATGGGGGCGCCGGCCGCGCGCGTCGCGCCGAGGGACACCGAGGCGCTCAAGGTGCCGCGCAATCCGCAGGGCGGTGCGGTGCTCGCGCCGCCGGCGCGCGTCGTGTCGTCACGCCGGGTTCCCCACACCTCGAACGCAAAGACTGCTGTGTCGTCAGACATGGATTCCCTCCTGGGTCAGCGCGCATCCCGCGCGCAACGGAAGCCGATGGAGTCGAGGCGCAGGTCGGGCGCGCCGAACCAGCGTGCGGACGCGACCTGGTAACTCTCCGGATCGAAACGCGCGCCGCCGCGCACCGCGCGCGTTTCGCCGCTCGCGGGTCCGCGCGGATTGCGGACCGTCGGGTGCGGAAACGTGTCCGCATACCAGTCAGCCACCCACTCCGCGGCGTTGCCGGCGAGATCGTCCACGCCGTACGGACTGCGTCCGCGCGGGTGCGTGCCCACCGGCGCGAGGCCGCCGTCGTAGGCATCGGGCGCGGCGTTGCCGAAGTTCGCATGCGCCTGCGTGGGAATGCCTTCGCCCCACGGGTAGCGGCGACCATCGCTGCCGCGCGCGGCCTTCTCCCACTCGGCCTCGGTGGGCAGCCGTCGTCCGGCCCAGCGGCAGTAGGCGTCGGCGTCGTGCCAGTCCACGCCGACGACCGGCAATGCATCGTGTTCGCCGGGCACTACCTGTGCCCAGCCGTCGGGCGCGCGGGTGCGCCCCGTGGCAGCCAGGAACGCCGCGTAGCGCGCGACGGTGATCTCGTGACGATCGATCTCGTAGGCATCCAGGTACACCTCGCGGGGGGGCGCCGTGTCGTCGCCGCCGAGCAGCGCGACCCCGGCCGGCACGTGCACGAGCGGTGCGCCGTCGTTGCCGATCCCGGGGGTCGGGTCACGGGCGAGCCACGCGAAGATCCCGGTGAGGAGCGCGACCCCGGCGAGGCTCCCGGCCGCGACGGTCAGCCATCGCCGGCGGCGCGCGCGGGCGAGGCCGCTGACCGCGTCGACGATCGCGGCCGGCACGTCGCCCTGGGTCTCGAGCACCGTGACGGTGCGCAGGTACGCGGGCAACGTGGCATAGTCGACCGGCTGCAGCAGCACCGGCAGCACGCGGCCGGAGGCGCGCGCGAAGCAGCGTTCGGCGATCGCGAGTTCATTCAACGTGTAGCTGCCGGCATCGAGCGCCGCGGGAGAGGCGAGGAACACGAAGAGATCGGTGCGCTCGATCGCGCGGGCAATCCGCGTATGGAACGCTTCGCCGGGGGGCAGGTCCTCGCGGTCGAAGAACACGTCGTGCCCGGCCTCGACGAGCGCGCGATGCACGCGCACCGCGTGGGGACGATCGACCGCGGCGTAGCTGAGAAAAACGTGCATCGCGACCTCCGCTCCGCCGTCGCTTTCATCCGTGAATGCGTGCTCGCACGACCTCACGCGCCGCGCGGACATGCGTCGAGTATAGAAGACTGGACATGCGAGACCGCAGGTTGAGAGACGTGACGCAGGTCGCATCCCGGGTGCGTCGTGCCCCCGTCCCGCGCTGCGCGCGACTGCCCGTTGGAACCGCCGACGCACCTCGTTATGCTCGGGGCACCTGTTCAACCACACCAAGGATTCCAAGGTGGACGAAGCTGCCAAGAAAACCGCCCTCCGAATGATTCCCTACGGGCTCTACGTGCTGACCGGGGCAACCCCGGACGGCGCGGTCGCCGCCGCTACCGTCAACTGGGTCACGCAGACCGCGTTCAAGCCGCCGCTCGTGGTGGTGGGGGTCAAGGTGGACTCCGGCGCGCATGAACTCATCAGGCAGACGGGGCATTTCGCCCTGAACATCCTCGGCAAGGACCAGGGCGGCATCGCGTTCACGTTCTTCAAGCCCGCGGTGCGCGACGGCGACACGATCAACGGCGAGGCGTTCCGCGTCGGTGCGACCGGATCGCCGCTGCTGACGCGCGCGGCCGCGTTCGTCGAATGCCGTCTCACGCAGGTGATCGAGAACGGTGACCACTCGGTGTTCATCGGCGAGGTGGTGGAAGCCGGTGTCGCGGAAGCGCCGGCCGGGCGTCCCGACGACGTGACGTTGACGTTGAAGGATCTCGGCGAGAAGGTGTTCTACGGCGGCTGAACAGCTGCGCGCAAATGCCGGTCAGTGGGTGGGTGCCAGCCCTCGGCGCGGGCGCCGGAGTTCCCCGCGACGACGCGCTCGAGTACATCCATGTATCGCTCGAGCGCGCACGTCCTGTGCGCGCATGGTCGTCGCAGGGAACTCCGACACCCGCACCTGACCTCGGCAGCTTCGACTTGCGTGAATTTTCGATCAGCTGTTCAGACCGTTTCCAGGGAGATCCCGTCGCATGCCACGCAACGCGCCCGTCGATTCCAAGCACCAGCCGCTGATCGAGGACATCCGGTTTCTCGGCCGGATCCTCGGTGACGTCATCCGGGAGCAGGAGGGCCGTGAGGCGTTCGAGCTGATCGAGCGTGTGCGGCAGCTGGCGGTCGCGTACCGCCTCAAGCGGGACGCGCGAGCCGGCCGCGTGTTCGATCGCCTGCTGAAGAACCTGAGCCTGGAGCAGACCTTGTGCGTGATCCGCGCGTTCAGCTACTTCTCGCACCTGGCGAATCTCGCCGAGGATCGCCACCACGTGCGCCGTCGTGTCCACCACGACCGGCAGGGACATCGCCAGGAAGGATCGCTCGCGTTCTGCTTCGAGCGTCTCGCGCGGGCGGGGGTGCGCGCCACCGACATCGCGGCCACGTTGGAGGACGCCTACGTGTCGCCGGTGCTGACCGCGCACCCGACCGAAGTGCAGCGCAAGAGCATCCTGGATGCCGAGCATGCGATCGCGCAGCTCATCGGGGCACGCGACGCGCTGGTGACCGACCGCGAGCGCGCGGACAACGAACTGCTGCTGCGCGCGCGGGTCACGCAGCTCTGGCAGACGCGCATGCTGCGCACCGCCAAGCTCACCGTGGACGACGAGATCGAGAACGCGCTGTCGTATTACCAGGCCACGTTCCTGCGGCAGATTCCCCGGCTCTACCAGGAGATCGAGCGCGCGCTGCCCGGGCACCCGATCGCGAGCTTCCTGCGCATGGGCAGCTGGATCGGCGGCGACCGGGACGGCAATCCCAACGTCTCGGCGGAGTCGCTGCACCGGGCGCTCGCCCGCCAGAGCGAGACGGCGCTGCGCTTCTACCTGACGGAAGTCCACCAGCTGGGCGCCGAGCTGTCGATGTCCGCGCTGCTGTGCCCCGTGACCGCCGAGATGCAGCAGCTCGCCGCGCGGTCACCCGATCGCAGCGTGCACCGCGAGGACGAACCCTACCGGCGCGCGCTGATCGGTGTCTACGCGCGGCTCGCGGCCACCCTCCAGGCACTGACCGGCACCGAGGCGTTGCGCCACGCGGTATCGCCGCAGGATCCGTACGCGAGCGCGGTGGAGTTCTTCGCCGATCTCTGCACCATCGAGGACTCGCTGCGCAGCCACCATGCGGAGGCGCTGATCGCGCCGCGCCTCGCCCCGCTTAAACGCGCGGTGCAGGTGTTCGGATTCCATCTCGCGACCGTCGACCTGCGGCAGAACTCCGATCGGCACGAGGCAGTGCTCGCGGAGCTGCTGGCGGCGGCCAAGGTGGTGCCGGACTACCCGGCGCTCGACGAGCCGGCCCGGCGGACCCTGCTGCTGCGCCTGTTGCACGATCCGCGATCGCTGCGCGTGCCGAACCACGTGTACTCCGATGCCTGCCACGGTGAGCTGGCGGTGTTCGAGGCCGCCGCGACATTGCATCGGCGGTTCGGGCGGGACGCGCTGCGTCACTACATCATCTCGCACACCGAGGACGTCAGCGACCTGCTGGAAGTGCTGGTGCTGCTGAAGGAAGTGGGTCTCGTGCGCGGGACCCTGGACGAGGCGCCGGTGAGCGACCTGATCGTGGTCCCGCTGTTCGAGACCATCGCCGATCTCGAACGTGCGGCGCCGATCATGCGCGCGTACTACGAGCTGCCCGGCGTGGCGGATCTCATGATCGCGTCCGGCGGCGAACAGGATGTCATGCTCGGCTACAGCGACAGCAACAAGGATGGCGGCATGTTCACGAGCAACTGGGCGCTGTACCGCGCCGAGATTGCGCTGGTGGAAGTGTTCGATGCCTTGCGTCGTGCCTGCGGGATCCGGCTGCGGCTGTTCCACGGACGCGGCGGCACCGTGGGGCGCGGTGGCGGTCCGAGCTACCAGGCCATCCTGGCGCAGCCGCCCGGGACCGTGAACGGCCAGATCCGGCTGACGGAACAGGGCGAGGTGATCGGATCCAAGTACGCGAACCCGGACATCGGGCTGCGCAATCTCGAAACGCTCGCCGCGGCCACCCTGGAAGCCACGTTGCTGCACCCGACGCAGAGCGCGCCGCGGGCGTTCCTGGACGCGGCGGATGCAATCAGCCGGCACAGCATGGTGGCCTATCGGCGGCTGGTGTACGAGACACCGGGCTTCGTGGATTACTTCTTCAGCGCGACGCCGATCCGCGAGATCGCCGAGCTCAACATCGGGTCACGCCCGGCGTCCCGCAAGGCGACGCGCGCGATCGAGGATCTGCGCGCGATCCCATGGGGCTTCAGCTGGGGTCAGTGTCGTGTTGCGCTGCCCGGCTGGTGCGGGTTCGGCACCGCGATCGAGACATTCCTCGGCAGCGAGCCGCGGCTGCGCAAGGAGCGGCTGGCACTGCTGCAGCGGATGCACCGGCAGTGGCCGTTCTTCCGGACCCTGCTGTCCAACCTGGACATGGTGCTGGCGAAGAGCGATCTCGGGATCGCGGCACGCTATGTCGATCTGGTGGAGGATCGCCGGCTGGGGCGCCGGATCTTCGGCCTCATCCAGGCCGAATGGACGCGCACGCACTACGCGCTGTCACTGATCACCGGCGAGAAGGCGCGACTGCAGTCCAACCCTTCTCTCGCCCGCTCGATCGCCCACCGCTTCCCGTATCTCGATCCGCTCAACCACCTGCAGGTGGAGCTGATGCGTCGGCATCGGCAGAGGCGCGAAGATGAACCGGGCCTGGAGCGCCTGCAGCGCGCGATCCTCATCTCGATCAACGGGCTGGCGGCGGGGTTGCGGAATACGGGGTGAGGGGCTCGCGGCTTCGTACCGGAACGCAGCAACAGGATTCTTGCCAGAAGCGCCCTCCTCCCCGTCCTGAACACCGCGCACTCGATTGAACTTTGACAGGAAGTTCGCTCAGGTAACGCACCTCCGAAGGTCACTACCATCGGGCTACTGAGTCGCGGCGAAGCCGAATGCTTGCGCCAAGATTTGCGTGGGAGAACCCGGACGCCCGTCATGTCGGCGCGGGGTTCATTGCGCGAGTCTGCATCACGCGTTACTTACGAGTCTGCGACGATTTCCCGGCCGAAAGGAGTCTCGACCGATGAAAAAAGCATGCGCACTCGCCACCGTGGCCGCTGCGTGGATCCTCAACCTGCCCTCGAGCGTCACCGCCGAGGAAATCCGGGACTATTACGCAGAGCCTGGGATACAGCCCGTGGGGAAGCCGGACGACCAGGGGTTCGGCGACACGATCGACCCGTTCAGCGGCACCCTTCAGCTCAACTACACCGATATCGTGGTGCCCGGTCCGGGCGGACTGGATGTCGTCGTCAACAGAAGTTACGTCAGCCCCAAAGGAGACGCAGGCATCCATCGTGGTTTCGGCATCGGCTGGACGCTCCATTTCGGACGCCTGGTCGTCCCTACCGCGCACGCCGCCAAGATCTGTTCGCAGGCGAGCTGGGATGTCACCACCGCGGACAATCCTTCCATCGAACTGCAGGACGGCAGTCGCGAACTTCTCGTGCTGGATAACAGCGTCGCGCCCGCCTACCGACTGATCACGAAGAGCCACTGGGTCGCCGAGTGTCCCGCCACCGCGACCGAAGGCATGCGCGTCAGAAGTCCTGACGGGCGTACATTCGAAATGAACGTGCGTGACACTTCTTCCGGTGAAACCACGTGGTATGTGTCCACGATCACGGATCTCGATGGCAACCAGATCTCGATCGACTACGGCACCAACCCCACCGGCATCAGGTATGTGCAGTCGGTGTTCCGCTCCGACCAGCCCGGGATCCCCCTGCTCACATTCGAGTACCTTGACCAGGCCACCAGCAACATCCGGCTTGCGTCGATCACCGTGAAAGGTGGGGCGGCGGGCGATCAAGTCTGGTCATACGGCTATGTCGCATCCGGCGTGGCGGGCAAGTTTCAGCTCACTGCCGTCACGCGCCCCGACGGCAAGCAATGGTCGTACGAGTATCATCCCCTCACTGCACCCCCGCACGAGTCGCTCGCGCTGCGGCGGCTGATTCACCCCCACGGGGGAGTCATCGAGTACGGTTATGACAAGGTGTTCTTCGGTCAGCTCAGTCAACCGGAGACGCCGGTGGTCATCTCCAAGACAACCAGTGGTCCGGGAGTCGTGGCAGGCGCGTGGACCTATGCTTATGCGCCGGGTGGCGCGTCGATCGGCGCACTCGTCATCGATCGCACAACCGTGACCACACCCGCTTCGCGCATCGAGTATGACTATTACGGATACAAGGGGCTTGCCGGAACCATCGATTCCCGTTGGCTGATCGGACTGCCGATCGAGCAGCGCACGTACGCGCCCACCGGAACCACGCCCATCGAAGCAGTACAGCATCAATGGGACAGCCGCACCATCTCGGAGGAGAACTACTGGCACGGGCGCGGCGCGACGGAGCGCGACAACCAGGTTTTTGCCCCCCGAAAGGTGCAGACATCCACGTGCCGCGGAACATGTTTTCATGTGATCAACCTGGCCTTCGATACCTTCGGCAATCCGACGAGCGTCCGGGAGACCACGGATACCACGTTGAATCTTCCGGGCACGAGCAACCTCGTCGTCCCCGGGGAGCGCACCAGGACGATCAGCTATTACAACGACACGACCGCCGGGAAATGGGTAATCGGCAAGCTGGATCAGGAGACCACCACGTGGGTCCGGGACAAGGGCACAGGCCCGGCGGCGGAAACCACCATCGTCGACCACCAGTATCTGTCCAACGCGCGACTGTCGTGGTCGGAGCAGGATGGCGTCAGGACGACTTACACGTATCACCCCAACGGCGATATCGCCACCCGGGCGGACGCGGCAAGATTCATCACCCAGTACCAGAACTACCACCGCGGAATCCCGCGGCTGGAGATCCACCCGATCGCCGCCACCGGATCACCTGTGAGTTTCTCGATAGCCCGCACCGTCAACGACACGGGTACGGTGGCCTCGCTCACAGACGGCAGGGGATTCACGAAGACCTTCACCTATGACGGCCTGAATCGCATCCAGCAGATTCAGTATCCCAAGCCGGGCAGCGCCTCCGTGACCGTCAATCGCGCGTTCCCGACGAAACGGGAACTTACGCGCGGGACATTCAGACAGACGGACTTTCTGGATGGCTTTGGGCGAATCCTGTCCGTGGTCCGTGAAGACACCACCGATGGCACCCGCCTGGTCACGCGGAATTACGAGTACGACGCGCTCGGGCGCCTGGTCTTCGAATCTCACCCCGATCCGACGACCGCCGGCGATGGCGAACGCTGGGTGCTGGACCCGATCGGCCGCAAGACCCGCGCAACACATGCTGACGGTTCGTACCGGACCTGGAACTATACGAGCCCCACCTGGGTGATGACGACGGATGAGCGAGGTTTCACGACCGAAGCGGTTTCCGTTGCCTATGGCCACCCGGACGACGTGCTGTCGATCATCAACGTCGACGAGCAGAAAACCTCTTCCGGGACAATCCGGACGACCCAGACGTGGCCCAATCTCCGGGGCCAGCCGATCCGCATCCTTCAGCTCACGGACCCCGATTCAAGCGGACCCGTCAGAACGTTCCAGTACAACACCAAGTACTTCCTGGTGAAGGAGACCCATCCGGACTTCTCTCCGGGAGTCATCGACTATGTCAGGGATGCCAACGGCAACATCCTGGAACGCTGGTGGAACGGTCTGAGCACCGGCAAGCGGACTGCGATGACCTATGACCGACAGAACCGGATCAAGACCATCACCTACGCCACGGGAGACAGCCGGGCGTACACCGGCACGACCGATCTCGCGGCTTTCAATGTGACATACACCTACGACCTGAACGGCAACGTGACCAAGCTGGAGAAAGGTACCGGGACCCGGGAGATCGAATGGAACTACGTGTATGACGAGAACGGCAATCTGTCCTCCGAGCGCCTCATCGTCAATGCACACACACTCGGGATCTCCACTGCCTCCGCCTACTCCGGCACCAACGCCAACCTCAAGAGGAACTACGCGATTGCCGCCAGGAATCTGCAGTTCGACTACAGCTATGACTCGCTTGATCACATGCTCACCATGCGATACCCCAGCGGGTTGCAGGTGGAGTACCAGCCGGATGCGTTGGGCAGACCGTTGCACATACGCGACGCGGCAACCGGCACGTTGTACGCCTCTGGTATCCGTTTCACCGGGGCGGGTGCCCTGAAGCAATTCACCCAAGGGAACGGGATCACCACGGTGCATGCGCACCACCCCCGCCGGTGGATATCCGATATCGACGCCACGGGTGCGGCGGGTACGGTGATGGGACTGTCATACACCTACGACGGAACCGGTAACGTGGACCTGGTTGCCGATTCCATCGGAGATTTCGATATCGATGCGGAGTATGACGGGCTGGGGCAGCTCGAGCGCACCCACGGACCATGGGGCATCATCGATTATCGCTACGGAACCTCGGGTGAGATGCTCCAGCAGATTGGGCCGAGAGGTTCCACCAAGAACTTCACCTACTCGAACGCGACACGACTCTCTGGCGTGACGAAGGATGGTGACGTATTCGGCTATGCCAGAGACGCGTTCGGCAACTACACCACCGCGCACACTTTTACGCGCACAGGGGGCGCCACCAGCTCCACGAGCATGGCGCTTATCCGCGACATCAACTTCGATGGCGCCTCCAACCTGGTGTTCGTGGGAAACTCCCGGCGTGACGGCAGCACGGGATCGCCGTTCGAAACGCCTTACGTGGACGTGCAGTACGTGTATGACGGGCTGAACCATCGAGTCCTGGAAGTGCGGCGAGACACTGCCCAGACCAGCGGCTATCGATACAAGTACACGGCCTACGGAAAGGGCGGACAGCTCATGTACGAAGACGTGGTGGAGAACGCGTGTCCCGTCACTCGTGAGTACCTGCGGATCGGCAGCGTGCTGATCGCGCAGCGGGAGAACCAGCCGGAGACCGATTCCGATGGCGATGGCAGAAAGAACTGCGCGGAGAAGGAAGCAGGTCTGAATCCATTCCAGGACGACGCCACGGTCGATTCCGACGGAGACGGGCTTTCCAATCTGCAGGAATGGCAGCTCGGCCTGAATCAGCGAGGCATCGACACGGATGGAGACGGATTGACGGACGGTTTCGAACTGGCGAACGCCGGGGCGGGATTCAACCCGGGTATCCGAGACGGGGAGCTGGATGTCGATGGTGACACGGTGCCGACCACCGTGGAGCTGCGCCTGGGTACGAATCCGTTGGCCGCAGATACGGACGCGGATGGAATCGGTGACGCGTACGAACTGATGAACCAGGGGTTGAATGCCACGGTCGCGGATTCGCTGCTGGATACTGACGTCGATGGTGCCTTGAATAACGCGGAGTTCGCGGCTGGGAGCTGGGCGTCCCGGGCCACGTCCACGCCGGGCACGCACCCGACGACGGTGGGTGGTATCGAATGGTCCGGCGTCACTCCGCCCGACTGCCGACCTGTGAATCAGGCATTCGGCAGCCGCTTTGCCGTATCGGCCTGGGGGCAGTTGGCAAGACTGAGCAAAGGGCTTTGCAGCGGTTCATCGACCGTGTATGTGTGGTTGGAGTTGAGAAGAGCTGACGGGTCCTTCGTCCAGGTGGGAGAGATCACGAACGGCACGACTACAATGACTGCGGAGCACGACCCGCTGCATGCGCCTGCCTATCTGGCAGATGGCCGCCTCGTGCTGGCGACTGGACGGCGCCTCTACCTGC
>JBFWUN010000074.1:0-16732 GCA_050247235.1 Gammaproteobacteria bacterium
CGCGCGTGCCTGTCAGTCGAAGCGTCTACTTGTCCAGGATCTTCGAAACGACGCCCGCACCCACCGTCCGGCCACCTTCGCGAATCGCAAAGCGCAGCCCTTCTTCCATCGCAATCGGGTTGATCAGCTTCACCTGGATCTTCACGTTGTCTCCAGGCATCACCATCTCCACTCCGCTCGGCAGCTCTACCGCCCCAGTCACGTCCGTCGTCCGAAAATAAAACTGCGGCCGGTAGTTGTTGAAAAACGGCGTGTGCCGACCCCCTTCTTCCTTCGACAACACGTACACCTCCGCCTCAAAGTGCGAATGCGGCTTCACGCTCCCAGGCTTGCACAGCACCTGTCCTCGCTCCACTTCCTCCCGCTTCGTCCCTCTCAGCAGTATCCCTACGTTGTCTCCAGCTCGACCCTCGTCCAGCAGCTTCCGGAACATCTCTACACCCGTGCACGTCGTCTTCTGCGTCGCTCGGATCCCCACGATCTCCACTTCCTCCGATACCTTGATGATCCCCCGCTCCACGCGGCCAGTCACCACCGTCCCTCGCCCCGATATCGAAAATACGTCCTCAATCGGCATCAGAAACGGCATGTCCACCGGGCGCTCCGGCACCGGAATGTACGTGTCCATCGCCTCAATCAGCTTCCAGATCGACGGAATCCCGATGTCGCTCGTGTCACCTTCCAGCGCCTTCAGCGCGCTCCCAATCACCACCGGCGTGTCGTCCCCGGGGAACTTGTACAGCGACAGCAGCTCCCGGACCTCCATCTCCACCAGTTCCAGCAGCTCCGCGTCGTCAACCATGTCCGCCTTGTTCATGTAAACCACGATGTACGGCACCCCCACCTGACGCGCCAGCAGTATGTGCTCCCGCGTCTGCGGCATCGGGCCGTCCGCCGCAGAAACCACCAATATCGCCCCGTCCATCTGCGCCGCACCCGTGATCATGTTCTTCACGTAGTCCGCATGCCCCGGGCAATCCACGTGCGCGTAATGTCGGTGGTCACTCTGGTATTCCACGTGTGACGTCGCAATCGTGATCCCTCGCTCCCGCTCTTCCGGCGCGTTGTCAATCTGATCGTACGCCTTCGCTTCCCCGCCGTACTTCTGCGATGTCACCACCGTCAACGCCGCCGTCAGCGTCGTCTTCCCATGATCCACGTGGCCTATCGTCCCCACGTTCACATGCGGCTTCGTTCGTTCAAATTTTTCCTTGGACATGGGAAAGTCACTCCTGCAGGACGAAATGGCGCCGAAAAATTTTCCAAATCAAATACTTAAATACGAAATACTGGAGCCCATAACCGGAATCGAACCGGTGACCTCTTCCTTACCAAGGAAGTGCTCTACCGACTGAGCTATATGGGCGGATCAATCGAAAAAGCCTTGAGAACGTTAACCTGAGCCTGTATCGCCACTCGGCCGGACCCGTCAGCCTGACCACCGTTTCGAATGGAGCGGGTGATGGGAATCGAACCCACACCATCAGCTTGGAAGGCTGAGGTTCTACCATTGAACTACACCCGCTGGCGGACGCCCCCCTCGGGACGAAACTCGAAAACGTTGGTGGAGGGGGTAGGATTCGAACCTACGAAGGCAGAGCCGGCAGATTTACAGTCTGCTCCCGTTGACCGCTTGGGTACCCCTCCGAACGGGTAGCAGAAAATTGTCGTAATTTCTCCAACTAGTGTCAATCGCGGCGGAGGGACCGGCGAGCCGCGGCCCAATGGTGGCGACTTGGCGTAGAAGTTCTACCCCGTAATTCCCGGCGGAGTTACTTGGACTTGCGACGCGCCTTGCCGAAGCGGCCTGACGCAGGCTTGTTCTTCCCTTCCTCCAGAAGTGCCTCGGCCGTCTGCAGCGTCAGGGCGACCGGCTCGATGTCCTTGGGCAGCCGGGTATTGTGGGTTCCATCGGTGATGTAAGGACCGAAACGGCCGTTCAGCACTCGGATGTTCGACCCCTCGAATACCCGCAGTTCGCGGGATTTATCCGCCGCGAGCTTCTCAGAGATAAGTTCAAGTGCCCGTTCGCGTGTGATGCTGTAAGGGTCGTCTTCCTTCTTGAGGGATACGTACCGATCGCCATACCGGACGTAGGGGCCAAAACGACCGATATTGACAGTCAGTGGCGCACCATCATCGGTGGTGCCGAGATCGCGCGGGAGCCGCGTCAGTTCCAGTGCCTGTTCCAGGGTGATCGTATCGATTCGCTGCCCGCCTTTGAGGCCGTAGAACTTTGGCTTCTCTTCGTCTTCCGGCGTTCCGATAAGGACGTAAGGACCAAATCGTCCCATGCGCACAGACACCGGTTTTCCGGTCTTGGGATCCGTGCCGAGTTCGCGCGCCTGCGTCGCCTCCTTGCGAGAGACATTAGCCTCCTTGTCTACCACGGTCGCGTGGAACTCTGTCCAGAACTGGCGCAGCAAGGGAATCCATTCCTGCTCCCCGCGTGCTACGGCATCGAGTGCGTCCTCGAGTTTCGCCGTGAAATCGTAATCAACGTACTGCAGGAAATGGCCGGTCAGGAAGGCGTTCACAACCATCCCCACGTCGGTCGGACGGAAGCGCTTTTTGTCGAGTTCAACATACTCCCGCTGCAGTAGCGTGGAGATAATTGACGCATAGGTCGATGGACGGCCGATCCCATATTCTTCGAGCGATTTCACGAGCGTGGCCTCCGTGTAACGCGGCGGCGGCTCGGTGAAATGCTGGTCTGCCCGCATCTCGAGGAGCGGCACTGTCTGTCCCTCCTGCAAGGGTGGCAGCGCGCCGCCTTCGTCTTCCGAAGGTTCGTCCCGGCTCTCCGCATAGACCGACATAAAGCCCGCGAATGAGACGGTGGTTCCGGTAGCGCGAAATACGCCGTTGGAACCACAAGTGAGATCGGCTGCGACGAGGTCCAACGTCGCGGCGGACATCTGGCATGCCACGGTACGTTTCCAGATGAGATCGTACAGTTTGAACTGATCGGGCGTCAGGTGTGGCTTCAGATCTGCTGGAACCCGATAGATGGACGTAGGCCGGATGGCTTCGTGTGCTTCCTGCGCATTCTTCGAGTTTGCGCGATACGCGTTCGGCTTTGCCGGCAGGTTGGGTCCGCCAAAACGCTGTTCGATGAATGCGCGAATCTCATCAATTGCCTCGCGCGCAAGATTCAGCGAGTCCGTGCGCATGTACGTGATCAGCCCCTCCTGCCCCGTACCAATATCCACGCCTTCGTACAACTGTTGGGCGACGCGCATAGCGCGTTGGGCTGTAAAGCCGAGTTTGCGAACCGCCTCCTGCTGCAGCGTGGACGTGATGAACGGAGGAGCGGGATTCCGCTTTCTCTGCTTGCGCTCGATTTTGGACACCAGCAACTGCCCGTTCGCCTCGGCCAGAAGCGCTTTGCGGATAGCTGAAGCGCTTTCTCCATTCTCGATGGAAAACTGACTCAATTTCTGTCCGTTGTACCGGGCGAGTTTGGCGACAAACTTCTGGCGTTCACTCTCGAGATCGGACTCGATTGTCCAGTATTCCCGCGGGCGGAACTTCTCTATCTCCATTTCCCGTTCACAGATCATGCGAAGCGCCGGGCTCTGGACACGACCCGCAGAGAGACCTCGCCTTATCTTCTTCCAGAGCAATGGGGAGAGATTGAATCCCACAAGGTAGTCAAGTGCGCGGCGGGCCTGCTGCGCGTTGACGAGATCCATCGCGATCTTCCGGGGATGATCAACTGCTTCCTTTATCGCTCGAGGCGTAATCTCATGGAACACCACCCGATTGAGTGAACGATCTCCTAGTACCTTGCGTTCCTTGAGTAGTTCAGCGATGTGCCAGGAAATTGCTTCGCCTTCGCGATCGAGGTCCGTCGCAAGGTAGATATTGCGCGCCTTCTTGGCAGCCTTTGTTATCGCTTCAACATGTTTACTGTTCTTCTCGATGATTTCGTAATGCATCGAGAAATCGCGCTCAGTCTCTACCGCTCCTTCTTTCGGACGCAAATCTCGGACGTGGCCGAACGATGCGAGCACTTCGAAGTCATCTCCGAGGTACTTCTTGATAGTCCCGGCCTTGGCGGGGGACTCGACGATCATCAGGTTTGTGGCCATGTCGGTATTTGTTCGGAGGGTTACTCGCGATGCGCGCGCAAATTCGATCGAGCCGTACTTGACTTCTCCGGACGGCGATCTAGAGACACTGACTTGTACGGAAGACGTCGCGCGCGAGGGGACGCCCCTGGACCCCTGTCAGCGACCAAGCGAGGCGCCGCGAGGGGATGTACGTTCGAACCGGCCTCCCGTCAGCGTTCGCACTGCACCGGACAGCTCCAACCGGAGAAGGATGGATGAAAGGGTTGTCATCGTCAATCCGGTGCGCGCAAGCAGTGCATCCGTATGCGCAGGCTCAAAACCTAAAGCATCCAATACCTTGCGTTCGAGCGCGGTCGCGCCCTGAGGCTGGGCCGCAGCAACAGGCAGGCTCGCGCTATTCGTAACTGGACGAGCGTGAGGTGGCAGTGCGAAGAAAACGTCCGACGCACTTTCGACAAGATGGGCCCCATCCTTCAAGAGTGCATGGCAGCCTTGGGAAAATGGATTTCGCGGCGAGCCGGGTACGGCGAAGACCTCTCGCCCCTGCTCCAGCGCCGTTCGCGCCGTGATCAGCGAGCCGCTGCTCAGCGTCGCCTCGACAACAACGATACCGCTGCTGAGCCCGCTGATGATGCGGTTGCGTAACGGGAAATGATGCTTGAGAGGTCGTGCCCCGAGTGGCAGCTCGGACAAAATGGCGCCGGAGCACGCAATCTCTTCCGCGACCTTCAGGTGTCGCTTGGGGTAGACGGAATCGATCCCGCAACCCAGAACAGCAAGCGTGACTCCACCACCGTCCAACGCGCCGCGATGGGCAGCCGCATCGATTCCACGTGCAAGTCCGCTGACCACGCAGAAACCTGCCAAGACCAGGTCTCTTGCGAGTTCGCGGGCAAACTCTCGCCCGGCGCAAGTCGCTGCCCGGCTTCCCACGACTCCGACCCGATGGTGCTGCAGTGAGCTTTGCGTGCCCCAAGAGAACAGGATAGGGGGAGCACTCTCGACCGCGGCCAGGTTGGCCGGGTAGTCGCCCTGAGATCGAACTAGGATTTGGCGCGTGGGGTCCTGCCAGCGAAGGGCCTTTTCGGCCGCGTCCCAGTCAGCGCGCGTCCCCAACCTGGCCGCAAAGAACTCAGTGAACCTTTCTCGACCGCCGCGAATACCCTCCGGCGACGCAAGTACCTCGAGGGCATGCGCCAAGGCCCGAGGCCTGAGATGCAGGGTGCTGTGCAGCGCAAGCGCGCAGCGCACCGCTTCGATGTCCATTCCCTTGTCCATCGACGCGAATCATAACTCGCAAATGCCCGGTTATCGATCGCACAGCTTCGAGTGACGGTCGAAACCTCACTCGGTCGTGGGATTTCGAACCCTGTCAAAAACGTGGATCGGGCGCTGCGTATTCATTACGAGACCGTAACTTACGCCATCAAAGCACCTGAACAGCAGCAGTTCTCCCGCGTGTTCTTCCGGCAGTTCGACCATGACCGGGGCACCCCCGATGGGCTCTCCCAATGCCTTGTCGACAGCAAGTTTCGCATCACGCATATCGTTGGCGACCCCGCTGAAGAACCGCCCGACAGCCGAGGGATTCTCAGCTTCCGCGCGGCGGAAATCATCGAGCCGTTTGCGGTGAGCCTGTTCGGTTCCCAGACGATCACGGATCAATTCTCCACTTTGGTGAATTGCAAGCACGTGTCCAGGGACGAGACCATCGGCTGTCCCCTTGTTCACCACGACTACGTGGTGCTGCCCGATCTGCGATACGCCATCGATCACCGAGATGATCCGTCCATCGATCGGAGACTCCGGAGCATGTGGAATGAACTCGGGGTATTCTTCACGTTCCTGCGGCATCAGGCGATCGCCTTTGATGACTTCGCGATTCGACCACGTGATGGTCGCTGTAGCCGGGTCGCCAAACCGCGTCACGATGACGTCGGCGATATGAAGCGCCTCGTACCCGAGTGAAACTCCCGTATCCGGATCAACATACTCTCCGCCCGGCCGGTAAATGGAGTAGCGGTTGGTCGATTCGTCGGGCAGTCCGCGCAGGTAGATTCGGTTGCCTTGCCCCGTCGCGAGGTGTTCATCCTGACTTCCCACGACGTACGCGGCCTGCTGTATTTCGTTCTCGGTGACGACACGCGGACGGCTCAGGAATTGATGGATGGCATCGAGAGGAATCGGCGGAATCGCGTCATCGTGTCGGCTCTCGCGCACTGATGGCGTGAGTTTGACGACGCGACTGCGCCGGAGGCCAAGCAATGGGCGCCCGTCCTTGTACGTCAGAAAGATTTCATCACCGGGGTAGATCAGGTGTGGATTCTCGATCTGCTGGTTTGCATCCCAGATCTCCGGCCATTGCCAGGGGTAGCGCAGAAAGCGACCCGAGATATCCCATAGAGTGTCGCCCTTGACCACGACGTAGCTGGTGGGGTGATTCTGATTGAGCGCGACCTCGGCGGCCGGCGCGGCGGTGGTCAGCACTGCCACCAGGAGCGCTGCTGAGACAATTTTCCCAAGCATATCAATACTCTTATAGGTACCCCTTAATGTAGTTTAGCAGAACGACCAAAAAAAACGACCCTTATACCGTCGCCACGGGGCTGCGGTCCCTAACCGATTGATAATTCACCTCCTCGACCCTATTCTTTCGGCAGTCTCACGAGTAATGGAACGCATGGCCCTTCTGGAGATCCTTCACTTCCCCGACCCCCGGCTCCGCACCAAGGCACGACCGGTCGACGAGGTTGACGAGGGGGTGCGAACGCTCGTGCGCGATATGTTCGAGACGATGTACCGCGCGCCGGGCATAGGCTTGGCGGCCACGCAGGTCAACGTGCATCGGCGAGTCATCGTGCTCGATATATCCGCACAGCAGGACCAGCCCATATGCCTCATCAATCCGGAAATCGTCGCAAGCCGGGGTGAAAGTCAATCCGAAGAGGGATGCCTGTCCGTCCCGGACGTTTTCGAAACCGTGAGCAGAGCGGACGCCATCACGGTCCGCGCGCTGGACGAGAACGGCCGTACGCGGGAATTCGACGCAAGCGGTCTTCTCGCCGTCTGCATACAGCACGAGATCGATCATCTCGACGGAAAGCTGTTCGTCGACCGGCTCTCCGAACTCAAGCGTTCCAGAATCCGCAAGAAATTCGACAAGGTCCAGCGTAGGGCGAGCTGACCCGCTGCAACTCGCGGGTCGCACCAACCCACGCACGCGTCGGTCACCAACCATGCCAAATCAAAGCGCTGGGAAGCGACTGCGCGTCGCCTTCGCCGGAACTCCCGAGTTCTCGATCCCGTCGTTGGAGGCTCTTCTCGCATACCCGGGTGTGGACGTGGTAGCAGTCTATACGCAACCTGACCGTCCGGCCGGCCGAGGTCGAAAGCCTGCCGCTTCACCCGTGAAGTTGCTGGCTGAGTCGCGCGTGCTCCGACTCGAACAACCTGAGAACTGGCGGACACTGGACGTTGTGGAGACATTCGCCGGCCTCCGGCCCGACCTGCTTGTCGTGGCCGCGTACGGTGTAATCCTGCCTGCGCGCGCCCTGGAAATCCCCACTCACGGTGCGCTGAATGTGCACGCTTCGCTGCTCCCCCGCTGGCGTGGAGCTGCGCCAATCCAACGTGCATTGATGGCGGGAGATTCCGTCACCGGCGTCACCATAATGCAAGTCGTGCCCGCGCTCGATGCCGGCCCCATGGTGCTCAAGCGTGCTTGTGAAATCCGCGGAGACGACACCGCGGGAACGCTCGAACGTCGGTTGGCGCAGTTGGGTGCAGGGGCGCTGGTCGCCGCGCTGGACGACCTTGTGGCGGGGCGCCTGTCGACACACCCGCAATCGGAGGCGGAAGTCACCTACGCCACAAAGATCTCACGCGCTGACCGTGCCATCGATTTTTGCCAGACAGCGGAGTACCTGGAGCGCCAGGTGCGAGCGTTGTCGCCGATACCGCTCGCGATTACCGATGCGTTGGGCGCACCGTTGAACATTCTGCGCGCGACGGTCGTTCCGGCCGCGGAGCATCGGGCACCCGGAACCCTGGTGCATGTCGGGCCGGATGGTATCGACGTCGCCACGGGACAGGGGCTGCTTCGTTTGTTGGAAGTACAGCCACCAGGCAGACGCCCGATGAATGTCCGGGATTTCCTGAACGGCTACGGCCAACGACTGCGCAAAACCCCGTGACAACCGGCCTGCTGCCGACCAGAGCCGTGGCGGCAGACGCCGTTACCCGCGTCATCGACTCCCGCGTGCGACTGGATGTCGCGCTCCAGGAAGCGAGACACCTGCTGGCCGAACCGGGCGATGCGGCCTTCCTGCAAGAGTCAGTTTACGGGGTGCTGCGTCATTTCTTCACGCTGTCAGCGCAGTTGGATCGATACCTGACCAGGCCGCTCAAGGCCCGGGATTTCGCGCTGCGCGCACTGCTCCTCTGCGGTCTCCACGAACTGCGTTACCTGGCGACCCCGCCGCATGCCACCGTCCATCAGACGGTCGCGGCATGCGAAGCTCTCGACCGCCGCTGGGCGAAGGGGCTCGTGAACGCAGTGCTGCGAAGAGCGTCGCGCGAGGTTGCCGCGGAACCTGCCGGCGAAGGACCGGACGAGATCCGTTTTGAGCATCCCGCGTGGTTGATTGAGAAGATCAGATCGGACTGGCCCGGAGAGTGGCAGGAGATCCTGCGGGCGAATGTCGCGCGCGCTCCGCTGACGCTCCGCGTCAATTCACGTCTCACCAGCAGAATTGCCTATCTTGCCCGACTGCAGGCCGCGGGTTGCGCTGCGCAAGCCGTCGTCCACGCGGATTGCGGCGTAGCGCTCGAGAAACCCAGGTCCGTCGCTGAAATCCCCGGATTCTCCGAGGGTCATGTCTCCGTGCAGGACGAAGCAGCCCAGCTGGCCGCGATACTCCTGGACTGTCGTCCCACCGACCGGGTACTGGATGCCTGCTGTGCCCCCGGCGGCAAGACCGCGCACCTCCTCGAACGGACACCGGGCATACGTCTGCTCGCCGCCGACCTTAGCGAGCGTCGAATTGCGGAAACCAAGTCAACCCTGGCACGACTCGGTGTGGATTGCCGCCTCCTCGCACGCGATGCACGCGAGATCGGAAACGACGATTTGTTCGACGGTCAATTGTTCTCCCGTATCCTGCTCGACGCGCCGTGTACGGCGACCGGCGTGATTCGACGCCATCCCGACATCCGGCTGCGGAGACTTCCGGAGGATGTCGACCGGGCAGTCGTTCAGCAGGGCGAGTTGCTCAGGGCAACGTGGTCGCTGCTCGAAGACAATGGCACGCTACTGTATGCCACTTGTTCGATCCTGCGCGCGGAGAATGACGGCGTCATCGGCTCGTTCCTTGCGGAAACGCCGGATGCAGTCGCGTTGGGAATCGTGGCACCCTGGGGCATCGCAAGCCAGCATGGCCGGCAAATACTGCCGGGACAATCCGCGATGGACGGGTTCTACTATGCGCTGCTGACCAAGAGACCCCAGACTGTCTCATGAGAATACTGCTACTCCTGTCCGCACTCTGCTGTCTCCTCTTCGGTGGCGTCCCGCGCGCGGCGGCCAAGGAGATCGAGGTCATTGACGTACGCGGTCAGATCGTCGGTGAGTTTTACTTCGTCGACGCAGACGTTCGCATCGAGCTCGGGGACGACGCAGAGGATGCCGTCGAAAGCGGCGTGCCGTTGCAGTTCGACTTCGATTTCGAAGTCAGGCGTCCCCGCCGATTGCTGTGGGATAGCAAAATTCTCACGCAGAGAAGAACCGCACGACTGGAGCGGCACGCGCTCGCCAACAAGTACGTCGTGACGGACCTTGTGACACATCAACGCGTCGCCCACGGCTCAATGGCTGAAGCTCTCGAAGCACTTGGCCGGCTGTCCGCCATCACGCTGGGCCGTGTCGAAGCGCTCGTCCAAGAGCCAGGCTTGCGTGGTCGATTGCGCGCACAACTCGATATCGAGGCCCTGCCCGCACCAATGCGGCCTGTCGCGTATGTTTCGCCTGCCTGGCACATGAAGAGCAAGTGGTACGAGTGGGAGATCTCGCAATGAATCGCCGGATGGCGTCCATCATCGGCGTCGGGTTGCTCAGCTTCTCGCTGCTGGGTTCGCTCGTGCTTATCAGCGCTGCCCTGCAGAACTCCGAGCAGTTCGGCGCGCTCTTTTCACGCTTGCTCGTGACCAACGGGTTGGGTCTCCTTGGATTCATCGTGCTGCTGACGTTGAACATCCGTCAGCTGCTCGGGCAGTTGCGCGGCCGTCGACCAGGCGCGCAGCTTACGCTGCGCCTCGTGGTGATGTTCATCGCGCTGTCCGTGCTGCCGCTGATGGTGCTGTACGGCTTCTCACTGGATTTTCTCAAACGTGGCGTTGACAGCTGGTTCGATGCACGAATCGATCGCGCATTGCAGGACGCATTGGACTTGAGCCGTAACGCGCTCGACCTCCGAATGCGCGAACTGCTCGCGCAGACCGAGGAGCTTTCGGAGGAGCTCGGAAGTGGCAGCGGTGGCGCGATGCTGAATCTCGACGCGCTGCGCAATCCGAACAGCACGGTGGTCTCCAACAGCTGGGATGCCGTCGGATCCAATCTTGACCTGCTGCGTCAGCGCGCAGGTGCGGAGGAGCTCACCCTGACGACCCCCCAGGGCCGCCTGCTCGAGTCGAGCAGCAGCAGCACCGAGCTGGTGCCTACGTTGCCGTCGGCCGCGATCCTGCTGCAACTTCGACAGGGCAGAAGCTACATTGGCCTTGAGCCCCAGGGAGCGAGCGGGTTCCTGGTCCGCGTCGCAGTGAACATCCCGGACAGCTCACTCAGCGCGGAAGACCGTGTGCTGCATGCGATGTACCCGTTGTCGGCACGGATGAACACACTGGCGGAGAGTGTCCAGAATGCCTACGCGAAGTACAACGAGCTTGACTATCTCCGGGAGAAACTCAAGTTGAGCTTTGTGCTGACGCTCACACTGGTGCTGTTGTCCAGCATCGCAGTAGCGGTATGGGCGGCATTCGTATCGGCTGAACGGCTTACCGCCCCCATCAGCACGCTGGCCGCCGGCACCGTCGCCATCGCGGAAGGAAACTACACGACCACGCTTCCCGTCACGAGCAACGATGAGATTGGCATGCTGGTGAGTTCGTTCAACGCGATGACGGGTCGTATCGCCTCCGCGCGCGCGGAGATCGAGTCCCAGAATCGCTATGTGAATACGCTTCTCAGCGAACTCTCGTCCGGTGTCGTCGCGCTGAACTCGGAGCTCTGCATCACCACGCTCAACGACAGCGGACGACAGATCCTGGACTTGGGCGACACCGGCGTGATCGGCACCTCGTTCGAGTCGCTGATCGCACTGCGTGAGCATCTGCGACCCTTCGTGGACGGAATAACGGAGCATCTTTCCGATGCCAGTTCTCGCTGGCAACTGGAAGTCCAGATCTTCAACCGGGAGGGACGACGAATACTGATGTGCCGCGGAACTTCGTTGAGATTCGGCGGAGGGGAAGGACAAGGTCACGTGGTAGTGTTTGATGACATCACGGCGTTGGCGAGGGGTCAACGTGACGCCGCGTGGTCCGAGGTGGCCCGCCGCCTGGCGCACGAAATCAAGAATCCCTTGACTCCCATTCAGTTGTCAGCGGAACGACTCCGCCAGAAGTATCTTTCGAAAATGGCACCGGCGGATGCTGAAACCCTGGACCGCCTCACCAGTACGATCGTCCAGCAGGTGGATACCATGAAATCGATGGTCAACACGTTCGCCGACTACGCACGACCTCCCCTGATCAACCAGGAGCCAGTGGACGTCAATTCGCTTCTCACCGGCGTTGTGGACCTCTACCGGACGGCCAATCCCGAGGCAGCGTTCGAACTGTCGCTGGATGCACGGTTGCCGCCGGTGTCCATCGACGCTGGCCGTTTTCGCCAGGTGTTCAACAATCTGATCAAGAACGCCCTCGAGGCACATGCCAACGGTTCTTCTCCACACGTCCGCGTATCCACCCGGGAGCTTTCATCCAGCGCGGGACAGCACGTGGAGATCCGGCTCGCGGACGACGGCGAGGGGATCAAGCCGGACATGGTTGGAAGCGTATTCGAACCGTATGTTACAAATAAAACGCGCGGTACCGGCCTTGGGCTTGCGATCGTCAAGAAGATCGTCGAGGAACATGGCGGCATCGTCTCGCTCGAGAACAATCCGGACCGCGGCGCCAGCGCGGTCATCCAGTTGCCCCTGCAGAATGCTGCACCGGGCACCCAGGCCGACATCGGAAGGAAGGCGTCATGAGTAACCAGCAGATCCTCGTGGTCGACGATGAACCCGACATCAGGATCCTCTTGAAGGAAATACTCGAGGACGAGGGTTTCCAGGTTGCTGTCGCCGAGAACGCCGCCCAGGCGCGTGATGCCCGCCGTATCCGTCGACCCGATCTCGTCCTGCTCGATATCTGGATGCCGGATACTGACGGCATCACGCTTCTGAAGGAGTGGTCCGAGGGTGGCGGCCTCGGAGCACCCGTAATCATGATGTCCGGGCACGGCACGGTCGAAACGGCGGTCGAGGCCACTCGGCTCGGCGCGTATGACTTCATCGAGAAACCGCTCTCCATCGCGAAATTGCTGCTGACGATTCAGCGAGCGCTCGAAAATGCCAGTCTTCACCGCGAAAACGTTGGCTTGAAGCGCGCTATCGCGGGGATCCCCGAGCCCATCGGACACAGCCGCGTTATGGAGAGCCTGCGCGCCAGCTGCCGACGAATCGCGCAACACAGAACCGCCGTGTTCGTGACGGGGGAGTCAGGCTCCGGCAAGGAGGTGATCGCGCGCTACATTCACGAGCACAGCCCCCGCGCGTCCCGACCATTCGTCGTCGTCAACGTCGCAGGTCTCGCGCGCGAAAACCCGGACAACGAGCTGTTCGGCACCGAGGACGCCCATCGTGTCGTCTACGGCTCGCTCGAGCAGGCTAACGGCGGGACGATCTTCATCAAGGACATCGCGGACATGGACTTGAGCACGCAGGCGCGCCTTCTCAGCGCACTCGAGCAGCAGACGCTGCTGCGCGTGGGGGGACGCGAACCGGTCACGATCGACGTGCGGGTAATCGCAGCCACCAAGCGCGATCTTGCCGCCGAAGTTGCCGCCGGTCGCTTCCGCGACGATCTGTATTACCACTTGAACGTGGTACCGCTGCAGGTGCCACCGCTGCGTGATCATCTCGAAGATCTCGAAGACCTGCTCGCGCACTATGCCGGCCATTTCACGCTGCACGAAGGATTGCCGCGTCGGGAATTCTCGGCTGCCGCCAAGCTGCGCCTGCGGGACTATCGCTGGCCCGGCAACGTTCGCGAACTGAAAAACCTTGTGCAACGGCTTTTCATCCTTGGAACGACCGAGATAATCGACGGTGCCGAGATCAGTGCCGCCACTGGAATGCGCCCGCCTTCCGAACCCGAGAACATCCATCCCGAGTTCGAACTGCCGCTGCGAGAGGCACGCGAGCGGTTCGAAAAGGCATATCTGGAATACCAGCTCCAGGCATTCGACGGCAGCGTCAGCAAGGTCGCGGAGCGGGTCGGGATCGAGCGCACTCACCTGTACCGGAAACTTCGCAGTCTCGGCATCGACCCCAAGCAGATCAAGGAAGCCAGCAGGGAGTGATACCGGTCATGCCCAATACCGCACGATGACCGTAAACCGCGACGCGTTGGAGCGGCTGCTCGCCGCCGGCCAGGATTCGGCAATCCTGAGATTCAGCCTCGGAACCGCCTGGCTGGACGAGGATCCGGCGCGCGCGGCGATTCATTTCGCGCGGGCGACCGAACTCAAGGAGGACTATTCTGCGGCGTGGAAGATGCTCGGCAGGGCGCACGCGGCGAACGGTGCTCCGTCGCTCGCCCGGGCGGCTTTCGAACGCGGAATTGCGGTGGCCACGGACAACGGCGATATCCAGGCCCAGAAGGAAATACGCGTGTTCCTGAGGCGTCTCGACCGCGACGCGTAATCACCGCAGGCTCAGCCCACCCCGCCGTTGAGCTGAAGATTTCCGACGACTTCACTCACGTGCCCGAACCGGTGGCGATCGAGATAGTCGCCGATGCCGCGATTGATCTCCTGGCACACGAGCGGCTCGTAGAACAGCCCGGTCCCGACACCCACCGCGGTCGCCCCGGCGAGCATGAACTCGATGGCATCTTTCGCAGTGACCACCCCGCCTTGCCCGATGATGGGGATCCCGTGCGGACGGCACACTTGCGCAACCTGGAAAACCTTGAGCAGCGCGATCGGCTTGATGGCCGGCCCCGACAGACCGCCCTGGTTGTTGCCAATCACCGGTCGGCGGCGGTCAATATCGATCGCCATCCCCATCAGCGTGTTGATGACCGCAAAGGCATCGCTCCCCGCCTCTATGCAGCGGCGTGCGTTTTCGGCGATGTCGGTCTGGTTCGGCGACAGCTTGGTAATGAGCGGTTTGCGGGTGGCGCGCCGACAGGCCGCGACCACCCGGGCGGACATCTCCGGGCTGTTGCCGAAGGCGACGCCTCCTTCCTTGACGTTCGGACAGGAGATGTTGATTTCGATCGCGTCGATAGGAGAGTCGTCGAAGATGCGGGTGACTTCCTCGTACTCTTCGACCGTGGAACCCGAAACGTTCGCGATGAAGCGGGTCTCCGTGAAGTCGAGACGCGGGAGAATGTCGCGCACAACGGCATGCGCGCCGGGGTTCTGCAGACCGATCGCGTTAAGCATGCCCGCGGGTGTCTCGTAAACGCGGTGCGGCGGGTTGCCGAGTCGCGGCGCGAGCGTGGTGCCCTTGAGGCACACGGCGCCGACATCGCGGTTGGAAAAGCCCGCGACGCGCGTATATTCTTCACCGAACCCCACGCAACCTGACAGCAGCACAAGCGGGGTCGCGAACGACATTCCGCAGAACTGCGTCGTGAGGCGTGTGTGCTCCCGCGTGGCTTCAGTCATTGGCTTCGGTCTGCAGGTCCATGTTCGACATCGTGCTGTATCGACCGGAGATCCCGCCGAATACCGGCAACATTATACGCCTGTGCGCTGCCACGGGCGCGACCCTGCATTTGATAGAGCCGCTCGGTTTCCGGCTCGACGATCGCAACCTCCGGAGGGCGGGGCTCGACTATCACGAGTTCGCCAATGTCAGGCGGCATGCGACACTCGGGGCATGGCGCGCGGAACTCGGCCGGCGAACAGTTCACGTGCTGAGCCGGCATGCAGAGCAAAGCCTGTACACCGTGCGCTTCAACCCGGGCGATGCGCTGCTGTTCGGGTCCGAGACGCAGGGCCTGCCGACAGCCGCTCGTGCCGAGTTGCCGTCTGCGAACGCGCTGAGGATTCCGATGCGGGAGGGGATCCGCAGCCTGAACCTGGCCAACGCGGTAGCGATCACGTTATACGAGGCACTCCGGCAATGCTGCCTCGCCAATGGAACGTTGGATATCTGATCGATCGGAGGTCACGGTGGGAATCGGACGCCTGTGGGCCACGCCCGCGGGGCGGCGCTGCGCGCGCGCTGCATTCGACGTTCAGGGGGCGGCGACGATGCTGGCGGTCAGTCGGCGGCTGTAGTAATCCTCCCCACCCTCGGTGCCCCGCCTGGCACTCGCTGTCAACCGGAACATGGGGTAGGTGCGTGCGCCCTCGGTAACGGTCGTCGCGACGCAGTCTACGCTGACGCGGAGTTCTTCGAGGCCGGCGCCATCCAACGCGAACGTGCTGCCCGGCGCGACGCACGCCCCATCGCGCAACACGCGCGCGATTGCCCATTCCATGCCACTCTGCACGGCGGCGTGGGCGCGCAACCCCTGCAAGGAGAACGAAGTGGCGGCACGTTGCGCGTTGCCCAGATTGACCAGGTAGCCGGCGAGCATTGCCACCACGACGACGATGAACGTGGCGGACACGAGCGAGAAGCCGCCCTGGTGCCTGCGCATCATGGCGTGTTGATCACCGGGACCTGGTGGAGCAGCGTCACTCCCTCGCGCCCCCCGTCGAGATTCTCCGCGGAGAGCACCAGGCGGATGGTGACCAGTCCGTTGCGGCTGGCACCGCCCGCGGCATAGGAGAACACGCAGGATTCGACGTGACGGGCGAGCAGTGCCGCGTCTCCACCAGGGTTGGCGACCTGCACTGCGGCAATCGGATACTCCGCGTGGCGTCGCATGCCACCCGCATCGCAGGTGAAAGTCACCGGGGTGTCGACGACGAAGAAGCGCTGCTGCGGGGACTGCAGCGGCAACGGCGAGCCGGCGTCTGTCCGGTCGAACGTCAGGGCCGCGGACGCCGCATCGTATGCAGCTATGCCTGCGAGGTTGTCACCGCACCAGGCATTGCTGCGGGCCGTGGTGAACGCAGTGCAGTCCTGCGGAACCCCGGTGTTGTAGACCGCCACGCAATCGATGTTCCCGCCCAGGCAACCCGCGAGGCCGCCCGCGCCCGCGCGCGGGATGTCGCCCGCCAGTCCGCCGAGCACGTCGAAGCTGTCACTGGTCAACGTGAAATCGAACGTGTCGCTGGCAGGGTCTCCCGGATCGGTCTCGAGACGGTAGCGCCCTCCAGCGGTGGTGCGCAGGAATTCCAGCGCCGTGCCGCCGGGCAGCACACGCACGCTGTT
>JBFWUN010000075.1:0-16705 GCA_050247235.1 Gammaproteobacteria bacterium
GGGCCACCGCGTCCCACACGCTGCCGAACACCCCGGCACCCAGGATCCCGGCCGCCGTCTGCTTCATGAAGTGCCGGCGGCTGTAATCAAAATCGTACTTGCGGATGCGCATTGGTAAGAATCTCCCCTTTAAACAGACTGGCCCTGTTATCGGCGAAAGCGGCCCGCGGCTGGCGCCCGCCCCGGCGCCAGCGAACCGCGAAACTGGCGCTCCTCCGTGGGATTGTTCCATGCTATCGGAGGTTTCCTATTTCGTGAGCAGCCTATATCCTTCCACTGGAACAATAAACGGCGCGACATGGGATTAACTATCCCACAAAGGGGATAATCGATGACGAGCCTCGATGACATGGCGCTGTTCGCGGCCGTGATCCAGGCCGGCAGTTTCACGGCCGCGGCGAACACCCTCGGCGTTCCGCTGTCCACCGTGAGCCGGCGCATCGCCCAGCTCGAACAGCAGCTCGGCACCCGTCTGCTCGAACGTACGACGCGCTCGCTCAAACCCACGGACGCGGGACGTGTCTACTACGAACACTGCGAACAGCTGGTGAGCCAGGCGCGCGAGGCAGAATACGCGCTGCAACGCCTGCAGCGCGAGCCTTCGGGACATCTGCGATTCACCACACCGTTTGCCGTCGATGACAGCTGGGCCATGGCGCTCATATCGTCGTTCCTCGCGAAATACCCCAAGATCACCCTGGAGACCTGCCTGCAGCTCAACGGCATGGAAGCCGAGGAGGGCGACGCGGATGTCCAAATCCACTTCGGACCCAAACCGCGCACGCATCATCCGGTGCAGCCGCTGGGGCGTGCGCGGCTCGGGCTCTGCGCGAGTCCGCAGTACCTCGCCCGCATGGGCATACCCGAGCAACCGGAAGAGCTGTCAGGCCACGCGCTGATCCGCTTCACTCTGCTGCGCTGGCCGGAATTCGCGCCGCCCGCGTTGCGCGACCTCAAGCTCGACTACCGTATCACCACGAACGATCTGCTGATGGCACGCAAGGCCTGCGTGGACGGCATGGGGATCGCGTGGCTGCCGCTCGTGATCAGCGGGCGCCTGGTGAAGGAGGGGCTGCTGGTGCCGTTGATGATGGAGCACCAGTTCACCTTGCCGTTGTGGATCGTGTCACGCAGCCAGAGCCGCAGCACGCCCAAGGTGAATGCGTTCGTCGAGCACCTGTTGTCGCTGCTGGGCAGCCCGCGCGCGTGGGAGATGCTGGAGAGCGGCGGCTGGTTCGATTCACTGACCAGTGCGCCGGCCTGAACCGGCGCGATGCCAAAGCCTCTCCGCGGCGCCCGCTCAGCCCGCGCGCTGCACGAACTCGACCACGTTGCCATCCGGGTCACGCACCATCGCGATGGTGACCCCGGGCATCAGCTCCTGTTTCGGCATCTCGAACGGGACCCCGGCGCGTTCGCACTCGGCGCAGATCTCGTCGATGTTCGACACCTGGAAGGTGATGTAGCGATACCCGAGTGCCTTGGTCAGCCCGATCTCGCCGGCCGGGGGGATTTTCTTCGGGTCCACGAGCTTGACGAAGCTGTCACCGAACGCGAGCCGATACATGTGGCCGAACGGAATGGGCAGTTCGCCGATCTTCTGCAGTCCCAGCACGTCCAGGTAAAACGCCAGGCTTTTCTGGATATCCCGGCACAGGATGCCGAGATCGAGCGCGTTCTTCGCGGGCTTCATCCCCATGGTCGACTCCGATCAAGGTGAAAGGTGAACGGTGAACCAGTCGCGCGCGGCGCCGCAGGCGTCCTCGAACCGGCTGGTGTAGGGATCATAGTGTTTGCAGTCCAACGTCACCAGGCGCCTCGGTTCGCCGGCCTGGTGGTATGCCGCGAGCTGTCCGGCAAACGGTGTCTGCTCGTCCTGCTCGGCGAGGATCATCAGCAGCGGCGTGGGCGCGATTCGCGGAATGAACTGGCCGGGTTCGTAGGTGCCGAGCATTTCCAGGCTGCGCTGGGTGATCTCGTTCGGGTACAGGCCGTCCGGATCGGTGGCCTGTGCCCAGGCCCAGGTTTCGGTGCCTTCGCGTGCCGGCTGCGTGGTGCGCAGCGGTGCGCCGCGATAGTGCGCGTCACGGTCCTCGGCGAAGCGTGCCTGCAGTTTGTCCCACGCCTGCGTCGGCACCCAGGTACGCAACGTGCGATAACCCTCGACGAGCGGGACCTGGGAGACCACGCAGCGGACGCGCCGATCGATCGCTGCCACGACGAGCGCGTGGCCTCCCGCATAGCTCGTCCCCCACAGCCCGATGCGCGCGGGATCGACGTCGGGCAGGGTCCGGGCGAAACTGATCGCCTCCCGCATGTCCGCGACCTGCTGCCACGGGTCGATGTCGTGGCGCGGCGTGCCCTCGCTGCCGCCAAAATTGCGATGGTTGTACACGAGGCAGGCGAAGCCGCCCGCGGTGAAGCTCGCCGCGTAGCGATCGAGCCCCATCTCCATCAGCGCCGAGAACCCGTGGGAAAGCACGATCAGCGGGCGCGGCCCCGGCATCGCGGGTCGGTACAGCCAGCCCGCGAGCGCGAGGCCGTTGGCCTGGAAGCGGATATCGGTGCGCATCGAAAGACTCCGCGGGAGATCCCGCCGGGAGTGTGACAAGTTAAGATGGCGACGGCCAGCGGCAGCGCGCGTGGGGATGAGAGTCCGTGAAGACGCGCGCGACTGCGCGGTGAATTGCGGGTGAACACGGCGAGAGGGGGTCACGATGCGCAGGTTCCTGCTCGGGTGTGGAGTGATGATGGGACTGCTGAACGGGGCGGCGGCGGACACGCCTGCGTGCGTGACCGATCCGGGGCCGAAGACAGCGGTTGAAGGTTATATCACCGCGATGAAGGAACATCGCTTCGAGGACGCGTACCGGTTCGTCACGGCAACGATGACGGATGGACGGCCCGTCGGCGAGTGGGCCGCGCTGCAGAAGAAAATGTTCGAACTGGGCGGCGTGACTATCGGCAAGGTCGACGTGCGCGACGCGAAACGTGCGATGGAAACCGACGGCACGTGCGCGCCGCGCGCGAAGGTGCCGAACGTGCTTCGGGCAGGGGATGCCCTGAACAACCAGGGCAGCACCGAGTTCGAGGTCTACCAGGTGGTGCTCGATGGCGGGGAATGGAAGATCGATTCGCAGGAAACGCTGTTCGACGAACCCGCGATCCGCGAATGGTTCCCGCACGATCCCATCCCGCAGTTCGAGGAAACCGCCGATCCGCAGTGAGCGGGAGGCCGGTACACGGCACACGAAAGGCATACGAGGCATGACGGTCAAGGCGATCCTGTGGGATTTCGGGGGAGTGATGACCACGTCCCCGTTCGAGGCGTTCCAGCGATACGAAGAGGCGCACGGGCTGCCCCCGGACTTCATCCGGCGCATCAATGCGACCAACCCTGACGACAACGCGTGGGCCCGGTTCGAGTCGAGCCGTATCACGCTGGACGAGTTCGACCGGGCGTTCGAACACGAGTCGCGGGCGGCTGGTTTCCCGATCAGCGGTCGCACAGTGATCGGACTGCTTGGCGGGCAGGTGCGTCCGCGGATGGTGGAGGTGCTGCAGCGCTGCAAGACGCAGTTCCGCGTCGTATGCCTCACCAACAACATGGACACCGGTGACGGGCCCGGGATCTGGGGCTCCGCGGAGCGCACTGCGGAGGTCGAGCGCGCCATGACGCTGTTCGACGAAGTCATCGAGTCGAGCAAGATCGGCATGCGCAAGCCCGATCCGCGCATCTACCATTACGCCTGCGAGCGGATGGCGGCGGCACCGCATGAAGTCGTCTACCTCGACGATCTCGGGATCAACCTGAAGCCCGCCAAGGCGCTCGGCATGCACACGATCAAGGTGGTCACGGAAGCGCAGGCGATTGCCGATCTCGCGCGCGCCGTCGGTCTCGCGTTCTGATCCCGGCGCAACCCGGTGGAGCCCCGGCGGGGGACGCCGGTATTCCGCGAGGCGCAGGGGCTGCCCCGTCCCGTATACTCGCCGCGGTGAGCGAGTTCCCCGATCAGCGAGATCTCCACGCCCCGCCGCTGCCCGATCGCCCGCTGGCGTTCGTGCTGTACTTCGTGCGCCTCTACTGGCCCGCGGTGCTCGGCGTTGCCCTGCTGGAAACAGGTCAGTCCACCTGCGGGATCCTGATGCCTTACGCGATCCGCCGCATCATGGATACCGTCGCCGCGGCACAGGCGAATGCCCAGGACGTATGGACGGTGATTCCGCCGGTGTTGTGGTTCTTCGCGGCACTCAACGTTGGCCTGGTGCTGTTCTCGCGTGGTAGCGGGATCATCCTGGTAATGCTCGGGCCGGCACTGCGCCGGCGCATCCGGCGGCAGCTGTTCGCGTATCTCCAGCACCATTCGCAGCGCTACTTCCTGGGCAATTTTGCCGGCTCACTCGCCAACCGGATTGCCGAGACGTCGATGAGCACGGCCCAGGTGTTGTGGACCGTGATGTTCGACTTCTGGCCGCTGACGATCACGTTCACCGTGTCCCTGGTGCTGCTTTCCGGGGTCAGTACCCAACTCGCGCTGGTGCTCGGCGCCTGGATTGCCGTGTATGTCGGCGTGTCGTTCGCACTCGCGCGCCGCTGCCGGCGGTATGCCCGGGACTATGCTGCTGCGCGCAGCCTCGTCAGCGGCAAGATCGTCGACTCGGTGACCAATATCGTGAATTCCAAGCTGTTCGCGCGACGGGACTTCGAGCGCCAGTACCTCGACCGCTACCTGGACATCGAAGTGCAGCGCGCCCGCCGCACGTTCTTCTTCATGGAAGGAATCCGCTGGTTCCAGTTCACCGCCGCCGGCGCACTGATGGTCGGTGTCGTGTACTACGCGATCGGGCTGTGGTCGCGGGATGGGATGACGGCGGGTGAGTTCGCAATGGCCGCAAGCCTGTGCCTGCTGCTGATCGAACAGGCGCGCGGGCTGAGCCGGAAGTTCCTCGAGTTCTTCGAATACCTTGGCAACGTGTCCGACGGCGTGTCGATCATCGTGCGGCCGCACGAGGTGGTGGATCGGCCTGGCGCGCGCAGCCTCGCGGTGACGCGCGGCGAGATTCGCGTCGAAGCGCTCGATTTCGCCTACGTGCCCGAGCGCCCGGTGTTCAGGCACCTGGACCTCACCATTCCAAGCGGGCAGAAGGTGGGGCTGGTGGGGTTCTCCGGCAGCGGCAAGAGCACCTTGCTTAACCTGGTGCTGCGGCTGTTCGAGCCGCAGGCTGGACGGATCCTGATCGACGGCCAGGACATCGCGGAGGTGACGCAGGAGTCGCTCCGTGCCGGGCTCGCGATGATCCCGCAGGACCCGATGCTGTTCCATCGCACCCTGATGGAGAACGTCCGCTACGGCAGGCTTGACGCGACGGACGAGGAGGTCGTCGCGGCGGCGTGCAAGGCGCATGCGCACGAATTCATCCTGGAGGCGGAGGACGGGTATGAGTCGCTGGTCGGCGAACGGGGCGTCAAGCTGTCCGGCGGACAGCGTCAGCGGATTGCGCTCGCGCGGGCGATCCTGAAGAACGCGCGGATCCTGCTGCTGGACGAAGCGACCAGCGCGCTCGATTCCGTCACCGAGCACTGCATCCAGGAGGCGCTGCGCGATCTCATGCGGGACAAGACGGTGATCGTCATCGCGCATCGGCTGTCCACCCTTGCACATCTCGATCGCATCGTCGTCTTCCACCACGGACGCATCGTGGAGGACGGCACGCACGACCAGCTGCTCGCGCGGGAAGGGCACTATGCTCGCATGTGGACGATGCAGGCCGGGGGCTTCCTGCCCGCAGACGAACCAGGGTCCCCGTGGGACGGGCTCGCCCGGATGGCGCCGGCGGCGGGTTGAGTGATCCTCTCCGTACTCGATTAATCCCGCGTCAGACACAGGTTAAACCGAATTAAAGCGCGCGCGGCGCGGCCGCGATACTTCAACCCATCCAACCTGCGCACCCCGATGATCGAACTGCTGCAACAACCCGAAGCCTGGATCGCCTTCCTGACGCTCACCGCGCTGGAACTGGTGCTCGGGATCGACAACGTGATCTTCATCTCGATCCTCGTTGACAAGCTGCCGCACGTGCAGCGCGAGCTGGCCCGCAGGATCGGGCTGTTCCTCGCGATGTTCATGCGGATCGCGCTGCTGTTCGTGCTGACATGGATGATCGGACTCACCGCGCCGCTCGTCACGGTGCTGACCCAGGAACTCTCCGGACGTGATCTCATCCTGCTCGGTGGCGGCCTGTTCCTGCTGTGGAAGAGCACGATGGAGGTCCATCAGCTGCTGGAAGGACACGAGGGTCACGCCTCCTCGGCAGTACGTGCGACGTTCATGGCGGTGATCGTCCAGATCATCGTGATCGACATGGTGTTCTCGCTCGATTCGATCATCACGGCGGTCGGCATCGTCGACGACATCGAGATCATGATCGCGGCGGTGGTCGTCTCCGTGGTGCTGATGATGGCGTTCGCGGGCGCGATCGGCCGCTTCGTGTCTGCGCACCCCACGATCAAGATGCTCGCGCTCGCGTTCCTGTTCGTGATCGGCGTCGTGCTCGTGGCCGATGGCCTCGGCCATCACGTCCCCAAGGGGTACGTCTATTTCGCGATGGCGTTCTCGATCGGTGTCGAACTGCTCAACCTGCGGATGCGGGCGAAGGGAGGTCGCCGGCCGGTGAACCTGCGCGAGCGCTACGCGCGGGATGACGACGCGGGACCGGACGACCGGGCCGCGACCCGCGACCCCTGATCCGCGCGATTCCCCGCGGTGGCACCGCGGGTCATGGGATCCGGACCCGCGCGCCGCGGGTTGACCCGCCCATGGGCACCATGACGCGATGTCAGCCTACAGCGCCCGTGCGGTCATCTGCCGTGCGATGTGCTCCGCCTGCCGGATCGCCAGCGTGACGATGGTCAAGGTCGGATTCTCGGCCGCGCCGGTCGTGAACTGGCTGCCGTCCGAAATGAACAGGTTGGGCACCTCGTGCGCGCGACCGAAGCGGTCCACCACGCCGTCGCGCGGGTGCGCGCTCATGCGGCAGGTCCCGAGGTTGTGCGTGGAGGGGTAAGGCGGCGTGCGATAGACCTTGCGTGCGCCAACCGACTCGTACAGCGCCGTGCCCTGGCGGAAGCCATGCTCGCGCATCGACACATCGTTCGGATGGTCGTCGTAATGCACGTTCGGGACCGGCAGGCCCCACTGGTCCTTCTCCGACGGGTGCAAGGTCACGCGGTTGGTCGCCTGCGGCATGTCCTCGCCGACGATCCACAGCCCCGCGAGGTGCGCGTAAGCATCCATTGCCGCGGTGAACCCGGGTCCCCACGCGCCGGGATCGAGGAACGCGGCCGTGAACGGCAGCCCGATCGCGACGGTCTCCAGTTCGTAGCCGCCGGCGAACCCGCGTGCCGGGTCATGGCGCGATTCCTCGCTGATGATGCCGGCCATCGTGGTGCCGCGGTACATGCGGACGGGATCCGGAAAGGCCGCGTACACCGACCCGGTGGTATGCCGCTGGTAGTGGCGGCCCACCGCTCCGGCGCCGTTCGCGAGTCCGTCGGGGAACCGTGCGGACGCGGACAGCAGCAGGAGGCGCGGTGTCTCGATCGCGTTGCCGGCGACACACACCACGCGCGCCTTCTGGCGCTGCTCGTGACCGGCGGCGTCGAAGTAGACGACGCTGGTCACTTTGCCGGCCGCGTCGTGCTCGATACGCGCCGCGTGGCACTCGCTCCGCAGCTCGCAATGCCCGGTGGCGATCGCGGCCGGGATCTCGGTGTAGAGCGTGGACCACTTCGCGCCGCTCTTGCAGCCCTGGAAGCAGAATCCAAACTGCTGGCACGACGCCCGGCCGGCGCGCGGACGGCTGTTGATCGCCATGCGTCCGGTGTGCGCCGCGTAGCCCAGCTTCTGTGCACCGTGGTAGAAGACCTTGAAGTTGTTGTTGCCGGGCAGACCGGGAATATCGTGGGTGCGCGTGACGCCCAGCTTGTCCTCCGCACGGGCATAGACGGGTTCGAGTTCCGCGAGCGTCAGCGGCCAGTCGAGCAGTGCGGCGCCCGGGATGTCGCCGTAAGTCGTGCGTGCGCGGAACTCGTGCTCCTGGAAGCGCAGCGACGCGCCGGCCCAGTGGGTGGTGCTGCCGCCCACGGTCTTGCAGATCCATGCCGGCAGGTGCGGGAAGTCCTTCGCGACGCGCCAAGTGCCGGACGTCGTGCGCTTGTCGAGCCAGGCGAGCTGCGCGAACGCGGCCCACTCGTCGTTGACGAATGTCGCGGGCGACTGCTGCCGGCCCGCCTCCAGCACCACCACGTCGACTCCCTGGCGGGCGAGTTCGTGGGCGAGCGTGCCCCCGCCGGCGCCGCTGCCGACGATCACCACCACCGAGTCGTCGTCGTGGGTGTAGCGCTGCATGGTCACGCCGGGGGTGGGCTCGCGGATGCGGGCGGTGCCGGCAGCCAGCGCAGGTCGTCGAAGCCGCGGTGCAGGTAGCCGCCACCCTGGTTGAACGCGTTCCCCTCGTAACCGAAATGCGCGAACGCGAGCGCGTTGTTGTACAGCGCCACGACCGCCGTGCTCCGGACCTTCTCGAAGAACGGGTTTCCGGCGATGGCGTGCACGTGCGCGAGCTGGTCCTGCGCGCGGCGTGCGAGCCAGTCACCGTCGCCCACGGCGTCGAGCGCACGGATCCCGTCCTGCAGCAGCGCCGCGACAGACGTGTCCTGGGCGGACGCGGCGTCCAATGCCTCCACGACGAAGGCATACACCGCGTCATCGAGCGTCGCATGGGGGAAGATATGGCGGGTCAGGGTGAGCAGCACACGGGCCGAGCGGTCATCGAACACCTCGAGATCGAGCGCCCATGCGCGGCCCGGGGCGAGCGCGAGCAGCGCATGGGAGCTGCCCCACAGCAAGCCGGTCAATACGCCGCTCGCCCGCAGGAACGTGCGGCGTCCTGGTCGACGGTAGTCTTCGAGCAGTTCGCGCATGGCCTCCCCCCGACGTCTGCGCCCGTCGCATCATAGCCCGAACCGCGGCATCGACAAGCAGAGTGCCGGCCGTATACTCGGACCATGAACCAAGTCCCGCGCGTCCTGGTCTGGGACATCCCCGTGCGGGTGTTCCACTGGCTGCTGGTGTTTCTCGTGGCGGTGTCCTGGTGGACCGGCGAGACGGGCGGCACGGCGCTGCGCTATCACTTCTGGTCGGGTTACGCGATCCTCGCACTGGTTCTCTTCCGTCTCGGGTGGGGTGTCATCGGCAGCGAGCCCGCGCGCTTTGCGAGTTTCCTGCGTGGTCCGCGTGCCGTGCTCGCGAACCTGCGCGCGCTGCCGCGACGCACCCCTGATGAAAGCCTCGGGCACAACCCGGCCGGCGGCTGGATGATCGCGGCGCTGCTCGCGACGCTGCTCGTCCAGATCGGATCGGGACTCTGCGCCAACGATGATCTCTTCAACGAAGGCCCCTGGTACGACCTGGTCTCCCGGTCCGTCAGCGACACGCTGACCGGGCTCCATCACCTGAATTTCGGCGTGCTGCTCACGCTCGTCGCGCTGCACGTGCTCGCGATCGTCTTCCATTGGCGCGTGAAGGGTGAGAACCTCGTGGCGCCGATGTTCACCGGCTACAAACGCCGCGCCGCGCCACCGCCGCGGCAGACGAGCGCGTGGTATGCGCTGGTCCTGCTGGCGCTGGCCGCCGCGATCACCGGTGCCGCCGTGAACCTGTGAGCCCATCGATCGCGGCGGCCGTGGGGCCGCCGCCTCAACGCGAGAGGAGCAATGCGATGCTGACGACGTGGACGAAATCCCTGGCCATCCTTTCCGGCGCGCTGGCGCTGGCCACGCCCGCGGTGGCGGGCAAGGCCGAAGACACGGTGCACTATCGGCAGGGCATCCTGATGGGGATGGGCTGGAACGTGGGCGCGATGGGCGCGATGGTCAAGGGCGATGTCCCGTTCGACGCCGCGCGTTTCGCGTTCCTCGCCGGACGCGCCGCCGTGCTGGCGCCGATGGTGCTGGAGGGCTTCACGCCCGATACCCGGGACGCGAAGAGCCATGCGTTGCCGGCGCTGTGGGACAACTATGCCGACTTCGAGAAGCGCATGAAGGAGAACGTGGAATCCACCGCAAAGCTCGCCGAGGTTGCGAAATCCGGTGACGAGGGGGCGATGAAGGCGCAGTTCGGCGAGGCGGTGCAGGTCTGCAAGGGCTGCCACGACGAGTATCGCGAGAAGCAGTAGACCGACCGGGATGGTGAGACGCGCGCACCGGCACAGCGCCGGTGCGCGCCGTCAGACGTTCAACCGAAGTGGCAGACGTAGTCCACGGTCTCGGTCACCTCGATGTCGAACCGGCTGTTGCCGGGCACGTTGAATTCGCTGCCGGCGCCGTAGGACTGCCAGTCGGAATGACCGTCGAGCCGCACGCGGCAGGCGCCCGCGACGATCTCCATGCGCTCCGGTGCGCCCGTGCTGAACGTGAGGCTGGCGGGGAAAATCACCCCCACCGTCTTGCGGCTGCCGTCGGGCAGCAGCACCGTATGACTGACACATTTGCCGTCGAAGTAGACGTTCGATTTCTTGACGACCGAGACGTGGTCGATCTGGGACATGCGGCGCTCCTGTTACCAGCGGTTGCGGTGAATGAACTGGTCGACGTCCCGGCGCGGGGCGGCCCGGAATTCGGTTCCCTTGGTATAGGCGACCGGGATCATCGCCACCTGCGTGTATTCCGCGTACGGGATCCCGAGGATATCCGCGGCTTCCTTTTCGTAGACCACGTGAATCGTCGTCCAGCAGGTCCCGAGCGCGCGTTCGCGCGCGGCCAGCATGAAACTCCACACTGCCGGCAGGATGGAGCCGTAAACGCCCGCGATCATCGCGGTGTCCGCGCCCTCGTAACGCCCCGCGACCAGCGGGATCACGAGCCAGGGCGCGCGCGCCATGTGATCCGCGAGGTAGGCCGCGGAGTCCGCGGCACGGCCGGCGGCGTCGGCCATGTCGGTCCCCCGGTGCAGGTTGAGGATCGAATACGGCTGGTCGACGTAGCCGTCCCAGCCGCGCTTGTACAGTGCCGCGAGCGCCGCTTTCTGCGCCGGATCGTCGACCAGCATGAACTGCCACGACTGGCTCATCGAACCGGTGGGTGACTGCAGCGCGAGTTCCAGGCACTCCCGGAGGACGGACAGTTCGACCGGGCGTTCGAAATCCAGGCGTTTGCGCACGGCGCGCGTCGTCGTGAGGACTTCGTCGGCAGTCAGATTCAGCTTGGGCATCGGATACCTCGCGGGTGCCGGTGGGGGAACGCGGAGTGTAACGATTTCGTCCCGACGCCGCAGCGCCCGGATGGTCAGTTGAACACGGTGCGGAACCGCGGCAGCGACCCGGCGGCGATTGCGCCCATCACGAGCATCAGGACGATCCCGCGCAGCGCGAGGTCGTAATTGCCGTGGACATCGAACAGCTGTCCGGCGAGCGCGGGCCCGAGCGCGATGCCGATCCAGAAGAACGCGTAGACCACGGCATACAGGAACCCGTAATGGCGCAGGCCGAAATAGCGTGACGTCAGGAACGCGAGCAGGTCGACCTCTGCGCCGAGCGCGAATCCGATCAGGAATGCAGCCGCGGGTGCCTGCGCCGCGCCTCCCCACGCGAGCAGCGCGCAACCCCCGGCCGTCACCGCGAAAATCGCGGCCGCGACGTACGGCGCGAACACCCGGTCGATCAGCCAGCCGATGCCCACCCTGCCGAGGATGACGCCGATCCCGATGATCGAGGCGATACGGGCCGCGCGCGCCGCGTCCACGCCGGCATCCCGCAACATCGGCACCAGGTGCACCACCAGTGACGAACACCCGATGGACACGGCGCCGAAGCCGAGGACGATCGTCCAGAATGGCCGTGAGCCGAGCGCCGCGCGGCGCCCCATGCCGGAGAGCGGTACTGCGCGCGCGGGATCCGGCACGCGACCGCCGCGCGCGCGGTCGAGCCACGCCCACACCAGCAGCCACGGCGCGAACGCGAGCAGCGCGAGTGTCGTGAAGCCGGCGCGCCAGTCGTGCGCGGTGATGGTCTCGAGCATGAACGGCGGCAGCACGATCGCCGCGGTGCCGGGACCGGCCAGGGTGATGCCGAGCGCGAGACCGCGCGCGGCATCGAAGTGCCCCGCGACCGCGCGCGTGTAGAGGATTGGGGTGGTGCCGCTGCCGAGCACGGTGGTCAGGAAGAACAGCGCATAGAACGCGGGGAGCGGACCGTCGAAGTGGCTGAGCGCGAACAGCACCGCCGCGAAACAGGGGATGGCCACGAGCGCGACCGCACGCGGACCGTGCCGATCGATGAGCCAGCCGAGACCGGGCGCGGCGAGGACGAGGCCGAAACTTCCCCAGAAAAGCGTGGACGTGACGTCGCCGCGCGACCACCCGAAATGCTGCTGCAGGGGTTCGACGAACACGCCGAAGCTGTAGTAGATGAGGGAAGAAGCACCGGTGCCGCAGCCGAGCGTCGCGGTCGCGAGCAACAGCCAGCCGGCCGACAGCTCGGAGGTCACGGTCGCGCGGGAATGCATGTCGCATTGTGGCCCGGTCGCCAGCGGGTTGCCAGGCACGGCGATGCCTGGACTTCGCGTCGCCGCTGCCACACACTCGGCCGGACCCCCCGGGAGGACACGCGCCGATGAACCTGCATGGACGTTTCCGCGCCACCGTCGTGACCACGCTGCTGTGTGCGATCGCGCCCGTCACCGCCCAGCAGCCGATGCCTCCGGACATGGCGCAGGTCATGCAGCACGCGCAGGCGCTGCAGGCCTGTCTCGCGAAGGTCGACCAGGGCGCCCTCGACGAACTCCGCGGCAGAGGGCAGGCGCTCGGCGCGGAAGTGAAGGCGCTGTGCGCCGCGGGCAAGCGCGACGAGGCGCAAGCGCACGCGATCACGGCCGGGCGGGCCATCGCCGAGTCACCCGCGATGCGGGCGCTCGGCGACTGCGGCGAGATGGCGCGCGGCATGGTGCAGCATCCGGCGGTCACCGAGGCCGTTGAGGGGCGTGCCAGCCACGTCTGCGACAGCGCGATGTGAGCCGCGGACGCCGCGCAACGCCTGCCCCGATGAACCGCACGCGTGCTCCCCGCGTGAATCCGTGGCAATTGCCGCTCGACTTTTCCGCGGCGCCAGTCCAGTCGCCGGTCCCGCCGCCCGCGATCGCCGCACCGGCCGTGCCGGCGATGACCACGCGCGTGACGGCGCCGCCGCCGCCGGCCGTTGTCGCGGAGCCGGTGTACGAGGTGCTGCACAGCCCGCGGCGCCGGACGCTCGGGCTCGAGGTTCATCGCGATCTGCGCGTCGTGATCCGCGCGCCGCTGGCCTGCCCGGACGACCTCGTCCGACGCTACGTGGCGCGGCACCGTCGCTGGATCGCGCGGCAGCTCGCGCACTTCCAGAGGCTGCCGGCCCCGCGTCCACCGCCGCGCTACGAAGACGGCGAGATTCACCTCTACCGAGGGCAGCCGTATCGGCTCGCGCTGTGCCCGGAAGGCCGTTCCGCGGTGCACGTGCACGGCGAATCACTCATCGTGAGCGGCGTAGGCGCCGCGCATCCCGCCACCGTGGAATCCGCACTCGCCCGCTGGTACCTGGCGCGCGCCAAGGCCGAGTTTCCGCGTGTGCTCGCGACCTGCCATGCGCACCCGCGGTTCGCCCGCTACCCGCTGCCGGCATTGCGCATCCGCGCCATGCGCACGCGCTGGGGATCGTTGTGCCAGCGCCGGGGCATGACGTTGAATACCGTGCTCGTGCAGGCCCCGCCGGTATGCCTGGAGTACGTGGTGTTCCACGAACTCTGTCACTTGAGCTACCGCGGTCACGGCGTGCGCTTCCACCAGCTGATGAGCGCAGTGGTGCCCGACTGGGAAGAACGCAAACGCCTGCTCGAAGCAACGATCACATGGTGAGAACGCCGACCCCTGGCGGCGGCTGCACGGGAGCCTCCGCGTGATGCCTGTCCGTTACCGCGTGGTCGGGATGTGCTTCCTCGCGGTGTTCGTGTGCTACCTGGACCGTGTGAACATGTCCGTGGCGGCGGTCGCAATGAAGGAGGAGTTCGGCTGGTCGGAGACGACCAAGGGACTGGTGATGTCGTCCTTCTTCCTTGGCTACCTGCTGCTGATGGTGGCCAGCGGATGGATGTCGAACAGGCTCGGCGGCAAGCGGGTGCTCGGTTTCGCGGTGGTGTGGTGGTCGGTGTTCACGTTGCTGACACCGCCCGCGGCCGCCACGTCGCTCACGTTGCTGCTCGTCGCGCGCTTCACGCTCGGACTCGGCGAGGCGGCGACGTTCCCGGCGAGCTACACCTTGTACCGGAACTGGGTGCCGGCGGCCGAACGTTCGCGCGCGGTGACCTTGCTCGCGAGCGCGATTCCGCTCGGCACGTTGTGCGCGCTCGGCCTCACCGGTTGGGTGGTCACGCGGTTCGGCTGGCCGATGGCGTTCTACTCGTTCGGCCTGCTCGGCTTCGTCTGGGCATTCTTCTGGTACCGGCTGGTTTACGACACCCCCGCGCAGCACCCGCGGATGTCGGCAGACGAGCAGGCGCTGCTGACGCCGGTGGCGGCCGCCGCGAGCCCTGCGCCGCAGATCCCGTGGGGGCGTTTCGCGCGGACCCCGGCGGTGCTCGCCCTGGTGTTCAACCATTTCGCGTCGAACTGGGCGTTCTACATGCTGCTGTCGTGGCTGCCGAGCTATTTCCGCGACGTCCAGCATCTCAGCGTGCAGAACGCCGGGTTCTACTCCGCGGCGCCATGGCTCACGATGTTCGTGATGGCGAACGTCGCCGGGACCATTGCGGACCGCCTGATCCGCTCCGGCCATTCGATCACCTTCGTCCGCAAGCTCATGCAGGTGGGCGGACTGCTGGTGTCCGCCGGCTTCCTGCTCGCTGCGCGCGGCATCACCGATCCGGTGACCGCCGTGTGGCTGATGTGCGGGGCGCTCGGCACGATGGCGTTCACGTGGGCGGGTTACTCGCCGAACCACCTCGATATCGCGCCGCGCTATGCCGACGTCCTGATGGGCATCACGAACACGTTCGGGACGTTGCCCGGGGTGGTCGGCGTGGCGGTGACCGGCTGGCTGATCGACATCACCGGCACCTATGACGCAGCGTTCGTGCTGGCGGCGGCGATGAACGTGGCCGGCGCGCTGGTCTGGATCGTGTGGGCGAAAGGCGAGCGTGTCATCGACTGAGCGGTGCGGGGTGGCGGTCATCGGCGGTGGCCCGGCGGGCCTGATGGCGGCGGAAGCGGCGCGCGAGTCGAGCGCGGACGTGGTGCTGTTCGACCGCATGGCGTCCGTCGGCCGCAAGTTCCTGCTGGCCGGCAAAGGGGGGCTCAACCTCACGCACGCGGAGCCGCGCGAGCGCTTTCTCGCGCGCTACGACGCGCCGGAAGTGCGCGCGCTCGTGGCAAGGTTCGACGCGGACGCGATTCGGCGCTGGGCGGCCGAACTCGGCGTCGCCACGGTCATGGGCAGCTCGTCGCGCGTGTTTCCCGCGGACTACAAGGCGGCACCGCTGCTGCGGCGCTGGCTGCGCCGGCTGCGCGCCATGGGTGTGCGCCTGGCGATGCATCACCACTGGCGCGGGTGGGACGGTGACGCGCTGGTGTTCGACACGCCTGCCGGTGCACAGCGGATCGCCGCGCGCGCGACAGTGTTTGCACTCGGTGGCGCGAGCTGGCCGCGGCTCGGCGCGGACGGCGGGTGGACCACCGCGTTTGCCGCGGCAGGTATTCCGATCACAGCGCTTGCGCCATCGAACTGTGGCATCGAGGTGCGGTGGTCCGCGCATTTGCGCGAACGCTTCGCCGGGTCGCCGCTGAAGTCCGTGCAGGCCTGGGTCGGCCGCGCGCCTGCGCTTGCGGGCGAATGCGTCGTGACCGATTACGGGCTCGAGGGCGGGCTCGTCTATGCGTGGTCGGCGGCGCTGCGGGAGGCGCTGGCGCGGGACGACGTGGCCGTCCTGAGCCTGGATCTTGCCCCCGGGATACCCTTGCGAACCCTGGCGGACGCGCTCGCGCGTCCGCGCGGATCGCGAACCCTGGCCACCCACCTCAAGCGCAAGGCCCATCTCGAAGGCCTCAAGGTCGCGCTGCTGCACGAGGTCCTGTCGCGCGAGGTCATTCACGACCCGGTACGGCTCGCGGAGGGCATCAAGGCCTTGCCCCTTCGGTGTCACGCCGTGCGGCCGCTGGCGGAAGCGATCAGCACCGCGGGCGGTGTCCGTTTCGACGCGCTCGACGCACACCTGATGGTGCGGGCGCGACCCGGGGTGTTCGTGGCCGGCGAGATGCTGGATTGGGAAGCACCCACCGGCGGTTACCTGCTGACAGCCTGCTTCGCCACCGGGCGGGCGGCGGGGCAGGGGGCTGCCGCATGGGCGATGCGCCCGGTCGCGGAAAATGACGACACGGGTGTGCAAATGCCCACGGGCGCTGTGATAAGTTCCTGACCGTTGAGCCGATACGGAGATCCCTGATGCGCAAATTCGACCACTTCGAATCGATGGCAGACCTGCCGCGAGTCCACGCCCGCGAGCGACCCGACCAGGTCGCCCTGGTATTCGAAGACCGCGCAACCACCTTTGCAGATTTCGATCGCCATACCAGCCAGGTCGCACAGGCGCTCATCGCAAACGGACGGCGTCCGCAGTCGCGCGTGGCCT
>JBFWUN010000076.1:0-16459 GCA_050247235.1 Gammaproteobacteria bacterium
CCGAACAGGCCGATCGCAACGGCGGAAACCCCGCTGTTGGCGGCACCGGACTCGGAGATCGCCTGCACGACGAGCGCGGCTTCGGTGGTGCCGAGACCGCTGCCGCCGTATTCCTCGGGGACCGCGATCCCGATGAAGCCGGCCTCCGCGAGGGCGCGGCAGAAGTCTTCCGGGAATTCCCCGGTGCGGTCACGTTCGAGCCAGTACTGGTCGTCGAAGCGGCTGCAGAGCTTCAGCACGCTGTCGCGGATCTGCTGCTGCTCGGTGGTCAGGCGAAGCGTCATGGCGAGTCCTCGGACGGGCGGGATGGCCGGCAGATTACTCCGGCACACGTGTCGCGTGCGAGCGCCACCGGGTCCTCTTCCGCGCGCCATGCCAGCCGTCTATAGTCCGGCGACACTCACGGGAGAACGCCATGAACGCATGGGAGATCAATTCGAACGGCGGGATCGACGCGCTGGCCCCGGCCACGCGACTGACGCCGACACCCGGACCGCACGAGATCCTCGTGCGCGTCCACGCCGTGTCGCTGAACTACCGGGACCTGCTGCACGTGCTGGGTTACGTGGATACGGATCGCTGGCCGCTCGTGCCGTGTTCGGATGGTGCGGGGGAAGTCGTGGCCGTGGGATCCCACGTGTCGCGCTTCCGGGTGGGTGACCCGGTGGCCGGCACGTTCTTCCAGCGCTGGGACGCCGGCGGCATCACGCAGGACGTCATGGAGTCCGCGCTCGGCGGGCGGATGTCCGGCATGCTTGCGCACCACGTCTGCCTGGACGAGAACGGTGCCGTATCGATTCCGCCCGGCTGGACCTATGCGCAGGCCGCGACACTACCCTGCGCCGCGCTGACGGCATGGCACGCGCTCGTCTCGAAAGGCCGGCTCGCCGCCGGCGAGACAGTGCTCGTGCTCGGCACCGGCGGCGTGTCGCTGTTCGCGCTGCAGATCGCAAAGATGCACGGCGCACGCGTCATCCTGACTTCCAGCAGCGACGACAAGAGCGCGCGCGCCCGCGCCCTCGGTGCGGATGACACCATCAACTACCGGCAGCATCCCGACTGGGAAACACGCGTGCTCGAGCTGACCGGTGGCCGCGGGGTCGACCACGTGATCGAACTCGGCGGTGCCGGCACGCTGCAGAAATCGATCGCCGCCGTGCGGACCGGCGGGCACGTCTGGCTGATTGGTGTGCTCACCGGGTTCGAGGCGAAGATCGATCCGCTGCCGATCCTCTTCAAGAGTGTCAACGTGCAGGGGATCTACGTGGGCAGCCGCGAGATGTTCGAAGCGATGAACCGCGCGTTCGCTGCCAGCGGCGTGGCGCCGGTGATCGATCGAACGTTTCCATTCCGCGAGGCACGCGAGGCGTTCCACTGCATGCAGGCCGCGGGGCACTTCGGGAAGATCGTCGTGACTGTTGAATGACCCCACGCGCAGACATGGAGGTCCATGCCGGGCAGGACGACGGGGCGCTGGTCGCGAGCGCGCAGGCACTGCGCCCGGTGCTGCGCGCGGAGGCAGCCGAAATTGAGCGCACCCGGAGGTTGACGCCTGCAGCGCTCGCGGCGCTGCGTGAGATGCGCGCGTTCAACCTGCAGCTTGCACGGACCTATGGGGGTCCCGAGGCGGACCCGCCGACATATCTTCGCGTGCTGGAGGAACTGGCGCGCGGCGATGCCTCCGCGGCGTGGTGTGCGATGGTCGGCGCCGAGTCGAGTGGCTGCATCAACGCCTGGCTTGCGCCCGCGACGGTGCGGCACATGCTCGCGGATCCGTACCGCTCGGCGGCGGCCGTCACGGTGGTGGGGAGCGGTCGCGCGGTCGCCGTTCCCGGAGGCTACCGCGTGACCGGCCACTGGCGTTTTGCCAGCAACTGCCGCCACGCGGACTGGCTGGGCGCGCTGTGCACGCTGTACGACGGCGAGACACCCCGCTTGCGTGAGAACGGCGCACCGCAGACGCGGATGATGTTCGCGCCAGTCGCTGAAACGGAACTGCGTGATACGTGGCATACCAGCGGGCTGTGCGGAACCGCGAGCGACGATTTCGCGTGGCACGACGTGTTCGTGCCCGAGGCGCATGGCGCCGATCTGTTCGGCGCAGCGCGGGATCCGGCGCCGGCCTGGCGCATTCCGGTCAGCCTGCGCTTCGCAATGAGCAAGGCGGCCGTGTGCTGCGGCATCGCGCGCAGCGCGCTCGACGCGTTGCAGCCGCTGCTCGACCGCACCCCGTTCACCGGCGCGCGCGCCGCACGTGAAGAACCGCGCGTGCACGTGGCCCTGGCCGAGGCCGAAGCCGCGCTCGAGGGCGGACGGGCCTTCCTCTACCGGAATATCGCCCGCGCGTGGGAGCGGGTGGTCGGGGACGGCGAGCTCGACCAGCCGGCGGTTGCCGCAGTCCGCCTCGCGATCGTGTCTGCCGCGCGCGGCGCGCTGGAGGCGACCCGTATCGCGCAGGAACTCGGCGGTGCCGCCGGCATCTTCGATCCGCTGCTCGACCGCGCCGGTCGCGATCTGAACGTCGCGCGTCACCATGTCCAGCTGCAGGCGCACGTCCTGGAAGACGTCGGCCGGGTGATGCTCGGGCTGGCGCCGCGCAACCCGCTATTCTGATCCCACGGCTTGCCCCGCGGCGCTGCAGGGCGCAACCCGGCACCTGTCGATCCCGGGCTCCCGTTCCAGGCGCTGAGAGTTCGCTGACCGCGCCGAGCATCTGCAGTGATCCGATTGTGGGCATTCCGCGTAATGCTCTCCGGGCGACGTGAAACGGTACGCGCCCTCGCTTCAACCGCCAAGTGTCCCGCATATGACCAGCTCCCGTGACTTGATCGACGACCTGGACGCCGAGGGTTCGGGTGACGTGCCGGAGTGGAACGGAGCGCAGATCCCGGCGTGAGCCGGTGCGCCGCGTCGGGACGTGCCAGCGACACCCATCTCTGAGGACCCCGCGTCGGACGGACGACCCGATGCGCTCGTCCTGGTGCTCGGTGATCAGCTCACGCCGACGCTGCCGGCGCTCGCGGCGTGCGACGTCGCGCGGACGCGGGTGCTGATGTGCGAAGTCGCGAGCGAAGCGGGCTATGTGCCACATCACCGCAAGAAGCTCGCGTTCATCTTCTCCGCGATGCGTCATTTCGCGACCGAACTCTGCGCCAACGGCTGGCAGGTCGACTACGTACGTCTGGACGATCCCGGCAATACCGGGTCCCTGCGCGGCGAGATCGCCCGCGCCGCGCAGCGTCACCGTTGCCGGCACCTCCGTGTGACCCGCCCCGGCGAGTGGCGGGTCCAGGCCGACATCGATTCCTGGTCCGCCGACCCCGGCCTGCACGTCACGCAGTGCGAAGACACGCGCTTCCTGTGCCCCCCCGCCGACTTCGCGGCGTGGGCTGCCGATCGGCGCGCACTCAGGATGGAGTACTTCTACCGCGAGATGCGTCGCCGCACCGGTCTGCTGATGGACGGCGACCGACCCGTCGGTGGACGCTGGAACTTCGATGCCGAGAATCGTCGGCGGGCCACGTCGGACGCGCGCTTTATCGAACCCCCCCGCTTCGCGCCGGATGCGGTCACCGCCGAAGTGCTCGATCTCGTCGACGCGCGTTTCCCGGACCACCCGGGGCAGCTGCGACCGTTCTGGTTCGGCGTTACGCGGACGGATGCGCGCGCCGCACTCGATCATTTCATCGCACACGCCTTGCCGGGCTTCGGGGCCACGCAGGACGCGATGCTGCGCAACGCGAAATTCCTCAATCACGCCGTCCTGTCGCATTACCTGAACGTGGGATTGCTCGACCCGCTGGAAACCTGCAGGGCCGCCGAAGCGGCGTACCACGCCGGGCATGCGCCGCTCGCTGCCGTCGAAGGGTTCATCCGTCAGATCATCGGCTGGCGCGAGTACGTGCGCGGGATCTACTGGCGCGAAATGCCGGGCTACCGTGCACGCAATGCACTTGGGGCGACGCGCGCGTTGCCTTCGTTCTACTGGACTGGCAATACCGACATGGCATGCCTGCGAGCGGCGATCACGCAGACGCTCGAAGAATCCTACGCGCATCATATCCAGCGCCTGATGATCACCGGAAATTTTGCGCTGCTGGCCGGGGTGGACCCGCAGGCACTGCACGAATGGTATCTCGCGGTGTACGCAGATGCGTACGAGTGGGTGGAACTGCCCAACACGCTCGGCATGAGCCAGTACGCCGATGGCGGTCTGCTGGCGTCCAAGCCCTACGCGGCGAGTGGCGCCTACATCCGCCGGATGTCGGACTACTGCGACGGGTGCCGCTACCGGGTGACTGAGCGTATCGGCGACCGGGCGTGTCCGTTCAACGCGCTGTACTGGGATTTCATCGCGCGGCATTCCGCATACTTCGCGCGACACCCGCGGATGGGACATGCGGTGCGCACCTGGCAACGCTTCGTGCCGGACGTGCAGCGCGCGCTGCGGGCGCGTGCGGCGGCGGTGCTCGCCGAACCGCCTTCCCTGGAGAATCGGTGAGAACGGCGCTTGAGCTGTCGGTGCATCGTGTGCTCGAACGCGCGTCCGCGTGCGGACGGCGCCGGCCGACGACACATTGGCACATCGGACCCGCGCGCCTCAGCGTCTGCGCGCAGTGTCGGCAGTGATCACCGACTCGGCGGCCGGGTTGACCGCGCGTGCGGCACCGGTACTGGCGCGTCCGGCAACGCGCCAGCGTGCCACGGCGTAAACCAGCAGGCCCGCCAGCATCCCTGGCATGCCTTCGTAGTACTGCGCATGCCAACCGAGACCGCGCCATGCCAGCGCGACGAGCGGACCGGTGCAGATCATCAGCAAGGCCAGCGTTTCAGACGGCCGCCCGCGCAGTGCGTAGACGATCATCAGCGGACCGAAGGCCGAACCCAGTGTCGACCAGGCGAGGATGACGAGCGTGAAAACGCTCGCTGGTCCCGTGATCGCGATCGCAAACGCGAAGGTAACCACCAGCAGTGTTGCTGCCTTGCTCCAGACAAGCGAACGGCACGCGGGCGGTGCGAGATCGTGTGTCAGCGCCGACGAGCAACTCAGGACCAGCGAATCCGCCGTCGACATCGTGGCCGCGAAAATCCCCGCAAGGACCAGTCCGACGAACACTGGATGCAGCAGCAGCGACGCAAGCTCCGGCAGTGCGAGTTCCGGATCCAGCGTGGCCAGCGCCGGCAGGTGGACACGGGCCAGCAGGCCCACACCGGTGGCCAGCAGGTAGAACACCGTGAAGAAAACGTAGTACCAGGCGCGCGCCCTGGCGAGATGCGCAGGGCTGTCCAGCGCCATGAAGCGGATCATGATGTGCGGCTGACCAAGCACGCTCAGGCCGGCGAACAGCCAGCCAACCACGAACAACGCCATGCCCACGCCTCCAGGCACCAGCAGCGCAGGTGGAAACCAGGCCAGGAAGCCCGGGATCGCCGCCAGCGCCGCGCAGGCGTCGGCCGGGCCGCCGAGTGCGCGGACGGATTCCACGAGCAGCAGGCCCATGGACAGCAGCATGACGGCCGACTGCACGACATCCGTCCAGATCGACGCACGGATGCCGCCGGCAAGGCAGTAGGCGGCGACGACGAGCGCGACCATCAGCGCGCCGGTGTGCACGTGCCAGCCGAACATGGACTGCAGCGCTTTGCCGCCGGCGCTGAACTGGGCCGCCGCATAGGCACCGAGGAACACCACCGTGCCGAGCGCAACGACCGTCCGCACAACTGGAAAATGATCCCCGCCCCAGCGCGAGATAACCCCCGCGAAGCTGACCTGTCGCGTGTGTCCGGTCACCACGCGGAGCTCGCGCAGGACGAGCAGTGAGCCGATCAGGTCGCCGATTATCCAGCCGACCATCAGCCACCCCGCCGACAGTCCATTCGTATACGTAAAGCCGATGACGCCGATGAACATGTACCCGCTGTTGTTGGTCGCGACGGCCGAAAGACCGACGAGCGCGGGTGGGACCGCCCGGCTCGCGAGGTAGTAGTCGTCCACCGTGCGGCGACTGCGCAGCACCGACGCAAGACCGACGCCGGTGACCAGCAACAGGAAGAACAGGAAGCTGCCGATTATCATCCTGTTATCGCGAGGTTCGACGGATCCGCCGGCCGAGCGGGCATCGTGCCGGGCGGATCAGTTCAGCGGATCGGTACGCGGCTGGAGGGCGGTGCATTCCCGCCGACTGGCGATGTACTCGGGTCGCGGCGGCTGCCCGCCAAACGGGGCCACGAGCCGGTTGCCCACGGCGTTGTACACGAGGAACACGTTCGAACGCGGCAGCGGCGAGATGTTGCCGTTCGATCCGTGCATCGTGTTGCAGTCGAACACGACGACGCTGCCAGCGGGACCGATCGGCGTCGCGATCCCGCCCTGGGCGTACAGCTGTGCCAGGCTTTGCGGATCCGGAACACCGTACTCCTGCTTGCGCAATGAATGCTTGTAATGATCCCGCGGCGTTTCTCCGACGCAGCGCACGTACTTCCGATGCGAGCCCGGCATCAGCATCAGTGGTCCGTTGAAGTGGGTGTTCGGCACCAGCGAGATGGACACCGAGAGGGCCCGCATGCGCGGCATTCCATCTTCGATGTGCCAGGTTTCAAAATCCGAGTGCCAGTAGAATTCCCTGCCGAAGAATCCCGGCTTGTAGTTGAGTCGCGACTGGTGCATGTAGACGTCATCACCGAGCAACTGCCGTGCAACCGCCAGCAACCGGTGATCGCGGGCGAGGTAGCCGAACAGCGTGCTTTGCGCATGGATCTGGAAAATCGAGCGCAACTCGCGACCGCCGGGTTCCAGGATCAGCGTGTCCGGCGCGATCTGATCGTGCTCCGCGCGGAGGTAGTGCATCTCCGTGTGCAGTGCTGCAAGCTCGGTCTCGGTGAACACATCGGTCAGTTCCAGGAAACCTGCGCGGTCGTAGCGATCGATCTCCTCATCGGTCAGCGGGCCGTCGATACCCGCGTCCCGGTGCACCACGGGATCGAGCCGGTTGACGATTTCCGGCGCAGTATTCGTGCGCGATCGGTAGGGATCGTCGGCCTGTGCCGCGCGCGGGATCCGTTGCGTTGCAGTTGCCATGTCAGCCTTCCACCGGCTGCGCCTCGCGCGGATACGCGCCGGAGGCGTCGTGCACTTCCAGGCCGTGCAGGGGCGGGTTGAACACGCACGCGAGCTTCAATTCGGTCCTGGCACGAACGACATGCGCGTCGTGCCGGTCGAGTGCGTAGATCATCCCGGGGGTGATCCGATGCCTTTCGCCCGTCGCCTTGTCCTCGAGTTCGCCTTCGCCGCTGATGCAGTAGACCGACTCGAGATGATTCCGGTAATGCATGGCGGTTTCCGTGCCCGCGTACATCGTCGTGATGTGGAACGAGAAACCCATGGCGTCACTCTTCAGCAGCAATCGGGTGCTTTCCCACGTCTTCGAGACCACGCGTCGCGGCGTGGCGTTGGCGCTGTCCAGGTGTCTGACGATCATTGCCGTGCTCCCGATTGGTTCAGCTCGATACCTTGTTGCCTGCGCGCCTGGGCCGGCGTGCGGCAAGCACCTGCTTCACGGATGCTTCAACCGTGTCGAGTCCTTCGCGCAGTTCGTCGTCCGTGATGGTGAGCGGGCACAGGCATTTCAGGACCTCGTCCTCGGGACCCGCCGTTTCGATGATCAGGCCGCGCCGGTATGCTTCGCGGCTCACCGCGGACGCGTCGTCGGTGTTGGAGAATGCCAGTCCCTGCATCATGCCCCGACCGCGCAGCGTGATCCCGTCCGCGTGTTCCCGGGCGATGCCGGCGAGACGCTGATGGAGAAGGCCTGCCTTGCGGCGTACTTCGGCCGCGAACCCGTCATCTGCCCAGAAGTGGTTGAGCGCGGCGGTGGCTGTCACGAAAGCATGGTTGTTGCCGCGGAATGTCCCGTTGTGTTCCCCGGGCCGCCAGATGTCGAGTTCGCGGCGGAGCAGGACGACGGCGAACGGCAGGCCCATCCCGCTGAGGGATTTCGACAGCGTGATGATGTCCGGGACGATCCCGGCTTCCTCGAAACTGAAAAATCGACCCGATCGACCGCACCCCGCCTGGATATCGTCGATGATCAGCAGAACGTCATGCGCCCGGCAGATCACCTGGAGTCGCTTCAGCCAGCGCGCCGTGGCAACGTTCAGGCCGCCTTCCCCCTGGATCGTCTCGACAATGACGGCGGCCGGACGATCGATGCCGCTGCTAGCATCGCCGAGCGTCTTCTCGAAGTAGTCGAGCGTGTCGGTCTGCGGACCGAGATAGCCGTCGAAGGGCATCCGGATGACGCCCGCCAGATCGACACCCGCGGCACCCCGGTGATGTGAATTGCCGGTGGCCGCCAGTGCACCCAAGGTGACGCCGTGAAATCCGTTGGTGAAACTGACCACGGGATGCCTGCCGGTGACCTTGCGCGCGAGCTTCAGCGCGGCTTCCACGGCGTTGGCGCCGGTGGGCCCGGTGAACTGGGCAACGTATTCGAGCTGGCGCGGGCGCAGAATGCGGGTTTCGAACGCTTCGAGGAACCCAGCCTTCGCGACGGTGTGCAGGTCGAGGCTGTGTGCGATTCCGTTGCCGCCGATGTAGTCCATCAGCGCGTCGCGCAGCACGGGGTGATTGTGTCCGTAGTTGAGACTCCCGGCGCCACTGAGGAAGTCGAGATAGGAACGACCATGTTCGTCGAAGATGCGCGTTCCTTCGGCGCGCTTGAACACCGCGCCAAAGCTGCGGGCATAGCTGCGTACACGTGATTCGAGTTTGTCGAAGACTTCCTGCCGGGGCGTATGCCTGGCAGGAGCCGGGAACGGTCGGACATGGGGGGCAACTGTCATGCAGTCCTCCTGGTTCGGGCTGTGGATCGCATATCGCGATCGGCGAATGGACCGATTGCTACGAGCATTTCAGTCTCGTGCCGTCCGTCCAGATGGGCGACGCGGTCGAAGTACTCGCTCGACCTGAGTGGGGCGCCGAGGTCGCGGGCAAAGGAATCGAACAGCGCCCACGACGCGCGGTTCGACGGTGTGATGGTGGTGTGCATGGTGGTCACCCGGGCGCAGGCCGGTCGCGCAATCAGTTCATGGAGCATCTGCCTGCCAAGTCCCCTGCCGCGCGCCTCCGCGGCCACCGCCACCTGCCAGATGAACAGGACGTCCGGATTCTGCGGATGCAGGTAGCCGGAGACGAAGCCGACGGCGCGGCCGTGGAGTTCCGCGATGCAACAGGTCGGCGCAAAATGTGAGCACTGCAAGAGGTTGCAGTACAGGGAGTTCGGATCGAGGGGCTGGCAGCTTGCCACCAGCGCATGGACGGCCCGCCCGTCGGTCGCCACCGGTGGGCGCAGGAGCAGGGGCGGCAGGCGCCGGTGCGGAGGGGGTTCGTCGCGGTTTCGGATCATCAGGATAGCGGCTGATAGTTAGTTAGAAAAACTAAATAATTTGAACCAAGAATCCTAAAGATATCTTCGGGTGAGTCAATCGCGGAGGGCGAGATACTTTCTAAATTTCAATACAAACAAATAGTAAAGAAGATTCCGAAATACTTCTGACCCAATGCGTTTCAGAAAAATTTGATTCGATTACTCAGTAAATTCGACCAATTTGTGGACAAAAGCAACCCAATCGAAAATCTGGTCCTGATGGAGTTGCGCAGGATCATTCGTGCGACGCAGTTGAATTCGAAGGCGCTCGCGCGTGACAGCGGGATGACACCGTCGCAACTCGTGGCGCTGCAGTTCATTCACGCGCAGGGGGCAGTGATTGCGAGTCAGATTGCGGAATCCATGCACCTGACCCAGTCCACGGTGACCACGCTGCTCGACCGCCTCGAAGAACGGCAGTGGATCGAACGAACCCGGCACGAGAGCGATCGGCGTCGCGTGCGCGTGGCGCTCACCGAACTCGGCAGGCATCAGCTGGCAAGCACGCCAACAGCGCTGCACCAGCGCTTCCTCGAGGAGTTCCGGCAGTTGCCGGCATGGGAGCAGTCGTCGATCCTCGCGGCCTTGCAGCGTGTCGGCGCGCTGCTGCAGGCCACGACCGTCGACGCCGCACCCATTCTCGACATCGGCACACTCGACCGCCCCGTCGAGGGCGACTGAGCGCCGTCCCCGCGAGGGGTCCGAATCGGGGGTGCCCGTGAGCGACGCCCTCGGGGCATCGCGAGCCGCGGCGACGTCGTTGACGCGTCAGTCGCCGGCGTCGTCGCCCGCCGAGAGCGAGGGATAGGGAAGCGCCTCGAGCGCCGCGTCGATCGCCGCCTGACAGCGCTGTTCGTCCCCCACGGCTTCCATCAGCAGGAGCGCCAGGCGGGCGAGCAGCAGGGATTCGCGTTCCCGACCGGCGAGCGAGATTGCCGCGGCACACCGTGCATAGAGTCGATCACGGGCGTCGGCCGACAGCATCATTTCACTCATCGCAGGTGACTCGTGGAACAGGTGGAGCGGGCGACAGCGGCGGCGACTTCCGTGGAGGAAGGGTGCGACCAGCGCGCGGCGACATGGCCGTCGGGACGCACCAGCCAGCAGGCTCCCTCGGTGTCGCTCAAGCCCGTCCGGATGCGTGACATGTGCGGCCACCGGACGCGGTGGACCCCGGGCGGCACCGCGCACGGGCATTCGCCCGCGTGGACGAGCGTGAAACCAGTAGACAGCCGTCCCTGAAGGGTGTCATCCGCCGCGAACCGGACGTCGGGCAGCACGCCGCCGGGCGCGGGGCCGCCGTCGAAGCCGTTGTCCGGCGTGGACAGGGGGGAGTCGCGGTACGCGATCGCCGCGGTCTGCCGCGGATTGACCAGTTCCGCGATCCCGCGGTGGCGCGCGGCGAGCGACAGCACCGCTTCACGCAACAGGTCGAACCCGCGCGATGGCGGTGACATGAACTCGGTGCTGCGCCTCGCGGAATCCGCGTTCACGTGAAAGGCCTGGACGCGTTCGTCACTGTAGGAGTCGAGCAGGCAGTCACCCGCGCGGCCGTCGATGACCCAGGCGAGCTTCCAGGCGAGGTTGTCGGCGTCGTCAAAACCCGAGTTGAGTCCGCGCACGCCGAAGATCGGCAGCGCGTGCGCGGCATTGCCCGCGAACAGCACGCGCCCATGCCGATAGCGCTCCAGGGTCATCGCACCCGCGCGGTAGATCGACGTCCACACCGGTTCCCAGGGACGGTGTCCTTCGCCGATGGCATCGAGGTGGCGGGTCACGAACGCGCGTACTGCCGACGCCGCGAGCGCGGCCTCCGCGTCTTCGCCGTGGCGCAGCTGGTAGTCGAGACGCCACATCGCGTCCGGTTGCTTGTGCATCAGCACCGTGGAGCCCGGGTTCCATGGCGGATCGAACCAGGCACGGCGCTCGGTCGGCGCATCGCTGGCGAGTGTGATATCGATGATGACATACCGTCCTTCGTAGGCGGTCCCGACGAGCGGCAGGCCGAGTTCGCGCCGCACCAGGCTCTGGCCGCCGTCACAGGCGACGAGCCAGTCGGTCGCGAGCCGATAGTCGCCGAGGGGGGTCGTCACGTCGAGGGTCACGCCATCCGCCCCAGGCTGCACAGCGGTGATCGCATGCTGCCAGCGTATCTGGATGCAGTCCGGGTGGCGCCGGTTGACATCGTCCACGGCATCCACCAGTGCCTGCTCGATGTAGTACTGCTGGAGATTGATCATTGGCGGGAAGCGGTCCTCCGCGCCATGCGGCATCTCGAAGGCGTACACCTCCTGATCGCGGTAGAAACTCCGACCGCGTGTCCAGGGCATGCCCTTGGCGAGCATGGCCTCGAGCCCGCCAAGCCGTGCGAGGATTTCGAGGCTGCGCCGCGCGAGGCAGATGGCGCGGCTGCCCGCGCACACCCGGTCATCGCTTTCCAGCACGACACTCGCGACGCCCTGTCGCGCCAGGCCCAGCGCGACCGCCAGTCCGACCGGGCCACCGCCGCCGATGACCACCCGGGCGCGGGCATGCTCCACGCCGTGTCGAAGCCTCGGCATGAACGGCGGGTGGACCTGGTACTGGAAGGGGCCGATGCGGTCGAAGCGCTGGTCGTCGGTCACGGGCGGATCCTGGCAGGCGTACACATCGCGGTCGAGCGTAGCAGCCCGCCGAGGAAATGCGTAACGGGCCGGAGGCGCCGATCCAGGCGCAATCCGGGTGACTCAGCCCAGCGCGCGGCGCGCGGTGTGCTCGCGGGTTCCGGCCCAGGATTCGAAATCGTCCAGCGGCATCGGCCGGCCGATGAAATAACCCTGTCCGTAGTCGCAGCCGAGCTGTGCGAGGAAGTCGAAGGCGGGGCGGTCTTCGATTCCTTCGGCGACGACCGTCATGCCGAAGTTGTGCGCGAGGTCGATCACGCTGCGTACGATCTGCGCGTTGCGCGCGGAAGTGACCACGTCCTTGACGAAGGACTTGTCGATCTTCAGTTCACCGACGTTCAGCTTCCCGAGCTGCGAAAGGGACGAGTAGCCGGTTCCGAAATCGTCGATCGACAGGCGGATGCCTTCCCGGTGGAGCGCATCGAGCGCGCAAAGTGCAGCCTCGGGATCCTTGAACAGGGCGCTTTCGGTGATCTCGAGAACCAGCTTCTGATTGTCACTGCACCAGGTGCTCGTCGCCTGCGAGATCAACGGGAAGATGTCGGGATCGGCAAGCGCGACCGGCGACAGGTTCACCGCAACGGAAAACGCCGGGTGACGTTCGAACAGGTCGGCGCAGGCGCGCAGCGCGGTGTTCAGCGTCCAGATCGTGATCGGCACGATCAGGTTGCCTTTCTCCGCGATCGGAATGAACTCATCGGGCGGCACCGGTTTTTCGGGCTCGCGATACCAGCGCAGCAAGGCCTCGGCACCCACCAGCGCGCCAGATTCCAGTGCAACCTTGGGTTGGAAGTGGAGACGCAGTTCGTCGCGGTCGGCGGCGTGGCGCAGTGCCTCCTCCAGCACGTAACCCCGCAGGTTCGCTCGGGTGTCCGACACGTCGCCGTGATGCACGCTGTAACCATGAGGACTCTGGTGGGCGTGATCCGCCGCGTTCTCGGCGAGCCGAAGCAGCTGGGGGGCCGTCAACGCATCGCGTGGGAACAGCGCGACGCCAATATCGACCTTTGGCGAGATGCGCTGGCCGCCGACGGTGAATGATGGCTGACAAGCGCGCAGGATGCTGGCGGCGGCAAGTTCGGCCTGTGCGGGGGCGTGCAGGCCGGGAAGCGCGAGTGCGTAGGAAGCATCTCCGACGCGTTCGATGGTGTCACTCGTTCTCAGCACGGAAATCATCCGAGCGCCGAACTGACGAACCAACTGGTCGGCATCGTCGATCCCGTGGTCTGCGCGAATCCTGGGCAGGTGACGTACGCGACAGAGCATGACTGCCATCAGCCGACGCGGGTCGCTGTTGCGCAGCGATTCCTCCAGCGCGTCGAGGTAACGACGATGCCCCGGTGGACCTGCGAACCTGTCGTTCACGCCAGCTTCGAAATATTGCGCAGGATCTCCGGCGTCAGTCGCTCCGGCGCGATGTAGTACTCGCGCGGGTCGATGCCAAACTCCTCCGGTTCGACACTGCGCGTGATCGACAGGGCTTGCGCGTGCGACGGAGCATCTCGCGCGAGCTCCATCAGGTCGACGTCCACGAAAGTCTCGAGCGGCCGTTTCTCGGCATCGAGCACCAGCATGACGCGCGGCTTCAGGCGACGCACCCGGTTCTGGCCGACGATGACACCGACTTCTCCCGACGAAAGCTCGACGAGTGTGCCGGTGGGGTAGATCCCCATGCACTGGATGAATTGCTCGACCAGTTCACGCTGGAACGCCTTGTCCGCTTCGTCGTACAGCTTGCGCATCGCCTCGTGCGGCGAGATCCCGGGCGCATAGGTCCGGTCACTGGTGATCGCATCGAAGTAATCGGCAATCGCAACCATACGCGCGAACGCGGGGATCCCGCGACTGCCAAGACCTGCGGGATACCCCTTGCCATCGAAGCGTTCGTGATGCGCGCCGACTATCTCCAGAATGCGCCGATTTACCGACGGTACCTGGCGTACCAGTTCCACGCCGAATTCGACGTGCTTCTTCACGAGATCGCGCTCCGCGTCGGTGAGTTCGCCGGTCTTGGCGATGAGTTCGGGCGGCAGCTTCAGCTTGCCGATATCGATGAGCATCGCGCCGAGGCCGAGATCGGCGAGTTCCGCGCGTGAGAAGCCCAGGTGACGCCCGAACGCGATTGACAGTGCACTGGTATCGATCAGGTGGTAGTAGGTATAGCTGTCGCGGTTCTTGACCAGGCGCAGCCACATGCAGGCGTCGGGATTGCGCAGGATGCTGTCGGTGATGCCCGTGACAGCCTCCTTCAGGCCCGAGATCGCGATTTTCCGTTCGCGCCGAATGTCCTCGACGATCTCATCCAGCGCGTCGCACACGCTCCGGCGCGCTTGCCTGGCTGCGTCGAATTCATCTTCCACGGCGACCGAGTCGGTGTGCGTTTCCGGTTTCGCCGGCAGGAAGTCGACCACGCGGGCCTCGCGATCGCTGCGCACCGTGCGTTCGCGCCAGTCGACGTTGCCATCGTCTTCGACGTCCGTCGGACGACCCTTCCGGTCTGTGCGAACCCATACCCTTCGACAGTGACGACGCAGGTTGTCGATGGAATTGAGATCCCTGACCCAGAAACCCTGGAACGCGAAAGGCGTCCCGAGCCAGGGCCGGTCGAGACGCGCGACGAACATGCCGAGTTTGACGTTGTGAACTTCTATCTCGATGTCCATGGAGCGGGTGTGTTTCCGTTTGCAGCCGACGGTGAACTGTCGGCAATGCGCCGCCGACCCGGGGCCGGCACGGGGCGGTCGGCGGTACGTAAAAAGGCCCCCCGGGGTAGCGACGCGAGGCCTGCAAACTGAAGTACGCCACGCCGGGTGCCCGGAGTGGTGCGACGGGGTCGCCGTTTCCGGCGAGGCGCGCTGTTCCGGGGCCGTCCACGCAGGGAATCGGTCCGCAGCGGTGAGGCGCGGAACGCAACGCGTGCGTCAAGTGAGCGTGCTCCATGGCCGTCGGACCGCATTCGCGTGGCGCCCGTACCACAAATCGCGCAGCTCCGGCCCGAAGTGTTGCAATTGCCTTTCAATTGCAGAATCGTTGCACTACACTCAGCTGCAACTCGGATCACGCCTACGGCAAACGGTTAAAGACGCAACGTGACCAAGTTGCGCTAAGTGGCGAATCTGTAAGTAGGTTGCGATTCGAGGACCAAGACTTCCCCGGCATGGACGCGACGGGGCGCAGGTGAACCGGGGGCATGTCCGCCCGCCGGTTTGGTTGAGACGGGGTCAAATTCAACTAGGGGAGAACCGGAGTGGACAGCACAACGATAAGACGCGTTCTGGCCGGGGGAATCATCGCCACGGCGATGACACCAGGCGCAGCCTTCGCAGTGGATTTCAACATCACGGGTTTCGTGCGGCAGGAAGTCGGGGTCTCGATCACCGACGACGCGTACAACCACAAGTCCTGGAACCCTGCGATTGATCGCACGATTTTCCAGCCGAATTTTGCATCTGGGAATCCGCTGACGACGGGTGCGTTCACCCAACTCGACGCGAACAATGCACCGATTCCGTTTCCTGCCGCGCCGCCGGGACCGGCCGGAGCGGATGGCGGCGCCACCGGCAACGGGTGCGTAGGCGCGAACTTCTTCGGCCTGGGCGCACTGGATGCGGGCGATTGCGGACCGGCGGGGACCGCCAATCCGTTCGGTGCCGCCCGTTACGGCGATGTGCCGTTCAACCTGTTCAACACCCGCGCGGAAGTGGAAGTGCAGGCCAAGTTCAACGAGAACGTGGCGGCGTACGCACGCTTCCGGGCGTACTTCGATGGCAGCTCGGCGTTCTCGGATGACAACGTGCAGATCGAGAAGCACTTCCTGGCCGACACCGGGTTCGGTAACGGCCGCGGGAACCTGCTGGAAGTCCAGAGCAACGACTTCATGCTCGACATCCCGTCGTTCTATTTCGACTTCAACTTCGGCAGCGCGTGGTTCCGCGTCGGCCAGCAGCAGATCGCGTGGGGCGAGGCGCTGTTCTTCCGGGTGTTCGACGTGGCGAACGGCCTGGACCTGCGGCGTCACCTGTTCCTGGACGTGGCGGCGGAAGAGTTCGCGGACGAGCGCGTGGCGTCGCCGGGTGTGCGTGCGAGCTACACGTTCGGCAACGGCTGGGAAGTGGACGCCTTCGTGCAGATGTTCAGCCCGACGTTGTACCCGAACACCAACACGCCGTACGCGGTCATCGGGCAGGACTTCACGGTCAACCGCGAATCGATCACGGGCCCGGGCTTCGAGGAAGCCGAGAACAGCCTGAACTTCGGCGCCCGGCTGATCATGCCGGACCTGTTCATCCAGGACCTGACGGTGTCCGTGATGGGGGTCAACCGGCGTAACCCGGACGGTGTGTTCAAGTGGGACAACGCGCACGCGGTGCC
>JBFWUN010000077.1:0-16153 GCA_050247235.1 Gammaproteobacteria bacterium
GGTTGCACAGGCTGCGGCAGTTTCCGTCATGCGTGTCCAGATTCATGATGACCCAGCCGCCGCCGTGGAAGTGCACCAGCGCGGGCAGCGGTGTGCTGCTCGCCGGCGCGTACAGGCGTGCCGGGATCGTTCCCCCGGCGACCGGGATGATCTTGTCCTCGACGCGCGCCACCGGTTCCTGGTCGGCCGGTTGGGTCTTGAACGCGGTGTTGAACAGCGCGCGCCCCTCGGCGACCGGCAGGTCATCGAGCCGGGGCATGTTCTGGGCGACCAGCGCGTCGATGACGGCCATGGATTCAGCGGACAACGGCATGTGAAGACTCCTGGACTGGATGAATGCGGTGGCAGCGGGACCGTACAAGAGGCCGCGCGTGCGTGCAACGAGCGTCCCCGCGCGCCGGATGTGCTGGTGCAGCATGCACGCGCACGCGCCGCGGGGGAGGGCAGCAATGCACGGAAGTGCTACGCTGCGGACGCGACGCAGTCCCCGGGTCATTGCCGTCGGTCGCACCGCGGGTCGTGACGGGGAACCTATCAGAGAATTCCTGCAGGAGGGGAGGACATGGCCACAGCGCTTTCCAGAGAGGATCTGCTCGAAGCCTATCGACGCATGAAGACCATCCGTGAATTCGAGGAACGAGTGCACGTCGAATTTGCGAAGGGTGGCATTCCCGGCTTCGTGCACCTGTACGCCGGCGAGGAAGCCTCGGCTGCCGGCGTGTGCATGCACCTGACCGACGAGGACAAGATCGCGAGCACGCATCGCGGTCACGGACACTGTATCGCCAAGGGGGTCGACGTCAAAGGCATGATGGCCGAGATCTACGGCAAGCGAACCGGGACGTGTCACGGCAAAGGCGGCTCGATGCACATTGCGGATCTCGATACCGGCATGCTCGGCGCCAACGGCATCGTCGGCGGTGGACCGCCGCTCGTCTGTGGCGCGGCGCTCGCCGCCAAGCTGAAAGGCAACGGGGGCGTCGCGATCGCGTTCTTCGGCGATGGCGCCTCCAACCAGGGCACCACGTTCGAAAGCATGAATCTCGCGGCCGCGTGGAAACTGCCGGCAATTTTCGTCGCGGAGAACAACGGTTACGCAGAAGCGACCAGCGCCAAATTCTCGGTCGCCTGCGGCGATGTCTCCACCCGCGCCGCCGGCTTCGGCATGCCAGGCGTGACGGTGGACGGCCACGACTTCTTCGCCGTGTACGAGGCGATGCGCGGGGCGGTGGAGCGCGCGCGGCGAGGTGACGGTCCGTCACTCGTGGAGGTCAAGCTCGACCGCTTCTTCGGCCATTTCGAGGGCGACAACCAGAAGTACCGCGCGCCGGATGAAGTCAGCCGGATCCGTGCGACCAAGGACTGCCTGAACCGCTTCCGCGACCGGGTCACCCGGGAGTTCAACATCTCGACGGGCGAGCTCGATGCCATCGATGCGGAAGTGGGTCGGCTCATCGACGAATCTGTCGCCGAGGCCGTGGCCGCACCGAACCCGGAACCGGCCGACCTGCTGACCGACGTTTACATCAAGTACTGACGGCGAGCGAGGACTGACCACATGGCAAGAAAAATTTCCTATCAGCAGGCCATCAACGAGGCGCTCGACCAGGAAATGGCGCGCGATCCGTCGGTCATCATCATGGGCGAGGACGTGGTGGGCGGGACCGGCGGCGACGGCGAGATGGACGCGTGGGGGGGCGTGCTCGGCGTGACCAAGGGACTCTACGCCAAGTACGGTGATCGCATCATGGATACGCCGATCTCGGAATCGGCGTTCGTCGGCGCCGCGATCGGCGCGGCCACGTGCGGCATGCGCCCGGTCTGCGAACTGATGTTCATCGATTTCCTCGGTGTGTGCTTCGACCAGATCTACAACCAGGCGGCGAAGTTCCGCTACATGTTCGGCGGCAAGGCACGCACGCCGGTGGTGATCCGCACGATGATCGGCGCCGGGTTCCGCGCGGCGGCCCAGCACTCGCAGTGCCTGTACCCGATCTTCACGCACATCCCCGGTCTGAAGGTCGTGGTCCCATCCTCGCCCTACGACGCTAAAGGCCTGCTCATCCAGGCCATCCGTGACGACGATCCGGTGATCTTCTGTGAGCACAAGGCGCTGTATACCCTGGAAGGTGAAGTGCCCGAAGAGTCGTACACGATCCCGTTCGGCGAGGCCAACATCGTCCGCGAGGGCAAGGATGTCACGATCGTCGCGCTCGCGCGCATGGTCACGCAGGCACGCAAGGCGGCGGAGGCGCTGGCGAAAGACGGCATCAGCTGCGAGATCATCGATCCGCGCACGACGTCGCCGTTCGACGAGGACACCATCCTGGAGAGCGTTGAGAACACTGGCCGGCTCGTGATCGTCGACGAGGCCACGCCCCGCTGCGGCATGGCCGCCGACATCTCGGCGATGGTCGCGCAGAAGGGATTCGACCTGCTGGAAGCGCCCATCCAGATGGTCACCGCACCACACACGCCGGTGCCGTTCTCCGGCGTGCTCGAGGATCTCTACATCCCGAGTCCCGCCCGGATCGAGACAGCAGTGCGCGCCTGCATGGAGTACGCGTAATGGGGAACCCTGCCATCACACCCATCACGATGCCCAAGTGGGGCCTCTCGATGCAGGAGGGGAAGATCATCGAATGGCTGGTTCCCGAGGGGACCGAAGTCGCGCTCGGCGACCGGCTGGTGGACATCGAAACGGAGAAAATCGCCAACACGTTCGAGGCGCTGGATGCCGGGCTGCTCCGCCGGCAGGTTGCAGGCGCCGACGAGGTGCTCCCGATCGGCGCACTGCTCGGCGTGCTCGCGCCGGCCGCGGTCAGCGACGACGAGGTGGACGCGTTCATCGCGGAGTTCCAGGCGAACTACGTGCCGCCCGCACCCGAGGAAGGCGAAGCGGGGCCTGCGTTCCAGTGGGCGGACGTGAACGGCCTCCGGCTGCGCTACAGCAAACTCGGCGACAGCGGGCCCGCGGTGCTCCTGATTCATGGCTTCGGCGGCGATCTCGGCAACTGGCTGTTCACCCAGGAGCCGCTGGCAGCGCACGCCCAGGTGTATGCGCTCGACCTGCCCGGGCACGGGCAGTCGTCCAAGGCGGTGACCGACGGCAGCATCGCGGCACTCGCCGGAACGGTCACGGGGTTCATGCAGGCGGTGGGAATCGATCGTGCGCACCTCGTCGGTCACTCGCTCGGTGGGGCGATCGCACTGTCGATTGCAGCGCGCACGCCGGAGAAGGTCGCGTCCGTAAGCCTGCTGGCGCCGGCCGGCATCGGTCCCACGATCAACGGGGGTTACCTGACCGGGTTCATCGCGGGGGAATCCCGCCGGGACATGAAGCCGATACTCCAGCAGCTCGTCGCCAACCCCGATCTCATCACGCGCCAGCTGATCGACGATATCCTCAAGTTCAAGCGCACCGACGGTGTGCCGGAAGCGCTGCGCGCAATCGTGGCGGGCTTCGTCGACGGCGATCGCCAGACGGTGACCCTGCGCGATGCGCTCGCAAAGCTCGCGATGCCGGTGCAGGTGCTGTGGGGACGGCAGGATCGGATCATCCCGGTTGACCAGTCCGCCGGGCTGCCGGCGAACGTCAAGGTGGAAGTGCTGGACGGCATCGGTCACCTGCTGCAGATGGAAGCGGCGACCCAGGTCAACGCCTGCCTGAAAGCGACGTTGTAGTACCGGGGGGCGCGCGCCGCCTGCGCGGCGTGTGCCCCTGACGTTTTGCGCGGAGACACGTGATGGACTTCCCAACCCTGATCAGAACCATGACCGCCGCCGCGGTCCGCGGCGATGGACGCGCGGTGCGTGCGTGCTTCACGCCGGACGGCGTCTACCACGACTGCTTTTACGGAGCGTTCGCGGGAGACCGCATCGTCGAGATGATCGAAGATTGCTTCCATCGCGACGCATGCAACTTCGTGTGGGATATCCACGATCCGATCGCGAACGAACACCTGGGCTATGCCCGGTACGTATTCAGCTACGAGTCGCGGTTGCCGCAGGCGGCCGGCCGGCGCGCGGGCTTCGAAGGGGTCGCGGTGTGCGCGCTGCGCGACGGGTTGATCGCGAGCTACCACGAGGTGGCGAATTCGCTGGTCGGCCTGCAGGCGCTCGGCTTCGCGCCCGATCGCCTCGCGAAACTCGCCGCGCGCGAATCACAGGCGTTCTTCGCGCGCACGGAGGCGGCGCACCACCGCCCCTGAGTGTAATCAGTGCCGTGCGCGTCGGCGACGACGCACCGCCAGTCCGCCTGCGACGCCGAGCCCGAGCAACGACAGTGTGCCGGGTTCCGGCACGCTCGGCAGTGCGACACCGCCTTCGATCGCGTCGTTGTTGCAGGTCATGCCCCAGTGCAGCGACAGGTACTCCCAGGCCTCCAGGCGCCCGGTCGGGTCGAGCGACAGGTCGAGATCGAAGCTGAGACGCGCGTCCGGACCATCGAATACCTGCCACGTGCCGGTGCCGAGCAGGTCGACCGTCGGGGCCGCACGATCCACGTGCACGGCCTGCCCGGTGCGCACGATCGCCCCGGGCTTGAACAGTTCCTCCGTCATCACCAGGTTCTCGGCGTTGGTGCCCGACAGCCGGTAGAACGAGAAGCTTCCGCTCGCGTCCTTGCTCCACGGATCGTCCAGGCTAAGGCCATACTGCCACCATGTGCCGTTCATCGCGTTGTCGAACAGGTGCCCCACGGTATTCGCGGCGGACGAATCCCCCGGCTTCACGAACGGGGTCCACGCGCCGCCGAGCAGCAGGTCTCCGTAGCCGATGCCCTTGCCGTTGCGGGTCAGTGACGCATATACCCCGACGTGGCCGATGAAGCTGGTCCGGATGTCCACCCGCAGCCGTCCGTCCTCACGCACGATCTCCGCACCGTGGATGTCGAACAGGCGTGGATCCCCGATCACGTCGCCGTAGCCGTGATCGGCGCCTCCGAGGTAGGTGTCGGGCAGGGGGACCGCCGCGGCGGGAGCCGCCCCGAACACGCACAGGCACCACAGCGGCACCGCGCAACGGAGCGGCGCGCGCGTTTGCAACGGCAGGTGGAACGACATCGGCATGCATGATCTCCCGGCGATGATTGCCGGGGGAACCAGCAAGCGACGTGCCGCGCGGGTCGGCGACGCGGCGGAGCGGCCGGCCGGAAGTCGTCACCGGTGTGGCCGCGTCGCCACCGATCAGCGACTTGGGGACGCCATCCCCGGATGCAAACGATCGTGACCGTCGGCGCGGAGTGGTCCGGACGACGTGGCGCGTGTGGCCGATGTTGCGGCAGGTGTCGGAACGCGGAGACAGCGCCGGCAAGGCCGCGTGTGATGCGTGTCACATCGGATCAGCGCGCCGGTGCCGAGAGATCGAAACCGCAACGCGGGCAGCGCGCCGGTTTTGGCGCGTCCTCCGGCAGCCACCATTCGGCAAAACCCACCTGCGGGATCCGCGCGCGACATCCCGGACAGCGGAGCAGCAGCAGCAGCGCGAGCAGCGCGGCGATCACCGCGACGAACGCCCCGAACATCACCGGCAACGGGATGGCCGGCAGGAACAGGCAGGCCGCGAATACGCACCATCCGATCACCAGCGCCAGCATGCACGGCCGCGTGCGCCGGCCGAGCCGCCGCCGCCAGCTCTCCACGCCGGTCACGCGAGGGTTGCGCCGGCCATCGATTCCAGGTGCACGATCTCGTCGAGCGGACGCCGGTAGAGTCGCGGCGGTACCCCGTCGGCGCGCGCCCTGCCTAGCGTGACCAGCATCACCGGGATGATGTTCGGCGGCAGCGCGAGCAGCGCTGAGACCTTGCCGGCATCGAAGCCGATCATCGGTCCGCTGTCCCAGCCGCACGCCTTGGCGGCGTACATCAGCGACATCGCGGCGAGCGATCCGGACCGCACCGCTTCTTCCCGTTGCAGCGCGGCCTGGTTGCGATACACGCCGCCGATCATCGGCACGAACTTGTCCCGCATCTCCGGCGGCGCCTCCGCATACAGCCGCGCCGCATCCTCGAACGCATCGAGTCGGCCGCACACCAATACCGCTGCCGCGCAGTCTTCCACCTGCTGCTGACCGAACGCGAGACCGCGCAGTTCCTGCTTGCGCGCCGGTTCGCGGACGACGACGAATCGCCAGTGCTGCAGGTTGAACGAACTGGGCGAGCGCTGCACGAGCGTGAAGATGCGACGCAAGGTGTCATCGTCGATCGTGAGTCCCGGTTCGTAACGGCGGATGCTGTGACGCTGCGCGGTGAGTGTCTCGAAATCCATGTGGCAACCCGGTGTGAGGTGAAATCCGGGGCAATATACGCCGATTGCCCGGCGCGCGTCGCCGCGGGATGCCGAAAACTGGCAGCCGGATTCAATCCGCGCGCGGTACACTCCGCTCCCGCATCCATTTCCGAGGACCGCATTTCCAATGCGCGTGCCAGGCCTGCCGCTCGAGCAACGCTGGTTCGCCGCGTTGCTGTGTTACACGCTGGCACCGCTCGTCGTCGTGCTTGCACGCCGGCCGCGCGCAATCGATTTCTGGTGGGACTTCGCGATGGCGCTCGGGATCTGCGCGATCGCGGGATTCGCGCTGCTGCCGCTCGTGAGCGCGCGCTGGTGGGCACCCCGACATCGCGGCACCGCGTTCCTGCGCCTGGTGCAGTCCACGCATCGCCAGCTTTCCTACGTGCTGCTCGGGTTCACGCTCGCGCACGCGGGTCTTCTGTGGATGCTGGAAGCGCGGGTCGTCGAGTACCTGCTGCCCGGCGCGGTCGCACCGATGCTCGCAGGTACGGTAGCGCTCGTGCTCGCGGTTTTCATCGTGTGCTCGTCTCGCTACCGCGAGGCGCTGCGCTGGCCGTACGCCGGCTGGCGGACCTGGCATGCGGGACTGTCGTGCCTGTTGCTCGGGCTGCTCGGCTGGCACGTGATCGGTGCCGGTTACTACTACCCGCGCGCCCCTGCCCAGGGCACGCTGTGCGCGTTCGCCGCGGTGCCGACCTTCGCCACCTGGTGGCTGCGCCGGCATCCGGGACCGCGCGGCGGCCGCATGGTGACGGCCGGCACGCGCGTCCGCGCCCCTCGGCTGGTCCTCGCGATCGCGCTGACCTGGGTCGCCGCGGCTGTCGGCTTCGGATGGTCGGGGGCGACGCAGGCCCCGCCGGAGGAACGTGCGCTGTGCGCCCGCGATCCCTGCTTGTAACCACCGTGATCCTGATCGCGGTCGGCGGCGTACTGGTGAAATGGCGCGAACACCTGGTCGTGCGCCGTCCACTGTTGCCGATCGTGTTCGACCATCACGACCACGCCGCTGTGAAGTGCGCGACCTGTCATCACAACTTTTTCGACGATACCGGACGTGATGCATGCTACTTCTGTCACAAGCGTCAGCGCGAGCTCGCGCTGACCATCGAGCGCGACTTCCATGTGTTCTGCCGCAACTGCCACGTGGCGATCGCAGATCGCGGCATCAAGAGCGGTCCCGTCCGGCGTTGCCAGGGATGTCATGTCGAGGCCGATGCGCTGACGGCTCAGTGAGATGAGCGTCGCACTGTGGTGGATCCGCCGGGACCTGCGGCTGACGGACAGCCCCGCGCTGCACGCCGCGCGCGCGCATGGCGCGGTGGTGCCAGTGTTCGTGTGGGATCCCGCGTTCCGTGTGCGGGCGTGGTACCGCGAGTCTCACGCACGACGGGCGTTCCTCGCGGGCGGGCTGGCCGCGCTCGCCGCGGATCTCGAACGCCGCGGATCGCGGCTCGTCGTTGCTGATGGTGATCCCCGGGAGGTATTGCGCAAGCTGCTGACCGAGACCGGCGCAGACGCGATCTACGCGCTCGCCGATGCCACCGCCGGCGCCCGGGAACGCGATGCAGCCCTCGCCCGCGAACTGCCGCTGAGATTGCTGCCCGGGATCTGCGTGCACGCGCCCGGCACCGTGCTGACCGCGCAGGGCACGCCGTACACCGTGTTCACGCCGTTCCACCGCGCATGGCGCGCGCAGCCATTTCCGAACGCGCAGGACTGCCACCCCGCACCGGATGAAATTCCTGCCCCTCCGCGGTGGCCGGCGTCGCGACCGCTCGACGCGGCGGACGCGCCGACGCGCTTCGCGCCGGGCGAGGCGGAGGCCCAGCGACGTCTCGATCGCTTCGTCGCGTGGTCGATCGCCGACTACGCGGCGCGCCGTGATGTCCTCGCCGCCGCCGCCACCTCGACCCTGTCGCCCTACCTCAGGTTCGGGATGCTGTCGCCACGCATCGCCGCCATGCGCGCCGCCGAGGCCACACTGCACGGCGGCGGCCACGGGGCCGAGACGTGGCTGAAGGAACTCGTCTGGCGCGAGTTCTACCTGCACGTGCTGTATCACTTTCCGCACGTCACCCGCACGGCGTTCAACGCGCGCCTGCGGCACGTTGCGTGGCGCGACGCCCCGGCGGACCTCGCGGCCTGGCAGCAGGGGATGACCGGGTATCCGATCGTGGACGCGTGCATGCGCCAGCTCCTTGCCGAGGGCTGGATGCACAACCGCGGGCGAATGATCGTCGCGTCATTCCTGGCGAAGGATCTGCTGGTTGACTGGCGCCACGGCGAGCGCTGGTTCATGCAGCACCTGGTGGACGGGGATCCGGCAGCCAACAACGGCGGCTGGCAGTGGGCGGCAGGGGTCGGCACCGACGCGGCCCCGTATTTCCGGATCTTCAACCCGGTGCTGCAGGGAGAGAAGTTCGATCCGGGCGGGGAGTTCGTGCGGCGCTACGTCCCCGAGCTCGCGAACGTGCCTGCGCGTTACGTGCACCGTCCATGGGAGATGCCGCCACTCGAGCTGTCGCTGTGCGGCGTGGTGCTCGGCGAGACGTACCCGCACCGCATCGTCGACCGCGCGATCGTCAAGGCGCGCACGCTCGCCGCGTACCAGGCCGCGCAGGCGCGCGACCCGGCCGGCTGACCGCGGCGTTTCAGAGATTCGCGTAGAGCGTCGTCTCGAACGCGCGCAGCGCGGCGACGGTCGCCGGCTCGAAGAACGGCAACATCTGCGTGCCGAACATCGTGGCGATGCCGCGCGTGGGATCGATCCAGTAATACACGTTGCTCAAGCCGGCCCACGCGAGGCTGCCGGCGCTGCGGCCGCCCGGGACCGGGTTCCGATTGACCAGGAAACTCAGGCTCCAGCCGTTGCGCTGTCCCGGGAAAAAATCCGCGTTGTACGACAGTGCAGGCGCGACCGACGGCATCGCGCCGCAGGCGAAGTCGGGACACTGGTCGCGAAACATCTCCGCCACCGTTTCCGTCCGCAGCACGCGCACCCCATCGAGTTCGCCGCCGTTCAGCAGCATGCGCATAAAGCGAAGATAGTCCTGGGCCGTGCCGTACAGCGCACCGCCGCCCATTTCGAACTCAGGCGGCTGCGGCATCTCGAACGGCATCGTCGCCAGCGCGCCGTCCGGCGTCTTCGCGTGCATTGCCGCGAGCCGCGATCGTTGCGTGTCGCTCAGCAGGAACGAGGTGCTCGCCATGCCGAGCGGCCCGCATACGTGATCCGCGAGGTAGTTGCCGAGGGACTTGCCGCTGACCCGTTCGACCATCTGCCCGGCCCAGTCGATGCCGATGCCGTATTCCCATCCGTCGCCCGGATCGAACATCAGCGGCGCGTTCAGCGCGCCCTTCCGGCATTGCAGCATACTCGGCAGACCCGTCTGTCCCATGTACTGCACCAGTGGGGCGCTCGAAAACTCGTAGGTGAAGCCGGAGGTGTGGCTCAGCAGGTGTCGCAGCGTAACGGGCCGGCGCGGCGGGCGCAGTCGCGGTTTGCCGGCATCGTCGAAGCCCTCCAGCACCTGCGCCTCGGCCAGTTCCGGCACGATGGCACTCGCCGGCGCATCCAGGGTGAACTGACGCTGCTCCACGCACTGCATCGCCGCGACTGTCGTGATCGCCTTGGAAGTGGAGGCCAGCCAGATCACGGTGTCGACACCCATCGGCACGTTGCCGCCGAGCGCACGCGGTCCGGCCGCGCCGGCGTAGAGGAGGCCGGCGCGGTCGCCGACGATCGCGAACAGGTTGGGCACCTGGCCTGCTTGCACGGGTTCCGCGAGCAGGGCATCGAGTCGGGATTGCAGGGACATCGGGTTCTCCTCGCCGGGATTCAGACGTACTGCTCAGCGTGCGGCAGCGGCGCGCCATAACTGTCGAGAAACGCGGTCGTTGCGAGCGGCTTGCGCTTCAGCTTCTTCGGGAACGGCTTCGCGGGCCAGCCCAGGGTGATCACCGCGGCCGTCGCGAGATCGTCCGGGATGTTCAGCAAGGTCCTGATCTCCTTCTCCGCCAGCACCAGCAACGTGGTCAGCACGGTGCCGAGCCCCTCGCTGCGGGCCGCGAGCATCAGGTTCTGCACGGCGGGGTAGACCGACGACCCCGGGGTCAGCACGGTGCGATCGAGGTTCGCATCGAGCGCCGTCAGCACCTTCCAGTTCGCGCAGACCACGATGTGCACGGGCACGTCGGCGAGGTGTCGCGCGAAGTGATCGACATTCGCGAGGAACTTCGCGTCGAAACCCGACTTGATCTCGCCGCTCGCGTACTTCTGCATGACCATGTCCCAGATGGGCTGGTAGAGGTCATGGATCGCGCGGCGCTTCGCGGCGTCGCGCACCACCACGTAGCTGACCGGCTGGTTGTTGCTGCCGGTGGCGGCCCAGCGCGCGCTGTTCAGGACCTTGGCGACCAGGGCATCCGGCACGGGATCCGTCTTGTAGTAGCGGCAGGCGTTCAAGGTCTGCATGGCCTCGAGCACGTCCATCGGCGACTCCTGTGATGGCATGAAGGGGAACCCGGAGGATAAGCGCTCCGGCGGGGAGCGGGTAGTGCAGCGGACGTTACCCGCGCTTCCGCGGCGCAATACGGACCGCGCGGGCAGCGCGCCGCGGGTCGCGCTGGTAGGCTATCCGTGCCTGCCCCGTGCGCGCGCAGGCACGGCAATCCAGGCGGCGCGGCCGACCTGGCGCGGTCCGCAGGACCGTGCATTCGCATCCCTCTCCCACGGCAGGAGCTTTCGACATGGCATTGGTGAACTACGAAGTCCGGGGGCACGTGGCCCTCATCACGTTGAATCGGCCCGACGCGCGCAACGCGTTGAACCCGGAAGTGGCGGTGCGTCTCGCGCAGGCGTGGATCGATGTCCGCGATGATCCCCACGTGCGCGTGGCGATCCTGACCGGCACCGGCAGCGCGTTCTGCGCCGGCGCCGATCTCGGGCAGCTCATTCCGCTGTTCTCCGGCGCGCGTAAACCGGAGAACGAATGGGACGAGAAAGTCGTCGCAGACCGCCTGCTGACCCGGCGCGCGCTGCTGCGCGATTTCGATCCCGAGAAGCCCGTCATCGCTGCGATCAACGGGCATGCGATCGCCGGCGGCATGGAGATCGTGCAGGGCACGGACATCCGCGTCAGTACGCCGGGCGCGAAGTTCGGCGTGCAGGAAGTGAAGTGGGCGATCTTCCCCGCCGGCGGGTCGAGCGTACGGCTGCCGGTGCAACTGCCGTTCGCGAAGGCGATGGAACTGCTGCTGACCGGGGACCTCATCACGGCGGACGAAGCGCTGCAGCTCGGCTTCCTGAACTACGTCACTGAAGATCCGCTCGCGAAGGCGTTCGAGATCGCGGCGAAGATCGCCGCCAACGGTCCGCTCGCGGTCAAGGCCATCCGCCGCTCGGCGCGGGCGTGTCTCGGGTTGCCGGAGAAGGCGGCGCTCGATCTCGAGCACGAGATCTCCGCGCCGGTGTTCCTGACCGAGGATGCCAAGGAAGGGCCCCGCGCGTTCATGGAGAAGCGCACGCCGGTCTATCACGGCCGGTGACGCGTTCCGCCGCCGCGCGCGCGGTGAGGACCCGGCGCTTCAGGCCGCCGCGCGCGGCCGCAGTTGGGGAAAATCCGGATGACGGAATGGCGTGCCGGTCTTTTCCAGCGCCATCTTCTTGAGCGGGTGACGGCCGCCGTCGTCGTGCCTGAGGCCGTCCACGTTCGCCATGCCGTCGTGGGGGCGCTCCTCGCACCAGGCGTCTTCGCCGAAGAAGCGCAGCGACAAGGTCCGGCGGCGCCCGCCCGCAGGCGTCGCGGCGCCGCCGTGCAGCACGGCGGGATGGAAAATCACGAGGTCACCGGGTTCGATCGCCCACGAGACGATGGCGTAGTCCTGCGGTGAAGCGTCGATGTCCGGCAGCGGCGGCCAGTCGGTGCCTGCGAAGAGACTGGCGGAGACGTCGTCCGGGTTGAACGCGGTCGGATTGTAGAGCGGTCCGCGGTGTGAACCGACGACGAACTCGAGCGAGCAGGATTTCGCGACGGGATCGAGATTCGTCCACATCACCGCGAGATGCGCGCCCGCCGCCGGCAGGTACGGCAGGTCCTGGTGCCACGGCGTGCGGCGCGTCGCGGCACCTTCCTTCAACCAGATCTGCTCGTACATCAGCCACACCGGGCCGCCGCCGAACAGCCCGGCCGGGTAGTCGGCGATCTCGGTGTCGAGCAGCAGATCGCGGTAGGCCGGGAAAGCGTCGGGATTGGCCTGGTCCTGGTAGAACGTGCCGGGCGTGCCGAGCAGCACCGCCCCGGCGCCGGGACCCGGATGCGCGAGCGTCCAGTCGAAACAGCGCTCGGCGAGTGTCAGCGTGCGCGCGGACAGCGCGCCCGGAATGCACACCACGCCGTCCGTCGCGAAGCGGTCAGCGAGTTCGCGGGCCCGCTCGAACGCGGTGGTCATCAGCGCTCTCCCGCGATCAGCACCCCGTCACGCGCCAGGTCATCGATGCGCGCGTCCGGGTACCCCAGCACTTCGCCCAGCACGCGCCGGTTGTGCTGGCCGAGGAACGGTGCCGTCAGCACCGGCAACTCCGGCTGTTCGGAGAAGCGCAGCGGGAAGCCCGGGATCACGAAATCGCCGAGCACCGGATCCTTTACCGTGCGCAAGGTTCCGCGGCCTTCGAAGTAAGGATACTGCGGGGCGTCGTAGGGGCTGATCACCGGCGCGCATGGCACGCGGAACTCCTCCAGCCGGGCGAGCGCCGCGTCGTCGGTGTCGAACGTCGCGAGCCAGGCTTCAATCTGCGGATTCAGTTCGTCCTGGTTCTTCGCGCGGGGGCCCGGCTCCGCGAAGCGCGGGTCGTGCTCGAGGTCGGGCCGGTCCATCGCCTTGCAGAGGTTCGGCCACTGCAGCTGCAGCGCCATGATCACGATGAAGCCTTGCGGACCCTTGTAGACACCGATGGGCGCGACGAGCTCGTGCGTCGATCCCACGCGGTCGGGCTTCCAGCCATTGCCGAGCGAAATCGACTGCACGTTGACCTCGTGCATGTGGAACAGTGCATCTACCATCGAGATGTCGAGATACTGCCCGCGGCCGGTGCGTTCGCGGTGGAACAGCGCGTAACCGATCGCCGAGAACGCGTGCACACCGGAGCCGACATCCGCCATGCCTACGCCAACCGGGTGCGGACGCCCGCCGCGCGGACCGGTCACGTGCATGAAACCCGCGTAGGCCTGCGCGATCCAGTCGTAGCCCGTGCGGTGGGACAGCGGGCTGTTGCGGCCGAATGCCGAGATCGACGCCATCACCAGCCGCGGATTGAGCTTCGACGCGCCCGCCCAGTCGAGCCCGCGCCGTTCCATGACCCCGGGCCCGTAATTCTCGACCAGCACGTCCACCTCTTTCACGAGGTCATGCAGGATCTGCTTCGACTCCGGTTTCGAGAGATCGAGACACAGGCTCTGCTTGCCCCGGTTCTGCTGCACGAAGTAGCCGCTGCGCCCGTTCTTCATGAACGGCAGTCCGCGCGAGGGATCGCCGGTGGGCGCGTGTTCCACCTTGATGATCTCCGCACCCATCTCCGCCATCAGGCGGGTCACGGTGGGGCCGGCGAGATACTGCGTGAAGTCCAGGACACGGATGCCTTCGAGAATCATCGGGGTCGCTCCTTCCGCATGTCGCGGTCCGAATTACGTGAAGAACACCAGGCTGGTTGCGCGACCGCCCCTTCAGCGTGTCCAGGGGGCCGGCGCGTGTGGCGCGATCCCGTAGCGCGCGAGCGCCGCGGCCGGGACCGACGGATCGAGCGTCCCGGCGCGCGCCAGCGCGTCCAGCGCGGCCAAGGTCACGTGGTGACGATCCACCTCGAAGAACGCGCGCAGCGGCGCGCGCGCGTCGCTGCGCCCGAAGCCGTCCGTGCCGAGCGTGATGAACGGCGCCGAGACGTACTGTGCCACGAGTCCCGGCACCGCGCAGACATAGTCCGTCGCGGCGATGATCGGGGCCGTCCCGGCGAGACAGCGCGCGACGTGTGACGCGCCCTGCGGTGCCGTCGGGTTCAAGCGGTTCCGGCGCGCCACCTCGCGCGCATCGCGGGCGAGTTCGCTGAAACTCGTCGCGCTCCACACTTCGGCGTCCACCTGCCAGTCGTTGGCCAGCAGCGCGGCCGCGGCCTGGACTTCGCGCAGGATCGTGCCGGATCCGAGCAGGCGGACGGCCGGTGTCCCCGTCGATGCCGACAGCCGGTACAGTCCGCGCAGCAGGTCCTCCTCCACGCCGGTGGGCAACGAGGGCTGTGCGTAAGACTCGTTCATCACCGTGACGTAGTAGAACTCGTCGTGCTGGTCCTCGAGCATGCGGCGCATGCCGTGATCGAGAATCACCGCCAGTTCGCCGGCAAACGCCGGGTCGTACGCGCGGCAGTTCGGGATCGTCGCGGCGACGAGATGGCTGGAACCATCCTGGTGCTGCAGCCCTTCGCCGCTCAACGTGGTGCGGCCCGCGGTCGCCCCGAGCAGGAAGCCGCGCGCGCGCTGGTCGGCGGCTGCCCAGATCAGGTCACCCACGCGCTGGAAGCCGAACATCGAGTAGTAGATGTAGAACGGCAGCATCGCGAGTCCGCTGACGCTGTAGGAGGTGGCCGCCGCGATCCACGAGGACAGCGCACCGGCTTCCGTGATGCCTTCCTCGAGCAGCTGTCCATCACGCGTCTCGCGGTAATACAGCATCGAGCCCGCATCCTCCGGTTCGTACGTCTGCCCGACGGGCGAGTAGATGCCGACCTGCCGGAACAGGTTCGCCATGCCGAACGTGCGCGCCTCGTCGGCGACGATCGGCACGATGCGGGGACCGAGTTTCTTGTCCCGCAACAATGCGCCGAGCAGCCGCACGAATGCCATCGTCGTCGACATCTCCTTGCCGTCCGCGCGCAGCGCGAATCCTGCGTGCCGTTCCAGCGGCGGCACCGTGAGCGGCGACGCTGTGCCGCGACGTTGCGGGACGAAGCCCCCGAGCGCCGCGCGCCGCTCCGCGAGATAGCGCACTTCCGGGCTCTCTGCCGGCGGGCGGTAGAACGCGAGCGATTCGAGCTGCGCGTCGGTCAGCGGCAGGTGAAAGCGGTCGCGGAAGCCCTGGAGTGCCTCGATGTCGAGCTTCTTGGCCGAGTGTGCCGTCATGCGCGACTCGCCGGCGCCGCCCATGCCAAAGCCCTTCTTGGTCTTGGCGAGGATCACCGTGGGCTGGCCCCGGTGGGCACGCGCCGCGGTGAACGCCGCGAACAGCTTGCGGAAATCGTGTCCTCCGCGCCGCAGCGCATCGATCTCGGCCTCGGACATGTGCGCGACGAGTTTCGCGAGCGCCGGATCCTGCATGAAGAAGTTCGCGAGGTTGTAACTGCCGTCCTTGGCGCCGAGCGTCTGGTACTCGCCGTCCGGGGTCTCGGCGAAAATCCGGAGCAGGGTGTGCTGAGTGTCGCGCTGGAACAGCGCGTCCCAGTCCGAGCCCCACAGCACCTTGATCACGTTCCAGCCGGCGCCGGTGAACAGCGCCTCGAGCTCCTGGATGATCTGGCCATTGCCGCGCACCGGGCCATCGAGTCGCTGCAGGTTGCAGTTGATCACGAACGTGAGGTTGTCGAGTCCTTCGCGCGCCGCGAGCGTCAGCCCGGCGATCGATTCAGGTTCGTCCATCTCGCCGTCGCCGAACACGCCCCACACGTGACGCGCATTGGTGTCGGCGAGCCCACGATCGCGCAGGTAACGCAGGAAGTGCGCCTGGTAGACCGCGTTCAACGGACCGAGTCCCATCGACCCGGTGGGGAACTGCCAGAAGTCCGGCATCAGCCAGGGGTGGGGGTACGAGCACAGGCCGC